>NZ_JBVKBH010000004.1:51135-698418 GCF_055657175.1 Streptomyces sp. NPDC107581
CATCGGGCCGGCTCCGGACAACGGCACCTCATCGGGCCGGCTCCGGACAACGGCACCTCATCGGGCCGGCTCCGGACAACGGCACCTCATCGGGCCGGCTCCGGACAACGGCACCTCATCGGGCCGCTGATTCCGGCATGGTCCGCCGGTGTGCGGACCGGACCCCGCGTCTGCGACAGGTGCCGCCGGACGGCTCCTGGGCGCGCGGGTCGCGCACACGGCCGCTCGCGCGACCCCGGGGCGCGTGCCGTCCGCCGTGCTCCAGGTGGGCCGGAAGTCGCGGTCGACGGCGTGAGCGGAGGTGCACCGTACGGGGTACGAGACGGATGTGGACGCTCGTGTACAGCGGGGGCGGACGGCCGGACCCGGCTCGCCCGGTCCTCCGGCTCCGCCGGCGGCGAGGAGGTGGACATGCGTACCCAGGTGCGGGGCTGGCGCTGGCGGCGCAATCCGCTGCGGCGCCGGTCGGACATCGTGGAGGCATGGGCGGTACTGATCGTCGCCGTCCTGCTGTTCGTGGTCGCCCCCCTGGCCGGAGTGGCGGCCGGTCTGCACGCCCATGACCAGGCGCGCTCGCTCGCTGCGGTACAGCGGGCCGAGCGGCACCGGGTGCGTGCCGTGGTGCTTCCCGGCACGTCCGACCACCAGCCCACGGTGCAGGGCGACCGTGAGCACCCCTACCGCGCCCTGGTGCGCTGGACCGAGCCGGGCAAGGGGCCGCACACCGGGACGGCGCGCGTTCCCGCGGGGAGCCGGGCCGGTGACATGGTGACCGTGTGGTTCGATTCCCAGGGCCGCGGTGTCGCGCCGCCGCCGGACGACATCGCCGTCTGGCAGCACACGGTGACGGTCGGCGTGTGCGCGGCGGGCGGAGCGGCGGCCGTGGTCCTTCTCGGCCACGCCGTGGAACGCCGGATCGCGCTGCGCCACCGGATGGCGGAGTGGGAGCGGGAATGGGCGCGCACGGGCCCCAGGTGGACCCAGCCGAGGACCTGACCGGCGCGTGGCCCGGCCGTGGCACCTCAGGGCCCCGGGGGTTCCGCATGACCCGGCCGTGCGATCTCGGGATCCCAAGGATCCCGCGCACCCCGGCCACGGACTCCCGTGAATCTCCGGGATCTCCGGGATCTCCGGGATCTCCGGGATCTCCGGTGATCCCTGCACCTCGTGGGCCCGGCAAGCGCTTGCGCCCGTCCCCTGGTCGGTCACCGGCAGCCCCCGTACGGTGAGAGGTTCCGCAGGCTCCCCCCACCGAGGCGGTTGCTGATGGCCCTGTTCGACCTTCCCCTTGAGGAACTCCGCGAGTACCGCAGCGCGTCCACCGCACCCGAGGACTTCGACGCCTTCTGGGGCAAGACCCTGACCGAGGCGCGCGAGCACGACCTGGACGCCCGCTTCGATCCGGTGGACACGGGACTGTCCACGGTGCGGGTGTACGACGTGACGTTCGCCGGGTTCGGCGGTCACCCGGTCCGGGGCTGGCTGCGGCTGCCGGCCGGCGCCACCGAGCCGCTCCCGCTGGTGGTGGAGTTCATCGGCTACGGCGGCGGGCGCGGCCTCGCACACGAGAAGCTGCTGTGGGCGTCGACGGGCCGGGCGCACTTCGTGATGGACACGCGCGGGCAGGGCAGCGTCTGGGGCGGCGGGGGCGGCACCGCGGACCCGGTGGGCGCCGCCCCCGCCTACCCCGGGTACATGACGCGGGGCATCGACGCGCCCGAGAACTACTACTACCGCCGTGTGTTCACGGACGCCGTGCGCGCGGTGGAGGCGGCCCGTGCGCACCCGCTCACGGACGCGGCCCGGACCGCGGTGATCGGTGAGAGCCAGGGCGGCGGCATCACGCTCGCCGTGGGCGGGCTGGTCCCGGATCTGGCCGCGGTCGCCCCGGACGTGCCGTTCCTGTGCGACTACCCGCGCGCGACCACGGTGACGGACCGTCATCCGTACCGGGAGATAGGCCTGTTCCTGAAGACGCACCGCGGCGCCGCAGCCGACGCGTTGCACACTCTCTCCTACTTCGACGGGGTGCATTTCGCGGCCCTGGGCCGGGCCCCGGCGCTCTTCTCTGCGGGGCTGGAGGACCAGACCTGCCCTCCGTCGACCGTCTTCGCGGCCTTCAACGCCTGGGCGCACGAGGACAAGGCGATCGAGGTGTACGACTTCAACGACCACGAGGGCGGCGGCCCCTTCCAGGAGGCGCACAAGCTGCGCTGGCTGCGGTCGTACGCCTGAGGATGCCGCCCGCCTCTTCCCACCAGTCCGACCAGTCGGTACGTTCAGGGCACCCAGGCCGCAGCGCCGCGGCCCGGGCTCCAGGCGACGACGGAGGTCCGATGTCCGCGCACGAGGCACAGGTTCACGGCCACTGCGACGCGCGTTTCAGCGCGGTGCGGGAGGCGTTCGTGGCGAACTTCCGGGAGCGGGGCGAGCTGGGCGCCTCGGTGGCGGTCACCGTCGACGGCGAGACGGTGGTGGACCTGTGGGGCGGCTGGGCGGATGCGGACCGCACCAGGCCGTGGGAACGGGACACCCTGGTCAACGTGTGGTCGACCACCAAGGGCCCGGTGGCGCTGTGCGCGCACCTCCTCGCCGACCGCGGCCTGCTCGACCTCGACCGCCCGGTGGCCGCGTACTGGCCGGAATTCGCGGCAGCGGGCAAGGAGGAGGTGCTCGTCCGGCATCTGCTGTCGCACCGCGCAGGACTGCCCGGCCTGCGGGAGCCGCACACGCTCGCGCAGCTCTACGACTGGGAGCTGACGACCGCGCGGCTGGCCGCGACCGAGCCGTGGTGGGAGCCGGGCACGCAGTCCGGGTACCACGCGCTGACGTACGGGTTCCTGGTCGGTGAGGTGGTACGGCGCGTCTCGGGGCTGCGGCCCGGAGCGTTCCTGGAGCGGGAGGTGACCGGGCCGCTCGGCATCGACTTCACCATCGGCCTTCCGGAGAAGGAATCCGGCCGCGCGGCCGAACTGGTGCACCCACGGACCTCGGGCACCGGCGAACAGGCCGCGGTTTTCCGTCAGTTGTCACCGGCCGCGCTCGCCGCGCTGGCGAATCCGCCGGTGGGCGCGGCCGAGGCGAACACGCCCGAGTGGCGGGCGGCGGAGATCCCGGCGGCCAACGGGCACGGCACCGCGCGGGCGGTGGCCGCGCTGTACGGAGTCTTCGCCGGGCGCGGCTCCTACGGCGGCCGGCGGATCCTGTCGCCGCAGGCGGCGGAACGGGTGCGCGAGGGGCAGGGCCGCTGCCGCGATCTGGTGCTGGCCGCGGGTTTCGACAGCGAGACGGAGATCGGGCTCGGCCTGTGGCTCAGTGGCCCCAACGGTTTCTACGGTCCCAATCCGATGGCTTTCGGACACGACGGGTTCGGCGGTTCCTGTGGGCTCGCCGATCCCGAGGCGGGCGTCTCGCTGGGCTATGCGATGAACCTGATGGGGCCGCGCATCGCGGGTGATCCACGCAGGACGGCACTGGTGGACGCCCTCTACAGCGCCTTGTGACGGCCCGGTCGCGCGGGTGGGTTTCGGCCGAACCGGCAGGCCGCTCTTCCCTCGTGGTTTAGACCAATGCTAGATGTGGTCGCGCAATGAGCCCGCACGGCTACGTCTTGTCACCAACAGGAGGCGCGGCATGGTCCGCACCACCCCGCACGATCCCCCGCAGAGCGACGGCCGCACCCGGTACTGGCAGGTCGCGTCGCTGCTGCTCGACGAACTGCGCGACGGCACCATCCCGCCCGGTGAACGGCTGCCGGGCGAGCGGCACCTGGCCAGGCACTTCGGGGTGAGCCGGGAGACCGTCCGGCAGGCGCTGGAGGTGCTCCGCCGCAGCGGACTGGTCGCCACCGACCGGCGGGGCAGCCATGCCACGCTGGACGGCCGTCCGGTCGAGGATCCGGTGTCCCAGACCTTCCCGGTCGGCGCCCGGCCGGCGGACCCGTGCGCGGTGGACAGGGCTACGGTGACCTGGGAGGCGCCGTCGCCGGAGCACGCCGAGGCCCTGGGTCTGGCCCCGCACCGGCCGACGCTGGTGCACCGCTACCGGTCGGCCACGCCGGACGGGCGGGCCCTGCGCACGGCGGTGACGTCGTTCTCGGCCGTGGCACTGGCCGAGGTCGCGGAGCTGGCCCGCTACCGCGACCGGGCCGACGGGGCCACTCCCGCGCAGCTGCGCCGGGCCTACGACTGGATGCGCCAGGCCGGTCTGACCCTGCACCACCGGGACGCCATCACCCAGTTCGGCGACGCAGCCTCGGTCCGGGTGACCCGGCGGGTGCACGACCAGTACGCCCGCCCGCTGGAGATCACCGACCTGCTGGTGAACGCCGAACGGGACGCACTGGTCTACGAGTTCACGCTGCCGGCGGCAGGGTAGCGTCGTCCGTTCTGCGCGCCACGAGCAGCCTGGCCCGGGGACTGCCGTCGCCGCGCCGCCCGAACTCGGGCAGGGTCTGCAGATCGGCCGTGAACCCGGCGCGCGTCAGCTCCTGCAGCACCCGGTCGAGCCGAAAGGCCCGGTAGTACATGACGAACGGCGGCCGCCACACGGCGTTGCGCACCCGCATCACCGCGTCGAAGCCGAGCAGCATCCAGTACGCAAGGCTCGACGGCCGGGGCGGCGCGAGGACCGGGAAGGCGAACCGGCCGCCCGGCCGCAGCACCGAGTGCACCTGGGTGAACAGTCCGGGCAGTTCCCGGGGCAGGAAGTGACCGAACGCCCCGAAGCTGACCACCAGATCGAACGCCTCCGTGAACGGCAGGGCCCGTGCGTCGCCGCGCACCCAGGCGACGCCCGGGCCGTCGGCCCCCGCCGGATGCCGCTCGCCCGGCGCCGTCGCCCGGCGCCGGGCGACATCGAGCATGCCGGCGCTGAAGTCGAGGCCGGTGACGCTCCGGCGGCACAGCCCGGCCAGGACCCCGGCCCCGGCGCCGGTGCCGCAGCACAGGTCGAGGCCGTCCTCGAACGGGCCCAGCGGTCCGAGCGCCTTCGCCACGGCCTCCAGCACGGCGTCCGGCGTCCGGAAGGGCGTGTGGTCGAACTTCGGGGCCAGCAGGTCGTATCCGCGCTCGACGGAGGACAGCGCCTGCACGGCGAGTTCGCGCACGGTGGGGCCTTCGGGGCTGAACATCCCGTCAGCCTAGGGGGGTGCGCTGCTTCAGGACCCCGAGAACGCGCTCGCACCAGCGCAGGTTCTCCTCCTCGAAGCCGATCCCGGCCATGAGGGTGAGGTACGGGCCGATCCGGTCGGCCGTGCGCAGATACTCCTCCTCGGTCCGGCCGTCGAGCAGCCGCTCGCGCACCCGCTCGTAGCGGTCGAGTTTGCCGCGTGCCCAGCCGCTGCGCTCCTCGATCAGCGCCCGGATCACCTCCGGGTCGCCGCCGTCCATGGCCTGGATCTTGATGAGGAGTTCGTCGCGGACGGCGGTGGGCCGCCTCGGCGGCTGGGCGGCGAAGGCGGCCAGCTGGTTCCGGCCGGCCCCGGTGAGGGTGAACATCCGCTTGGTGGGCCGGCGTTCCTGCTGCACCGTCCGGGCCTCGACCAGCCCGTCCTGCGCCAGGCGCTCCAGTTCCCGGTAGAGCTGCTGGGGCGTGGCGGGCCAGAAGTTCGCGAGCGAGATGTCGAACACCTTCGACAGCTCGTAGCCCGAGGCCTCGCCCTCCAGCAGGGCGGCCAGGACGGCGTACTTGAGCGACATGTGGACACGCTAACAGCAGCTGACTACTGTCATCCGCACCTATTCAATTAATTGACTATGCGAGGTGATCGGATGCGTGCGTTCCGTGAGGCGGTCGAGGCGGGCGACCTGGACGCCGTCGAGGCACTGCTGGCCGAGGACGTCGTGTTCACCAGCCCGGTCGTCTTCAAGCCCTATCCGGGCAAGGCGATCACCGCGGCGATCCTGCGTGCGGTCTCCCAGGTCTTCGAGGACTTCCGCTACGAGCGGGAGCTCACCGGCCCCGACGGCCGCGACCACGCGCTCGTCTTCCGTGCGCGCGTGGGCGACCGGGAACTGACCGGCTGCGACTTCCTGCGGGTGAACGAGGCGGGCCTGATCGACGAGTTCACGGTGATGGTGCGCCCGCTCTCGGGCGCCCAGGCACTGGCGGAGGCGATGGGCACCCGGTTCGACCGGATCGCCGCGGACGCGCAGGCCCGGGCGGCGAGGGCGGACGTCAGCCCTTGAGCTGCTCCAGCGTGGACCTGGTGTCCGTCTTCAGCCAGTCGGACACCTCGGAGAGCCCGGGCGGGTTCTTGTCCTGGCTGTACGAGGTGAGATAGGCGCTGTAGCTCATCGTGTACGTCACCCAGCCGTCGCGTACGGCGAGCGTGGCATAGCGGGAGCCGCTGGAGGAGGAGCCGCTGGACGTGTCCTGGCTGACCAGGTAGGCCTCGTCGCCGATGCCCTTGACCGGCTTGACGTCGTAACCGGAGTGACTGTCGCCGTAGTTCTTCCAGGTGGCGGTGAACTCGGGGCCCGGGTCGGTCTTCTTGTGCAGGTCCAACTGCATGGAGAGATAGGCGTCCCCGTACGAGGACCCCGTCTTCTTCAGGCTCAGACTGCAGTAGCTCTCGCCCAGCGCCTTGTCCTTGAGGGAGGTGTGCGAAGGCGAGGAGTCGCCCGCGGGGTACTCGTCCTTGAACGACGAGTAGTCCGCGCCCGAGCACATGTTGGAGGGCGCCTCGTACCCGCGCAGGTCGGCACTGTCCCCCTTGCCGCCGAGCAGGAACACCCCGCCGGCCCACACTCCGGAGGCCACGACCGCGCCGACGACGGCCCACAGAACGGCCCGACCGGCACCGCCACCGCCGCCTGAGGGCGGCGGGACCGGCACGGGACCGTACGGCTGCGGCTGCACGTAGGGGTTCCCCGGCTGGGGCTGGCCCGGCTGGCCCGGCTGGCCCGGCTGGCCCGGAAGAGGCTGGGCGGGCAGACTCACCTGCGTGGGCTGCGCGTAGAAGTTCCCCGGCGGGGGAGACTGCGGGTTCGGGTAGGGGTAGGCCGTCGGCTGCGGCGGGACCGGTGGTTGCTGCGCGGGCTGGTCGGCCGGCTGCTGAGGCTGCGGTGGCGTGGACATGTCGTGACGATAGTGCACGGTTGGCGGTCAAGTCCTCCGACGTCCGGGATCGTTATGGTATGGGGACGGCTGATACGGAACCATGACACTGGGCCCGGTCGCCCACGGTCACGGGAAGCGCCCGGACGCTGTTGCCGACAAAACTGGCGTGCCGGGACAGCTCGCCCTCGGGCACCGCGAGGTCCAGTCGCGGGAAGCGGGTGAACAGCCGCTCCAGGGCGACCGTCGCCTCCAGCCGGGCCAGCGGGGCGCCCAGGCAGAAGTGGGCGCCGTGTCCGAGGGAGAGGTGCCGTACGGCATGGGCGCGGGCGGGCCGGGTGACGTCGAAACGGTCGGCGTCCGGGCCGTGCGCGGCCGGGTCGCGGCCGGCCGCGGAGTATCCGGCGAGGACGGCCGTGCCGGCGGGTATGAGCGTGCCGTCCACGGTCAGGTCCCGGACCGGGTAGCGGAAGGGGAAGTAGCTGACCGGCGCGTCCCAGCGCAGGGTCTCCTCGACCACGTCGGCCCAGCTCGCCTTCCCCGCGCGCACCAGCTCCAGCTGGCCGCGATGGCCGCACAGGGCGCGCACGGCGTTGGTGATGAGGTTCAGCGTGGTCTCGTGGCCGGCGATGATCATCAGGACCAGGGTGCCGATGAGCTCCTGAGGGTCGAGCCGGTCGCCGTCCTCGTCGCGGGCTGCGATCAGGGCGCTGGTGAGGTCGTCGCCGGGGCGCTCGGCCTTCGCGTCGGCGATCGCGGCTAGGACGGCGACCAGCTCCCGGTTGGCGGCTACCGCCGCGTCCGGTTCGATGTCGGTGGCCACGACCTGGTTGGACAGATGGTGCAGCCGGTCGCGGAACTCGGTGTCGACACCGAGGAGTTCGCTGATGACGCCCATGGGCAGGGGCAGCGCGAAGTGCTCCCGCAGATCGGCGACGCCGCCTCCCGCCTCCACCGCCCGTGCCAGGCCGTCGAGCAGCGAGGCCGTCAGCTCCTCGACCCTGGGCCGGAGTTCCTCGACCCGCCGGGGTGTGAACGCCCGGCTCACCAGCGACCGCAGCCTGCGGTGATCATCCCCGTCGGCGGTGGTCATGCCCCGCACGGTGGCGAAGGTGAGCAACGGCCAGCCGGCGCCCGTGCGGCCGTCCTGCAATGCCCTGAAGTGCCGGGCGTCCTTGGCCACGTCGGGGTGCTGGAGGAACTCCCTGAGTGCCTCGTGTCCGAGTACGGCCATCCCCTCGATACCGCCCGGCAGTTCGACGGGCGCCACGGCGCCGCGGGCCAGCAGCCGGGCGTTGTCGGCGTGCGGGCAACCGCCGGCGGGGTCCATGCGGTGCGGTGCAGTGACGGGGGTGGGCTCCACCGGGTTCTCCTGACGGCCGTAGGACGGGAACGAGCCGATCGTAGGCTCCGGCAGGCGTCCGCCGGAGCGGTCCCGCGCGCCAACTCATGTCCGGGACAGCCTTTTCCCGCGGATTCCGGGCCACCGGCGCCTCGGCCGCGTCACCGACCCGCGGATCCGGGCTCCCCGGCTCCCCGGCCCCTCGGCCCCTCCGCCCCTCGGCCGCGCCAACGGCCCGCGGACACCGGCACACCGGCACCTCGGCCGTGTGAGCGGTCCTCTCCCTGGGCCCGCGTCGGCCGACCGGACGCGCAGCCCCCTTCGTGCCGGAGGCCGCCCGGTGCCCCGGGGACGCCGGCCCGCGCGCCCAGGGGCTTGCCTGCTTCCCTTCCCGGCACGGGAACAGGTCGCGCACAGGACGTGTTGACCTGAATCGCAGCGCCACCGTTGCACCGAGTGGTACCGTGCTGTGAGCACGCTGCCGCCGCATCGAGTGGTACCGTGCGGCCAGCACCTGAGTACGCCCCTTCGTGGGCGCCGGTGCCGGTTCCTCCTCTCCGCGCTGATCCGTCCGCCTCTCCGGCGCAGGCGCGTCAGTTTCTCAGCACCACCTCCGACCGAGGTGTCGTTTCCGCCGCCCGGAGGCCTTGCGCCCTCCCGTCCTGCGGCTCCCCTCCCCCCTTCCCCATGTCTTCCGTCCGTGAAAGGACCGCCCATGACCACCACACTCGAACCCCCTCACGTACAGCAGCAGGGCCCGGCCGCCCGGACCGTCACCGGTGTCCTCGACATCGACGCGCACGGGAAGGGGCACCTGCGCGCCCCGGACTGCCTGCGCTCCCCCGCCGACCCCCAGGTCTCCCCGGCGCTGATCCGCCGTCACGGCCTGCGCAGGGGAGACCTCGTCGAGGGCGTCCGCGGGACACAGCAGGCCCTGACCGAGGTCACTCGGGTCGACGGGCGGGCCCCGGACGGGCTCCGGGGCCGCCGCCACTTCCGGGACCTCACCCCGCTCCACCCGCACCGGCGGATCCGTCTGGAACACCCGTCGTCCGGCCTGGCCGGACGCGTCGCCGACCTGTTCGCGCCGGTCGGCAAGGGCCAGCGCGGGCTGATCGTGGCCCCGCCGAAAAGCGGCAAGACCGTGCTGCTCCAGCAGCTCGCCGCCGCCGTGGCCGGCAACCACCCCGAATGCCGGCTGATCGTCCTTCTGCTGGACGAGCGTCCCGAGGAGGTCACCGAGATGCGCCGCTCGGTGCGCGGCGAGGTGTACGCCTCCACCTTCGACCGGGCGCCCAAGGAGCACATCGCGCTCGCGGACCTGGTCGTCGAGCGGGCCAAGCGGCTGGTCGAGGCCGGCGAGGACGTCGTCATCCTGCTGGACTCCCTGACCCGGCTGTGCCGGGCCCACAACAACGCCTCGGCCGCCGGCGGACGCACACTGAGCGGCGGTGTCGACGCGGGTGCGCTGCTCGGCCCCAAGCGGTTCTTCGGCGCGGCCCGCCAGGCCGAGGAGGGCGGCTCGCTCACCATCCTCGCCACCGTCCTGGTGGACACCGGCTCCCGTGCCGACGGCTACTACTTCGAGGAGCTGAAGAGCACGGGCAACATGGAGCTGCGGCTGGACCGGGAACTCGCCGCCCGCCGCCTCTTCCCGGCCGTGGACGTCGACCCGACGGGCACCCGCCGCGAGGAACTCCTGCTCACCCCGGCCGAATTGGCGGCCACCCGGGGCCTGCGCCGGGCTCTGCGCTCCCGGGAGGGCGGACCTGCCGCCCTGGAGACGCTGCTGGAGCGGCTGCGGGACACCCCCGACAACGCCACGTTCCTGCGCCGTGTCCAGCCGACGCTGCCGACGGCCTGAAGGGCGCCGTACCGCCGCGCGGTGCGGCATCCGGGTTGCTCCTGTAGGCCGTCCGGCCCGGGCAGCGAGCCGCTCACCCCATTCCTTCCTAGGTTGATCATATGATCACCGGATTCTCTCGTCGGGCGGCCGCAACGGCCTGTTCCCTGTG
Organism: Streptomyces sp. NPDC107581; assembly: GCF_055657175.1. Lineage (NCBI taxonomy): Bacteria > Bacillati > Actinomycetota > Actinomycetes > Kitasatosporales > Streptomycetaceae > Streptomyces > Streptomyces sp. NPDC107581. Next base: position 61,552 of record NZ_JBVKBH010000004.1, read on the forward strand.
TGTGGCGGGCGCGCTGGCGCTCGCGCCGGCCGCCGCGGCGACCGGACACCGTGCGGGGGATCCCGCACCACCCGCGCCGCGGGCCGCGGTGCCGCAGCCGTCCCTGCTCTATCGCTCCGGCACACGGGTGCGACCGCATCGCGGTGCGCCCGAGGTGCCGAACGTCTCCGCACTGTCCTGGCTGGTCGCCGACGCCGACAGCGGCGAGGTGCTGGCCGCGGCCGACGCGCACCGCCCGCTGCCGCCCGCCAGCACCCTGAAGACGCTGTTCGCCCTCACCGTGCTGCCCTCCCTGCCCGCGGCCAAGCAGCACACCGTCCGCTACGAGGAACTGGCCGACGTCGGCGAGGGCAGCAGCCTGGTCGGCGTCGAGGAGGGCCACACCTACCAGGTGTCCGATCTGTGGCGCGGGGTGTTCCTCAGCTCCGGCAACGACGCCGTGCACGTGCTCGCCTCGCTGGGCGGCGGCTGGCACGCCACGGCCACCCGGATGCAGGCCAAGGCCCGCTCGCTCGGCGCCCTGGACACCCATGTCGTCTCTCCCGACGGCTACGACACCCCCGGCCAGGTGTCCTCGGCGTACGACCTGGCGGTCTTCGGCCGGGAGGGACTGCGCAACCCGGACTTCGCGCGGTACTGCTCCACGGCCTCGGCACAGTTCCCCGGTGACGGGTCGTCGTTCCGGATCGAGAACACCAACCGGCTGCTGACCGGCGAGGACGGCGTGATCCCGTACCCGGGGCTGATCGGCGTCAAGAACGGCTACACCAGCAACGCGGGCAACACCCTGGTCGCCGCGGCACGCCGCGGCGAGCGCACCCTCGTGGTGACGGTGATGAACCCTCAGGAGGGCGGCGGGCTCGCCGTCTACGAGGAGGCCCGCCAGCTGCTCGACTGGGGGTTCGACGCGACCGGGCTGGTCGATCCGGTGGGCTCCCTGGACGGGCTGCGCACCGGCTCGAAGTCCACGTCGGCCGCCGCACCCGTCGCGGCGGCCTCCTCCCCGGTGCAGGACGACGGCTCCGACTGGGCGCAGACCGCCGCGGTCACGGGACTCGCCGTACTCGGCGCGAGCGCCGTGTCGCTGGCGCTGCGGGCCAAGGGCGGCCGGGCCTCGGGCGGCTGACCGGCGGGCAGGGCCAGCAGCAGGCCCAGGGTGATCCAGGTGTAGATGTTGCTGCCCAGGAAGCCGTCGATGCCGGAGGCGTCCTCGAACCAGATCCACACCACGCTGGTGCACAGCACCGCGTACAGGGCGCCCGCGATCCGCGGGTGCCCGGCGCGCGCCAGCACCACGAAGGACGGCAGCAGCCACACCAGGTGGTGCACCCAGGTGATCGGGCTGACCAGGCAGGCCGTCGCCCCGGTGAGCGCGAAGGCCGCCGTCCAGTCGCCGGCCGCCACCGCACGGCGGGTCCGCACCGCCCACAGGCACAGCACCAGCAGCACCGCGCCGGCCCACAGCGCACGGTCCGGCTCGCCCAGCCGGGCCAGGACGCCCTGCAGCGACTGGTTCGAGACATAGTCGAGGCGGCCGACCCGGCCGGTGTCCCACAGCGCCTCGGTCCAGTAGAAGCGGGACGCGCGCGGATCCGCACAGGCGGCCAGCCCGGTCGCCGCGACGGCCACGGCGGTCGCCACCCCGGCCGCCCGCCGGCGTCCGGCGAGCAGCAGCAGGCCGATGAAGAGAGCGGGTGTGAGCTTCACCGCGGCGGCGAGTCCGATGCCGACGCCCGCCCAGCGGCCCCTTCCGGTCGTCAGCAGCCGGCAGTCGCCGAGGACCAGGGCGAGCAGTACCAGGTTCACCTGGCCGAAGCTGAAGGTGTCCCGCAGCGGTTCGAACAGCGCGAGCGCACACAGCGCCAGCGACCAGTGGAACCAGCCGTGGCGCTGCCCGCCGGGCTTGGCCAGGATCCGCAGCACCACCGTGAGCGCGGCCAGGTTCACCAGCAGGGAGGCCACGATCGCGGTGGTCCGTCCCATCGCGGCCAGGGGCAGCATGGCGAGCGCGGCGAACGGCGGATAGGTGAAGCCGTACGCCGTCCCCGGCACCCGGTAGTCGTAGATCCGGCCGCCGTGGTGCACCCAGGTGTGCACCGTGCCGTAGTAGACGCGCAGGTCGAAGAAGTCGCGCAGCAACGGCACGGTCGCCGTGAACACGGTCACCGCGGCGGCCAGCGCCAGGACGAGCAGGGCACGGCCGCGGTCCGTGCGCGGCAGCTGAAGGCCGGTCATGCCGCACGTCCCGTCGCCGGAGCCTGGGCCGCGAGGTGCGCCTGCCACAGGACGACCACACCGAGCACCCCGCCGGAGACCGCGAGGACCAGCTGGCCGAGGTCGGCCGGGCCACCGCTCGGCAGTACGGCGAGCGCCAGGACTCCGGCCAGGGCGGCCACCCGGTGCCGCACCGAAGTGCTGGGCGCGGCGGCCGCGATGAGGAACAGGCCCCACAGCACGTACCAGGGGCGGATCGCCGGACCGAAGACGGCCACCACCAACAGGCTCAGGCCGAGGGCGTACACCGGTCGCGGGCGCAGCCGGAGCCATATCAGCAGCACCGCGACGGCGGTGACACCGAGGCCGAGCAGGTGCCAGGCCGGTACGGCCAGCGGGGCCAGATTGCTGCCGAGGTGGTCGAGCAGGGCACCGGTGGCGCGGCCCAGCAGGCTGGTCAGTGCCCAGTTGTGCGGGGAGACGGGCGTGTCCAGTGCACGGATCCAGCCGTACCCCGTTCCGGCCAGGGTGGTCGCGACGACCGTGGTCGCGGCGGAGGCGACAGCCGTCGTCACGGTGGCCCGCAGCGGGTGCCGGCCGGTGCGGACCTGCAGGGCCACGACCGCGAGCAGGCCGAGCACGGCGGGCGCCTTGACCAGGGCGGCCAGCGTGACCAGCACCGCCCCGAGGACGGGCCAGCGGCCACGCGCGGCGACCAGGCCGAGCCCCAGCAGACCGAGCATGATCGCGTCGTTGTGGGCGCCCGCGACCAGGTGCAGCAGGACGAGCGGGTTGAGCGCCCCGAGCCACAGCGCGGCGGCCGGGTCGGCGCCGCTGTGCCGGGCCAGACGGGGCAGCGCCACCGCCATGAGGGCCACGCCGAGCAGCGCGACCAGGCGCATGCCGATGAGACCGGCGGGCAGTTGGCCGCGGGTGAGGCCCGACAGCACGGAGGCCAGGGCGAGGAAGGCGGGGCCGTACGGGGCCGCCGTGTGCTGCCACACCGGGGCCACCTCGTCGGCGAGCGGGCCGCCCAGTTGGGCGGGACCGTGGGTGTACACGTCCATGTGGGCGTCGACCATGGCGCCCTGGGCGAGGTAGCTGTAGACGTCCCGGCTGAACAGCGGGGGCGCGAGCAGCAGCGGGGTCGCCCAGACGGCCAGGACCAGCAGCAGGGCACGCGGGGTCGGCGGATGCGGACCGCGCACCAGACGGCCGAGCAGCACCCAGGCCGCTATCAGCAGCACCACTCCGAAGTAGACCCCGACCAGCCCCAGCGCGGCTTGCGCGGATGCCGGGGCGAGGAGGTCCTGCACGGGAAGGGCACCGGCCGTCTCACCGCCCAGCGCGAGGAAGGCGGTACCGGCCAGGCCCAGCACCTGGCAGCGGCGGAGATCGACGGGAAAAGCCATGGCCAACACTGGGTCAGCGTGGCAACGCCGGGTGGCCGGAAAGCGACGCGAAGCCCTCCGGGTGGGGGCCGATGTGTGACTGGTACGTGGTGCGGCAGTTCGCACACTGCGAGTACGCGATGTCGGCGGCGTCGGCGCTACGGGCGGTGGCGGCGGTGCCGGTGGTCCGCCGACTGCGGGTCCGCGGTGCCGGTGGTTGGCGCGCTGCTGGTCCGCGGTGCCGATGGTTCGCCGACTGCGGGTCCGCGGTGCCGGTGGTTGGCGCGCTGCTGGTCCGCGGTGCCGGTGGTCCGCGCGCTGCGGGTCAGAACACCGAAAGGCCCGTCAGGGTCGTGAATCTGTCGAGTGCCGCCACGCCCGCGACCGAGTTGCCGCGCTCGTCCAGCCCCGGGCTCCAGACGCACAGGGTGCAGCGTCCCGGGACGACGGCGATGATGCCGCCGCCGACGCCGCTCTTGCCCGGCAGGCCGACGCGGTAGGCGAAGTCGCCGGCCGCGTCGTACGTGCCGCAGGTCAGCATCACCGCGTTGACCTGTTTGGCCTGGCTGCGGGTGAGCAGCCGGGTGCCGTCGGCGCGGATCCCGTGCCGGGCCAGGAAGGAGGTGGCGAGGGCCAGGTCGGCGCAGGATGCCTCGATGGAGCACTGCCGGAAGTACTGGTCGAGCAGGACCGGCACGGAGTTGTCGATGTTGCCGTAGGACGCCATGAAATGGGCGAGGGCGGCGTTGCGGTCGCCGTGTGCGGTCTCGGAGGCGGCGACCTCCTCGTCGAAGTCCAGCGACGGGTTGCCGCTCTCGGCCCGGAGGAAGGCCAGCAGCTCCCCGGCCGCGTCCCCGGTACGGGTCTGGAGGCGGTCGGTGACCACGAGCGCGCCGGCGTTGATGAAGGGATTCCGCGGGATGCCGTTCTCGTACTCCAACTGCACCAGCGAGTTGAACGGGTTGCCGGAGGGCTCGCGCCCCACGTACTCCCACAGTTCGTCGCCCTCGCGGGCCAGGTCCAGGGCGAGCGTGAACACCTTGGTGATGGACTGCGCGGAGAAGGGGTGCCGCCACTCCCCCACCCCGTACACCGTGCCGTCCAGCTCGGCCACGGCCATGCCGAAGCTGCGGGGATCACGGGCCGCGAGCGCCGGGATGTAGTCGGCGGACCGGCCGCGCCCAGGGGTGCGATCGATCTCCGACGCGATGCGGTCAAGAACGGGCTGGAACTGCGAGGACATGATCGTCATCATGCCGCACTCCTGTCGTCGGGGCGCCCGAGGGTCAGCGTTCCATCGTCCCTCGCTCGTCTTCCGCCCGTCTCTCCATCGTCCTTCCGTCGTCCTGCCATCGTCCTTCCGTCGTCCTTGCGTCCATCGCCCTACCTCGTCCTCCCGTCGCCCTTCCCGCGTCGTTCCCGGCAGCGGCAGGACGCCAATCAGGCATGTCTTGAACCGAACTCCGCGTGCTGGGCCGCGGAGCACGGGTCCGCGCGTCAGGGTGACTCCCGGACCGGAGCCTGTCCGGTCACCGGGAGACAGGAGCGACCGTGCGCCGGCGGAGCGTCTACCGGGTGGGCCTGTGCGCAGCGGTGCTGGTGCTGGTGCTGGCCGGATGCGGCATGCCCACCCCGCTGGTTCCCGTGCTGGAGAGTTCACGGGCCGGACGGACGTTCTATCTGAGTCCCGACGGCGACGACGGGGGCGACGGCCGGACCCCGCGGACCGCCTGGCGGACCCTGCGGCGCGCGGACACCGTACGGCTGCGACCGGGCGACCGTCTGCTGCTGAAGGGCGGCGCGCGCTTTCCCGGCACCCTCACCGTCGGCCCGGGCGACGCCGGGAACGCCCGCAAGCCGGTGGTGATCGACTCCTACGGACCGGGCCGCGCCGTGATCGCGGCAGCCGGCACCCGCGGCATCGCGGTGTACGACACGAGCGGGATCCTGATCCGCAACCTGATCCTCGTGGGTGACGCCCACTCCTACCGGTCGCAGGACGGCATCGGCTTCGTCAGCGACCTGCCCGGGACGCGGAAACTGCCGTACGTCCGGGTCACGGACGTCGACGTGTCGGGCTTCCGCAACGGCATCCGGCTGCACGGCGACGGGGGCTCCGGCTTCCGGGACGTGGTGATCGACGACTGCGCCGTGCACGGCAACAAGGACGCGGGGTTCGTGTCGGACGGCCCCGCCTTCGACGCGGACGCGCCGGCGTACGCGCACGAGCAGGTGACCGTCTCGCGGGTGAGGTCGTTCCGGAACGACGGTGACCCGCGGGCGGCCGACCGCAACACCGGCAGCGGCATCGTCCTCGGCAGCGTCCGCCACGGTGTCGTGGAGGGATCCGTCGCCCACGGCAACGGAGCGCTGTCCTCGGCGGACGCCGTGGAGGGCCCGGAGGGCATCTGGACGTACGACTCGACGCGGATCGTCCTCCAGCGCAACGCCGCCTACGACAACCACACCGGGTCCCGGGCGGACGGCGGCGGCTTCGACCTGGACAACAACGTGTCCTATTCGCTGCTGCAGTACAACCTGGCCTACGGCAACGACGGCGCGGGCTTCCTGGCGTTCTCCGCCGCTGCGAACAAGGCCCACACGGACAACACGATCCGCTACAACATCAGCCGGGACGACGCCCGCAAGCTCCAGGACTACGGCGGCATCGTGGTGATCGGCTCGCAGGTCAGCAACCTCGCGATCTACCAGAACACGGTGCTGGCCGGGGCGAACGGCACCGTCCTGGCCCCCGCGCTGCGGCTGCGGCCCCGCCTCGGCGCGGTCTCGGTGCGCAACAACGTGTTCGTCACCGACGGCTCCCCCGTGGTGGCGGGCCAGACCGCCTTCGACACCTCGCAGGTGGAGATGCAGGGCAACGACTACCACAGCCCCAGGAGTCCGGTCATGTGGTGGGGAGAGCGCCGGTACTCCGATCTGGCCGCCTGGCGGCGCGAGACGGGCCAGGAGATGCAGGGGGCGCGGGCCACCGGAAGCGGCGCGGACCCGTGCCTGGCCGAGGTCCCGCGACCGGTGAGCACCCCCGGCCCGCGCGGCACGGACCCGACGCCGGGCGCACTGGCCTCCCGGTGCGCCCGGCGGCTGGCCGGGGTGGCGGTGGACCTGCGGGCCATGGGTGTCGACCCCGGTCCGGTGGACTACGTCGGGACACCGCTGACCGGATCCCCGGTGCCGGGTGCCGTGCAGGCCGCACCGGATTCTCCCGTCGCGGGGCCGCCGACGCGAGGAGTCCGGTGGGAGTAGCCGTCGGGATGGAGTTCCTGGAACCGCCAGGCGTCACGGCACATGGCCCCCAGGTCCCGTGTGGTGGTCCAGTCCCAGGCCGCGGCCGCCTTGCCCGGGTCGGCGACGAGGGCGGCGACGTCGCCCGCTCTGCGGCCGACGACCCGGTAGGGCACCGGGCGGCCGCTGGCCTCGCCGAAGGCGGCGACGAGCTGCAGCACCGAGGTGCCGGTGCCGGTGCCGAGGTTGAACACCCGCATGCCGGTGGCGTCGTCCAGGTGCGCTACGGCCACCCGGTGTCCCTCGGCGACGTCCATGACATGGATGTAGTCCCGCACTCCGGTGCCGTCGGGCGTCGGGTAGTCGTCGCCGAAGACGCTCAGCCGTTCGCGACGGCCCACGGCGACCTGCGCGACGTAGGGCATGAGGTTGCCCGGGACACCGCGCGGGTCCTCGCCGAGCAGACCGCTCGGGTGGGCTCCGACCGGGTTGAAGTAGCGCAGGGCGAGCACCTTCATCGGTGCGAGCCGCTCGCAGACGTCCTCCAGGATCCGCTCGCACATCAGCTTGGTGCGGGCGTAGGGGTTGGTGGGCGCCACCGGGCTCCGCTCGGTCAGCGGCACCGTCCTGGCGTCGCCGTAGACGGAGCAGGACGAGGAGAACACCAGGCGGTGGACCCGGTGCTCGTGCATGACCGACAGCAGGGCGCAGGTGCCGCCGACGTTCGTGTCGTAGTACTCGACCGGCAGGGCCACCGACTCCCCGACCGCCTTGTGCGCCGCGAAGTGGATGACGGCATTCACCGGATGGGCGGCGAACACCTCGGTCAGGGCCGCGCGGTCGCGCACATCGGCCCGGTAGGCGGCGGCGAGCGGCCGTCCCGCGATCTTGGCGATGCGGTCCAGGGCCCGGGGAGAGCTGTTGACGTGGTTGTCCACGACGACGACTTCGTAGCCGTGGTCGAGCAGTTCGACGCAGGTGTGGCTGCCGATGAAACCCGCGCCGCCGGTCACCAGGACCGTCTCGGGCATGGGGATACCTCGTTCCGTCTAGGGGGACGGGCGTCAGCCCGCGATGAAACCGCGCACATAGGCGGGGAACAGCAGCAGCGCCCAGGCCAGCGGGAGGAGCGTGACGAGCCCGGTGGCCAGGGGCAGGGCGGCGGTGCGCAGGGCCCGGTGGACACCGACGCCCGCGGACCGGGCGGTCTCGCGGATGTGCAGGGCACCCACCGCGAGCGTCACCAGACCGTAGGAGAGGGAGCCCAGGAGGCAGAGGAACACATAGCCGACGGCGGGTCCGGTCAGCTCCCCGATGACGGCCGCGCCGGACAGAACGGCCGTGATCAGGAGGTAGGGGAGCATCAGGCGCAGCGGCAGCGGCTCCATGCCGTCACGGGTCTTGGGCGTCACCTTGAAGACGACCTTCTTCGGCCGCAGTCGCTGCACCAGTGCGGCCGTGGCGCCCCAGGCCACGTACGGCCAGCGGGTCAGTCCGAACAGCCAGCCCTCCCAGCTCAGCAGGGGCGCGTCGGCGGGCCGCAGCAGTCCGCGCCGCCGCAGCAGCAGCGTGAGCAGCACCAGGAAGCACGACATGGACCAGAAGTGCACCAGGAACGCGGCGTAGTTGACGTTGATCCACGGGACGCCGGTGATCGCGGCCACCGGGGGCAGCAGCAGTCCGCCGGTCGTGGTCAGGGCCAGCAGCGGATAGTACGAGAGGGCGAACGCGAACCGCAGCCTGAGCCGGCCGGGCATCCGCCGCAGATGCCTCGGGAGCATGCCGAGCAGCATCGCCACGAGACTCCGCGACCACTGGAACTCCTGCGTCACCATCGCGGCGAAGGTGAGCGGGCCGTCGCCGTGCGCCTCGGCGTCGATGGCGAACGCGCCGTGCCAGCCGGCCGAGTTCAGCAGGAAGGTGGTCGAGAAGTCCTCGGCCAGCTCGGGTCCGAGTCCGCCGATGTCCCGCAGGGCGCGGGTCCGCACGGCGTAGTGGGAGCCGATGCACAGCGGCGCCAGACCGTCGGTGTGGCCGAGCTGCATCGGCCCGTGAAAGGTGGCCTCGCGGTGCAGCCGTCCGCGGGCCGACCATGAGCCGGGCGCGTTGGCGTCGCAGACGCTGGGGGCGGCCACGTATCCGACCGCCGGATCGGCGAACGGCCGGACCATCTCGCTCAGATAGCCGGGCCGGGGCACGTGGTCGACGTCGAGCTGGGCCACCACGTCGTAGTCGCGGTATCCCCAGTGGTCGTAGAAGTGCGCGAGGTTGCCCTCCTTGCACCGGGTGCGACGGGGCCAGGCGTCCCGGTGGTAGGCGGCGACTCCGCGCCGGCAGGACACGTGCACGCCCCGGGCCGCACACCAGTCCAGGATCTCCTGGTCCGGGTCCTCGTCGCACAGCCAGACGTCGTACGGGTGCGGGAAGTCCTGGCGCAGCATCGCGCCGAGGGTGGTGCGCGCGACCTCGGGGGGCTCGGAGGGAGCCCGGGTCACCACGAACGCCGTGCGCAGCCGGGGGACTTCGACGGCGGGATCGAGGGTGCGCAGGCGCAGCACCGCGACCACGAAGTACATCGGCAGGAGGGACAGATACAGCAGCAGTGCGCTGTTCACCGCGAAACCGGTCCAGCCGACCCGGTGCTCCGGACGTGTCCACCACTGCCAGAACCACACGAGGGCGGCCAGCCAGCACAGCGCGAGCACCGCCACCGTGACCCGGTCCGCGGTGCGCAGCCGGGGGATCCAGGCCTGGGGCGCCGGTACGAGCGATCTGCGCGGACGGCCGAAGACGGGACCGTCGGCCGGCGTGTCGACGACGTTGCCCGACGACAGGGTCCACAGGTGGGTTCTCAGCGCCGCGTCGATGTCCCGCCCCGGCCCCGGGTCGGGGGCGGTGTCCGCCGCGAGGCGGGGATCCGTCTGGGTCACGACGGGACGGGGGTCGCACCGGGCAGCCGTGGCCGGGCGGCGACCGTGCCGTCCTGCTGGCCGCCCCGGATCGCGGCGAGCGCGGTCGCGACGTCCCGGGGCCGGCCCGCGAACCAACGCACCGTGCGGCGCAGTCCGTCCTCGATGTCCACCTCGGGGACCCAGCCGAGACGTTCCGCCGCCCGGGCGATCTCCGGTCGCCGGCGGGCGGGGTCGTCGACGGGCAGCGGATGGAACTCGACCTCGGCCCCGGACCCCGTCAGGCCGAGGACGAGGTCGGCCAGCTGAAGTACCGTCAGTTCGACGGGATTTCCGAGATTCACCGGTCCCGGTTCGTCACGGTCCAGCATGGTGATGATTCCGCGCACCAGGTCGTCCACATAGCAGAAACTGCGGGTCTGCTTTCCGTCGCCGTAGACGGTCAGGGGCTCACCGGCGAGGGCCTGGACCACGAAACTGGAGACGACCCGCCCGTCGTGCGGACGCATGCGCGGACCATAGGTATTGAAGATCCGGACGATTCCGGTGTTCGTTCCGCAATGCGTCCGGTGGGCCTGTGTCAGTGCCTCGGCGAACCTCTTCGCCTCGTCGTAGACGCTGCGCGGTCCGATCGGATTCACATGCCCCCAGTACGTCTCGTCCTGAGGATGCACCTCGGGGTCCCCGTACACCTCGCTCGTGGAGGCGAGCACGAAACGGGCGCCGTGCCGGGCGGCGAGGCGGAGCGCGTTCTCCGTGCCGTGGCTGCCCACGGCGAGCGTCTCCAGCGGGCGCCGGAGATAGTCGGGCGGCGAGGCGGGGCTGGCCAGATGGGCCACCGCATCCACCGAGCCCCGCACATCGGCCGACCGGCAGACGTCCCCGCGGATGAGTTCGAAGGCCGGATTCCCGAGAAAGGCGGAGATGTTCGCAGGATCGCCGGTGGAGAAGTCGTCCAGACACACGACCTCGTCACCGCGCCGTAGGAGGGCTTCGCAGAGGTGCGAGCCGAGAAATCCGCCGCCACCTGTCACGGCCACACGCATGGATTCTCCTGGATTCGCCGAAGGATTCCGTCGCTCCGACCGGCACCGGGCGGGGAGGTCCGTTTGCCAGGGCAGGAGACGGCCTTTGCCGAGGCCGCGAATTCACCCTATGTGCGCTAGTAGCACTGTCCGGAGAAATGGCGAGTCGGGCTGCGCCGATCAGCGGGTAGGGCCCGCCGGGGAAAACGTGTGGTGCGGTCCCGCCACAGCCGGGATGCGCCGGGTGCGGGCGCCTGCGCAGGGTTTCATCCCTGGGTATGACGGCACCCGCGTGTCGGCGGGTGTGACGGCAACCGGCTTCGGCGGGATTGCAGCACCCGCTTCGGCGGGATTGACGGCACCCGCGGGCCGGCCCGGCCGGGAGCGCCGGACCGGGCGGCACGCGGGTGGCGTTCCGTCAGATCGCGGGCGCCGCCTTGCTGCCCGCGAGCACCTCCGGACGGAGCAGGTCCGTCAGCCGCTCGGCGGGCAGCAGACCCTTCTCCAGGACCAGTTCGGCCACGCCCCGGCCGGTGGCGAGGGCCTCCTTGGCGATGTCGGTGGCCGCGGTGTACCCGATGTGCGGGTTGAGCGCGGTGACCAGGCCGATGGAGTTCTCCACGGTGGCGCGCAGCCGCTCGGTGTTGGGGGTGATGCCGTTCACGCACCGTTCGGCGAGGGTGAGGCAGGCACTCTGCAGGTGGGTGATGCTCTCCGACAGGGAGTGCAGGATGATCGGCTCGAAGGCGTTGAGCTGGAGCTGTCCGGCCTCGGCCGCCATGGTGATGGCGACGTCGTTGCCGATCACCTCGAAGGCGACCTGGTTGACGACCTCGGGGATCACCGGGTTGACCTTGCCCGGCATGATCGACGAACCGGCCTGCACCGGCGGCAGGTTGATCTCGCCGAGGCCCGCACGCGGTCCGGAGGAGAGCAGCCGCAGGTCGTTGCAGCTCTTGGAGAGCTTGACCGCGATCCGCTTGAGCACGCCGGACATCTGGACGAAGGCGCCGCAGTCCTGGGTGGCCTCGACGAGGTTGGCCGCCGTGACGAGGGGCAGCCCGGTGATCGCGGCGAGGTGCCGGCGGGCGGCCTCGGCGTATCCGGCCGGCGCATTGAGACCGGTGCCGATGGCCGTGGCGCCCAGGTTGATCTCGTGGATCAGCTCGACGGCCTCGGCAAGGCGGAGGCGGTCCTCGTCCAGCATCACGGCGAACGTGGAGAACTCCTGGCCGAGGGTCATCGGGACCGCGTCCTGGAGCTGGGTGCGGCCCATCTTCAGCACGTCGCGGAACTCGACGGCCTTGCGGGCGAAGGCGTCCTGGAGGACGGCCATCGCCTTGAGCAGACCGCGCACCGCGAACACCGTCGCGACCTTGACGGCGGTCGGGTAGACGTCGTTGGTGGACTGGCCGAGGTTGACGTCCTCGTTGGGGTGCAGGTGCGCGTACTGCCCCTTGGCGTGCCCGAGCAGTTCCAGCGCGCGGTTGGCCACGACCTCGTTGGCGTTCATGTTGGTGGACGTGCCGGCGCCGCCCTGGATGACGTCCACGACGAACTGGTCGTGCAGCTTGCCGGCGCGTATCTCCCGGCAGGCGGCGACGATCGCGTCCGCCTTCTCCGGCTCCAGCAGGCCGAGTTCCGCATTGGCGAGGGCGGCAGCCTCCTTGACGGCGGCCAGGGCGTCGATCAGATGCGGGTAGGCGGAGATCGGGGTGCCGGTGATGGGGAAGTTCTCGGTCGCGCGCAGGGTGTGGACACCCCAGTACGCGTCGGCCGGTACGTCGCGGTCACCGAGCAGGTCGTGCTCGCTACGGGTGGGCGCGGTCATGAACGTACAGTCCTCTTTCTGAGGTACGGAGGTGAAAGGGCCCTTGGAAGGGGCGCGGGGAACTGCGCGATCGGCCACGACGGACCCGCAGGTCCACGACGGCCGATCCGCCGGGGCTATGCGCAGGTGGTGAACGGAACCGGGTCCAGCGCGCGTACCGGCCGCACGCACCCCACCGGCTCCCCTCCCCCGAGCAGCGGCTCACCGGCGAACTGCGTGAGCAGCTCCGGGTCGACGCCCGCGCGCGCGAGCGCGGCCGCGGCGACCGGAACGCGCGCACGATTCGCGCCGTCGGCGATCTTGACGGCGATGGCGCGGCCGTCGGGCAGCGCGGCCACCTGGACGCCTTCGAAGCCGTCCTTGGCGAGCAGGCCGGGGACGGCCCGCATCAGCGCCGCCACGTCGCGCCGAGTGCCGGAGGCCATCTCGGCGTGTTCGCGCATGGCGTCGGCCACCCGGGCCTCGGGCGTGCCCGGCGCGGCGGTGGTGATGCGGGCGGCGGCGCGGGCGAGGCCGTGCAGGGAGATGGAGAACAACGGCGCGCCGCAGCCGTCGACCGTCACCCGGGCGACCCGCTGCCCTGTCAGGTCCTCGACGATCTCGGCGATGGCCTGCTGGAGCGGGTGCGCCGGGTCCAGGTACTCCGCCAGGGACCAGTTGTTGAGCCGGGCGGTCCACAGCATCGCCGCGTGCTTGCCGGAACAGTTCTGGGCGAGGCGGGAGGGCAGCCGGCCCTCGCGCACCCAGGCGTCCCGCACGACCGGGTCGTACGGCATGTCGGGGACGTTGCGCAGGTCGTCCTCGCCGAGCCCGGCCAGTTCGAGGATCCGCCGGGTGCCGGCGAGGTGGCGCTCCTCGCCGGAGTGGCTCGCGGCGGCCAGCGAGAGCAGCTCGCCGTCGAGCGGCAGCCCGGCCCGCAGCATCGCCACGGCCTGGACGGGCTTGAGGGCCGAGCGCGGGTAGAACGCGGCCTCGATGTCGCCGAGCTGGAACTGGACCTGACCGTCGGCGCCGAGGACGACGACGGAGCCGTAGTGGATGCCCTCCACGACCCCGCCGCGGATGAGATGGGCGACGGGGGTGTGGAGGGGCTCGCGGACGAGGGGTGCGGCCGAGGGGGAACTGCTGTACATCACTGCCTGCTTGTCGGGGAGCGCTGCGCGGGTCACGCGCCGGCTCCGGTGGTGGACTGGCGCGCTATTCGGCCGCGGATGGCGTACCAGCCCGCGACCAGCGCTGCGACGATCAGCGGCAGGCACAACACGGTGGTGCGTGCGGCGCCGCCGTCGGCGTACATGAGGACCAGGACGCAGGCGAGGAACGCCAGCGTCACGGCTTCGGTCCAGGGGGAGCCCGGCAGCCGGTAGGCGGGCCGGGCCAGTTCGCCCTTCCGGGTCTTCTGCCAGAAGAGCAGGTGACAGATCATGATCATGCCCCAGGTGGCGAGGATGCCGATCGCCGCGAAGTTCAGGACGATCTCGAAGGCGTCCGCCGGGACGACGTAGTTCAGACCGACACCGAGGACACAGATACCGCTGGTGAGCAGGATTCCGCCGTACGGGACCTGGCTGCGGCTCATCCGCGCGGTGAACTTCGGGGCCGAGCCGCTCACCGCCATGGAGCGCAGGATGCGGCCGGTGGAGTACAGGCCGGAGTTCAGCGAGGACATGGCCGCGGTCAGCACGACCAGGTTCATCACGTCGCCGGCCGCGGGGACGCCGGCATGGGACAGGACGGTCACGAAGGGGCTCTCGCCGGCCTTGTACGTGTTCCAGGGCAGGAGCATCGAGAGCAGGACGACCGAGCCGACGTAGAACAGGCCCACGCGCCACATGATCGAGTTGATCGCCTTCGGCATGATCTTCTCGGGGTTCTCGGTCTCCCCCGCCGCGACGCCGACCAGTTCGACGGAGGCGTAGGCGAAGACGACGCCCTGGATGATCAGCAGCATGGGCAGCAGGCCGTTCGGGAAGATGCCGCCGTGGTCGGTGATCAGGGACGGGCCGGGGTGGTGGCCGTCGACGGGGTGCTGGGTGACCAGCAGGAAGATGCCGATGCACATGAAGATCACCAGCGCGCTGACCTTGACGATCGCGAACCAGAACTCCAGTTCGCCGAAGATCTTCACGGAGATCAGGTTCACGGTGAGGACGACGGCCAGGGCGATCAGGGCGATCACCCATTGCGGGACGTCGGAGAACATGCCCCAGTAGTGCGTGTAGGTGGCCACCGCCGTGATGTCGGCGATGCCGGTGGTGGCCCAGTTCAGGAAGTACATCCAGCCGGCGGTGTAGGCGCCCTTCTCACCGAGGAACTCCCGGGCGTACGACACGAAGGCACCGGAGGAGGGGCGGTAGAGGACGAGTTCGCCGAGCGCGCGGACGACGAGGAAGGCGAAGACACCGCAGACGGCGTACGCGATGAACAGGGAGGGTCCGGCGTCGGCGAGCCGGCCGCCCGCCCCGAGGAAGAGCCCGGTGCCGATGGCACCCCCGATGGCGATCATGTTGACGTGCCGGTGCTTCAGCGACTTGCTGTACCCGGCGTCCCCGGCGTCCACATGACCGGAAGAGGTGCGCGTCCCGTCCTTGAGGTGCTGCTCGCTCACGCCTCGGGTCCGCCTTCCGTGGGGAGGTCCGCGCGCGCGGGGCGCACGATGTCGGTGAGGGTCGTCTCGACGCGGTCGAGGTGGTGGCTCATGGCCTCGACCGCATCGTGCTCGGACCCGTCGATCAGCGCTTCGACGATGGCGCGGTGCTCGCGGTTGGACTGCTCACGGCGCCCGCCCAGCTCGTTGAGGAAGGCCGACTGACGCGCCAGTGCGTCGCGGATCTCCTCGATGACCCGGCGGAAGACCGGGTTCTGGGCGGCCTCGGCCACGGCGAGGTGGAAGAGGGTGTCCATCGCGACCCAGGCGGTGGTGTCCGTCTCCCGTTCCATCCGGTCCAGCAGGTGGGCCAGGTGGTCCAGGTTCTCCGGGGTGCGGCGCACCGCCGCGTATCCCGCCACCGGGATCTCGACGTGCCGGCGCACCTCGAGCAGATCGCTGGCCGCGTAGTCGCCGAAGGTGGGGTCCTCGACGGCGCTGGCCACGACGAAGGTGCCCTTTCCGGTCCGGGAGACCGTCAGACCCATCGTCTGCAGCGCGCGCAGCGCCTCGCGAAGCACGGGCCGGGACACCTCGAGGGTGCGGCACAGCTCGGCCTCGGAGGGGAGCTTGTCGCCGATCGCGTACTCGCCGCGTTCTATGGCGCCGCGGAGGTGGCCGAGGACCGCTTCCATGGCGCTGACGCGCCGCGGTGCCGGGCCACCTGTCTGGCTGTCTGACAGGTTCACGAGTGCGATCCTGCGGGTTGCATCAGGGAACTGTCAAGGCATCGCGCAGGGAAACGGCCACGGGGTGCGGCGCCCGACTGCGGGCGTCCGCACCCCGTGGGTGGTCCGAGGTTCGCTCAGCTGCCGAGCGTACCGGTGGCGAGCAGACCGATCAGGCCCACGCCGATGACGATCCGGTAGATCACGAAGGCGTTGAAGGAGTGCTTGGCGACGAACTTCAGCAGCCAGGCGATGGAGGCATAGGCGACCACGAAGGACACGGCGGTCCCGACGGCCAGCGGCGCGGCGCCCACGCCCGCACCGAGGGCGTCCTTCAGCTCGTAGATGCCCGCGCCGGTCAGGGCCGGGATGCCGAGGAAGAAGGACAGGCGGGTGGCGGCGACGCGGTCCAGGTCCAGGACCAGCGCGGTGGACATGGTGGCGCCCGAGCGGGAGAAGCCGGGGAAGAGCAGGGCGAGGATCTGGGAGCAGCCGACCAGCATCGCGTCCTTGAAGGAGGTGTCGTCCTCACCGCGCTTGTGCCGGCCCATCTGGTCCGCCGCCCACATCACGCCGGAGCCGACGATCAGCGAGCCGGCCACCACCCAGAGCGAGGCGAGCGGGCCGTCGATCAAAGGCTTGGCCGCCAGGCCCACCAGGACGATCGGAATGGTCGCGTAGATCACCCACCAGGCGAACTTGTAGTCGTGGTGGTAGCGCTCCTCGCGGTTGGTCACACCACGGAACCAGGCGGTCATGATCCGCTTGATGTCCTTGAAGAAGTACACGAGCACGGCGGCGATCGCGCCGACCTGGATGACGGCGGAGAACCCGACGACGGACTTGTCGTCGACGGGAATGTGCATGAGCCCCTCGGCGATCTTGAGGTGGCCGGTGGAGGACACGGGGAGAAACTCGGTCACCCCCTCGACCACTCCGAGGACGACCGCTTGACCGACGGTGATGGCGCTCATGGGATCCAGTTCTGAGGAAAGTTGGTCGACAGTGCTGTAGACAGTACTTGGTGTGCCCGGCGGTACGCCACGCACCTAGGCCCACAGGGCTCCGGCCAGGGACACCCCGGCGAAGGCCGCTCCGAGTCCCGCCGCCGCGTTCGCGACGACGTTGGCGGCAGCGTAGAGCCCGGCCCCTGCCTCGGTCAGCCGCAGGGTCTCGTAGGAGAAGGTCGAGTACGTCGTCAGGGCGCCGCACAGACCGGTGCCCAGCAGCAGCTGCAGGTGCGGGCCCGCGGCGCCGGCCGAGGCGGCGCCGGTCAGCAGGCCCAGGATCAGACAGCCGAGGACGTTCACCACGAACGTACCCCAGGGGAAGAGGGAGTCGTGGCGGGCCTGGACGGACCGGTCGGCGAGATAGCGCAAGGGTGCGCCGACCACGGCCCCCACGACGACCAGCAGCCAGTTCACAACGACCTCTTACCCTTCGGGTCCGCTTCGTCCGGGCCTGATGCGCGGCCCACGTACCGCACGACCTCGCACTCCTCCAGGGTCACGAGGCCTTCGCCGACGAGGTCGTCCAGCTGCGGCAGGAACGCCCGGATCCGCTCCTCGGTGTCCACGACGACGACCGCCACGGGCAGGTCCTCGCTCAGCGACAGCAGCCGGGAGGTGTGGATGCGGGAGGAGGCGCCGAAGCCCTCGATGCCCCGGAAGACGCCGGCCCCGGCGAGCCCGGCCGCGTGTGCGCGGTGCACGATCTCGGAGTACAGGGGTTTGTGGTGCCAGGTGTCGTCCTCGCCGATGAGGACGGTCAGCCGCAGGGCCCGGCCGGTGAGTGCTGTCATCGTCGCCTCCGGGTGAGCACCGGGCGGGCGGCGGCCGAGGCAAGCCACACCGCCGCGAGGGCCGCGAGGAGGGTCGCGGCGAGGTAGGCCAGCCCGGTGCGGGGGTGGCCGGCGTCGACCAGGTTGCGGATGTCGACGGCGTAGGTGGAGAAGGTGGTGAAACCGCCGAGCACCCCGGTGCCGAAGAAGGGGCGGACGAGGCGGTGGGCCGCCCACACATCGGTGATCAGCACCATGAACACGCCGATCACGGCGCAGCCGGTCACGTTGGTCCAGAAGGTCGCCCAGGGGAAGCCGCCCGCCGGGGTGGGCCAGGCCAGCGCGAGCGCATACCGGGCCGTCGCCCCCAGGGCGCCGCCCAGGGCGACCACCGCGACGACGGGGGCCTGGGTTCGCCACTCGGGCCGCCGCGGTGGCCCGGGACGGACGCGGACGCTCTCGGCTTCCGGGGCTGTCATGCGGGTACGTCTCCTGTCCGGGCCTGCCCCGACGGGTGATCACGGCCGGGCACCAGGGTACCGCCGTGTCACCTGCGCCGGGATGCGTGCAGCCCGTGACGCCCGGCCGGCCGGGAGTCCCCCGAGCGAGCCCCGTCGGGAGGGTGCGGGCCGGTGAGGCGACGGCAGGGGGGTGGGGAGACGGCGGCAGGTGCGGCAACCGCAGCCGGCGGCTCGGCAGCATCGAGTACGGCGGCGGCAGCTGGTGCGGAGGCGCAACCGGAGAGGCCGCAACTGGTGCGGTGGCACAGCCAGGAAGGCCGCAGCCGGCACGGAAGCGCGTAACCGGAGAAGCCGCAGCTGGTGCGGTGGCACAGCCAGGAAGGCCGCAGCCGGCACGGAAGCGCGCAACCGGAGAAGCCGCAGCTGGTGCGGTGGCACAGCCAGGAAGGCCGCAGCCGGCACGGAGGCGGGCGTGCCGGCTTTCACCAGCCCTTCTCGAACATGCGGGCCACCTCGGCGATGCGGATCTCGTCGCGCCGGTAGTGGGTGCGGCAGCGGATCCGCCGGGTGCGCAGCAGACCGAGGCGGCTGAGGAAGTCGAGGTGGGCCGCGGCCGTCCGGCGGGAGACGCCCAGCTTGGCGGCGACCGCCCGCGCGGTGACGCCTCTCTCGGCGGGGTCACCGTGGCAGCGCCCTGCCGGGAAGTGCACGGCCGGGTCCTTGAGCCAGTCCAGGATGGTCTGCCGCATCCGGCCCGAGGGAGTCCTCATCATCTGTCCCGCCTCCGTCCCCGGCCTCCTCTTCGCTGTTCCCACTCTCGCGCAGCCGACGCCGTTCCGTACCGCACTCCGGCGCCCTTGTCCGGTACCTGACGTCCGCCCCCGCGGGACCCGTTCACGAAAACGGGGAAGGGCCCCGGCCGTCCCCTTACGGCCGGGCCCCGTCAGGAGTGGTTCAGCGGTGGCCGAACCACGTCATGGAAGAGAGCGCCCGGTCGTCGTAGCCGAACAGGGCCTGGTTCTCCCAGCCGTTGCCGGAGGAGGCGTCGGCCGGGTCCCAGCCGTTGCCGGCGACGGCGGTCCAGGTCGCCTCCCAGTAGAAGACGCCGAGGCCGCGGCCGTTCGGGACGGCCTCGACGATGCTCGCCACGTCGTTCATCCACTTGGCCTGCCCGGCCACGGTCGCGGGGTATCCGGAGACCAGCTCACCGGTGGTGTCGATCTGGTCGGCGAGCGAGTCGTCGCTGTCCAGCCGGAAGGGGTAGGCCGTCTCTGCGACGAACACCGGCCTTCCGTAGCGGGCGGCCGCGTCGTCCAGGGTGGTCTGGAAGCCGGAGAGCGGGCCGTGCCAGTAGCCGTAGTACGACAGGCCGATCGCATCGAACTTGACTCCGTTCGCGACCGCCTTGTCGAACCACCACTCCGTGCCGGCCTCGTCCCCGCCCTTGGCCAGGTGCAGCGCCACCAGCGTTGACGGGTTGACCGCCTTGACGGCGTCGTAGCCCGAGTTGATCAACCCCGCGAGCTGTCCCCAGTTGTCCGTCGATCCCTCCGGCCACAGCATGCCGCCGTTGATCTCGTTGCCCACCTGGACCATGTCGGCGGTGGTGCCCTGGGCCTTGAGCGCGTTCAGCACGTCGAAGGTGTGGTGGTACACGTCCGTCTTGAGGGCGCTGTACGAGTGGCCCTCCCAGGCGGCCGGCTCGGCCTGCCGGCCGGGGTCGGCCCAGGTGTCCGAGTAGTGGAAGTCGACCAGCAGCTTCATGCCCCGCGCCTTGACGCGCCTGGCCATGGTGAGGACATGCGCCTTGTCGTTGAAGCCGTCGGCCGGACTCACCCAGACCTTCAGGCGCGCGTAGTTCATGCCGTACGACTTCAGGACGGCGAGCGCGTCGCCGGTGCTGCCGGAACTCGTCCTGTAGACACCGCCCTTGGCCTCGCTCTTGGCGAGGGAGGAGACATCGGCGCCATGGATGGATGTACCGACGGTGCCGGACGTGAAGGTCAGGTCGTCAACATTGATCCAGTTGCCGGCATGCGCGTCACTGTTGATGCTGACCGTGCACTGGTTGTTGGTCACGTTGACCGGGGTGACGATACGGATCCACCCACTGGACGAGATCGGCAGATCCGTGCGCTGCTCGGGGCTCCCGCAGTTCTTGAGCGCCATGTAGGCGGCGTTCTGTCCGCCGCTGGACCGCACCCAGGCGGTGAGGGTGTAGTTCCCGTTGGCCAGTCCCGACAGGTACTGGTACGTCTCCACCTTGTAGGCGGCGGAAGAGTAGTGGGCGAGGCGGTGACTCCCGCCGTGGCCGCCGGACTCGGTGTACGAGGCGCCGGTGTCGCCGTACTCCGACCAGCCGGTGGGCTTCGCCGCGCCGGAACCGTCCGACTCGAAGCCGCCGTTGGTCAGGGTGACCGCGGCCCGGGCGCTCGGGGCGGGCAGGGCGGTGAGGGCGAGCCCGGCCGCGAGCGGCAGCAGCAAAACCCTGATGGTGCGTCCGGGGTGGAGCTTCATCGTCCGTCGTCCCTTCGACGTGGCTGGGGAGCCGGTTCAGCCGTCGAGTCGTACGACCCGCACGGCCCCCGCCGGGACCGCGAGGCGGCCCGCGGCGCGTTCGCCCGTCAGCAGCTCGGTGCCGGGCGCGTCCAGCGGCACCTTGGTGTCGCCGGTGGTGTGGTTGATCGCGAAGAGGTAGGTCCCCGACTCGCCGCTGCGGCGCACGACCTCCACATCGCGGGGCAGGTCGGGGCGCGGCGCGATCCGGGCGTCGTCGGCGGCCCAGCCGATGAGCAGGTCCAGGCCGTGGGCGTCGAGGCGGGTGGAGACGTACCAGGCGGTGCCCTCGCCGAGCCGGTGCCGGGTGAGCGCCGGGTGGCCCGCGGTGAGGCCGTCGGCGTACGTCCACACGGTGTCGGCGCCGTGCGGCACCACGAACTCCGTCCACACCTCGCCGGTCAGCTCGGAGCCGTCGGGACCGGCCAGGCGCACCTGCTCGTCCTTCAGCAGCGGTGAGAACTCCTCCACGGTGAGGCCGAGGACATCGCGCAGTGCGCCCGGGCAGGAGCCCTCGTGGACGGCGTCGTGCTCGTCGACGATGCCGGAGAAGTACGACACGACGAGTGTGCCGCCGTTGTCGACGTACTCCCTGAGGTTGTTCCCGGCCGCCTCGGTCATCAGGTAGAGGGCCGGTACGACGACCAGGGGATAGGCCGACAAGTCGGCTTCCGGGTGGGCGAAGTCGACGGTGAGGTGACGGTCGTAGAGGGCTTCGTAGAAGGCGTCGGCGCGCTCGCGCGGGTCGTGGTCCTCGCTGGGCCGTTCGCGGGCCTCGCCCAGCAGGCCGGCGCCCGGTGGTGGACCACCTCGGGCGACAAGTGGAAGGTCGCCGTCAACGACGCCGCCACCCGCAAGGTCGCCGAGTTCTGGGGCAGTCTGGTCAAGGAGGGTGTCATCGACAACCAGCCGATGTACCAGCCGGCCTGGAACAAGGCGCTCGACACCGGCAAGGAGATCGCCTGGGTCAGCGCGGTCTGGGCGCCGGGCACGCTCACCACCGCCGCGCCGGACACCAAGGGCAAGTGGGCCATGGCCCCGCTCCCCCAGTGGTCGCTCGACCAGGACGTCACCGGCAGCTGGGGCGGCTCCTCCACCGCGGTCACCACCGACTCCCCGCACCGGGCCGCCGCCGCGAAGTTCGCCGCCTGGCTGAACACCGACCGCGACGCCCTGAACGCGCTGGCGAAGGAGGGCGGCATCTACCCGGCCTCCACCTCGGCCCAGCTCAGCGGCGCCTTCGCCACCCCGCCGGCGTTCTTCTCCAACCAGCCGGACTTCTACACCAGGGCCGCCGCCATCGCGAAGACCACCGCGCCCTCCGCGTGTGGCCCGAACGTGAACGTCGCCTACGCGACCTTCAACGACGCGTTCGGCGCCGCCGCCAGGAACAAGTCGGACTTCGGCGCGGCCCTGGACAGGATGCAGGACGACACGGTCGCCGACCTGGAGAAGCAGGGCTTCGGGGTCTCCCGGTGACCGGCCCCGCACGCCGGACGGCGCAGGCGGTCGAGGGGGCGCCGTACGCCCATCCGTCTCCCGGGACCGCGCTCCGGCGAGCGCGCGGCGCGCCCTATGTCTTCCTGCTGCCCGCCACGGTCCTCTTCGCCCTGTTCTTCGCGCTGCCGATCGGTTACGCGCTCTGGCTCAGCTTCCGCAAGGTGCACGTCTTCGGCCTCGGCCTGGGGGCGCACGCCCGCAGCGAGGTCTGGGCCGGCTTCGAGAACTACACCGAGGCCTTCCACGACAGCGAGTTCCTGGACGGCGGGCTGCGTGTCCTCGGCTACGGGTGCATCGTCGTCCCGGTGATGCTCGGCCTCGCGCTGCTGTTCGCTCTGATGCTGGACTCCGAGAGGGTGCGGCTCGCCCCGTTCACCCGCCTCGCGATCTTCCTGCCGTACGCCGTCCCGGGCGTGGTGGCCGCGCTGATGTGGGGCTTTCTGTACCTCCCGGACGTCAGCCCGTTCTACTTCGTGCTCGACCGGCTGGGTCTGCCACAGCCGGACCTGCTGGACGGCGGTCCGCTGTACCTCGCCCTGGCGAACATCGCGGTCTGGGGCGGCACCGGCTTCAACATGATCGTCATCCACACCTCGCTCAGGTCGGTCCCGGCCGAGGTGTACGAGGCGGCGAAGCTGGACGGCGCCACCCCGCTGCAGATCGCGCTGCGGATCAAGATCCCGATGGTGGCGCCCTCGCTGGTGCTGACCTTCTTCTTCTCGATCATCGCAACGCTCCAGGTGTTCAACGAGCCGACCACCCTCAAGCCGCTGACGAACTCCGTGAACACGAGCTGGAGTCCGCTGATGAAGGTGTACCAGGACGCCTTCCACCGGGGCGACATCCACGCGGCCGCCGCCGAGGCGACCCTGATCGCGCTGGCCACCCTGGTGCTGTCCTTCGGGTTCCTGCGCGCCGCGAACCGTCGTCACCGGCAGGAGGAGGCCCGATGAGTTCACTCGCCGTCCGCAAGGCCGCTCCGGCCGCGGGCACCGCTGCGGGTACGGCCCAGGGCCCGCCGCCACGCCGCCGCACCGCCCTGGTGCCGACGCTCACGCTGCTGTCCGGCGCGCTCTACACGCTGCTGCCGGTGGCCTGGGTGGTGATCGCGTCCACCAAGTCCGGGCACGAGCTGTTCTCCACCTTCACCTTCCTGCCCGGCACCGGTTTCACAGGCAACATCAGGGACCTGGACGCCTACCGCGGCGGCATCTACTGGACCTGGATGGGCAACTCCGCGCTGTACGCCGGTCTCGGCGCGCTGCTGTCGACCGCAGTCTCGGCGTTCAGCGGCTACGCGCTCGCGACCTACCGCTTCCGTGGCCGCGAGACGATGTTCAACGTCCTGCTCGCGGGGGTCCTGATGCCCCCGGTGATCCTCGCCGTCCCGCAGTACCTGCTGCTGGCGAAGGCCGGCCTCACGGACTCCTACCTGTCCGTGCTGCTGCCGCAGATCCTCTCCCCCTACGGCGTCTATCTGTCCCGCGTCTACGCGGCGGCCGCCGTCCCCGCCGACGTGGTGGAGGCCGGGCGGATGGACGGGGCGAGCGAGTGGCGGATCTTCACCCGGATCGCGCTGCCGATGATGGTCCCCGGCATGGTCACGGTGTTCCTGTTCCAGTTCGTGGCCGTGTGGAACAACTTCCTGCTGCCGTACATCATGCTCAGCGACGACGAGCGGTTCCCGCTCACGCTGGGTCTGTACACACTGCTGGAGCAGGGCTCCAACACTCCGGCGCTGTACACGCTGGTGATCACGGGCGCGTTCCTCGCGGTCCTCCCGCTGGTCGCGCTGTTCCTGGTCATCCAGCGCTTCTGGAGTCTGGATCTGCTGTCCGGGGCCGTAAAGTCATGACCATGAGCAATGCGGGGGGCCGGCGCAGAGCGCCGACGATCCACGACGTGGCGCGCGAGGCAGGGGTCTCACGGGGCACCGTCTCGCGCGTGCTCAACGGCGGTCACTACGTCAGCCCCGCCGCACAGGAGGCGGTCGACGCCGCCATCCGCAGGACCGGGTACGTCGTGAACCGGCACGCACGCTCGCTGATCACCGGACGCTCGGACTCGGTCGGCTTCCTGCTGACCGAGCCGCAGGAGCGGTTCTTCGAGGACCCCAACTTCAATGTGCTGCTGCGTGGTTGCACGCAGGCACTGGCCGCGCAAGACATCCCGCTGCTGCTGATGCTGGCGGGTACGAAGGACGAACGGCGGCGCATCACGCGGTACATCACCGCCGGGCACGTCGACGGCGTGCTGCTGGTCTCCAGCCACTCCGGCGATCCGGTCGCCGAGGAGCTGCGGGAGGCGGGCGTGCCGCTGGTGGCCTGCGGCAAACCGATCGGCCTCGGCTCCAAGGTCGGCTATGTGGCGGCCGACGACCGCGACGGCGCCCGGGACATGGTCCGGCACCTGCTCTCGCTCGGCCGCCGCCGGATCGGTGTGGTCACCGGCCCGCTGGACACGCCGGGCGGGGTGGAGCGGCTCGCCGGGTACAAGGAGGTGCTCGCCGGGGCGGGTGTCGAGGTGGACGAGCGGCTGATCGTCTCCGGCGACTACAGCCGGGCCAGCGGGGAGACGGGCGCGGAGCGGCTGCTCGCCCGGGCCCCGGACATGGACGCCGTGTTCGTCGCCTCCGACCTGATGGCGCAGGGCGTGCTGACGGCCCTGCACCGGGCGGGCAGGCGGGTGCCGGACGACATCGCCGTCGGCGGCTTCGACGACTCCCCCGCGGCGACCGCCGCCACCCCGGCCCTCACCACCGTCCGGCAGCCGTGGGACCGGATCAGCGCCGAGATGGTGCGGGTGCTGCTCGCGCAGATCGGCGGCGAGGACCCGGCCGCGGTGATCCTGCCGACGGAACTGGTGCGCCGCGACTCGACGTGAGCGCAGGCTGCCGACGGCTGTCGGGGCAGGTCGCCCGTGCACCGGGTCCGGCCGGCCCCGTCCCGCAGGCGAGGAGCACCGCCCGGGCCCGGTCGCGCAGGCCGGGCCCTGCGCTCGCGCCCGGGGAGGCCGCAACCGGTCAGGATCGGAGAAGCGGTGGCGGGCTCCCCGGCCCTAGCGTGATGTGTACCGGCGGGAAGGCCCGTCGGACCGCGCAACGTGAAGGAGTGAGTCGCATGACCGCCGGCCTGCAGACGATCATCTACCCCGTGAAGGACGCGAAGGCGGCCAAGGCTCTGTTCACCGCCCTGCTGGGCGTCGAGCCGTACGCCGACGAGCCGTACTACATCGGTTTCAAGGCAGCCGGACAGGATGTCGGGCTCGACCCGAACGGGCACGCGCAGGGCCTGACCGGACCGGTGCCGTTCTGGCACGTCACCGATCTTCGGGACCGGCTCGCGGCCCTGGTCGAGGCGGGTGCGGAGGTGCTCCAGGACGTGCGGGACGTCGGCAACGGAAGGCTGGTCGCCTCCGTGAAGGACCCCGACGGCAACCTGATCGGCCTTCTCCAGGACCCGGCCGTCTGAGCTCCGGGCACCCGCTTGCGCCCGCACTAGTTGCACACTCAACGATTGGCTGAATCGGTGCTACGGTGCGGGTATGGCAGTCAAGACGGCCGACACCCGGCTCGAGGAGCGCTGGCGGGACATCCTCTCGGTGCACGCGCACACGATGTGCGAGATCGACCGGGTCCTGCACCCGCACGGACTGGGCGCCAGCGATTTCGAGGTGCTGGACCTCCTGGCGACCGAGTCGCCCGCGCAGGGCGACCAGTGCCGGGTGCAGAACCTGGTGGGACGGGTCCATCTCAGCCAGAGCGCACTCTCCCGGCTGATCGGCCGCCTGGAGAAGGAGGGCCTGGTCGAGCGCTCGGTGTGTGCGGAGGACCGGCGTGGCGTGTGGGTCGCGCTCACGCACAAGGGCCGCGAGCTGTACACCGAGGTACTGCCCCTGCAACGGGCGGTGCTGGAGCGCATGCTGGCCGAACGGGCCGGCTAGAGGACCAGCTCCGTCCCGTCCGGCAGGACCTCCACCCCCTGCTCGGCCACCCGCGCGCGGGCCGGTGAGGCCGGATCGAGCAGCGGATTGGTGTTGTTGAGGTGGGTGTAGATCCGGCGCGGCCCGGGATGGCGGGCCAGGGCCGCCAGTGACCCACGGCGGCCGAGGACCGGCAGATGCCCCATCGCGGCCTGACCGGCACCGGTCCGCACCGCCGTGCCCATCTCGTCGGCGGCGAAGAAAGTGCCGTCCAGCAGCACACAGTCGGCCTCCGTGCACAGGTCCTCCAGGACGGGACTCCAGGCTCCGACGCAGGGCGCGTACACCAGCACTCCCCCGCTGGCCAGGTCCTCCACGCGGTACGCCGTCACCCACGCGGCCTCGGGTGACGGTGCCGGCGCCGGTACGTACTTCGGGATCTTGGTGCCCACGGGGTGGGCCGTGACGACCAGGCCGCCGGCCAGCACGAAGCCGCCGGCTGCCAGGCTGTCGGCCCACTCCCAGGACGCGTAGCGATCCAGTGCGGCGCGTGCGGGGGCGAGCACGGCACGGACGGGCGGGGCCGCGTAGACCTTCAGGCCCGCCGCCCCGCGCAGCTCGGTGAGTCCCGTGACGTGGTCGGCCTCCGCGTCGGTGAGCAGCACGCCGCGCAGCGGGGTGTCCCGGGCTCCTGGGCCGGGCCACAGGGCGCGGGTGGCGGTGAGCTGGGCACGCAGATCGGGCGAGGCGTTGAGCAGCCACCAGTCGCGCCCGTTGCCGGTGACGGCGGCGCACTCCTGGGTACGGGACGGCAGTTCGCCGTCCCGGGCGGCCGCGCACAGCGCGCAGGCGCAGTTCCACTGCGGGAAGCCGCCTCCGGCGGCGGTGCCCAGCAGGACGACCCTCACGATCATCGGCTCCTTCGCGCGCACCGGATCTTCGCCCGGACCTTCCGCCCGGACTTCTCGCCCGGACTTCTCGCCCGGCCCTTCCGCTGGGATCTTCCCGCCGGAAGGCGGAGTGACTACTCGGAGACGGGGGGCAGTTCCGGCCGTCCTGCGCCGGGCCGCCGGTCCTCCGGGCGGTCCGGCGGGATGGGCCCGCCGGAGAAGTCGCGCGGTCCGGTCCACAGACCGGGCACCGCGTCGCAGCGGCGGCACAGCTCGTAGGCGATCGACTCGTAGTTGACCCGCCAGCCCTGGAAGTGCGGCCAGGCCTCCTTCGGGGTCCGCTCCGCCCGGAAGCCGGCCGCCCCCAGCATGGCCACCGCCTCGTCGAACTCGGCGAAGGCCAGCAGGATCGGACTGCCCGGCGACGGGTCCGGGTCGAAGGGGATGCGCAGGGCTCGGGCGATGTCCCGCAGGGCGGTGAACCCGGCGCGCAGCACGAGACGGGCCTCCGGCGGGGCGAGCCGCGGGTCGAGCGCCAGCTGCAGGGCGGCCGCGTCCATGACGGCGATGAGCCCGACCAGCCAGCTGCGGTGCGGGCGCGGCGAGCGGAAGGTCAGCAGGATCGGATAGGTGGAGTGGCTCTCGCCCATGTCCGAGGCGAGACGTTCCCAGGCGCGGTACAGCGCGGGCAGTGCGGTCTCGGTGTCGACCAGCCACTGCCGGGCGAGGATCTCCGGGCCCCAGGCGGGCTCGCCGGCCCGGGCCTGCAGCAGGGTGACCTCCAGTTCACGGCGGTTGTAGGCGCCGTAGAGGGTGGGCAGGTAGGCGATCTGCAGGGCGATCAGGACCGGGCCGGTGGCGGCGGCAAGGAAGTCGAGCACCGACAGGTTCAGCCGGGCGCCACTGGCGAAGCCGAGCGTGAAGAGGCTGGAGCCCGCCTCGCGGAAGGCGGTGGCCCAGGACAGCGGGGACACCGCGTACAGCAGCAGGCCGAAGCCGAGCAGGGCCCCGCCGAGCCAGCTGGCGAGCATACCGATCAGCATCAGCGGTGCGAGCCAGGTCTGGGCCCGGTCGATGGCGTCGTATCCGCCGCGCGGGGCGGTGAGCCGCAGGAGCCTGCGCAGCAGCCACCACAGGCGGAACACCAGCGAGGAGTAGAGGCCGCGGGGCACCACGAGGGTGCGGAGGATGCTGGTCAGGACCAGCACCAGTACCAGTCCGCCTGCTACGCCGGAGATCCATTGCATGGGGACATCTTGTCGCCCATGGGGGTGGGACTTCCGGTTCGTGGACGGCTGCCGGTGCGCGTTTCGGTCTCCCGCGCGGTCCCCCGCGCCTCCTCGGGTGGGCTGCGGCTCACCGCGCCAGCAGCGTGCGGACCCCCTGGGACGTGAGCGTCAGGCCGTGGGAGGAGTTGCCGTCTATCGCCAGTGAGAGGTCGTCGTCGGGCCACTGCGAGGCCAGGGCGCCGAGCGGCACCAGGCGGTAGCGGGAGACGAACGGGAGCAGCTCGGCCATCGTCCCTTCCGAGGTGAACACGGGGACGACCGCGTCGCCGTCGGCCTGTTCGAGGATGGGCAGGGCGACCGTCGAGGCACCGGCGCCTTCCCCGTCCACCGCGTCGTCCGGCACCGGGACGAGCACATCGCTGTGGGCGAGGGTGTCCAGGGCCGTCTGGTCCTCGGCGTTCACGGCCAGCGCGTCGAGCGCCTGCTGGGCCGGCGTCGGAAGGTGGTCGTCGTATGCGGGTGTCTCCATGGCAGATCCCCAGGTAGCGGCGGTCGTACGGCTGCACGCGCGGGCAGGCGCCCGGCGCACTCTCGCCTCGCGTACCCCTTGCGGTCCAGGGCATGCGTGTCCGGCTCGCACCCGGCGCAGGCCGGATCCGGGGGGCTGACCGGGGGATCAGCCGAAGGCTGGGGCCGGCCGCACCTGGTCGCGGAGGAGCGGACCGACGGCGTGCTCCACCGGGGAAGGCCGGGAGGGCCGTGCGCCTCCAGCCGGACCGGGCAGCCCGGTGGATCCGCGCCCGCGAAGGACGCGCGGCCGGTATGTGACCGGCGTGCGCCTTTCCTTTCCCTTCCCACGATCCCGTCCCGTCCTTTCCCTTCCCTTCCTTTCGCGCGGTCCCGACGCCCCTTTCGCGCGGTCCCGACGCCCCTTCCCCACGGTCCCGGCGGCCCTTCCCCGCGATCCGGGTGGCCCTTCCCCACGGTCCCGGCGGCCCGGGGGAATTCAGCCCTTGAGCAGCTCGGCGAACCGCTCCGCGCTCACGTTGCCGCCGGACAGGATGACGCCGACCCGGCGCGGGAGCGGATCGACCCGGTGGGCCACCAGAGCGGCCAGGGCGCTGGCGCCGCTCGGTTCCACCACCGTCTTCAGACGCTCGAAGGCGAACCGCATCGCGTCCCGGATCTGGTCGTCGCTGACCAGCGAAATACCGTCCACCAGCAGCCTGTTGAGGGAGAAGGTGAGTTCGCCGGGAATGTCGGCCGCCTGGCCGTCCGCGATGGTGCGCGGGACCGGGATGGCGACCCGGTGGCCCGCCTCCAGGGACCGCTTGGTGTCGTCACCGGCCTCCGGTTCGACGCCGATGACACGGATGCCCGGCACCAGCCCCTTGGCGGCTACCGCGCTGCCCGCGATCAGGCCGCCGCCCCCGACGGGCACGACCAGGGCGTCCAACTCGCCCGCTTCCTCGATGAGTTCCAGGGCGGCCGTGCCCTGTCCCGCGATGATGTGCGGGTGCTCGTACGGAGGCACGAGGACGAGACCCCGGTCGGCGGCGAGCGCCTCGCCGATCGCCACCCGGTCGCCGGTGTAGCGGTCGTAGGTGACGATCTCCGCGCCATAGCCGGCGGTGGCCTCGAGCTTGGAGCGCGGGGTGTCCTCGGGCATCAGGATCACGGCAGTGGTGCCGAATTCGCGGGCGGCGAGGGCGATGGCCTGTGCATGGTTGCCGGAGGAGTACGCCGCGACACCCTTGGCCAGCTGCTCGGCGGACAGCCGGGACAGGGCGTGGTAGGCGCCGCGGAACTTGAACGCGCCCATGCGCTGCAGGTTCTCGCACTTGATGTGGACCTCGGCGCCGACGAGTTCGTCGAGGGTGCGCGAGCGCAGGACGGGAGTGCGGTGGGCGACGCCCTTGATGCGCTGCGCGGCCTCCTGGACGTCCTGGAGCGTCACGGGCTGGCTGTGGGGCATGTACGTACTCCGTTCTGGGCACGGCAGGCCCCGCGCGGGAGGTCTGCCTGCCGCGGGACCGCCGGGTACCCCTGGAATCCGGGAACTTCCTTAGAATCATTGTCTATCATGTGGACGAAGAGTCCAGAGTGCCTGCCGAGAGCGGAGACGAGCGGATGACGGACGCGCGGGCGACGGCTGCACGGGCCCGGACCGACGGGGCCGGCGACGAGCAGGACGCGGTGATCGCCGCTCTCACACCGGTGATCGACGGGATCGCCGCCACCTTCGGATCCTGCTGCGAGGTGGTGATCCACGACTTCCGCCGCCCGGAGAACTCCGTCGTGGCCCTCGCCGGGTCGGTGACCGGGCGAGGGGTCGGCGGATCGATGAGCGAGATCGGCATGAAGCTCCTGGCGCGCGGCGACGAGGCGCGCGACGAGCTGAACTACCTCACGCGCACGCAGGACGGAAAGCTGCTCAAATCCTCCACGATGCCGCTGCGCGATTCCACCGGCGCGGTGTTCGGCGCCCTGTGCGTCAATCTCGACGTCACCGCGATCAGCCAAGTGCACGCACTGGTGGGTGAGCTGGCCGGTGTCGCCGGAGCCCCGGCGGGCCTGCCGACCACCACGTTCGGCGACGACATCGGTGCGGTCGTCGACGCCATCGTGGACGCCCGTCAGCTCAGCAGCACCAAGACCTGGGCGCACCTCGGCCGCGCCGAGCGGCTGGACCTGTTCCGCGATCTGGACCGGCGTGGTGTGTTCGCCGTACGCGGCGCGGTCCAGCAGGTCGCCGTGCGGCTCGGCATCTCACGAGCCTCGGCCTACAACTACCTGGCGGCCGCCCGGAACACCGACGGCACCGGCTGAACGGGGACCGTCCGGAGAGGCCGGTGTCAGCGGGTACGCACGAGGCGTGTCCTTCGGGAACCGCACGACGGTGCGCGGCACACCCGCGCAGGACCGGCCCGGCAGAACCGGCCCGGCAGAACCGGGCCGGCAGGGGCGCGCGGCCGACGGGGTCAGTCCCGCTCCCGGAAGGTCTGCCGAAGCTCCGCGAAGGCGGTGGGCCGTGACCGGTCCGCCAGGAAGTCCCGGATACGCAGGGCGCACTCCCGCGGGGACAGCAGGCTGGTGTCCACGTCGAGGTCGTGCGGCCCGTGGGAGTGCACCTGGTCGAACTGCAGGGCGGCAAGACCCGGTTGCCGGTCGCCGCGCTCCCGCTCACGGCGTTCGAGTTCGGACAGGGGGCAGCGGACGGCGACCAGGACCGTGTCGTCGGGCACGAGCAGATCGAGCAGGTCCAGCAGTCGCCAGCGGCGGCTGAGCGGATGGTCCACGACGATGTTGTTGCCGGCGGCGGCCATGCCGGCGACCGCGCGGTGGAAGCCCTTGGCGGTGCGGTCGATCTCCGCCTGGAGGTCCTCGTCGGCGATGGAGTGGTCGCAGCGCATGGCGTGAAAGGCGTCGACGGGCATGTGGAACCAGATGCCGTCGAGCAGGTCGAGGAGCGCCCGGGCGATGCTGGACTTGCCGGAGCTGGAGGTGCCGTTGAGCAGGATGACCGTGCCTCCGGCGGCGGTGTCGGGGATCCGCGTATGCTCCGGGTCGGCCGTTGCCGGGCGCGTCTCGGTCGCCATGTCATGGTCCTTTCGTTCACCAGGCTCCTGACTCGGTACAGGCTCCACGATCATCGCATGGCGCACGTCGAGTGAACTCCCGCCACCGCGGTCGCACCGTCCGCAGGCGGCTGGGCAGGGGGTGCGGAGCAGCTGCCGTCGCTACACCGGCACCAGACGCCCCCGGCCGCTTAATTCACCTCTTGACGAAAGTGGGCCGGGCCTCTACGTTCGCCCACGAGTGAGGAGTTGACATGCGCAAGGTGTTGTCCACCGCCCAACTGGGCGCCGTCCTCGGTGCGTTGGCCCTCGTCGTGGCGCTGCCGGCCCAGGCTCACGCCTCCGTCCTGCAGTTGCTGCCGCAGAACGCCGACGGTCTGGAGCAGACCTTCTCCCCCGCCTACGACTACGACGGCGACGGCTGCTACGCCACCGCCGCCATCGGAGCCGACGGGACCCTCAACCCCGGTCTGAAACTCGGCGGCGACGTCAACGGGCACTGCCACGACTACGCCCAGCTGGCCAACGCCAACACCTACTCACGGGAGAAGTGCAACAACGGCTGGTGCGCGGTGATGTACGCCAGCTACTTCGAGAAGGACCAGGCCACCCTGGGCCCGGCGGCCATCGGCCACACCCACGACTGGGAGCACGTCGTGGTGTGGATCAACAACAACGAGGTCCAGTACGTCTCGGTGTCCCAGCACACCGGCTACCAGGTGGCCGGCCGTTCCTCGGTCCGCTTCGACGGTACGCACCCGAAGATCGTCTACCACAAGGACGGGGCGTCCACCCACGACTTCCGCTTCGCCAACACCAACGACGAGCCTCCGGAGAACGCGACCGGCGGGTGGTTCTACCCGCGCCTCGTGGGCTGGAACGGCTACCCGGCCGGCTATCGCGACAAGCTCATGAACGCCGACTTCGGCGCCGCCACCATCAAGATCAAGGACGGCGACTTCGCGTACGCCCTCGCGCACTCGATGCCCTCCGGCATCCCCTTCGATCCGAACGCCTGACGCGCGGACGGGCGGGCGTTCACCGCACACGAAGGCCCGCCTGCCCGGCACGCCTCTTCGGCGCGCCTGCCCGGCAGGCGGGCGCGGGCGCGGGCAGGATGAACGGCCTCCCACCGGGCGTTCCCAGATTCCGTACACCCGGCCCAGATCGCGGTAGATCCAGTCGACTCGCTCGCCGTCCACGATCAGCCATGCGCCGCCGTCCACCCATGCCCCCAGCCGCCGTCGCTGCCACTGCCGCTGTCGCCGTCGCTGCCGCTGCCGCTGCCGCTGCCGCTGCCGCTGCCGCTGCCGCTGCCGCTGTCGCTGTCGCTGTCGCTGTCGCTGTCGGCGGACGCTGATCGTCATCGCAGTGCAGTGCAATGCAATGCAATGCAGTGCAGTGCAGTGCTGATATTCACCAGCTGGGTTTCTTCCCGAAACTCTCTATCATCGGGAACATGAAACGGACGACGTTCGCCAACTGGCCGTGCTCCATCGCGCGAGCCCTTGACCTGCTGGGTGACCACTGGACGCCTCTCGTCGTACGGGAGGCGTTCTACGGCATCCGCCGCTTCGACGAGTTCCAGCAGGAGCTGGGCATCGCGCGCAACACCCTGACCGACCGGCTGCGCCGCCTGGTGGACGAGGGCGTGCTGGAGAAGCGGCTCTACGAGAACGAGCCGCCTCGCTACGACTACGTCCTCACGGAGAAGGGCCGCGACCTGTTCACCGTGCTGGCCGCGATGTCCCGGTGGGGCGACCGCTGGCTGGCGGGCGAGGAAGGCGTCCCGGTGGTGTTCCACCACGACGCGTGCGACCACGACACCACTGCCGAGGTGGTGTGTTCCGCCTGCCGCAGACCCCTGGTGGCACAGGAGACCTCGATGCGGATGGGCCCCGGGTACCCGGAACGGCTCAAGCGCCGGCCGGATGTGCGGCGCCGGTTCGGCACGGACTGATCACGACCTCGGCACACCGCCCCTTGACAGGTAAGTCTTACGACGCAACTCTGACGGTCACATCCCTGGACGGCAAGGAGGCCGACGGACGTGGAGTGGACGGGCGCGCGTTACGCGGACAGACCCACGGTCGAGGTACGGACCTGGATCGAAGCCCCGCCGGAGCGGGTGTGGTCGCTGGTGAGCGACATCGCCCTGATGCCGGCCATGAGTGAGGAACTCCAGTCGGTCGAATGGCTCGACGGTGCCGAGGGGCCGACCGTGGGCGC
The DNA here is from genome assembly GCF_055657175.1 of Streptomyces sp. NPDC107581. Taxonomy (NCBI): domain Bacteria; kingdom Bacillati; phylum Actinomycetota; class Actinomycetes; order Kitasatosporales; family Streptomycetaceae; genus Streptomyces; species Streptomyces sp. NPDC107581. The sequence continues at coordinate 95,624 of NZ_JBVKBH010000004.1, forward strand.
CAGGTTCGTCGGCCACAGCAGACACCAGTCGTTCGGAGAGTGGTCGACCACCTCGCATGTGATCGAGTACGAGCCCGGACTGGTTTTCGCCTGGGCGGTGGAGGACCCCGCCCTGCCCGCCGCGATCTGGCGTTTCCGCCTTCGGCCCCAGGACGGCGGGACGGAGCTGTCGCAGTGGATGCAGCTGGGCCCGGGCCGCTCCGGGCTCTCCGTCGCGATCGACAGCATGCCGGAGAAAGAGCAGAAAATCGTGTTCGTACGGCTGCGCGAGTTCGAGCGGAACATCGCCTCGACCCTTGCGCAGATCAAGAAGCGGGCGGAGGCATGATGCGCACGGCCACCACGGTCGAGGCCTCGGGTGACGGGAACTGGGCCCAGCAGGCGGACTTCGTCGTCGAGGCGGAAAAAGTGGGCCTGGACATCTGCTGGGTCGCCGAGGCATGGGGCTCCGACGCTCCCTCCGCGCTGGGCTACTACGCCGCGCTCACGGACCGGATGCTGCTGGGATCCGCTGTCATGCAGCTGGGCACGCGCACCCCGGCCGCCGTCGCACAGACCGCCATCACGCTGTCCAACCTGTCCGGCGGGCGCTTCCTGCTCGGCCTGGGCGCCTCGGGCCCGCAAGTGATCGAGGGGCTGCACGGGGTCGCCTTCGCCCGGCCGCTGCGGCGTATGCGGGAAACCGTCGAGATCGTCCAGCGACTGCTCGACGGCGGCAAACTCTCCTATTCCGGCGCGGAGTTCACCATCCCACGGCCCGGCAGCGAAGCAGTACCGATGCGGCTCTCCGCGCGGGCCGAGCACCAGGTCCCCGTCTATCTGGCCGCGTTGTCCCCTGCCATGCTGCGGCTGACCGGTGAAGTCGCCGACGGCTGGCTCGGCACCAGTTTCGTACCCGAGGGTGCCGGCGAGGCCTACTTCGCCCACCTCGACGACGGCCTGGCGCGCAGCGGCCGGACGCGTGCCGCCCTGGACGTCTGCCAGGGCGCCGAGGTCGCCTTCGCCCCCGACGAGGACGCACTCGCCGCGATGATCGCCGGGCGCAAGAAGGAACTGGCCTTCAGCCTGGGCGGCATGGGATCCGCGTCGACCAACTTCTACAACAACGCGTACAGCCGTCAGGGCTGGGCCGAGGTCGCCGCCGAGGTCCGCGAGCGGTGGCAGGCCGGTGACCGGGACGGCGCGGCGGCCCTGGTGACCGACGAGATGGTGCTGGGCACCACGCTGATCGGTACGGAGACCATGGTGCGCGAGCGGCTCCGGGTGTGGCGCGAGGCCGGCGTCGACACCGTACGCCTCTACCCGGCCGGGGAGACCCTGGAGGCCCGTCTCACCACCCTGGCCAGGGCGATCGAACTGGTGCGGGACACCGACGGCGCATCCTGAACCGGGACTTCACTCCGGCACCGGCCCAGCGCCGGTGCCGGACCGGTGCGGATACCGGCCCGATATGGATACCGGCCCGGCACGGATAGCGACCCGATATGGATACCGGCCCGGCACGGATAGCGACCCGATATGGATTCCGGCCCGATGCGAATGCCGGACCGGTGCAGAAACCGACCCGATGCGGATTCCGGCTCTACGCGGGTGCCGCCGCGGCCGTCTCGGCTGCCGCGGCCCCCTGCCGTTCGTGGTGAAAAGTCCAGCGGCGTGACCGGTGGGGCCGCGGCGGCCCCTGCCAACGTTGTCAGATCCGACTGGTCTACACCCTTGACTGGTACATACCAAAGCGGTTGAGTGTGGCTCCACACCCCCACCGCATCTGCCCGGACCCCGTGCCCGACACCGTCGGAACGTGCGTGCAAGACGCCGCCCTGCGTCCGGTGCAGCCTGACTCCGCAAAGGAGTTGACCCCGTGTCGAAGCGCCGCCTCTCCGCATTCCTGGCCGCGATCGTGGTCGGTACCGCCGCACCGGTGCTGCTGCCGGCCGCAGGAGCTTCCGCCGCGGCCTGCTCGAGCTACCCGAGCTGGACGGCCGGCAAGTCCTACGTCACCGGCGACATCGTCCGGTACACCGACGGCAAGGCCTACATCGCAGAGCACGACAACCCGGGCTACGACCCGACCATCAGCACCTGGTACTGGGATCCCTACGGCTGCGACGGCGGCTCCACCGACCCCTCGGGCAGCTTCGTCGTGAATGAAGCGCAGTTCAACCAGATGTTCCCGAACCGGAATCCCTTCTACACCTACACCGGACTCGTGGCCGCGCTGAGCGCCTACCCGGGATTCACCAACACCGGCAGCGACACCGTCAAGAAGCAGGAGGCCGCGGCCTTCCTCGCCAACGTCAGCCACGAGACCGGCGGGCTGGTGTACGTGGTGGAACAGAACACGGCCAACTACCCGCACTACTGCGACTGGAGCCAGCCCTACGGCTGCCCGGCCGGCCAGTCCGCGTACTACGGCCGCGGCCCCCTCCAGATCAGCTGGAACTTCAACTACAAGGCGGCGGGCGACGCGCTCGGCATCGATCTGCTCAACAACCCCAATCTCGTGCAGACCGATCCATCCGTCGCCTGGAAGACGGGGCTCTGGTACTGGAACACGCAGTCCGGACCCGGCACGATGACGCCCCACAACGCGATGGTCAACGGCGTCGGATTCGGCCAGACGATCCGCAGCATCAACGGCTCCCTGGAGTGCGACGGCAAGAACCCCGCACAGGTGCAGAGCCGGGTCGATGCCTACCAGCGCTTCGTACAGATCCTGGGCACCTCGGCGGGCAACAACCTCTACTGCTGATCAACACCTGTCGAACGGCCCGGCACCGGCTCCTGCCGCGGCGGGCGCCCGGGCCGTCTCGACCCCGATGCCGGAACCGGCTCCGGTGACCACGGCCCGGCGGGCGCTCAGCCGTTGAGCATCCCCATGAACTCGGGTGCGTAGCGGTCACCGGTCACCACACCGTGGGGAGCGACCGCCTCGATCGCCGCGATGTCCTCGGCGGTGAGGTTCACCCCGGTCGCGGCGGCGTTCTCCTCCAGGTAACGGCGGCGCTTGGTGCCGGGGATGGCGACCGCGCCCTGGTGCTGGACCCAGGCGAGGGCCAGCTGGGAGGGCGTGACCTCCTTGGCCGAGGCGATGCGGCGGACCTCGCGGACGACGTCGAGGTTGCGGTCGAAGTTCTCACCCTGGAAGCGCGGGTCGGTGCGGCGCCAGTCGTCCTCGGCGAAGTCCTGGGGGCTGGTGATGGCGCCGGACAGGAAGCCGCGCCCCAGCGGGGAGTACGCGACCAGGCCGATCCCCAGTTCCCGCAGGGTGTCGAGCACACCGTTGTGCTCGATGTCGCGCTCGAAGAGCGAGTACTCGGTCTGCACCGCAGTGAGCGGGTGCACGGCGTGGGCACGCCGGATCGTCGGGGCGGACGCCTCACACACACCGATGTGGCGGACCTTGCCCTCGGCGACCAGTTCGGCCAGCGCGCCGACGCTCTCCTCGACCGGCACCTCGGGGTCGATGCGGTGCAGGTAATAGAGGTCGACGTGATCGGTGCCAAGGTGCCGCAGGGAGCGTTCGAGCGCCCGGCGCACATACTCCGGCCGGCCGTTGAGGCCGAGCGGGCGGCCGTCGTCGGTGATCTCGACACCCGTCTTGGTGGCGAGGACGGCGGCATCCCGGCGCCCGGCCAGCGCCTTGCCGACGAGCTGCTCGTTGACGAACGGGCCGTAGCTCTCGGCGGTGTCCAGCAGGGTGACGCCCAGCTCCAGCGCGCGGTCGACGGTGGCCAGTGACTCGGTCTCGTCGGTGGCGCCGTAGAAGGCGCTCATGCCCATGCAGCCGAGGCCCTGGGTGCCGACGATCAGGCCCTGGCTGCCCAGTGCGCGGTGTTCCATGAGGGTTGCTCCATTCCATAACTAACTGGATAGATACATACCGTAGACCCGGCGGCCACCAGTGTCAATAACTAGATAGTTACTTGCTAGGGTGACGGACATGACACGCGACTCCAGCGCCACCAAGGCCCGGCTGCTCGACGCCGCCTTCAGCGAATTCGCCGCCTACGGCATCGCCGGGGCCCGGGTGGACCGGATCGCCGAGACCGCGGGCGTGAACAAGCGGCTGATCTACGTCTACTTCGGCAACAAGGAACAGCTGTTCGACGAGGTGCTGCAGCGGGCCCTGACGGCGGGTGCCGAATCGGTGCCGTTCGACGTCGAGGACCTGCCGGGGTACGCGGGCGCGATCTTCGACCACCTCGTCGCCCGGCCGGACCTCATGCGCCTGCGTCTGTGGAAGCTCCTGGAGCGCCCCTCCGCCACCGGCCTCGAACCGGACGCCTACAGCCGCAAGGCCGCCGAAGTGGCCTCCGCCCAGCAGCACGGCCGTCTCTCTCCGGAAATCGAGCCGGGCGACCTGCTGGCCATGGTCCTCTCCGTGGCCCAGGCGTGGTTCTGGGCCACCGAGGGCGCCGGCGAGGAGGGGGCGTGGCCGTCCTGGTCGGCCGAGCGGCTGGCCCTCCACCGCGCGGCCGTCGTCGAGGCCGCCCGCCGGATCAGCGAGCCGAGGGCCACGAGCGAGTAGCAGCGCCACCGGCGCGAGCCCGGGCACGTGACGGATCCGTCGCACGGTCCGCCCGGCTCACCCTCCCGCGTGCCGCGAAGGACGAGGGGGATTACCGCTGGCCGGTAGAGCGGTTTCCGGCTTCCAGGGTTGTCCCCGCCCTCTCTCGGAGGCAGCGTTGAAACCACGGAAAAGGTATCAAAAGGGACATTCGTAAGGCAGAGGTCCGTGCGTCATCCGCATCTGCCCTGCCCGTCCAAAGCGCATACCAGGTCCACAGCCTGACGGCCCCTCTTCCGTGCGCGTCCTCTTCGACGCGCTCCCGGTTTCGATCCACTCAGGAGATTGATCATGCGTATTGCCAAATGGCCTCTGGCTGCTCTTGCGGGTCTCGTCCTGGCACTGGGAGGTGCCGCCACGTCGGCTGTCGCCGCGCCGATGAGCGCTGGTCATCACCATGACCACCACCATGGTTACGACGTCAGTTACGTCGACTTCCGACACGATCACGGCGGCTGGGGCCACGACCATGGCGGTTGGGGTTACGACCACGACAACCGGGGTTACGACCACGGCGGCGGATACGGCCATGGCGGCGGTTACGGCGGCGGCCACGGCGGAGGCGGTTACGGCGGCGGTCACGGCGGGGGCGGCCACGGCGGGGGCGGCCACGGCGGCGGCGGGGGCGGCCACGGACGGTAGTCCCGTCGCCGAAGGGGCCGGCCTGCAGCCGGCCCCTTCCCGCGTCCTCCCGCCCCGCCCGGTCCCTCGGACGCAGCGGCATCACAGCTGCGGCCGGAGCGCAGCCGAGGGCGTTGCCTCGGCCGGTGATGATCACTAAGGTCGGCCGGGTGACTGCCGGGTCGGCCATGGGCCACGTACGAGTGAACGGCCTAGTCGCGTTCCGCGCGGTCGGCCGGCGCGAACGGCAGCTCCGCGCTCAGGGTGGTCCCTGCGGTGGGCGGGCTGTCGAGGAACATCGTGCCGTCGAGTGCTTCCACACGGTCTTTGAGGCCGACGAGACCGGTGCCGGCGGCGAAGTCGGCGCCGCCGATGCCGTCGTCCTGCACGCGGACGCGCAGCACCTCGGAGTCGGCGCCCACGGTGATGGTGACGGCCGAGGCCCGGGCGTGTTTCACCGCGTTCGTCACCGCCTCGGAGACGACGTAGTACGCGCTGACCTCGACCCGCTCCGGCAGCCGTTCCCGGACGTCCACGTCGAGGTCGACCGGGATGGCCGAGCGGCGGGCGAGTGCCTTGAGCGCGGGAGCGAGGCCGCCCTGGGCCAGGATCGCGGGGTGGATGCCGCGCGCCACCTCACGCAGTTCGTCGAAGGCGTCCGTGAGCCCGTCCGCGACCTGGTGCAGCTCCGTCCGGAGTTCGTAGAGATTCGGCGGTACCGTCATCTGCGCGTTGTGGAGCAGGATGAGGAGCGAGACGAGCCGCTGCTGGACGCCGTCGTGCAGATCACGCTCGATGCGGCGGCGCGCCCCGTCGGCGGCGGTGACGATGCGGGCCCGTGAGGCGGTCAGCTCCGCATGGGCCTTGGCGTTCTCGATGGCGATGGCGACGAGATCGGTGAATGCGGCGATCTGCGACTCGGTGTTCGCCGGGAAGGGCTCGTCGCTCTTCTTCGACGCGACGATCGCCCCCCACAGGTGCCCGGCCACGACGACCGGGCAGCCGACCGACGAGCGGGCCGCCGCCGGACGCATGTCCCTGGCGACCGGCCCGGCGGCACTCTCGATGTCTTCGATCCGGACCGGATCGCGGGTCTGCCGGATCCCGTGGGCGACACCGGCCTCGTCGAGGGCGGGCGCGCCGGCCGCCGCCGGCTCCGGCCGGCCCCGGCGGCTCCAGGCGGCCACACCGCGCAGGGTGCCGTGTGTCTCGTAGTGGTCGATGCGGACCAGATCGGCGCCGCAGAGGAGGCCCACCTCGCGCATGGCGGCCTCGAACACCTGGGACGGGCGGGACGACCGTGCGACGAGGGTGGCGACCTCGCGCAGCGCGGACTGCTCCCGCGACAGCCGCGCCGACACCAGAGCCGTGCGCCGCAGCCGGGCCGCCAGCTGTCCGACGACCACCGCCGTGAGGAGGAAGGTGGCCAGGGCGACGGCGGTCTGCGAGTCGGCGATCTCGAACCCGCGCGGCCTGGCGAACAGATACACGTACGCCGCGACGCTCAGGACGGATGCGACGACAGCGAGTGCGGTCCCCCACGCCACGGCCACGAACAGGACCACGAGCAGGTAGAGCGCCATGAGATGCAGGGGCAGAACGTACCGCTCGAGGACGTCCAGAAGGGCCGTCACCGCGGCCACCATCGCCGTGGCGGCGAGCAGTCCCGTCAGCCGGCGGCGGCTCAGCACGTTCACCCGGCGATGCGTCATGGCGTCGCTTCCCATTGCCCGACTCGCCTGAGCTTTCGGTATGTCGACGGTTGTTCGTCCATCAAGTGTGACATCGAACTGGAACGTCATACCGCTGAGCCGCGGCCGGGCCCCTCGGCTGCTGTCGACTCGGCGCTGATGCCCGTGAGAACCTGCTGGTGGGCAGGCACGCCCCCGCCATGGGCCGGCTGGCCTGCCGACCATGCCGCTAGGGACGGCGGAAGGCGCGGTATGACGCAGTTGCGGGTGGTTCTGGCAGAGGACGACGTCCTGCTGCGCCAGGGCCTGGCCAGCCTGCTCGAGCGGTCCGAGGTGGCCGTCGTGGGGCAGGTCGGGGACGGCAACGCGCTGCTGCAGCTCGCCAGGGAGACCGTGCCCGACCTGGTCGTGGTCGACATCCGCATGCCGCCGACCAACACCACGGAGGGGCTGGAGGCGGCCCGTGTCATCCGTCATGAGCTGCCCGACGTAGGCATCCTGGTGCTGTCCGCGCACGTCGAGGTCGAGCACGCCATGGAGCTGTTGGCGGGCGGTCGGCGGATCGGGTACCTGCTCAAGAGCCGGATCGCCGACATGGACGAGTTCCTGGAGGCGGTCCGGAGGATCGCCAAGGGGGGATCCGTCGTGGACCCCGCGCTGATCGAGGAACTGGTGTCCGTGCGACGGCGCGAGGATCCGCTCGACGTGCTGAGCGAGCGCGAGCGCGAAGTCCTGGCCCTGATGGCGGAGGGCAGGTCCAACGTCGGTATCGCACGCCGGCTGTGGGTCACCGAGGGCACCGTCGAGAAGCACGTGCACAGCATCCTCGGCAAGCTGGGCCTGTCCGAGACCGACGACGACCACCGCCGCGTACGAGCTGTCCTGACCTATCTGCAGGCCCCCTGATCCCTCTCTGCGCGCCCCCTGGCCCCGGGCCTACCGATCGTGCTCCGGCGGTGCGGGCGGTTCTCGGCCTTCGCCTGTCCGGCTGCCGCATCCGTCGTCGAGCAGGGTGCGGATCGCCGCGGCGGACAGGCAGTTCTTGGACAGGAACCCGACCGCCGAGGCCGCCGCGACCAGGTGCGCGCACTCCAGCTCCGCGCGCGCGGAGATCAGGATGGTCCGGGGCGGCTCGGCGGTGGCGTCCCGATGGAGACGGTGCGCGAGTTCGATGCCGTTCTCCGCCCCGAGTTCGATGTCCACCAGGACGACGTCCGGCCGTAGCTCCGCGACCCGCTCGGCCGCTTCGGCACCTGTTGACGCGACCCCCACCACACTGACGCCCTCCCGCTCCAGCAGGCAGCGGGCGGCGGCCAGGAAGTGGAGGCAGTCATCGACGATGAGGCAGCGCACCACTGGATCAGCGTCGCACACGGTGACGCGGACGGACATTGCAGCTGACCGCCATATCGCGGTACGTCAGCAGGGGGGATCAGTTCACGGCTGCCGGGCGGAGCGCGGTCCCGGCCGTGACGGCCGTCCACGGCGTACGTTCGACGACCAGGCCGCGCAGCGCGCGTACTTGGCGCGGGGCGTTCCAGCCGAGTGCGCCGACCACCCGCCCGTGGTGGCCGTAGACGGCGGCGAAGCGGCCTTCCGACGGGGCACCGTCGGCGATCCGCAGCTCCGCGCCGGGCGGGAAGACGCCGTAGGCCTGGATCCTGGTGTCGTACTGGTCCGTCCAGAAGTAGGGCACGGGAGCGAACGGGGTGGCGTCGCCGAGCAGGTTGCCGGCCGCGGCCATGGCCTGTTCGGCCGCGTTCGTCCGGTGCTCCAGTCGCATACGGGTGCCGAAGTGCGGGTTGTGCCAGGAGGCGACGTCACCGGCGGCGTAGACACCGAGGGCGGCCCGGCACTGCGCGTCGCACACCACCCCGTCCTCCAGGCGCACCCCCGACCCTGCCAGCCAGCCAGTCGCGGGCGTGCAGCCGAGGCCGAGGAAGACGACCTCGGCCGGCAGCGTGGTGCCGTCACCGAGTTCCACCGCGGTCACCCGCCCGCCGGTGCCGTGCAGCCGGCGTACCGCCACCCCGCAGCGCAGGCGGGGACCCTCTTCGGGTGTCTCACCCACACTTTCAGTTGCATCACTCATCTATATTGTCCGTCTATATGGACGAGCGATGCATCTGGTTCCGTCGTGACCCGGATCCGCCTCGGGCGGGGCCGAAAGGTCCCCGGAGCGGGTCCGGGCGGCCCGTGGTGCCGGGACCCCCGCAGGCCCACGCTGGGATCGGACACCACGAAGGGAGCCGGTGCGATGACCTCCGCCACCACCATGAAGGCGGCACTCCCCGCCGAGCACCGTGAACAGCTGATACGCGTCGCCCGCGAGGTCTCCTTCGAGACCGGCACCCGCCTGTTCGAGGAGGGGCGGCGCGCCGACCGTTTCTGGATCGTGCGCACCGGGAGCGTCGCCCTCGACCTGCATGTGCCCGGCCGCCGCCCGGCCGTCATCGAATCGCTCGGTCACGGAGAACTGATCGGCTGGTCCTGGCACTTCCCTCCGTACCTCTGGCACCTGGGCGCGGAGGCGACGAGTCCGGTGCGGGCCTGGGAGTTCGACGCCGACGCGGTCCGGGCGATGTGCGCCGACGACCCCGAGTTCGGCCGGACGATCGCGGTCTGGGTCGGGCGCGTGGTCGCCCAGCGGCTGCACGCCTCCCGGGTCAGACTGCTCGACCTGTACGCCCCCTACGGCAGCGGCGGGCCGACCTGACCAGCCGGTCCTGAGCACGGGAGAGCCGCTGTGTTCCCTACTTCTCCGGCAACGGGACCCGCCACTCCAGCAGCGCGCCGCCGCCTTCCGGGCCGGACACGTCGAGGCGGCCGCCCAGCTGTTCCGCCCGCTCGGCCATGTTGCGCAGACCGCTGCGACGGCCACCGGGCCGGATGCCCACGCCGTTGTCCCGGACGGTGAGGGACACCTCGTGACCGTCGGTCGTGAGCACCACCTGGGCGCGGTCGGCGTGGGCGTGCCGGGCTACGTTGGTGAGGGCCTCGGAGAGGACGGCGGCCACGTGGTCGGCGATCTCGCGCGGCACGTCCGTGTCCACCAGGCCCTCCATACGCACACTGGGTGCGAAGCCCAGCACCGGTGCCGCCTCCCCGGCGACACGGACCACCCTGGCCCGCAGACCGCTCCCGGCGGCGCCCTCGCGGGCCCGCAGCCCGAAGATCGTCGACCTGATGATCTTGATGGTCTCGTCCAGGTCGTCGACGGCCCGCAGCACCCGCTCGGCGGCCTCCGGGTGCTCGATGAAGCGGACCCCGCTCTGCAGCGTCATCCCGGTGGCGAAGAGCCGCTGAATCGCCAGGTCGTGCAGGTCACGGGCGATCCGGTCCCGGTCCTGGAGCACCGCGATCTGCTCGGCGTCCTGCCGGCGTTCGGCCAGCTCCATCGCGATCGCGGCCTGCGCGGCGAAGCCCCGCACCATCTCGGTCTCCTTCTCCGAGAACACCGGCCGGCCGATCTCGCGGGCCAGCAGGACCACACCCCGGGGGCCGCCCTCCCCCGCGCCGATGGGTACGGCGACGGCGGGGCCCAGTCCGCCGAAGCGCGGGGGTTCCGGGGAGATCCGTTCGTCGTGGGTGACGTCGTCGCTCACGACCGGGGCCACACGGGAGTACGCCAGCCCCATCAGGCTGTCGTGCAGGGGCAGCACCAGCCCCCGGTGCGCCTCGGCGTCCACTCCGACGGCGATCTCCACGCTGAGCGAGGCGGTCTCCGCCATGGGCATCGCGACCGCCGCCAGGGCCGAACTCGTGTTCTCCCGGGCACGTTCGGCGATCAGGCCCAGGGCTTCGGAGCGTTCACTGCCGGACATCAGGCTGTGCGTGATCTCCGCGTTCGCCCGCAGCCAGCGCTCGCGCAGCCGCGAGTCCTCGTACAGGCGTGCGTTGTCGATCGCCACACCGGCCGCCACGGCCAGCGTGGACAGCACCGACTCGTCCTCCTCGTCGAAGTTCGCGCCGCCGCGCTTCTCGGTCAGGTACAGGTTCCCGAAGACCTGGTCGCGGATCCGGATCGGGACACCCAGGAAGCTGTTCATCGGCGGGTGGTTCGGCGGGAAGCCGTACGAGGCCGGGTGCTCTGAGATCTTCGCGAGCCGGAGCGGCTCCGGGTGACGGATCAGCTCACCGAGGATGCCGTGGCCTTCCGGAAAGGGGCCGATCCCGGCGATCTCCTCCCCGGTGACGCCGACCGTGTGGAACGCCGACAGCCGTGTGCCGTCCGGCCCGATGACGCCCAGCGCGGCGTACTCGGCGTCCACGAGCACCGCGGCCGCGTCCACGATGGAGTGCAGCACCTGCTCCAGGTCCAGCTCCCGGCCGACGGCGAGCACCGCCTCCAGCAGGCTGTGCACCCGGTCCTGGGTGCCCCGGGCCGCGTCGATCCGGGCCTGCAGCTCCTCCAGCAGCTCATCGAGTTTCAGCTGCGGCAGTCGTAGGCGCGGCTCGTCGGGGCTCGTCAGGATTCACCACCACGTTCCTCCAGGTCCCCTGGACGGGTGGACCCGGACCGGTCAAGTCCTTCCCACGGTATCCGCCCCCGGCAGGACCCGGCACGGAATCCGGTCAGCGCCGTACGCCCCCGGCGTCCCCGCCTCACACGGTGATGCGCCGGCCGGTGACGGCGAAGGGATCGATGCGCACCCACACCTCGCGGACGCCCCCTGCCCAGGGCCCGGTGTGCGCACGCTCCCTCAGCCGGAGCTGCTCCTCGGGGTCCGTGACCTCGCGTGCGGGTCCGCGGACCAGGACGCTCCAGCCCTGGCTGAACGCGTCGTCGATGCAGTCGACCTCGAACGCCACATGGGTGCCGGCGGCCAGGGAGGGCGTCGCACCGTGTGCGGTCCGGAAGACGATCGCGCCGTCCAGGACGCTGTAGTTGACGGGCACGATCACCGGACCGGAGGCCGTGGTGACGGCGAGCCGCCCCACCCCGTGCGTCGCCAGCAGGGCTCTGCACTCGCCGGGGCGCAGCCTCGTGAACTCCGGTGCGTGTCCCGCGTGCCCGGCCCAGGTTCCCGGAGGCAGCTCGACGGCGCCGCCGGTGAGTTCGGTGACGGTGGTCTCCAGCGCCTGGGCCAGTTTGATCAGTGCGGCCGTGCCCGGCGCGGCACCGGGATGTTCCTCCAGGTAGGCGAGGTAGCCGTCCGCCATCCCGGCGCGCACGGCCGTCTCCCGCCGCGTCAGGCCGAGTTTCGCCCGCCGGGCGGCGATCCGGCGGCCCAGGTCACCCAGGGGGGTCTCCACCGCCACATCCGCGAGCACGTGCGTCGCCACGTTCGGCCCGGTCCGCCCCGTCACAGGCGACGGCTTCCGCGTCGTCGCGCCGGGTGCAGCCCGCGCCGCCGCGCCCGACGGAGCCGGCGTCGCTTTGCTGGACGACGTCCGTTCGGTCGTGCTCGACGGCGTCGGTTCCGTCATGCTCGGCGGCGTCCGTTCCGTCATGCCCGATGGCATCTGTTCGGTCATGTTCGCTCAGGCCTCTCCCGTCGGGCCGCGGGCGACGGCTACACGCGCCGACGTCGGCGGCCGGCCTCCGGCATGGTGCGGGACCGTCTCGTACGTTCATCCTGTGCGGTGCGCGAGAGGCATCGCTCGGGCCGTTCGGCCCTCGCGGCCGACCGGACGGCGCTCATCGGTGGGTAATCGCGCTCAGATGTTGCCCTGGCGGCCTCGGTCCTGGGCCGATCGGCCCTTCCGCGCGCCCCCGAGGCCCCGCTTTGATCGTGCCATGTCCGAGAACCACACGCGCGTGGATCTGTACCCTGCGGACCCCGCGGCCGAGGGCGCAACGGTCGTGGCCCTGCACGGGGAGATCGATCTGCTGGCCGCAGAGACACTGGTGGATCGGCTCGACGCGCTCACCGCCCAGCCGCAGCACGACCTGGTACTCGACCTGCGGCAGGTCGTCTTCATCGACTGCGCCGGGCTGGGCGTCCTGTGCCGGACACGGAACCGGACACTCGCCCGGCGGGGCCGGCTGCGGCTGGTGGCCGACAGCGTGGACTTCCTGCGGCTGCTGCGCACCACCGGCCTGTGGGGCGTCTTCGACGTACAGGCACGGCTGCCATAGCCCCGCCCGGGAGCCGGCAAGTCCACCCCGGAGCCGGGCCTCCTGCCCAGGGGCCCGGGCCCCTGAGGAGAACCGGGTCCCAGCCCCGGAGCAGGGTCCCTGTCCGGAAGCCGGGTTCAGCCGCTCCAGCTCCACTCGGCGACCTCCGGCAGGTCGGTGCCGTGTGCGCGGATCCAGGCATGGTGGCGGGTGCGGGCGTCGGCCATGGCCTGGCGTACGGTGGCCGCGGCCACGGCGAGGCCCGGGACACGGTCGATCACGTCCATGACGAGCCGATAGCGGTCCAGGTCGTTGCGCACGACCATGTCGAACGGCGTGGTCGTGGTGCCGGACTCCTTGTAGCCGCGCACGTGCAGGTTCGCGTGTCCGGTGCGGCGGTAGGCGAGGCGGTGGATCAGCCACGGGTAGCCGTGGTAGGCGAAGATCACCGGCTTGTCGGCGGGGAACAGTCCGTCGTACTCGAAGTCGCTCATCCCGTGCGGATGGTCCTCGTGCGGCATCAGCCGGGTCATGTCCACCACGTTGACCACGCGCACCGCCAGCTCGGGCAGGTGGCGGCGCAGCAGCTGCGCCGCGGCCAGCACCTCCTGTGTGGGTACGTCACCCGCGCAGGCCAGGACGACGTCCGGTTCGCCGCCGTTCTCGGTGCCGGCCCAGTCCCAGATCCCGGCGCCGCGGGCGCAGTGGGCGTCGGCCTGCTCCAGGGAGAGCCAGTCGAAGCAGGGCTGCTTGCCGGCGACGATCACATTGACGTGGTCGCGGCTGCGCAGGGCGTGATCGGCGATGGAGAGGAGGGTGTTGGTGTCCGGCGGGAGGAAGACGCGCACGACCTCGGGGCTCTTGTTGAGGACGTGGTCGACGAAGCCGGGGTCCTGGTGCGAGAAGCCGTTGTGGTCCTGGCGCCACACGTGCGAGGTGAGCAGGTAGTTCAGGGAGGCGACGGGCGCGCGCCAGGGCAGCTCCCTCGATGTCTTCAGCCACTTGATGTGCTGGTTGGCCATGGAGTCGACGATGTGCACGAACGCCTCGTAGCAGGAGAACAGTCCGTGCCGGCCGGTCAGCAGATAGCCCTCCAGCCAGCCCTGGCAGAGGTGCTCGGAGAGGATCTCCATCACCCGGCCGTGCCGGTCCAGGTGTTCGTCGACGGGGAGCGTCTCGGCCTGCCAGGCCTTTCCGCTGGCGTCGAAGACGGCCTGGAGCCGGTTCGAGGCGGTCTCGTCCGGGCCGACGAGACGGAAGTCCCGACGCTCCGCGGTGTTCCGCATGACCTGTTCGAGCAGGGTGCCCAGGACCCGGGTGGGCTCGTGCAGGCTCGCGCCGGGTTTGTCGACGGGTACGGCGATGCCGTCGAGGGCCGGCAGGGGCAGCTCGCGGACGAGGAGGCCGCCGTTGGCGTACGGGGTCGCGCCGAGCCGCTGCGTTCCCTCGGGGACGCAGGCCAGGACGTCCGGGCTCGGCCGTCCGTCGGTGCCGAACAGCTCCTCGGGCCGGTAGGAGCGCAGCCACTCCTCCAACTGCCGCAGATGCGCCGGATTTTCCCGGACTCCGGCCAGCGGCACCTGGTGGGCGCGCCAGGTGCCCGCGACCGGTACGCCGTCGACCTCGGCGGGGCCGGTCCAGCCCTTGGGTGTGCGCAGCACGATCACGGGCCAGTGCACGCGCCCTTCGGCACCCTCCTGGCGTGCACGGTGCTGCAGCCGGGCGATGCTGTCCAGTGCCTCGTCGAAGGCTGCGGCCAGGGCACGGTGCACCATGGCCGGGTCGTCGCCGCAGACGTGGAGCGGTTCGTGGCCGTAGCCGCGCAGCAGCGCGTCGAGTTCGGACTCGGGGAGCCGGGCCAGGACGGTCGGGTTGGCGATCTTGTAGCCGTTGAGGTGCAGGATCGGCAGCACGGCCCCGTCGTGCACCGGGTCGAGGAACTTGTTGGAGTGCCAGGAGGCGGCCAGCGGACCCGTCTCCGCCTCGCCGTCGCCGATGACACAGGCCACCAGGAGATCGGGGTGGTCGAGGGCGGCGCCGTAGGCATGCGCGAGCGAGTAGCCGAGTTCGCCGCCCTCGTGGATCGAGCCCGGGGTCTCGGGGGCCACGTGGCTGGGCACCCCGCCGGGGAAGGAGAACTGCCGGAACAGGCGCTCCATGCCGGGCGCGTCCCGTGACACGTCCGGGTAGGTCTCGCTGTAGCTCCCCTCCAGCCAGGAGTTGGCGAGCACCGACGGACCGCCGTGCCCGGGACCCCAGACGCACAACGCGTCGAGCCCGCGCGCCTTGATGACCCGGTTGAGGTGGGTGTACACGAGGTTCAGGCCGGGCGAGGTGCCCCAGTGGCCGAGCAGCCGGGGCTTGATGTGCGCGGGCTTCAGGGGCTCGCTCAGCAGCGGGTTGGCCATGAGGTAGATCTGGCCGGCCGCGAGGTAGTTGGCGGCGCGCCAGTGCGCGTCCAGGGTGCGCAGTTCCTCGTCGGTGAGCGCGGTGGCGTCCGGGTGGACCGGATGGACCGGGTGGGCCGGGTGGGCCGGGTGGGCCGGGTGGGACATGGGGACTCCGGAAGTCGTCGGCGATGGGTGGCAACGTCGTCGGTCGTTGGCAAGTTTGCGATGAATGTCGGGAAAGTTCCCTCATCGCGACCCCGGGCATGCCGCGTGGTTCGCCCCCGGCGGACACGGCCGGCCTGGCCGGAGTCCGAAGCGGCCTGGCGGGAGTCCGGAGCAGCCGGGCCGGAGTCCGCAGCGGCATTGCGGGAGTCCGGAGCGGGCCGAGTCAGCCGTGGGCGACCACCGCGACCGGGGCGTTGACGTGATGCAGTGCGGCGTGGGTGACATGGCCGATGTGGGCGCCGAGCGGGCTGGAGCGGACGCGCCGGCCGACGACGGCCAGGGACGCGTCACAGGAGGCGCTCACGAGGATCTGCGCCGCACTGCCGCACCGGCTCGCCTCGATCACGTCGACACCGGGGAACTTCTGCCGCCATCTGCGCAGCACCTCGCTCAGGACGGCGGCCTGTCTCCGTGCGAGCGAGCCGGCGAGTTCGGCGTCACCGGGGCAGCGGTGGAAGGAAGTGGTCGGCTCCGTCCAGCCGTGTACGACGCGCAGCGCCGCGCTGCGACGCTCAGCGGCGTCGAAGGCGAACTCCAGCAGCGTGTCGTCGGCATCGCCGGTGTCGAGGCCGAGGACGACGGGCCGGAAGGGCGTCGCGGCCGAGGGCACACCGGAACGATCCATCACGTGCTCGTCCGCGGCCTGCTCGTCCGCCCTGACCAGCACCACCGGTTGTCCGGCGTGGGCGACGACGGACAGGCCGACCGAGCCGACCACGAACCCGCCGATCCCGCCGAGGCACCGCGATCCGAGCACCAGCAGTTCGGCCGCGTTCGCCGCCCGGCACAGTACGTCGGCCGGATTCCCCGTGCGCTCCACGGTGACGACCTCGACACCGGGGTGGCGCAGCCGGATGCCTTCGGTGGACTCGCCCGGATCCGGGTCGGTCCAGTGCCGGAGGGTCTCCGGGCCCGGCAGCGGGGCCTGGGCCATCGGCCCGGGCACCGGCTCCCACACATGGACGATCTTCAGCGGCAGGCCCCGCAGCCGGGCCTCACGGGCCGCCCATTCGGCGGCGGCCCGGCTCTGGGACGAGCCGTCGAAGCCTACGGTGACGGTCCGGGTCATGGACTCCACCTCCCGGGTCGGGAACCCACTTCCAACGTGCTGGTCCGGCGCCGACGGGAGCAGGGGCCGTTCGTCCCCGTCCGGGACCGACCGACCCGGGTGTGCGCGGGCAGCGGCCCGCCCGCGATCATCGTCCGTGCGGACGCGCCCGGGCCCCGGGGCCGCGCGGTTCCTGGTCGGGAGAGCGTCGCGCGGGCAGCCCGCGTCCGACGGCTGGAGTTCGCTCTCGCGCGCCGCGACCATGGGGTGAGTAGGGCCGGTCGGCCCTAGTGCGCACGGCGCCGACGGGTGATGATCAGCGTCGTGGACAGCCCGGAGCCTGTCCCTGCCGGGAACGAGAGGTCGTCATGACCGCGACACGCATCTTCACGGAGCAGAACCCGATCCGCGTGTTCCTGCTGGACGACCACGAGGTCGTGCGCCGCGGACTGACCGACCTGCTGGACGCCGAACCGGACATCTCCGTGGTCGGCGAGGCGGGCACCGCCGAGCACGCTCTGGCCCGCGGCCCCGCGCTGCGCCCGGACGTCGCCGTCCTCGACGTCCGGCTGCCCGACGGGAACGGCATCTCGGTCTGCCGGGAACTGCGCAGCCGGATGCCGGATCTGGCATGTCTGATGCTGACCTCGTTCGACGACGAGGACGCTCTGCTGGACGCGATCATGGCCGGGGCGTCCGGGTACGTCCTGAAGCAGATCAAGGGGTCCGACCTGGTGTCGGCGGTCCGCACCGTCGCCTCGGGCCAGTCGATGCTGGACCCCGCGACGACGGCCCGCCTCATGCGGTCCCTGCGGGCCGACCCTGCCGCGGCGCCCTCACTACCGCCCGAACTGGCGGGCCTGTCACCGCGCGAACGGGACATCCTCGCCCTGATCGGCGACGGCCTGACCAATCGTGAGATCGGCAACAAGCTGTACCTGTCCGAGAAGACCGTCAAGAACCACATCTCACGGCTGCTGGCCAAGCTGGGGGTGCAGCGCCGGGTCCAGGCCGCGGTCCTCGCCTCCCACCTCGAACAGCACGCCTCCGAGGAGAGCCCCGCGCGCTGAGGGCTGCCGCGGAGGCCTGTACGGAGTCGTCGACCGGACCAAGGGAGGACATGCCGGGCGGGTGCGCATCCCCCGCTTGGTCTAGTCGGTGGACGCTGCGCATGTTCGACACTTCGGGAGGTACGAGAGTCGGCGCCGTTCGATTGCCAGTCGACTAGAAGATGTCGGCCGATCCGTCCTGCGTGAGTTTCTCGAGGATCGCGCGCATCCACGGGGCGCGAACGGCCGGTAGCCGGACCAAGGTGTGCTGGAACGTTCCCCGGTCGGCCCGGAACAGGTAGTTGGGGCGCGGCGGGAGCGGGTCGTCGCGGAGGACGTCTTGCGGTATGCCGCCCGACGCGGGAACCGGCAAGTACGGCTGGGGAGAGACCAGCCACAGCCACACCCCCAGCGGCAGGGGCACCGGGTATGCCGATGCAGCCGGGCCGGCGGGGGCCCAAGTCTGACCCGTCCGGGGATGGACCGGTACGAGGAGGATGCCAACGCCCGCGTCGGGGGAGGGTTCTCCTGGTCCAGCCAGGACGGCGCGCCGCGTCGGCAGGCCAGCGGGCAGCAGGGTGTCGAGCGCGCGTTGGAACACGTCCGCGGTGAGACCGTTGGGGACCTTTACCGGCTGTCCTTCGGAGGCCACCAGCAGGTGGGCGAGAGCCTGGCCGGCTGCCGCCTCCCATTGCGGACTCCACGACCAGTAGTGGCTCGGCCCAAACCGTCCTCCCCATGAGGCAATCGGCTCGAAGGGGGGCGTGCTCTCCCCCCTCTCTGCCAGCTCCGCCCAGGAGAACGGCGCAGCGTGGACACCGTCGACGAGTACGCGGCGCACGGCGTCCGAGCTGAGCCGCACTGCCTGCCAGAGCGAGCAATCGTCGACCCTGGTCGCCACGGGCAGGTCGCACGCTTCGCAGGCCATGTTGGGCCCGTCGGCCCCGTCGAGGCCACAGCAGGCACCGCCGCGCTTCTCGGGCATGAGCCGGGTTCCGCGGATATCGCCGGGCGCGATGACGATCGCCCCGGGCGTGCTGTCGGACAGGGCGTAGACCGGCGCGTAGATGCCGCGCGCCTCCGCCTCGCCCGGATCAATCTCGTCCCACATCCGCCACGGCCCTCTCCAGGGGTCCGGGTCCACTGCAAACGTCCCTGACTCCATGAGCACCGGAAGCTGGACCCCATTCCCGTACTTCTGACGGGCGTGGGCCGGAAGGGAGACCTGGGACAAGGGGACGGTCAGCCCGGCATCGCACCGCACACAAACGAAAACGAACAAAAGCCCCCTCCGTATGGGAAACAGCTGCATCGTCGCAGCTCGGCGGCAGCCCGCCAACGTGTTTTCTCATCCGTCATGGACGGTCAACTCAGCGTGGGCGAATGCCAGCCGCCGTCCCTGAGGAAGCCACGCGGCTTGGTCCGGAAAAGGGCGGCGGTGAGTGCGGCCCGCTTCAGGTGACGCCGTCTTCGCCGGCGCGGCCCCAGCCCGGGGACGGCGGCTGCGGCCAGGCCGGCCGACGCGGCAGAGTTGACGTCGGCCGGTCGGACACCAGCCCGGCGGCGGACGTCCGGCCGCTGAGCCAGCCGAGCAGTGCGTGGCCGGGGCCGGCGATCGCCGGACCGCCCGGGCAGACCTCCCAGGACCGTCCGAGATCGACCGCTTCGACCGAGGAAACGGCGAAGCCCTGGGCCTTGAGTGCGGCGAGCGTGTCATCGAGTGCCCAGCAGACGTACGCGGCCGGCCAGTCCGCGGTGCGATAGCCGAGGTCCAGGTCCAGGTGGTGCGTCTCCAGTTCACGCAGACACCGTCGCAGGGTGTACCAGGCGGGGTGCCGCCAGCCTGCCAGGGCGGTGACCATGCTCTCCCAGGCGGTCGCAGGCATGTCCCGGGCCTCCGACACGAACCGCGCCAGGCGGCAACGCACTTCGGCGACCAGGTCGGCGGCGGGCAGCCCGGCGGTCTCCTCGACCGCCCGGGCCAGGGCCGCCGCGTCCCTGCGCGGCCCCGGCTCGGCGCCCGTACGGGCCAGGCGCAGCAGCCACACGTAGGCGTCGGCGCTGTGGGCCACATGGGCCAGCACATGGCCCCGTGTCCAGTGCTCCAGCCGTGAGGGGGCTCGCAGTCCATCGTCGGTCCGGCCCGCTGCGGCCCGGGTGAGCCGGTTGCCCGAGCGGACGACGTCGTCGATCAGGTCATGGATGCCTGCCCTACTCATCGCGGCGGGACTGGTCATGCGCACTCCTGAGCCTCGCGGTGAATCGCCCAGGCGCGCGGCACGGACCCATGACGGCCGAGCCGCTCCCCGGTGGTGGTCCACCCTCGACGCCAGTCACGGCCCTCGGCCACCCTAAGAGATGGCAACCGCCGCCGACAGGCTGCAGGCTGCACCTCAAGGACCCCTTCGCTCACGGGCCTTGCTGCGCGGCGACTTCCACCCTCGCGACCGGGCCGGGGAAGGGCCCGTCCTGTCCGAACCGGATCCACCGACGCCGCGGCGGGTCCAAGAGCTCGCCGAGTCCGGTCCCCGGCATCCCGCCCGCCACCGCCGGCCGAGACAGGGCCGCCGCCGCAGGCGGTCGCGCCGAGGGCCAGGGCGGTGAACCGGCCCGCAGGCGGGGCGCGTTGAACGCCCGCAGCAGGGACATCATGCCTGTGCCGACCGGGATCTGCTGCGCCGTTCCCGGAAGCGCGTGGCGGGTTACGACGGCTTCACCGAGGACCGAGCCCCCGGCCGACGTCCGAGCCCCCGCGGACGGCCGTACCACCGTGGACGGCCGTACCACCGTGGACGGCCGCGCCACCATGGAACGCCGAGCCGCCATGGAACGCCGAGCCACCAGGGACGGCCGCGCAGCGATTGCGCAGGGGCTCGTACCAGACCTGCCGACCCTCCGGTCACCTCAGCCGCTGCGTCGCATCTCTCTTTCAAGGACGGTGCGGAAGGTGTGCGCAGGCCGACCGGTGAGGCGCTGGACGGTGTCGGTGATCCGGTCCTCGGCCCCTTCGGCGATGGCACGGTCCATGCCGGCCAGCATGGCGGCGAACTCGGGCGGCATCAGCGCCGTGAGGCGGTCGCGCATGCCCTCGAAGGACAGACCGCGGTGGACGACAGGCCGGCCGGTGACCTCCGTGACGATGGCGGCGATGTCGTCGTAACTGAGTGCCTCCGGTCCCGTGAGGACGAGATCGGTGTCGGGGGCGCAGTCATCGGTCAGGGCGTGGGCGGCGACGGCGGCGATGTCGTCGGCGTCGACGAAGCCGACCCGGCCGGTCCCGGTGGCGGTCCGGATGGTGCCGTCCTCGCGGATGTCCCGGGCGTGCGCGTGCTCGCCGGTGAAGTTCTGCATGAACCAGGAGGGGCGCAGCACCGCCCACTGGTCGAACAGACCTGGCAGGGCCTGGTGCACCTTGCCCACCGCCGGGCCGCCCGCGGGAACCGCCGAGGAGCTGAGGAGCACTGCGCGGTGCGCGCCTGCGGCGCGGGCCTGCCGGAGGAAGGGCAGCATGATCGGCGCCGGGTCGAAGTCGCCGAGGGGCGGGACGAGGTAGACGCGGTCGACCCCGTCGAGGGCGGCGGCGTGGGTGGCGGGGTCGTGCCAGTCGAAGCGCACCGCCTCCGCGCCGGGGACCGGGGTGGCGTGCCGGCCGGCGGCTCTGACGCGGTGGCCGGCCGCCGTCAGCCGCGCGGTGGTGCGGCTGCCGGTGGTGCCGGTGGCGCCGATGACCAGAGTGGTGCCGGTGCTGGTCATCGGCTGCTCCCGGCGAAGTCGGTGCCGGACTCGAGGACGGCGAGGGGATTCCAGTAGTCGCGGTAGGAGGTGATGTGCCCGTCGTGGACGGTCACGACGGCGATGTAGGTCATGTCGAAGGGGCTGTCGGTCTTCACCAGGCGGCCGACGCCGCGCATCTCGACCACGATGGTCTCCGGATCGGTGGTCCGGTGGATCCGCAGGTCGGGGAAGTCGTGCAGATCGATGTGGTCGGGGTAGGGGCGCATGTAAGCGGCGATGGCCTCCTTGCCCTCCAGGCGCCCGGGCCGGCCCTGGGGGGCGAAGGGGAACTCCATGACGCCGTCATCGGCCCACAGGGCGACCCACGCGGGAATGTTCTTGTCCAGGAGAAGTCGCAGGCTGTGGCGGTACAGATCCTCGGGGGAGGTCGGTGCGGACATGGGTGTCCTCCATCTCGTAATATCCGGACCAAGGGTCCGCTTTGACGATACGGACCCGGGGTCCGCTTTGCAAACGAAGGAACCACATGACCGAGCGCAAGCCCCGCAGGGACGCTGCCCGTAACCGGGAGGCCGTCCTCGCGGCCGCCGACGCCCTGTTCGCCCGCCGCGAGAGCCCCGACGACGTCACCATGGCCGATGTCGCGGCCGCGGCCGGCGTCGGCAAGGGAACGCTCTTCCGCGCCTTCGGCGATCGCGCCGGGCTGCTGCGTGCGCTGTACGAGGCGCGTCTCGAACCGATCAGAGAGGCCATCGCGGCCGGCCCCCCGCCCCTGGGGCCCGCCACCCCAGCGCATCAGCGCGTACCCGCTCTCCTCGACGCCGTCCTGTGCTTCAAGCTCGACAACCGCCGTCTCGCGCTCGCCCTGGAGGAGGGCGGGAGCAGCAGCCCTTACCAGGCGGAGCACTACGAGAGGTGGCACGAGCTGCTCCGAGCCGTGCTGGAGCAGCTCCCCGGCTCGGCCGACAGCGGCTTCACCGCCCATGCGCTGCTCGCCGCCACCCGGGCCGACCTCGTCGAGTACCTGGCGGAACGTGAGCGCGTGCCGCGCGAACGGATGCGGGCACAACTGGCGGACTTCACCAGGAGGGTTCTGGGCCCGCCCGCACCGCAGGAAGGGGTCGCCGAGGGCTGATCGGAGAGCGGGGACGAGCGCGCGCCCTGACCCGTCGCCGCCGGCCGGACCGCCGTACCCCTCCCCACGGGGGCCGCTCGGCTGCACACATCAGCGGCTTCCCGACCGCCCGCTGGACGGCCGACCTCGACCCTGGAGCCGGACTTCGGCCGCACCCTCGGCACGAACAGCGGCACGGTCTTCGGCATCGACGGCATGTCCACCGCGAACGGCGCCCTGGACGCGCCGTTCACGAACAACGGCACCGACCACCGCGCGCGGCGGTCCCCGTGCACGGATCGCCGCCCTTGCGCGAGGGGGTTCCGCCCTGCCGTCGGCCGGCGGAACCCCCTTCGAGCGGTCGGACGGTCAGGCGGTCTGCAGGGTCAGGCCGTAGCGGTCGAGGATCTCGTTGACCGGCTGGAACCAGGTCTCGCCGCCACCGGTGCAGTCGCCCCAGCCGCCGGAGGTGACACCTTGCGCCTGGTCGCCGCTGATGAAGGAGCCGCCGGAGTCGCCGGGTTCGGCACAGACGCTGGTCTTCGTCAGCTCGTACACCGCGCCCTGACTGTAGTTGACGGTCTCGTCGAGAGCCTCCACCGTGCCGCAGTGCCAGTGCGAGGTCGATCCCGACCGGCAGACGGAGGAGCCGGGGGGTGCGACGGCCGAGCCCCGCACCAGCTGGTCGGACACCGTGCCCCAGCCGAGCACGACCGGCACCGTCCACCAGCCGCTGCCCACGCTCACCCAGGCGTAGTCGTCGCCCGGGAACGAGGATCCCTGGAAATCGCCCACGTAGGAGCCGTCCCAGCCGTACACGGCGGCGTACGGCCCGCCGCAGTGCCCGGCGGTGACGAACCCGCCGTACACCGAGAAGCCGATGGAGCAGCGGACGTTGCCCGTGTAGTAGGGGTCGCCGCCGACCGTGCCCGCGGCGAGGGTGGCCGGCGCCTTCGCGACCGTCTCGACGGTGACCTGGCCCGCCCGGCGGGCAGCGGCCAGGAACCGCTGGACATCGTTGTCGCCGGCCTTGCCCCGGACCACGTCGACGACGATCGCGCCGACCGCCGGATCGACATGCCAGCTGCTCACGCCCGCGGGTGCGGAGAGCCGGTCGATGTGTGCCTTGGCCGCATCGAGCTCGCGGGCGCTGTGCCGGACGGTGCGGACCGTGGCACCGGCGGCCCGGAGCGCCTGGCGGGTGGCCGCGGAGGCGCCCGGGGTGACGGCCACGGTCAGCCGCCCGCTCTTCGCGTCGAACCAGGAGCCGCCGTACGCGTCCCCGGCGGCCTTGCGGGCCTTGGGGTCGAGTTCCGTGGCCGCCCGCTCGGCCTTGAGACGCGCCTCGGCCTGAGCCTTCGTCAGGCCGAAGTCGTGCTGCATGGCGGAGAGGAGTCCGTCGGAGGCGGGTGCGGGAGCCGTGGGGGCGGCGGAGTCGCTCGCCGATGCGGGGAGCGTGCCGGCGGCGGTCAGACCGCCGAGCGTCAGCAGTGCGGCCAGGCCGGTGTGCAGAAGTCTCCTGCGTCTCATGGAAGTTGCCCTTCGTCGTTCCAGCTGAGTGGGGGTGGAACAGCCGAGACATGAGAGCGCTCTCATCCGTGCGGGGCAGAGCCTAGCCGCCCTCGCAAGTCAGGTCCATGCCAATAGGGGCCCCATGTGAACCCGCCAAGGGTCTCGTGCCACCCCACCCCCACGACCGGCCTCCACCGCCGACGCCGGCCCGGCCCCCTGCCCTCGCCCCCTCAATCCCCCGCCCCTCAACCCCTCACGGTCACCCGGTCATGGGCTCCCGAGCAGCCGGTCGATCCGACGACAGGTCAGACGGACCCCGACGAGTCGCCGGTCGCGGGTCCGGCACTTGCACCGAGGGAGAGATCGGTGAGGGTGCGGAGGGTGTCGGCCAGCTGCGGGACCAGGCCCTCGGGGATGTGGTCGAGGACCCGGCTCCGCGCGATGGCGACATGTGCGCCCTGCGCGGCGGCGACGCGATCGGCACCGGCAGCGGTGAGCAGGGTGTCGTTTCCGCGGCCGTCGACTCCGTGCCGCTCCTTGGCGGTCAGCCCCTGGGCGCTCAGGGCCTGGACGACGCGCGTGATGCGGGAGGGGCTCAGTCCGGTCGCGGCGGCCAGTTCCGACATCCGCATGCGGCGCTCCGGCGTCCGGCTGAGCGTGAGCAGGACGGCGAACTCCGTCATCGACATCCCGGTCGCCCTGCTCATGTCGTCCTCCAGCACCCGAGGCAGGGCGTGGACGAGGCGGCCCAGGGACTGCCAGAGCAGCATCTCGTCCGGAGTGAGGGCGGGGCCTTCGCGCGCGGTGGGGCTGTCGTTCACGCATCCATCCTGTCCGACTTTATTTGACGAGGCAAGCAAATGCGAGTACTACTTGCCCAGGCAAGCATTTCCTTGCCCAGGCAAGCACCCATCGTCGTCTCCACCCACACCCGGAGGCCTCATGACCACCGCCGCCCAGCGGCCGCCGACCCCGCCCGCCCCCGGCACCCCCGCCGGTCCGGAGGGCTTCACGCACCAGTACGCCGTCGTCAACGGAGTACGCCTGCACTATGTGATCGGCGGCCGGGGCCCGGCCGTACTGCTGATCCACGGCTGGCCGTTCACCTGGATCGAATGGCGACCGCTCCTGGCACCCCTGGCGGCCCACGGTTTCACCGTGATCGCGCCCGACCTGCGCGGATCGGGCAACTCCGGGAAACCGCCGGGCCGGTACACCAAGCGCGTGGAGGCCGAGGACCTCCACCGGCTCGCCGAGTTCCTCGGACTCCGGCACGTGCAGGTCGTCGGCACCGACATCGGCACGATGGTCGCCCACGCCTACGCCCAGACCCACCCCGGACGGATACGGCGGCTGGTCCTGACCGAGGCGTTCCTGCCCGGCTTCGGCCTCGAGGAACACATGAATCCCGCGACGGGCGGCTCATGGCACTTCGGCTTCCACGCCCAGGTCGAACTCGCCACCCTGCTCACCGCCGGCAAGGAGGAGCAATACCTCGGCCCCTTCTGGTCGTTGATGAGCGCCGGCGGCCTCACCGCCGCCGACCACGCCGAACTCCTGGACTCCTACCGCGCCCCGGACGGCATGCGCGGCGGCTTCGAGCACTACGCCACCCTGGCCGAGGACGGCCGCATCGCACGCGCCGCCCCGAAGGTCACCGTGCCCGTACTGGTCCTCAACGGCGAGCACGGCCTGCCGCAGCACGTCCTGCTGGACGGAGCCCGCCGGGCGGCCGCCGACGTGAGCGCCGACATCGTGCCCGGCGCCGCCCACACCATCGCGTCCGACAATCCGATCTGGCTGGCCCGGCGGCTCGCCCGGTTCTTCGAGAACGGCTCCGCCACCGACAGACCTCCCGGCGACAGGCCCCTCGGCGACAGGGCCGCCACCGCCGGCTGACCCGGCTCACGGCCGCACCCGTCTCCCCCTCGGCCCGGCGCCGCCGGTGCCCGTGCCCGTGCCCACCCCGCAGGAGTACCACCATGAAGATCCTCGTGACCGGCGCCACCGGCTACGCCGGCTCCCATGTCTCGCCGGCCCTGTCCCGTGCGGGACACACCGTCCTCGGCCTGACCCGCGACACCGCCTCCGCCGCCGCCCGTGCCCTGACCCGGGCGGACGTCACGCCCGTGCGGGGGGACTTCGCCGAGCCCGACAGCTGGCGCGGCCATCTCGACGGCGTCGATGCCGTCGTCCACCTCCTCATGGAGATGAGCGACCCCTACCGCGCCGACCAGCACCTGTTCGCCGAGCTGCTGGCCGCCCGGGAGAGCGACGGCCGCCGACGGCACCTGGTGTTCACCACCGGCATCTCCTCCTACGGCCGCACCGGTCATGCCCTGATGGACGAGAACACCCCCGGAGACCCGCACAGCCCCCTCGGCTTCCGCTTCCAGCTGGAGAGGGAACTCGCCGCCACGGGTCTGCACCACACCGTCGTACGCCCCGGCTTCCTGTACGGAGGACCCGCCACCACCTCGATGATGGGCCAGTGGTTCGCCGCGGCGGAGGAGGGACGTCCCGTCTTCTACGGTGACACCGCCAAGCGATGGAGCTGGGTCCACGTCGACGACCTCGCCGAGCTGTACGTCCGCATCCTCGACCGCCCCGCCGCCGTCGACGGCGAGGTCTTCGTCGCCGCGGACGAACAGCGGCTGCGCGCCGTCGACGTACAGGACGCCGCCGTACGCGCCGCCGGCTTCCACAGTGACATCGAGCTTGCGGGCGCGGAGGCCGGCGGGATGCTGCACATGGCCGCCGACCAGGACGAACTCGTCACCAGCGCCAAGGCCCGACGCCTGCTGGGCTGGACCCCACGCCATGCCTCCCCCACCGATTCCATCGCGTCCCACTACCGGGCCTGGCGTGCCGCCCGGCCCACCTCCGGGGGAGAGGATTCCGCCCGCCCGATCGGTCGAACCGTCACCGGTCCCGCAAGCGATGGAGCCGTTACCGGTCCCGCAATCGACTGAGCCGTCACCGGTCCCGCAACCGATCGGAGTGGTCGAGCACCGTCGGAGGTCGAGCACCGTCCAGGGTCCGGTATGCCCGGTGCCCGAGTACACCCGTGCGCCGCTGGTGTCGACATCCCGAAACGGAGAGGTCCGGACATGATGGAGGGACAAGGGTGTCCTGTGAGGAGGAGTGCGGCATGGCCGGGTCGGGCTCGGGCGATTCCGAGGGCGTGGCAGGCGGCAAGGCGCGGTTCGACGACATCTACGACCGGTCGGACCCGCGCGCCTACTTCAGACGGCTGGCTCCTCTCGACTACGAGATCCCGCACCAGGCGCAGCCGGTCTTCCGGCAGGTGGCCGCCGAACGTGCCGCGCTCGACGACGGCCGTCCGGACAGACCGGCGGTGCTGGACCTGTGCTGTTCCTACGGGATCAACGCCGCCCTGCTCAACCACGACGTGACACTGGCGCAGATGTACGAGCGGTACACCTCTCGAACCGCCTCCGCCATGTCGACGGTGGAACTCACGGCATGGGACAAGGAGTTCTACGCCGAACGGCGCCGCCCGGACGCGCTGCCGGTGATCGGCCTGGACATCGCCGCACACGCCGTGCACTACGCGCTGGCAGTGGGACTCCTCGACGCCGCCTTCACCGACGACCTGGAGCGGGGAGCGCCCGGCCCCCGGCTGGCCCGGGCGCTTGCCGACGTCGGCCTCGTCACGCTCACCGGCGGCGGCAGCTACCTCACGGCTCGGACCTTCGAGGCACTGCTGAACTGCGCCCGACGACCGGTGTGGGTCAGCACGTTCGTGCTGCGCACCGTGTCGTACGACCCGATCGAGCGGACGCTGGCCGCGCACGGCCTGCACACCACCGTCGACGCTTCCCGCACCTACCCCCAGCGGCTCTTCACCGACGAACGGGAACGGCAGTACGCGATCGAGGCGGTACGGTCACTGGGCGGCGATCCGGCCGGTCATGAGGAGGCCGGACGTTTCCACAGCGTGCACTACGAGTCCCGCCCTCGTGGAACGAGGTAGCCGGAGCGAGGAAGTGAGCCGGTCAGGACGCACCGACGGTTGACCCGGGTGCCTGGAACAGCGTCAACTGGTCCCCGATCCAGGGGTCGGACGCCGCCAACTGGTCTGCGATCCAGGGGCCGAACGTCGTCCATTGGTCCGCGATCCAGGTGTCGACACGGCCACTGCCGGTGCGTCGCTCGCCGGCGTAGGACCGAGCGGGGTGGTCGCTTCCGTATCCGCGGTGGTCCCTGCCGTCGATGCGGTGGTGGAAGCGGTAGTCGTGGCGGATGTCGTCACGGCCGGGGTGTCCGGCATGGGCGGTGGCGGCCTTCGCCTCTTCGGCCACGGTCGTCCGGGCGGGGATGTGCCCGTTCATCTGCGGGGTGGCCGCGGCCGCGGTGCCGCCGACGGCGAAGAGAGCGCCTCCGACGAGTGCGGCGGAAGCGCCCAGGGTCGCCATGTGACGCATGAACTTCTTCATGATCATTCCTCCTTGCCCGGCACCCGTCTGCGATTGCGAACGGTGTAACCAGCCGAGCGTTCAGCGCCCCTCAAGCTACGCACCCATAGCCTAGTTGAACAATAAACTACATGCGTGAAACGAATCACCCGAATGCGGCGGAACAACTGCGGACGCGACCACGCGAGCACCCTCCGACGATGTCCCCGCCACGCGCGGACGACGCTCGACGCTCTCGCCGACCCCGCACAATCGCCCGCAGCCCACTCACCGCGCGATCGGCGACAGCAGGCCGGGGCGCCGTGTCGGAGTTCACGCCACCCGACGCGGTGAACCGGGGCGAAAAATGCCATTCTCGAAGTCGTGCAAGATTCAACCATCCCGTCGGGATCCACTCCGCCCACCACGGCGGGGCCGGCACGGCGGCCGGCCGACCGGCTGGGCACCAAGCGGACCGGGCGCGTGGTGCACGGCGCCAAGACCGTGGCCGCGGCCCTCCTCACCTGGGGCATCGCGGCCCCCTGGTCCCCCGAGGGCCGGCCCTACCTCGCCGTCGCCACCGCCTTCCTCATGGTCAACGCCTCCACGGTGTACCGATCCGTGACAACGGCGGCACGCAGCGTCGGCGCGAAAGTGGCCGGGCTGCTCCTCGCTCTCGGAACCGTCCGTCTGCTGGGGCCGACCGCCGCCGCCGTGGCCGTCATCGCACTCATCGCGGTCCTGGCAGGCCCTCGCCGCGGCACCGATGGCCGTCTCCAGATCGCCTCCACCGCGGTCATCGCCCTGACGGCCACCGCAAGCGATCCCATGTCCGGCCTGGTGTCTCCCGTACTGCAGACGCTGACCGGCGCCGTCGTGGGCATCGCCGTCAACGCGCTCGTCCTGCCGCCGCTCTATCTGGACGAATCCGATTCCGCGGTCCGCGACCTCGCTCACGCCATGGGAACGCTGTTGCGCGACATGGGCGCCGGCCTCGCCCAGCGGCAGCTCACGTCCAAGGCCCACAGCTGGCTGCACCGGGCACGCAGCCTGGAGCAGCGCCTGGCACGGGCGGAGGAACAGGTGCGGAACGCCGACGAGAGCCTGCGCTGGAACACACGGTGCGTGGTGTACGGGCGCCGCAAGGAGTTGAGCCACGGGGAAGCGTTCAAGGCTCTGCGCGGGGTCTCCCTCGGGGTCCGCGGAATCGCCCGGACCCTGGCCGACAACGCCCATGACCACCATGCCGACCACCACCTGGGGCACCAGTTCCTCACCCGGTACGCCGAAACCCTCCACCTGGCCGGGGAAGCCGTTCAGGAATTCGCAGGAACACACGCCACGACCGCCTCTTCGGAGGTGACCCCCCGCGAGCAACTGCGCGAAGCGACCGACCGGGCGCTGGCCTGGCACAGCACCATGACCGACCTGATCGGCCACGGCACTCTGTCCAAGCCGGGCGCATGGCATGTCTACGGCTCGCTCATGACCGACATGGAACGGCTCCTGGCCGACCTGGACCGCAAGAGCACGCCGAGTCACGTGACCACGGAGCCTGCCCCGGCCTCGGCTCGGCACGACGGCTCGACGACCAGAACCGCCGGAAGCCTCACCCTCCCCCGGGAGCCTCGACGCTGAGGACGCGGTCGCGCAGGACCGGGAGTTCCGAGCGGATCCGGGCGACTTCCGTCATCTCGAAGTCCACCGTCACCGTCTCCTGCGCGGTGCGGGCCTCGCCCAGTACGGTCCCCCAGGGGTCGATGACCGTGCTGTGTCCGCCCTGCTGCATCCCGCCATGCGTGCCCGTCGCGCAACAGGCCAGGAGGAAGACCTGTTCCTCCAGGGCTCTCGTGCGGGTGAGGAGCTGCCAGTGGCTCAGCCGGGCCGCAGGCCAAGCGGCCGGCACCACGATCAGCTCGGCCCCCGCGTTGAGCAGGCCCCGGAAGAGTTCGGGAAAGCGAAGGTCGTAGCAGACGGCGAGGCCGATCACACCGAGTTCGGTGGGCACAGTGACGATGTCACGGCCGCCTCCCATCAGGGTCGCCTCACCGCTGTCGAAGCCGTATCGGTGGATCTTGCGGTAGCGACCGCGCAGCTCGCCGGCCCGGTCGAAGAGGAGAGCGGTGTTGTACAGGGTCCCGTCCTCGTCCCGCTCGACGATCGATCCGGCGTGGAGCCATACCCCCGCCTCACGGGCAGCGGCGGACATGACCTCGGCGGTGGGACCGTCGACGCCTTCGGCGTCCTGGTCCCAGCGGTCGTAGGACCAGGCGCCGGCCGTCCACAGTTCCGGCAGGACCACCAGATCGTCGCCCGACCGGCCGCGGACCAGCGAAGCCGCCCTGCGCCGACGCTCCTCGGCGGAGTCCGACGCGTCCACGGACAGCTGGATCAGCGAGGCACGCATGGCCGTCACCTCCGGGACCGCCACTGCGCGGTCCAAGGGAACCTGTCCTACGAGCGTAGGGAGCCCCATGCCCATCGCGCACGTCCTGCCCGAGGGCAGCCCCCAATGGCGCGACCTGTCCGAGGGCAGCCCCAATGGCGCGGCGTGTGCGAGGGCAGCCCCGATCGGGCGTCCCGTCCGAGGACAGCTCCCACCTCCGCCATCAAGGTGACGCCCCTGCATATCTTCGGGTCGCAGCCGATTTCACCCGGTATGTCGATGCATGATGGCGGCCACGGCCGCCCGGCCTTCACGTCTACCGTGCATGGGGATCAGTTTTGTCCGCATCCGCCCATCGGACCCGGACCGTCATCGGTTCCGGCCTCAGCGCGCTCGCCCTGGCGACGGGGTGCAGCGGGCACACCGGGACCAGCGCACTGGGCCGTCCGGAAGGACCGGCCATCGCCCCGTCGACCGTGTCCCCGTCCCCGGCCCTCACCGCGCGGGCAACGGAGGATCTGCGCGACCCCCCGCAGATCGTGAGCAGGAACGGGCTGCTCAGGACCAGGATCGTGGTCGAACGCAAGAAGGTGCGCCTGGCAGGCCGGGATCTGTGGGCCTTGACGTACAACGGGATGTACATGCCGCCCACGTTGCGACTGCGGCCCGGGGACCGGATGGAGATCTCCTTCGAGAACAAGCTCGACAAGCAGACGAATCTGCACGTGCACGGTATGCACGTCTCTCCCGTCGGGAATTCGGACAACATTTTCCTCAAGATCGAGCCGGGGAAGACGTTCACCTACGCGTACCGCTTCCCCAAGAGCCTGGAGCCTGGGACGTACTGGTACCACCCGCACCCGCACACGCTCTCCGCCGCCCAGACCGCCGGCGGCATGGCCGGCCTGATCGTGGTGGACGGCCTCGACGCATATCTGCCCGCGCCGCTCCGGGGGATCACGGAGCACGTCGTCGCGCTCAAGGACTTCCAACTCGTCGGCGACCAGATCAAGACCACGGATCTCAAGATGGGTGCACCCACGACACGCACCGTCAACGGGCAGCTCGACCCGCGGATCCGGATCAGGCCCGGCGAGACCCAGCTGTGGCACCTGGCGAACATCGGCGCCAACATCTTCTACAAAGTGGCGCTGCCGGGCACCAAGTTCCACGTCATCGCCCAGGACGGCTACCCGGTGAACAAGGTCTACTCCGTCGACTCCCTGGTCATTCCGGCCGGTGCCCGCTACGACGTGCTCGTCCAGGGTCCGCAGGCCGGCGCGTCGGAGCTGCAGACCCTGCCGTACGACACGGGCAAGGCCGGGAACCAGTTCCCCCGGGCGACACTGGCGACGGTCCGGTCCGACGGCCGGCCCACGCGGCCCGCGACCTTGCCCACGGACTTCGCCCCGGTGGACGACCTCGCGAAGGAGACCGTCGCGGGACGCAAGACGGTCACCTTCACGGAGAACAAGGCGGGCACGCTTTTCTACATCAACCACAAGCAGTTCGACCACAGCCGCGTCGACTTCCGGGCCCGGCTCAACACCGTGGAAGAGTGGACGATCAAGAACGACAGCGACGAGGTCCACTCGTTCCACGTGCACACCAACGACTTCCAGGTGATGAGCATCAACGGCAAGCCGCAGACCGACTACGGCTTGCAGGACACCGTCGACGTCCCTCCCCGCGGAAACATGGTCATCCGCATCCGGTTCCTCGACTATCCGGGCAGGACGGTCCTGCACTGCCACATCCTCAACCATGAGGACGCGGGGATGATGGCGGTACTCCAGATCGACAAGTGACCGCCACAACGACCGTACGACGTGCGCCGCGGTGCCCTGCCCCGGTGGCCCGGCGAGGTCTCCGCGACCGCCCTCCGGCACACTGATCGCCATGTCCAAGAGCCTCAGGATCGGGCTGCTCGGAGCAGCCGCCATCGCACCGAGCGCACTGATCAAGCCCGCGCGGCAGACGGCCCGCGTCACGGTGACCGCTGTCGCGGCTCGCGACCGCAGCCGCGCCGACACGTTCGCGCGCAAGCACGGCGTCCCCGTCGTGCACAGCAGTTACGACGCGCTGCTCGCCGACCCGCAGGTGGACGCAGTCTATGTGCCACTGCCCAACGGGCTGCACGCGGAATGGACCTTGAAGGCCCTCGAAGCCGGCAAGCACGTACTGTGCGAGAAGCCTTTCACCGCCAACCGCGCCGAGGCCGAACGCGTCGCGGACGCCGCCGACGCAGCCTTCGCCCGCAGTGGCCTGGTGGTGATGGAGGCCTTCCATTACCGCCACCATCCGCTGGCCGCACGGATGCGGGAGATCGTGGAAAGCGGCGAACTCGGCGAGCTGCACCGCATCGAGGCCGACATGTGTTTCCCGCTGCCACGGTTCAGCGACATCCGGTACGACTACGCGCTGGCGGGAGGCGCGACCATGGACGCCGGCTGCTACGCCGTGCACGTCGCCCGTCTTCTCGGCGCGGGTGATCCGGCGGTGACGGCGGCACGCATGACGACACTGCGCAGGGACCGGCGCATCGACCGGGCGATGAGCGCTGAACTCACCTTCCCGGGCGGGGCGACCGGACATGTCCGCGCGTCCATGTGGTCGCGGCACGTGCTGTCGATCCGGGCACGTGCGGTCGGGACGGCCGGCGCACTCGACGTGACCAACTTCGTGGCGCCCCAGCTCTATCACCGGTTGACGATACGCGCGCCGCACGCGGAAGGAGGGCACACCGTACGACGGGAGCGCGTGCCCCGGAACCCGTCGAGCTACGCCTGCCAGCTGTCGGCATTCGCTGCGGCGGTGCTGGACGGCGGCCCGGTCATCACCTCGGCCAGGGACGCCGTGGCGACGATGGGTGTCCTCGACGAGATCTACCGCGCCTGCGGACTACCGCTGCGCGGCGCAACCGAGGACCGATGAGCAGCGGGCAACCCGGCTTCGGCGCCGCGACGGGTACCGGTTGCGTGACCGGGGACCGCGCCCGTCCGGCCGACGGCGGATTCACCGGCACCCTCCTCCAGTGGTACCCGGCCCGATACCTGCCCGCTCTCGCGCCGATCCGCACCATCGACGTGAAGCCAGGTCCTGATCACCTCTGGTGACCGGGACCTGGCTTGTTCGGTGCGTGGAACGGCGGGGTGATGCTGGCCGAGATGCCCGTCGGACAGCCGCGAGTGCGTTCCGGAGCTCGGCGAGGCGGGGGCGTGGCAGTTCGCCGGCACGACGGTGATGATGACCGGGGCCGTCTGGACCCACTCCCGGCCGTCCGAGGCGATGCTCGCCGCCCATGCGGCCGACCCGGAGCTGGCGGCACTGCGCCTGGACTTCACCGCCGCGCTCCGCGACAACCTGCGGACCCTGCTCGCCGGGGTGCTCAGCCTCGCCGACAAGGACAAGTGACCAGCAGAGTTCTGCTGCGGTCGGGGAACTGGACGTTCTACTGCTGCGGCCAGGGAACTCGCCGTTCTATTGCCGCCAGGGAACCGGCCGCACTGCTGCCGCCAGGGAACTGGCCGCTCTGCTGCCCCTGGGGAAGTTCACGTTCTGCTGCCGTCAGGGGCGGGCGTCAGCGCAGTGCAATCTCGCCCGCGTGGACGGCATGCAGGGCGCGCTCGACCGTCTCCCGGTTCTCGCCGACCGGAGCCACGTAGCCGATGACGTCGCGCGCGGCCTCCTCCCCCAGCGTCCGTGTGATCACCCACGTGGCGAGATACTGGGACGCCAGGCAGCCGCCCGCGGTGGCGATGTTCCCCTCGGCGTGGAACGGCGCGTCCAGCACGGTGACGTCGCGGGCTTCGACGAAGGGCCGGCTCGTCATGTCCGTGCAGGCCGGCATGCCGTCCAGCAGTCCCAGCCGGGCGAGCACCAACGCGCCGGAGCACTGCGAACCGATCAGCTGTCGCGCAGGGTCGAGCCGCAGCCTGGAGATCAGCCGGTCGTCGGCGACCACGTCACGTGCCTTCACACCGCTGCCGATCAGCACGACCTCGGCCTCGGTCACGAACTCCATCGGGCGCTGCCCGGTCACCTCGACGCCGTTCATCGACGTGACCACCGGCGTCGGCGTCGTGATGAAGGCTTCCAGGCCGTCCTTGCGGCACCGGTTGATCAGTGCGGAAGCGATGAAGCTGTCGAGCTCGTTGAACCCGTCGAAGGTGACCACGGCTACCTGCATCACAGCTCCTTCGCGTGCGGCATCGGATCTGCAGTCTCCCCTGGAGCGCCGCTCGGCGGCGAGGGCCAATCAGCCGCTGGTGGCATGCCCGCCGACGGTCCCCGACGATCCGCACCTCGGCCTCCGAGCCCGAGCCGGCTCCTGGACCGGGCCCCGATGCGCACTACCGCTCGAACACGCGCCGGGACGAGCCGACTCGGCGCCGCCCGCGATCGTCACGGTGTTCCCCGTCCCGGCCGTCCGGACCTGATGGAGGTCCGGGCGGGGATTGGTGGGGACCGGCCGGGGGGCTCGTGGCGCGCCACGGCCCGCCGCTCGCGCCTAGGCCCAGCTCGGCGACGGCCCGTTGGGCTCTCCGTACGGCACCGGCCGACCGGTGAGGGCGTCCAGAAGAACACGGTCACCGAGCTGCTTCCGCAGCTGCACCTTCGACGCGTGGCGCTGTCCCCGGTCCGCTCCTTCGACGTGGAGAGGTGGTTCGGGGTTCGCTCACGGCCTCTCGTGTCGCCTGCTGCACAGCACGGTTGCTCGCTTCGGTCATGTGGCGGGGCGTGGTGCCGTCGTCGTGGGTGACCGTCGCGCCCGCCGTGCGCACCGTGCCCACCAGTGCTTCGCCGCGGTCAGGCCGGTGTCAGCAGCACGGCGAGGGCATATCAGCAGCGGAGCGGGTGCGCAGTGGTCCCGTATGCAGTCCTCGCGGGTGGTGCGAGGTGACGCGGATCGCGACAGCGGGTGGTCAGTCGGCCGGCCAGGCCCCGCCGAGCTGGCTGAGCCTGGCGGCCGCCGTGATGGTGGCATAGATGTAGTGCTGGGGAGCTTCCGGCATGATGTCCATGGGCTTGAGCATCAGGACCGCGCCCCAGATCGCGCCGTCCCAGATGACCGGTGCGGCGACGGAGTTCCACTTCGCCATGCACTCCTGGTGTCCGAGGGCGTACCCCTGGTCGCGGATGTCGGCAAGGGAGGCGAGCAGTTCGTCGCCGTCGCGGATGACTCCGGGCCCGGCTTCCTCCGGGACCGGATCGGCGGCCACCCGCTGCTGGATCTGTTCGGGCAGGTAGGCGAGGATCGTCCGGCCCGAGGCGCCGGTGCGCAGCGACCGCGTGACGGAAAGGACTTCGCGCGGCGTCATCCCGAGCTCGACGAGGTCGGAGTCCCCGACCGCCATGTCCAGGCACTGACGGCCCGCTATGCCGAACGGGGCCCTCATGTACAGGAAGACCAGGCCGCTGTCGGTCGCCTTGCGCAGGCCTTGCAGGACGTGCGTGGCCTCGCTGCCGGAGAGGTTGTCCTCGGCGAGCGCGTGGAGCCCCAGGTCGGCGACCGTGCTGCCGAGCTGGTACAGGCCTCGGTCGATGCGCACGAAGGTGCTGTTGTAGGTTCCGGCGGTGAGCATGCGGCCGGTGGTGGAGTCGTCGAGATCGGCTGCCTTGGCGATCTCGGACAACCGGTGGGCACCGGGGCCCAGAGTGATGAACGCCTGCTGCACCCGCATGAAGCGGTCGGCGTAACCGGTCCCGGTTCCACGCTGTCCACTCATCAGCCGTACCCCCTTCATCGTGCCCGCGCCCCTCCTCCCGGAGCACGGTGGTACGCGGCCGTGGCGCCACCGCATACGGTACGGCACAAGATTATTACTCGGAGGTATCGAGGCTGAACTTGCCCATGCCGGTACGGCTGTTGAGGATGTGGTGCACCTTGGCCGCGTCGGCGAGCGGGTGGGTCCCGCCGGTCACGATCTTGAGCGTGCCGTGGGCGACGGCATCGAAGAGCTGCCTCATGGACGCGGCCAGCGGAAGCGTCCGGTCGGTGTACAGGTGCGGGAGCCAGAAGCCGGCGACGGTGACGGACTTCTGGAGCAGGGTGTGCACCGGGACGTCGGCGAGCTGCCCGCCGGCGAAGCCGTACACGACGAGCCTGCCGCGCGGGCCGACCGCTTCGAGGGTCTGCCGCAGGGTCTTGCCTCCGGTCATCTCCAACGCGGCGTGAACGGGCCCTCGGGCCGCGTCCAGGATCCGCTCCGTCAGGCCGTCCTCGTCGGAGGAGTCCACGGCCGCAGTCGCCCCCAGCTCCAAGGCCAGCCGACGCTTCTCGGCCGTGCCGGCGAGAGCGACGACCCGGGCACCCGCCCGGTGCGCCAGCTGGACGGCCAGCGAACCGACGCCACCGGCCGCGGCGGGAATGACGACGGTCTGCCCCTTGATGATCTGGGCGACCGTGAAGAGGAGGTGGTACGCGCTGTTGCCCTGCAGAGCCAGAGGTACCGCCTGCTCGTCGGTGATCTCGTCGGGGATCTCCCACTGCAGCCTGCGGTGAACGGCCACCTTCTGCGCGTAGCCGCCGCCCTGGGTCAGTGCCACGACACGCTTGCCGTCCGCGGTGGTACCGACGACCTCGTTGCCGGGAATGTACGGGAGCTCGACCGGCGCGAGGTAGGTATTTCCGCGAACATGGACATCCGCATAGTTAACACCCGCCAGCCGCACATCCAGCAGGTTTTGTCCGCGCCCGGGCTCGGGGTCGGGAATGTCTTCCAGTCGCAGCACCTCGGGGCCGCCGAATTCCCTCATGACAATGGCGCGCACAGTACTCCTATCACCGTGGTCCGAATGTGTACCACGACAGGCTAGGCCATCCGCACAACGACCCTGACCTGGGCACCTTGCCTCATACATCTTTCTCACGAGGTGAGAAAGAGCCGCCCATTTCTCACTCGGTGAGAAGATTCAATTTCGAACTTCTCGCGAGGTGAGAAGGGAAAACCGCGGGTTGCTTTTGCCCTTTCGGGCAGACATAGTGATGCCGCCTCGCTCTGCCGGACACTCCCACCGCGGCAAAGACCGCCACGGGGGCTGCCGGCAGTACGGGAGGAGGGCACGACTCACCGGCCCGGGCCAGAACCCGGCGGGAACCGAGGGATGGACCTCGCGGCCGGAACGTGAGTGCTCCAAGAGGCGTACGGGGACAGGTGGAGGACACCGAATGAACGACCAAGAGCCGCAGTTGCTGCCGGACCGAGCCGCCACGGGGCCGACCGGCTCTTCCATGTCCGGGGTGAAGAGAACTCTCGGCGCGTGACGGCCGACCAGCGCCCCACAGCACCGGCCGGCACGGCCTGCCGGCCTGGTGCTCGACAAGGTTCCTGAGCCGGGCCCGCGCCACCACACCACTTCCGGCACGCCGCACTCGGCGTTCCCCGTTGGCGCAGGCAAGCGGCCAGCGCAAGCGGCTCGGCATGAGGAACCGCACCATCGGAGACTGAACCAACCCGAACCTTGGGTGCTCTTGCGGCGTGCAGCGACAGGCCGCGCACAGGGCAGTCCACCCGTGTCCGCCCTCGCGGGCACGGGCTGTTGCCCCCTGCGCCGGAGCTCCCAGCACCTCACGCAGGAGGCTGCTGTGCCCTCTTCCCTTCCCTCCACCATTCCCTCCACCATTCCCTCCATCAGCCCCTCCACCTTCCTCTCCCCCCTTCCCTCCCTCCTTCCGTCTGACCGCCGCTGCTCGCGGTGCCGGACGCGGACCGCAGGCGTACCGGCGGCCACGCCGGTGTCGCGCCGGCCGTCCCGGCCCTGAGTCAGGGGGTGGCCACAGTGACTTCTTCCGCTCTCCGGCACACGACGGCACCAGCGGTGGCGACCGCATGCCGACGGCCTTCGGGTCTTGACGTACTGACGGCACCAGGGGCACCCCGGACGGATCCGCGCACACCCCCTCAGACCGCGGCACCCGGAACGCGCCACAGGCCGTGGCCCGGCACCCCTCTTCCAGGCGGGCCCGTGCCCGCCACTTCACCTGCCGCAAGGGCCCCTTCCGGCCCGGCAACGGCTGAGACCAACTGGCCGGGACACGCGCGCATCTGGTCCTCGTAGTCGGTCAATGCCCGGCCGCACGGCCGCCCGTCGCCCTGACACATCTTTCGTTCTGGAGCCCGTTCACATGGCCCTCGCCTCCGCCGTATCCGTCGTCGCTCCCTGGCTCGAAACCGCCGCCGGCACTGTGGCGATCGTCGCCCCCTCCGCCGGCCCCGCCCATGCCGAGGCCTTCGCCCGGCGGGGCTGGCGGACCGTGACCGTGGAACCGGATGCCCGGCGCGGACCGCCGGCGCATGGGACCGGCGCCTGCTCGGACCGGGTGCAGCATCGTGGATCCCTGCGGCAGACCGTCAAAGCGCTACGGGGGCTGGGCGTGTCGGCCGTCGTCGCCGGGAGCGCGGCGGGCGTCGAGTTGGCGGAGCGGATCGCCTGGCACCTGGGCCTGCCCCAGGGCGATCCCGAGACATCGCGGCTGCGCTACGACCGTGGCGTGCAGGCGGCCGCTCTGGCGCGGGCCGGGATACCGGCACCGCGCAGCATCCGCAGCGCGCAGCTGAGCGAGGTCCTGGCCTGGGCCGAGACCTGCCCCCTGCCCGGGTACGTGCTGGCTCCTGCCGCGGCCGGGGTACCGGTCGAGCCCGTGGCCTGCCACGGACCGGGGCGGATCAACACCGCCTGGCCCGCCGTGCGGCGAGCGGCCGCGCGGTACTCCGACGATGCGTGCCTGGTCCTCACCGAGGCGCTGCCCACCCGCCAGTTCGTCGTCAACAGCGTCAGCCGTCCCGGTACGGACAGACAACCGGACCATGTCATCACCGACGTGTGGGCCGAGACGCGCGCCGACGGCCGGACGCTCGACCGCACCGACCTGTTGCCCCGTCACGAACCGCTGACGCGCGTCCTGTCGGCGTACATGCTGCGCGTGCTCGACGCCCTGGGCGTGATGTGCGGTCCGGTCACCGCTCGCGTCGCCTACGAAGAGGGGCGGGGCCCGCTCCTCGTGTCGGCGCTCGCGGTGCCGGGGATCTCGTTGGCCGACGAGGCACTGCGCACGGCGACCGGCTACGACCGTGTGACGGACGTGCTCGACCCGTGGATCCCGCCGCCCGTTCAGTCCGTCCAGGTCCCGGCCGGTCATCGGGTCGTCCGGGTGCATCTGCAGCGGAGCGTTGGCAACGCTGTCGATCCGGGTCTCGGGCGCGTCCTGGGCCGGCTGCCCACGGTGGTCGCGGTCAACGCGGACCTCCTGGGACACACCCCGGTCGCGGATGCCGCCCGCTGCGCAGAGGTCGTTCTCAGCAGCGACGAGCCGGAGGCCGTCGAGGCGGACCATCGCATCATCCGGGCCATGGAGTCCGAGCGCGTCCGGCGCGGAAATCGCCGCTGAGCGGGGGGCGGCGCATCCCTGGGCCGGGCCGTCGAGCGCCGGCGGTGGCCCGCTCCTCCTTCCCGACGGCCCCGCAACGGGGCGGCCCGCGAGGGGGCGCCCCCAAGGGGCCACGGCGCCGGTCAGACGGGGCTGTTGCGTGCGCAGACGGAGCTGTTTCGTGCGCGGTCCAGATAGCCGGCCAGCTCTCGCCAGTCGTCCGCCGGGGCGCCGGGGTCTCCGGACATGGCAGCCGGATCGTCATGCCAGGCAGCCCTGACACCGGCGGAAATACCGGCGTCGCCACCCGTGAGCAACGCGCTCAGCTCATCCATGCGGGCCACCAGCCGGCGGACCTTCTCATCAGCGGGAGGCGTGCCGGCCGCACGGAGCCGTTCGGCGGAAGGCCGCGGTGGAAGGTACGAATTCCCGTGCCGTCAGCGGGAGGAGACCGTGCAGGTCGCCTGCCCGCCTGCCGGCGGTTCAGCGTTCCGTGGTGCAGCAACCGCCGTCGGCGTCCGGGACCGCTTCGAGGCGGCAGAAGCAGGACGCCCCGATCGGCACGTCCGCCGACGCGACGGCGATCTTCAGCTGCTGGGCCACGATCTGTGCCTCTCCGGTCTTGCCCAGCCGGACCAGGCACTCGTGCAGCCCGTGCAGGGACCAGACGTTGGCGGGGTGCTGCAATGCGCGCGGAAGGGTGTCGTCGAGTCCCAGGTCGGCCCGGTAGACCGCCTCGGCCTCCGCGACGCGCCCTCGTTCCAGGAGCAGGGCGCCGTACGCGTGCCGGGTGGGCTGCATCCATCCCCACGGCTCGTCGTAGGGAAGGCCGTCGTCCAGGGCGATCGAGCGTTCGAGCGCGGCGAAGGCGGTGTCATGGTCGCCCTTGCGGTACGCGAGTTCGCCGTCGAGCATCGCCGACGCGACCGCCAGGATGTCGGCACAGGTGTTGTTGAACAGCATGCGGGTCGGGGGCACCCGGGCGACCGCCTCGCCGAACAGCCGGCGTTCGGCCTCGGCCTCGGCGACACGGCCCGCGGCCGAGAACGCGACGCCCCGGGCGTAGTGCAGCATCGCCGTGCTCACGCTGTAGAGGTCCGAGTCGGCGGGCATGGGCAGCCGCAGGATGTCGCTCCAGCGGCCGAAGCGGACCAGTACGTGGACCCGCATCGCGAGGAAGCCTTCCAGCCAGTCGGCCATGGGCGGGCTCTGCACGCGCAGCAGTTCCTCGGGGATCGACGCCTCCAGCCGGGCAGCGGTCTCCAGAGCGGTCCGGAACCGGCCGAGGAACATCGCGCCGTAGATCTTGAAATGGTAGTTGTGCGACCGGTACAGCGTGTAGAAGTTCATCGCCCCGGCCCGTGCGTGGAACTTCTCGTCGGCGACGATCGCCCGGTCGTTGTCCGACACCACGCGGCGGTAGTCGCCGCAGAGCACCTCGATGTGTGAAGGCATGTGCTGCAGGTGGCCGGCGTCGGGCACCAGGCCGCGCAGCCGGTCGGCGACGGGCAGGGCCGCCTCGGGCGTCGGGGACATCTCCATCAGGTGGATGTACATGTGCAGGACGCCGAGGTGCCCGGCTCCGGCGTCCGTCGCGACCGCCCGGTCGAGGACGGCCTTGGCCTCCAGCGTGCGGGCGCCTTCGGCCGGTCCACCCGTCCACAGGTTCCACAGCTGCCAGGGGGTGAGGTTCATGAGCGCGTCGGCGTACAGCGTGGTGATGTCGAGGTCGTTCGGGGCGAGTTCGTGGACGGCGCGCATGCTGTCGGCGTACGGAGCGTTCCACACGGAGCAGTCCTCGACGGCCTCCGCCTGCGGATAGCGGGCGCGCAGCGCGCCGATCAGGGCCCGTTCGACGGGCGTGCCGCCGGCCTCCGCCTTCTCGTGGGCCAGTTCTACGGCGGCATGGGTGCGTTCGACGGTGCGTGCGAGGTCCTGCTCGTCGAAGAACTCCCACGGCTTGTTGTAGTTGGGGCCGAGCGCGTAGGCGATGCCCCAGTGGGCCATGGCGCAGCCCGGGTCGGCAGCGGCGGCGGCCTCGAAGCAGGAGACGGCTTCCTCGTGGTTGAACGCGTACGTCCAGACCAGTCCGCGGTCGAACCACAGTTGTGCCTCGGCGGAGGAGGTCGTCACGGG
Source organism: Streptomyces sp. NPDC107581 (assembly GCF_055657175.1). Classification (NCBI taxonomy): domain Bacteria; kingdom Bacillati; phylum Actinomycetota; class Actinomycetes; order Kitasatosporales; family Streptomycetaceae; genus Streptomyces; species Streptomyces sp. NPDC107581. The sequence continues at coordinate 137,947 of NZ_JBVKBH010000004.1, forward strand.
GCGGCTGTACGTGCCGAGATCGTAATAGTCCATGGAACTTCCCTGACCACCCGGCCGCCGAGGCGCCGGAAACCGACCGCATGGATGTCACAGAGCGCGCACTGCGCAGCATAGTGACCCGAGTCGTGACTTGGTCGGCAGTTCGTGGGTGGTGGGCGGGTCCGGAGTCCGAAGGCCGGCGGCGCCGAGGGAGGCGTACCGGCGGCGGCGTCGGTCAGGTGGTGTCCGGAACACCGCCGGCGTCCGGGCTCGCGTCGGCCGCCGCGCCCGGCAGGTAGCTCGCCAGGCCGCGCAGGATGATCTCCAGGCCGATGTCGAACCTCTCGTCCGAGGAGTCGGTCACCATCAGCCCGGCCAGGGCGCGCAGATGGGGAAAGTCACCTGCGGGCAGGGACGCGAAGTAGTTCTGCATCTCGTCCGCCATCTCGCGCCAGTCGGGGCGGGCCAGGGAGGACCCGTCACCGCCCTGCTGGGCGGCCCGGTCCTGCCACATGCCCTCCTCCAGGACGAACCCGTCGATGTAGGTGGAGATGAGGTCGCCGGCCTCCGCCGCGATCCGGTCGGGCAGCCCTGCGGTACGGAAGACGGCGAGCAACGCCTCCACGTGCGGCAGCAGTTCGGCGGTGAAGGGGACGTGGGCCATGGAGATCCTGGCCATGTCCCGGTGGGACAGCAGGCGCTGCCGCCCTGAGCGGGCGAAGTCCCGTACCTGCTCCTGCCACCGCTCCCGGTCGGGTTCGGGAATCGTGAAGCCGTCGAAGAGCCGGGTGTACATCAGCTCCAAGAGGTCGTCCTTGGAGCTGACGTGGGCGTAGAGGGCGGAGACCGTGACCCCCAGTTCGGCCGCCACCTGGCGCATCGACAGTCCGTCGAGCCCCTGGCGGTCCAGCACGGTGAAGGCGGCCTCGACGACCCGTTCGCGCGACAGCGGTGTGCGCGCGGGGGCGACACGGGCGCGAGCGGGGCGCTCACGCTCCCAGGGGGAGGGCGGAGGGGGTACGGGGGTGTCGGCGGCCGCGTCGGTCATGAGGACAGTCTAGGCGTCGGGAGAACAGTGTTCTCTTCGGCGAGCGGCGTTCACTCCCGCGGCGTCATCCCCTCGCTGCCATCCCCTCGCCGTCACCACTGTCACCACCACTCTCACCACCATCACCTCCCCCACGCATCGCGGCACGTCCGCACCCCCGCACCCCATGAACGCGATATATCTTGTCCGCGCGACAGGATTGCGCTATATCTTAATGAACACCGTTCTCCCGGTGAGCACTGTTCTGTTAAGGTGAACAGCGTTCGATGGCGCGTTCGGCAGTCCATCCGTGTCTCCCCGGGCCGTAGCTGCAAGCCGGGCAGTCACTTCCATCCGTCCCACCGCGCCCGCGGGTCACCACCGCGGCGCGGCCCTTTTCCGAGGAGTTCCGATGTCCACCACCGGTGTCGCGTCCACCGAGACGCCCACCGACTCGCCAGCGCCCTACCGGTGGCGCTGGGCTGCGCTCTTCGTGATCCTCGCGGCCGAGGTGATGGATCTCCTCGACGCCGTCGTCACGAACATCGCCGGCCCCTCCATGCGGGCCGACCTCGGCGGCGGAGCCTCCACGCTCCAGTGGCTCGCCGCCGCATACACCCTCTCGATGGCCGTCGGTCTCGTCACCGGGGGGCGGCTCGGGGACATCCACGGGCGCCGCCGGATGTTCCTGGTGGGGGCCGCCGGCTTCACTCTGGGGTCGCTGCTGTGCGCGATCTCCGTGTCGCCCGAGATGCTGATCGCCGCACGCGTCGTCCAGGGACTGTTCGGCGCGGTGATGCTGCCGCAGGGCCTCGGCATGATCAAGGAGATGTTCCCGCCGAAGGAGTCGCAGAAGGCCTTCGGCATGTTCGGCCCGGTCATGGGACTGTCCGCGGTGTGCGGGCCGATCCTGGCGGGCTGGCTCGTGGACGCCGACTACTTCGGCACCGGCTGGCGGATGATCTTCCTGATCAACCTGCCGCTGGGTGCCGCGGCATTCCTCGGAGCGGTGCGCTACCTGCCGAGGGGCCGGTCCGCCGACAAGCCGCGGCTCGACATTCCCGGCATGCTCCTGGTCTCGCTGGGCGCGCTGCTCATCATCTTCCCGCTGGTCCAGGGCCGCGAGTACGACTGGCCGGTGTGGACGTTCGTCATGATGGCCGCCTCGGTGGTCGTCTTCGTCGCCTTCGGCAGCTACGAGTCGCGCCGCAGCAAGGCCGGCCGTGACCCGCTCGTCGTCCCGAGCCTCTTCCGCAAGCGTGGGTTCAGCGGCGGCATGACCCTCGGGCTGGTCTTCTTCTCGACCATGCAGGGCTTCATGCTGGTCTTCAACCTCTACACCCAGATCGGCCTCGGCTATTCGCCGCTCAAGGCGGGCTTGGTCATGGTCCCCTGGTCGGGCGGCATGATCGTCGGCTTCGGGATCGCTCAGGGTGTCGCCCGGTTCGGACGGGCCGTACTGCAGGCGGGCGCGCTGGTCATGGCGGTCGGCGTGTTCGGAGTGTGGCTGACCCTCGACCAGGTGGGAAGCGGCGTCGGCCCCTGGCAGCTCCTGCCGTCCCTGCTCGTCACCGGCATCGGGATGGGCCTGCTCATGGCGCCGTTCTTCGACATCGTGCTCGCCAGTGTCGAGCAGCACGAGACGGGTTCGGCGTCGGGCACGATGACCGCGGTGCAGCAGCTCGGCGGCGCCTTCGGCGTGGCCATCCTCGGCACCGTGTTCTTCGGCCTGCTGGGCGGCGGCATCGCCACCGCCGTCGACCACCGCGCGGACGGTCTGCGGGGGCAGCTGGCCGCCGCGCACGTCGCACCCGCCGCCCAGGAGCGCGTCGTGGCGGACCTGCGCAGCTGCGCCTCGGACCGCGCCGTCGCCAAGGATCCGGCCGCGACCCCGGCGTCCTGCGCGCGCCTGGAGAAGGACACCCGGTCCGCCGTGACCTCGCCCCAGGCCGGCGCCCGGATACCCGAGGTGCTGACGGCCACCGCGTCGTCGGCCTTCCGAAGCGGTTTCGGCTCGGTGATGAAGACAGTGCTGTGGATCGTCGACGGCATGCTCGCCCTGACCTTCCTGCTCGCGTTCCTCCTGCCGCGCCACGCGCGCCCCGAGGAGTCCGCCGGGCACTGAGCCCTGCCGCACCATCAGCGGCGTACGGGACGGCCGGGCACCCCTCTCCAGGGGTGCCCGGCCGTCCCGTACGCGCTGAGCGGCCAGGACACGGTCGGACGAGCGAACGGGCCGGTGGCCGCTCCTTTCCCAGCGGGCCACGTGCCCATGCCGGTTGAGTACGCGTGCTCAGGCAAGCCGCCCGGATCCGCTCGTAGCGTCCGGCTTCCGATCTCCGGACCGCGGGGCCTCCCGACCGCCGGACCTCGCCGATGAGCAGGAACCTGTCGCAGAGGTCCGTGCCGCCGTCGCGGTCACCCAGGGCGAGGAGCGCCGCCGCCCTCGTGCCGGTCGCGGGTTCGCCCTTCACTTGAGGCCGCTGAGCATGACGCCTCGGATGTAGTGCTTCTGCAGCAGCAGGAAGAGGGTCAGGACCGGCAGGATGCTCAGGACGAGGCCGGCCATGACGATGGGCATCGTGCGGGTCGGGTCGACGTAGTCCTGCAGGAGCTGGATGCCGACGGGCAGGGTCATCACGTCCGGGTCGGCGGTCGAGACGAGCAGCGCCCAGATGTACTCGTTCCAGGCGTCGACGAAGGTCAGCAGCCCGAGCGTCACCAGGACCGGCTTGGTCTGCGGCACCACGATCCGCCACCACACGGCGAACTCGCCGGCGCCGTCGATGCGCGCGGCCTCCAGGACCTCGTCCGGGATCGACACCATGAACTGGCGCATCAGGAAGATCCCGAAGCCGTTGACGAGGAACGGCATGGCGAGCGCCGCGATGCTGACGGTCAGGCCCGCACCGCCGCGCCCGAAGAGGTCGTTGCCGCCCGCCAGCGGCCAGTGCACCAGGATGAGGAAGTGCGGGATGAAGAAGAGGAACGGGGGGAACATCATCGTCGCCAGCACCAGCCGGAAGATGAAGTTCCGGCCGGGGAAGCGGAGTTTGGCGAGCGCGTAGCCGGCGAGCGACGACGTGAGCAGCACCGAACCGGTGATCAGGGCGGTGGCGATGACGCTGTTGCGGAAGAGCACCGGCAGATCGAGCTGGTCGATCGCCGCCCGGTAGTTGGACAGGTCGAACGCCTCGGGCAGGAACCGGTACGGCAGTGTGCCGGACTCGCCGGGCCCCTTGAAGGACGTCATCACCATGTCGAGGAACGGCACCACCGTGAGCAGGGCGCCGGTCACGACCACCAGATACGAGAGCCACGGGAAACGGTGGCGCTTCATGCGTCCTCCCCCTTGCGCCGGAAGATCCACAGCTGCACCAGCGTGACCACCAGGACCACGACGAACAGCACGAAGGCGGCGGCGCTCGCAGTGCCCCAGTCGCCGTACGAGAAGGCCTGCCGGTACATCTCCAGCGCGGCCACATCGGTCGCATCGCCCGGTCCGCCCTTGGTCATCACGATGATCAGCGCGAACGACTGCAGTCCGGTGAGGAACTGGGTGATGCACACGAACAGCAGGGACGGCCGCAGCAGCGGCAGCGTGATCCTCCAGAAGACGGTGCCGGGCCCGGCGCCGTCGAGCGCGGCGGCCTCGTAGTACGACTCGGGAACGGACTTCAGTCCGGCGGTCAGGATGAGGATCGCCGAGCCGACCGAGGCCCAGGCCTGTACGACCACGACCGAGGGCAGCGCGGTGTCGGGATCCTGCAGGAACGCCACCGAGCCGAGCCCGAGGGCGTTCAGCACGCCGTTGACGAGGCCGCCCGGCTCGTACATGTACTTCCACACGTTGCCGACGGCGACGACGGTCGTGACGATCGGCAGGAAGTACAGCGTGCGCCACAGCCCCTGGAACCGCAGCTTGTCGATGCAGGTGGCGACGAGCACGGAGCCGGCGAGCGCGAGGGCCACGGTGCCCAGGGCGAACAGCAGCGTGTTGGTGAGGATCGGCGCCAGGAACGTCGATCCGTCCGCGAAGAGGCCGGTGAAGTTGTCCAGTCCGACCGGGCGGATGTCGCCGAGGTCGAACCCGGCCCAGCGGGACATGGACAGCAGCAGGGCGAAGCAGAGCGGCAGGATCAGGAAGACCGCGAAGAACAGCAGCGTCGGGGCCAGGAAGAGGTAGGCGACCACGGCCTGACGGCGCCGGGTCCGACCGCGGCCGTCGACGGCGGGCCCGGCGGACCGCGGTCCGTGCACCCGCTCGGCCGTCTCCGGTGCCAGGGTGTTCACCATGAGCGGGCCACCTCCTGATCGACCTGACGGCGGGTGGTGCGCAGTGCCTCGTCGACCGACTGCTGACCGGTCCACAACGCCTCGATGTTCTTGCGCAGCAGCGACTTGGCCTGCTGCGCGCCCGGTACGTTCGGTTCCGGCACCGCATACGCCAGCGCGTCCAGGAACGGGCGCAGGTTCGGATCGCCGCCCTTGCTCAGGAGCGCCCGCATGTCGTCGGAACGGCCGGTCAGCGAGCCGACCGACACCTGCAGGGCGCTCATCCGGGTCGCTGTCGCGCCCTTCTCGGCGCCCTTCGCCCTCACCTTCTCGGTGTTGAGCCAGCGCAGGAACTCCCAGGCCTCGCGCGGGTGTTCACTGGCCGCGTTGACCCCCAGCATGAATCCGGTGGAGAGCGTGGCGCGCCCGTCGTCCGCCTCGGGGACGGGCACGGGCGCGACGCCCACATCGCGGTAGTCCCTGCCCATCAGCTCCTTCAGACTTCCGGTCCACCAGCCGGCGCTCACCACCATGGCCACCTGCCCGGACGGGAACGCCTTGTAGACGTTGACGCCGGGGGCGCTCGCACCTCTGGCGACGAGGCGGTGCTCCAGATCGAACACGGCCCGGCCGGCCGGCGAGTCGATGGCGGTGCTCCTGCCGTCCGCGGAGACAAACGTTCCGCCGGCTGCGTTCAGCAGGGCGAGCGTCTGGCCGACGGTGGTGGAGTCGTCGTAGGTGGACAGTCCGAACCCCTGGACCAGCGTGTTGCCGTACCGGTCCCGCCTTGCGGTGCGGTAGGCGGTCTCCTCCAGCTCCCGCCAGGTGCGCGGCGGGCCGTCGATGCCGGCCTCGCGCAGCAGCCGTTTGTTGTAGTAGAGGGCGTACGTCTGCACCTCGGTGGGATAGCCGTAGACCTTGCCCCCCACCGACGAGGAGCCGACCGCGGCCTCGCCGTAGCCGCGCCTGATCTCCTCGGCGTGCTCGGACGGAGCGGGCCGCAGGACGCCGGACCGCACGAGCTGGCCGTTCCACAGGCAGTACGGGTGGAGGATGTCGGCGCCCTGGCCCGCGGCCTGCCGGACCATGAACGTGGTCAGCAGGTCCGTGAACTCGACGGCCTTCGTCCGCACCTTGACCCGGTCGTGCGTGGCGTTCCACTCGTCGACCGGGCCCTGCAGTGCCTCCTTGAGTTCCCCGCTCGCATAGTGGGACAGCAGGGTGAGGACGATCGGGTCCCCGGCCCGCCCGGTGCCCTGGTGCGGCGCGGCGCATCCGGAGGCGAGCAGCGCCGAGGGAAGCGCGAGCACGAAGTGGCGGCGGCCCAGGCCGAGGGCGGGGCGGGACGGCTGACCGGGGCTCAGCCCGGCGGCGGGGCTGTACGGCTGACCGGAGCTCAGGCCGGTGGTGCGGCGAGCGGGCTGGCTGGGGCTCGGGCCGATGGGCCGGCGAGACGGCCGGCCCGGGCTCGGGCCGCCGGCGCGGTGGGCGGGTGTCATCGGGCGGCCTCCCGCCGCATCACGCGGAACACCCGGGTCGTGGTGAAACCGGTCGTGCGGTACAGATGGCCCGCCGGGGACCGCTCGCCGGTCCACAGGAACCACGCCGAGTGCGCACCGCGCGCCCGCATCCGCTCCAGGACCAGGTGGAGCAGGACCCTGCCGAGTCCGGTGCCGCGCATCTCCTCCAGCACACCGAACGGGCCGAACCGCTCGTCCGCCGACTCGTACGCGCCGTGCATCGCCCAGCCGGCCATGCGGCCCGAGGGGTCCTGGACGACGACGATCCGGTCGAGGGGCGTGCCCGCGGCCGGGCACTCCCGGATCACGCGCGCCCAGTCGGGGTTGAAGTGGTTCCCGGCGAGCGCGACGAGTGTCACCAGGTCGTCGTCGGACGGAGTGGCGAACCGGTAGCCCTGCGCCGTCAGTTCGTCGATGCGGAGAGCGACGTCCTCCGGCAGCCGGTAGCCCACCAGGCTCCGGTCCATCGCCGCCGCCTCGTACAGGGTGCGAAAGCCCAGGGACTCCAGGAGCCCGGCCGCTTCCGGGTACGTCTCGGCGTCCAGGCCGGGGAGGATGTAGTTCGGGGTGTACGAGGAGAAGTCGACCCGGGTGCGGCCGTGGCGGTGGAGCCAGTCGAGGGCGTCGGTCAGCAGCCTGCGGCCGAGGCCGTGCCCGCGGGCGGCCGGGGCGACGAAGAAGAACGGGATCCAGCCCTGCTCCGGCTCCAGGTCGGTGCCGGTCAACGGCGTCAGACGGCGCACCGCGTAGGCGGCACCGATGACACGGTCGCCGTCGACGGCGACCCGGAGCCCCTCGGGATCGAAGTTGGCGTCGAGCAGCACCAGGGAGCGGAAGCGGTCCGGGGTGATGGGGTCGGCCGGCGCACTCCTGCGCCACGCCTCCACCAACCGCGGGCCGTCGCCCGCGCGAAAGCCACGCGTCCCGGCCCGGGATTTCGTCGTGCGATCGGTCATCGACGGGGGTTGTCCTTCCATACGCAGGTCGCGGACGGCCTCCGACGTCGCCCGCAGCGCTGTCTCGGTCCACTCGGAGACGATCGGCCCGACGGTCCCGGCCGGGTCGGCCCGGAGCTGCTCCGCGAACCGCTGCTCGGCGGGGGCAGGGCGGCCCGGTCGGCGCGCATGCGCAACAGGGCCTCCGTGGGCGGCTGTTGGATCTGCACGGACGTCCGCTCCTTTCAACGGCAGAGCAGCGGGTCGCGGCGGCGGGGCAGACGGTCTCAGGGGTAGAGCAGCACGTCGCCGGCCGCCCACCGGCCGGGCGGTGCCGGCGGATCGCACAGCGGCAACGGGTCGGCGCCCGCGTCGACGGCACGGCGCAGCCGGTCGGACCCCCACAGCAGGTCGATGAAGTGGCTGTGGCCGGTGCCTTCCGCGCCGCCGTCCGCGGGGCGCCAGGCGAAGTCGTCCGGGTACAGCCGCCGCAGCGTGGCGAGCATCGCGACGGCGGTACGCACGGGAGCGAACGCCGCTCGGTCGGTGATGTGGAGCTGGACCCCCCGCAGCGGCCGTCCGGCGTGCTTGTGGAAGGTCGGTACGTACCGCAGATCACGGAAGTGCACTCCCGGCAGGGCGAGCTCGGCGAGCGAGGGCGCGAACCGCGCGTCGATGTACGGGGCCCCGACGATCTCGAAGGGCTGCGTGGTACCTCGGCCCTCCGAGAGGTTCGTCCCTTCGAACAGACAGGTGCCGGGGTAGACGGTGGCCGTGGCGGGCGTCGGGATGTTCGGAGAGGGCGCGACCCAGGGCAGGCCGGTGCTCTGTGCGTCCATCGCACGCCGCCAGCCGACAGCCTCGATCACCGTCAGGTCAGCCGCCCGGCCGGCGAGTTGGGGCACGGCCGAGGCGTTGAAATGCCGGGCGAGTTCACCGCAGGTGAGACCGTGCCGGACGGGAATCGCGGCGCGCCCCACGAAACTGGCCCACGCCGGGTCGAGCAGCGGGCCCTCGCTGACGAGTCCGCCGACGGGATTCGGCCGGTCGGCGACCACGAACCGTACGCCCGTACGCGCCACCGAGACCATCAGGTCGAACATGGTCCACACATAGGTGTAGAACCTGGCCCCGATGTCCTGCAGGTCGTACACCAGGGCGTCCACGCCACTGCCGAGCAACAGCTTGTCGAGGCGCTCGCCACTGCACCGGTAGGTGTCATGGACCGGCAGGCCGGAGCTGGGGTCCCGCAGGCCGACGGGTGAATCCAGCAGCCCGACGGTGGGGTCCTGCGGGCCGATGGCGGGATCCGGTGGACCGGCGGCGGGAGCCGGCAGCCCGGCAGTGGGAGCGGGCAGCCCGGCAGTGGGATCTGCCTGAGTGGCCTCGCTCTCGCCGGCCTGGCCGGTTCCGTGCAGGCCGTGCTCGGGTCCGAACAGGGCGACCAGCCGCGCGCCGGCCTCCAGCAGCGCGGGCGCGGCCGGGCGCAGGTCGGGCAGGACGCCGGTGTGGTTGGTCACCAGCCCGAGCCGGCCGGGCCCGGCGAGTGCGGGCGACGCGTGCAGGCGTGCGATCCCGGTCGTCACCGCGACGCGGTCGTCCGTGCTCATCCATTGCCCCCGTCTGCCGGTGACATCTCGAAGCGGCGCTCGGAAAAGTACGTTGTGGGCGTTCTTGGAATTCGGGAATGGTTTATCACAGTTCGCACACAGGGAGGCCCCGGGATCCCTTGCGGCGTCCGGGGCGTCCCACCTGTGCGCTCACGGCGCGGGGCAGGCCGGCGCCGGGGGCGGTTGCTTCAGCCGCCTCAGCGCACGACCTTGATTAGGACAGGACCTGTCCTTTGGCTCGACCATGGCGGAGGTGGCGATGGCCGACCGGCAACATGACGGCCGGGACACCACGGCTGCGGTGGCTGCCGGCCGGCGAGCGGCGACGGCCTCGGGCTTGAGCAGACCACCGGGTTCGGGTGGCCGGGCCGGCGAGGTGGATCGTCCTCAGTCGTCGAGCAGCCGCCAGCTGGTGAGGGCGATCTTCGCCCTCACCAGCCCTGTGGGTTCGGTGATGTCGATGCCCAGGGTCCTGCCGATCTGTTCGAGGCGGCGGGCGACGCTGCTGTGGTGCAGGTGGAGAAGGTCGGCGGCCCGTCGTTGGGAGCCCGTGGTGCAGTAGGCGTCCAGAGTCTCCAGATCGTGCGGACTGTCGGCGATTCGGGCGATCGCGATCACGTCGGCGTTGACGCGCGCGGCGCTCTGGGGCACTTGGGCGAGCAGCGCCAGCGCCCCCAGGCCGTCGTAGTGGACGACCGGCCGGCGTGAGGTGGTGAAGCGGAGGGCGGTGCGGGCTTCCCGCCAGGAGCGGTCGGGACTTTCGGCGGCGCCGATGCCTGCGCACACGCCTGCCGGAAACCGTGCCGGGTCCACGGTGGTGGCCAGGATGACGCCCACGTCGGCGAGCGACGCCGCCTTCACCGGGCGGGCCGGGCAGATCAGGCCGCCGATCTGGTCGAGCGGACGCCGGGACCGTACGGCGACGACGCGGACGGGCGGCTCGGCAGGGAAACCCAGGAGCCGCAGCGCCCGGGCCCGGGCCGCCTCGTCGCTGTCGGAGCTGATCACCAGTTCGACGAGGCCGGGGTCGGCCATGGTGGTGCGGGCCGGGCCGTAGCGTTCCACGACGGCTGCGGCGGCGATGGCGAGCCGGTCCAGCAGGGCCTCGTCGAGCGGGCCGGACGGGCCGGGGCGTTCCAGCCACACCGTACCGATCTCCTCCTCGTCGAGCGTGACCGGCACGGTGGTGGACGCGGGCGACGTCGGGGCGGGCGCCTCCCTGCCGTCGGGCGCCATGCGGATCGCCCGTCCCGTGTCGTGGAGCCGAATCCCGGCCACGCACTCGGCGAGGCCCGCCGAGGCCCGGGCGAGCGCCGGGAGGTCCACCCGTCGCCGCATCAGGGTGTCGTAGAACATCACGACGCGGATGGCGCCTTCGGCCTGGGAATCCAGGTGCGACAGCCGTGCGGCGAGTGCCTCCATCACAGCAGGATAGGGCCCCCATGGCCGCAGGCCGGGGCGCCGGTCGGTGCGTGATCCGGCAGGGATGCCCGGCAGTTGGCGGATGATGTCGGGAGCGATGTCCGTGAGGATGACGGACATGGATCCCGAACTCGAAGCCTTCATACCGCTGTTCCCCCGCTCCGACCTGTCCGACCCGGCCACCGCGCGCAGGAGCCTCGCGGAGCTGGCAGCCGCGGCGCCGGCACCGGACACCTCCGGCATGGAGATCGAGGACCGCACGGTGTCCGCCGATCCGGATGTCGCGGTGCGGATCTACCGCCCGCACCAGGCTCAGGGCGCCGTCATCTGGCTGCACGGCGGCGGATTCGTCATGGGTGACCTGAACACCGAGCACCCATGGGCCGCCCGGATCGCGGACAACTCCGGCGCTGTGGTGATCTCGGTGGGCTACCGCCTGGCGCCCGAGCACCGGTATCCGGCCGCCCTGGACGACGTCTGCACCGTGCTGAGCTGGGCTGCCGAGAACGCAGCCGAACTCGGCCTCGATCCTGACCGGATCGCGGTCGGCGGGCACAGTGCCGGCGCGGGGCTCGCGGCAGCGGTGGCGCTGCGGGCGCGCGACCAGCAGGGGCCGCCGATCCGCTTCCAGTTGCTCAACCAGCCCGAGCTGGACGACCGTCAGGAGACCTGGTCCGCACGTCACTTCACCGACACGCCGTGGATGACGCGGGACAAGATCGCCGCCTCGTGGCGGCACTACCTGGGCTCCACGCCTGCCTCACCGCACGCGGCCCCGGCGCGGGCCGCCGATCTGTCCGGCCTGCCGCCCGCCTACATCGCCACCGCGGAGTTCTGTCCCAACCGCGACGAGGGCATCGGCTACGCGCTGCGCCTGCTCCAGGCCGGCGTGCCGGTCGAGCTGCACCAGTGGCCGGGCACCTTCCACGGGTCGCAGGCGATCCTGTCCGCCGAGGTGTCCCAGCGGCAGATCGCCGAACTCGCCGCGGCGCTGCGCCGCGCGCTGGCCGAGTGACACGGCCGCAGCCGGCCGACGCCGTGCCACCCGGCACCGGATGAAAGACCACCACAGGAAGGGCATCTCAATGACGGACCGGTCCACGGCTTGCGGCGTCTCTTGTTCCGGCACCCTGCGCGAGGTGAGAACGGGCAGCGCGGGCGGGTGATCCCTGCCGGGGTCGCGCGAGGCCCATTGTCAGTGGTGGGCGGCAAGATGCAGGGCATGACGACTTCTGCAGCAGTGATCGTGGACGCCGCCGGCTACGCGCGGGCGGTCGAGGATGCCGTGGGTGCGGCGGCGGCCTACTACGCGGGCGGCACCTCGCCACTGGACGACGACGCCTACGACCTGTTGGTGCGCCGGATCGCCGTGTGGGAGGCCGAGCACCCGGACGAGGTGCTGTCCGCATCCCCCACCGGGAAGGTCGCCGGTGGCGCGGTCGAGGGCGATGTGCCGCACACGGTGCCGATGCTCAGCCTGGACAATGTGTTCTCCGCGGAGGAGTTCACCGCGTGGACGGCGTCGTTGGCCCGCCGTATCGGGCGTGAGGTCACGCGGTTCAGCGTGGGGCCGAAGCTGGACGGCCTGGCGATCGCCGCCCGTTACAGCAACGGCCGCCTGACCCGGCTGGTCACCCGCGGGGACGGGACGGCCGGAGAGGACGTCTCCCACGCGATCGGCACCATAGAAGGGCTGCCCGGGACACTGGCCGAGCCGGTCACCGTAGAGGTGCGCGGTGAAGTCCTCATGACGACGGCACAGTTCGAGCACGCCAACGAGGTGCGCACGGCACACGGCGGACTGCCGTTCGCGAATCCCCGCAACGCGGCCGCCGGCACACTGCGGGCCAAGGAGCGCGCCTACACGGTCCCGATGACGTTCTTCGGCTACGGCCTCATGCCCGTGCCCGACACCGACCCGGCCCTTGCCGAGCGGCTGGACACAACCGCGCACAGCGACCTGATGCGTCTGGCCGCCGAGTTCGGCGTCTGCACCAGCGCCCGGAGCGCCGTCCCGGACGTGGTCGCCCAGAACCCCGAGGAGGTCCTGGACCGGGTGAAGGAGATCGCGGCCGCACGTGCGGAGCTGCCGTTCGGCATCGACGGCATCGTCATCAAGGCCGACCTCGCCGCCGACCAGCAGGCCGCAGGATCCGGCTCCCGCGCGCCACGGTGGGCGATCGCCTACAAGCTGCCGGCCGTGGAGAAGATCACCCGGCTGCTGGAGGTGGAGTGGAACGTCGGCCGCACCGGGATCATCGCCCCGCGCGCCGTCCTCGAACCGGTCGTGATCGACGGCTCCACCATCACCTACGCCACCCTGCACAACCCGGCCGACATCACCCGTCGCGGCCTGCGCCTGGGCGACCACGTCATGGTCCACCGCGCCGGAGACGTCATCCCCCGCATCGAGGCCCCGGTCAGCCACCTGCGCACGGGCGACGAAAAGCCCATCGCGTTCCCCGAGCAGTGCCCCCGCTGCGGGTCCGGCATCGACACGAGCGAGGAGCGCTGGCGGTGCGTGCAGGGCCGCAACTGCCACCTGGTCGCCTCGCTCGCCTACGCCGTGGGCCGCGACCAGCTCGACATCGAGGGCCTGGGCACCACCCGCATCGTGCAGCTCGTCGACGCGGGCCTGGTGACCGATCTCGCCGACCTGTTCACCCTGCGGCGCGACCAGCTGCTCGGCCTGGACCGGATGGGCGACACCAGCACCGAGAACCTGCTCGCCGCGATCACGAGGGCCAAGGAGCAGCCACTGGCGCGTGTGCTCTGCGCACTCGGCGTCCGCGGCACAGGGCGCTCCATGTCCCGGCGCATCGCCCGCCACTTCGCCACCATGGACAACGTCCGCGCCGCCGACACCGAAGCGATGCAGCAGGTCGAGGGCATCGGAGCGGAGAAGGCCCCCTCGATCGTCGCGGAACTCGCCGAACTCGCCCCGCTCATCGACAGACTCGCCGCCACCGGAGTCAACATGACCGAGCCCGGCGCCACCCCTCCCCCGGCCGAGGCCTCAGGCCCCGACGCTGCTGCCGCTGCTCCGACGGAGGCAGGCCCCCTGGCGGGGATGACGGTGGTCGTCACCGGCGCGATGACGGGGGCGCTGGAGAAGCTCTCCCGCAACGAGATGAACGAGCTCATCGAGCGGGCCGGCGGGCGCTCCTCGTCCAGCGTCTCCAAGAAGACGAGCCTCGTTGTCGCGGGCGAGGGCGCGGGTTCCAAGCGTGCCAAGGCCGAGCAACTCGGCATCCGTCTCGCCACCCCGGACGAGTTCGCCACCCAGGTCGCCGGACTCCTCGCCTGAAGCCTCCGCCCGTGTTCTGAAGCCTCCGCCCGTGATGCGGCGCGGCGGTCCTGACGGCCGCGCCTGTCCCCCGCCCCCTGTCGTCCTGTGGGAAGGGCTGTCCGCTGCACCCTGGGCGCCGACGCTGCACCTGCACGGTTCCGACGGCCGACCGGTGGCGCACCCCCGAGCGGCCATCGTCAGGCGGCCGCCGCGGTCTCGCTGTGGATGGCGGCGATCCGGCTCGGCTTCCGCCCGTAACGCCGGCTGAAGATCTCCAGGGACACGAACAGCACCACGTACTGAAGCGTGGTCACCAACATCACCGAATCGATGGGCAACGTGTACGCGAGCACCACCCGCACCCCCGAGTCCAGCAGCAGACCCACCCCCCAGACCAGCGTCAGCAGCCGCATCACATGACGGAAAGTCGGCGACGCCTCCCAGTTGCGCTCCACCTGCGCCCGCTTGTCCCCCCGCACCACCGACGACAGGATCCGGTAGATGACCGGCTGACCACGCAGCGTCACCAGGAAGATCAGCCCGACGACCCCCGTCATCCAGCCGTCCTTGGCGAACATGAACCGCGCACTGCCCGTCAGCGCCGACAGCGCCGCACCCAAAACCACCATGCTCAGCACCAGAACACCCAGCATCCCCACCCGCCGCTCCCGCACCACCGTCAGCAACCCCTCCACCAACGGCGGCACAGCACTCGCCAGCACCGCCCACCACAGACCCACCCCCGCCGCCCGCAGCCCGTAGAACACGGCCAGCGGCGCGACAACATTCAGCCCCAGACTCTGCAGCAACAGCCCGTTCGACGACCCGACCCGCTCGTTCACCATGCCCGTACCGCTCATGTGCCTTCACCCTCGTCCGTGTCCGATCCCGACACCCCCGAAGCTACGGAGCCACGCGAACGCGGACCATGCACCCAGCCACCGGGATCAGTGGGCCCAGACCCACCCCCGCACGGGGTCTGCCGCCCCTGGGGTGCCCCGAGCCCGGGCAGGTCCGTCCCGAGGAGACTTCCGTGTCCGGGCAGGCCGGAGCCGGCTCCCGGGACGGATCACGTGGACCGGGGATCAGGCGGGTCACATCAGGTCTTGCAGAAGCCGAGGCCCTTCAGCGCCTCGTTGATCTGCCGGCCCTGCGGGTCGCTGGTCGTGACGTCCTTGTAGGTGAAGCGCTGGGCGGCGACGTGGTCGAGCCGGGCGCCACCACCGTTGATCGCGCTGCACTGGTTGCGGGCGGCGTCGATCGCCTTGTCCTCGTACTTCACGACGCCGGGGTTGGCCGCGGCCAGGGCACGGAGAAGCTCGGCGCGCTTGGCGCCGGTCGGCTCGGGCGGGATACCGGCCGCCTTCTCGGCGTTCTGGTCGGTGCTCGGCTTCACAGTGGCCTTCGGCGTTCCGGTCCTGCGCTCGTCGCTGCCTGGTCCGTCGGCGTGTCCGGGGCCGGAGCAGGCCGTGAGCGCAAGGGCGGCGGCCGCGAAGAGAGCGGCCGCCGTGACTCTGGTGTTCATGTTCCCCCTAGGACAGATACCTGATGGGACATCATGCCGTCCGTGATGGCCCGGTGAAGAATGATCCCCACCACAGCCCCGCACGTACGAGGCCGTCCGGGCCATGCCGTCTGCACCGCCTGTGCTCAGCTGCCCCGCGGAACGTTAGGTTGAGAACACCGGGCACGGGGAGGGTGAGTGACAGACCGACAGGAACTGGCGTACCGGGCGGAGTCGGATCCGGACTGGAACACGGCCGCGGCCGGCACTGCGCGGGTCAGCCTGCATCCGGACGAGACGGCTCCCGAGGTGATCGTGGTCAGCGGGCCGTGCCCGCGCTGCCGGCACGAGACCGTGCACTCGGAGCCTCTCATCGCGTACGCCAACGCGCTCACCGGTTCCGGCCTGCTCGGCCGCCTGCTGCGCCGGCGGGCCGCCGAACCGGGCTCGCGGGAGGTCGAGGTCATCTGCGGCTGCCCCACCGACCATCCCGAGGCCGGTGAGCACAAGGGATGCGGTGCCTCCTGGGTGCTGCACGTCGAGTGGGGCGTGTGATGACGGTCCGCGTCACGGCCGGCACCCCCAGTACGCCGTCCAGCCGGTTACGGGCCGACGAGTCCCGTCGGCTGCTGGACGGCGAACTCGCCCGGGTCCGCGCTCAGGCCGAGAACTGGCGCAACGGCCTCGCGGCGCTCCTCGGCCTGCTGACCGTGGTCGGGGTCGTCAAGGGACCCGGCACCGTGCAGGGGCTGTCCGACGGGGCGCGCGTCGCGGTGGGGCTGCTTCTGCTGGGTGGTCTGCTGCTCGCCGCGGGCGGCGCCTTCTTCGCCATGCGAGCCGCGTTCGGGCTGCCGCGGCGACGGCTGGCCGAGGCCTCGCTGGAGGAACTGCTCACCAGGGAGCGGCTCACCGTACGCCGGGCCGTACGGGACCTGCGGCGCGCGATCGCTGCGGGGTTCCTGGCGCTGGCCGTGGTCACCGCGGGGGTCGGTCTGACCTGGTACGGGCCGCGGCCCGGGAAACCCGGGGTGCGGGTCGTGGAGACCGACGGGAGCGTGCTGTGCGGCACGCTCGCCGGGGTCGACGGGAAGGAGCTGCGATTGCGGATCGACGGGGTGGAGCGGCGGATGCCGGTGCAGCGGGTCGGGTCGGCCGAGTCGGTGGAGAGCTGTCCCTAGGAGCCGATGACACGCTCTTGTGGTCCGTTGCCGGTGGGCGTGTCCGGTGCGGTTGTTCGATCATGCGCACGAGCTCCTGCACGCATTTCGGGCGTCCGGCCATGCGTACGGACCCCTGCACGCACTTCTGGCGTCCGGCCATGCCTACGGACCTCTGCACGCATTTCAGGCATCCAGCCACGTCTGCGGACTCTTGCGCGCATTTCAGGCATCCGAAGGGTTTCACAGCCGCCGGACGCGCAGCACGCTGGTCAGCATCGGGAGGGTGAACTCGCCGTCGGCGGTCTCCGGCCGGCTCGCGAGATAGGCACGGGTCCGGCCCAGCGCGGCCTCCCGTTCCTGGTCCGGCATGACCAGCATTCCGGCTTTCGTCGCGAGGGTCGCGACCAGGGAGTCGGCGGTCCGGCGCTGTCCGTGCGGGAACTCCGCTTGTTCCGGCGAGTCGAACCGGGCGTCCCCGCCCGTCTGGGGAAGGTGCATGCCGGCCGTCTCGGCGCGCCAGCCGGTGGGCACGTCGCGCGGGCCGATGGCCGCGCTCCCGCCGACGCGTGCGAGCCCGGCCACCCAGCCGGCCCGGTCGTCGAAGACGTTCCACAGGCCCGCCAGGACCCCGCCGGGTGCGAGGACCCTGGCGATCTCGGGTCCCGCGACGTCCATGTCGAACCAGTGCATGGCGTTGCCGGACAGCACGGCGTCGACGGACGCGTCCGGGAGCGGTATCGCCTCGGCGCTGCCCGGCAGGGCGCGCACGGCCGGGAGGCCGCGGCGCAGCTCGGCCAGCATCGCCGGGTCGGGCTCGACGGCCACGACGTCGACGCCCAGTGCGACCAGCGTGCCGGTGAGCTTGCCGGTCCCGGCGCCGAGGTCGAGTACCCGCGGGCCGGGCGCGGGTACGAGTGCCCAGCGCACCGCGTCCTGCGCGTAGTCCGGGCGGTGCTCGGCGTAGGCTCCCGCCGCCGTGCCGAACGACGAGCTGTGAAGCAGCCGTTCGTGCTTCCGCAACGTCTGCCCGGTGAGCGCGGGACGGGCGCCGTCCTGGGGTTGCCCCGTGCCGTCCTCGGTCCGCCTCATTGCAGCTCCTGTTGTCAGAGGGCTGTGCCGGGTGTACAGACCACGGGTGGCCGGCCAGGGTTGCGTGCCGGTGCACAGTACGACACGCCCCCGGCTGCGCATCACAGGATCACGTGACCACTTCTAGGGGTTGGTGAGGTTGGCTGTCCAGCGAGGGTCGGGGGCGACGCCCTGTCGGTGCAGATCGAGGACGACCGGGGCGGTGTGCTCCCAGAGGATGTTCACGATGTCGTGGATCGTCGTGCCCAACTGAAGTGCGGGCTCCGCGCCTTGCTCGAGGCGGTCCCTCAGGCACGCGCGCACGAACTCGCGCCGGCTCGCGGTCGGCGGATGCGTCGGGGAAGCGGGGCGCGGATCGTCCCGGCCCGTCATCAGCAGGGGCAGCGCCCGCTCGAGAACCTCGCACGCGGAGAAGAACAGTTCGATGCCCGCGTGGGCGAGCGGCACACCGTGCTCCTCGGCCGTCGCCCGTACGCACAGGGTCCAGCCGAGCATGTCGGCCGTGTCCTCCTGCTCCCACCTCCAGACGGCCTCGGTGACGTCCCCCTCGGCCGTCCCCAGCAGTCGCCGGGGGGCATTCCGGCCGGCCAGGTGTCCGGCCAGGACATGCCCGTATTCGTGGCCGAGGACGAACAGTTCCATCCCGTCCTCGAGGATGCGGGCCAGCTTGCGGAGGTGGCGCGGGAGGAAGTGCAGGGGCGCCGCGCCCGGCTCGCCCTGAAGGAGGTAGGCGAGCACGACCTCGCGGAAGCGGCGGACGGCCTCCGGGGAGTGCTGGAGGTGGCGGCTCACGTCGTCGAGGTCCAGAGAGAACGCGACCTTGTCGCCTTCTGTCTCCTCGCCGGGTATCGCCAGGGCCACGGCCTTGCTGAACCGGTCGGTGAAGCCGAGGAGTTCGTCCTCGAAGACGACCACGTCCGTCTGTGAGCCGGGGGTGCGCAACGTCACGGCATTGATGTCACCCGTGGCCAGGAAGCCCAGCACGGGCCGGGTGAAGGGGATGGAGAGGTGCTTCTCCAGCCTGTCCGCGAGCGTGTGGATGATCCAGTGGTTCCCCGGATGCTCCTCGGGTCCGAGGGGCGGCCAGTGCTCCTGGGAAGTGATCGACATCTTTGCGAGACGTTGCTGTTCCTCCGGGGACAGGCCGGGGCGCATCCTCCTCTGTGTCTCGAGCCGGGCCTCCCGCCAGCTCTCCTCCGTGGGTCGCCCCTGCAGACCGCGTGCCTCGGCGACCTGTGCCTGCAGTTCCCACAGATAGGCCCGCGCCCCGTCCGCCTCTGTCGTCATCCGCCGTCCCCGTTCCTCGGTTTCCCTCAGTCTGGTGGCGGTCGGACAACCGTGTCTCCGGATCAGGCTCTCATGACGCCTTTTCGATGATCGTCCGGGCGTTCTCGGCGGCCCTCTCGGATGCGGCGCGCAGTTCGGCGAGATCGGCCTTGTGCTTGCTGATGACGTTCTTCTGAGCGCGGACTTCGACGGCGTGGGCGGTGCGGACGTAGCCGGTGTCGATCTTGCACTGGGCATCGGCGGCAGCCGTCTTCTTCTCCTTGCCCGACGGCCCCTGCGTTCGGTACCAGGCGGAGTCGACGGCCGCCTCGTCCGGGTCGGCGTAGCTGTAGCCCTTCTCCTTCATGCAGGACGACCAGGAGCGAGTGGCCTTCTTCCAGACCGGATCCTTCCGCGCCGCTTTGTTGGACTGGTACCAGAGCTGGAGGGCCAGCGAGTCATAACCGCTGACCTTCAGGCCGTTGACCTTGGTCGTACGGGGCTCGGCGCCGTAGATCCTGCGTGTCGCCTGCCCCAGGCAACCGCCCTCGGGGATGCGGTGCCCGTGGACGGAGTGGCTGTCGCCGGAACGGAACGTGCCGGTGAGGGCGGTGTACTGGTCGGCGGGCCACTCCTGGGACTGGGAGGACTCCTTCGAGTTCCGCTTGTGATAGCCGTGTTCGGACGCCTGCTGGGGATCGTCGACCCCGTAAGGGCTGTCGTCACCCAGGGCGCTGCTGCCCACGAGTGTTCCCTGGCGTACCGGGTAGGTCGACTCGACGGCTTTGGTGTCGAGCGCGGCGAAACCCGTGAATCCGAGCCGGACCATGCACTGCTTCGCGAGGATCCACTGACCCTTGTTGACGGCCCGTCCCCCGTCCGACGACGGGTCCGGGATGTAGGCGTACAGAGGCAACGCCGCCATGGTGTTGAGGCGGTGGGTCTCGTCGGCGTCGTCGTCATGGCCGGCGAACTGGCATGCCGACAGGGCCAACAGGCCGGCGAGAGCGGGAAGGAGGACTTTGCGCACTTGATCATCCGATCAGGACTCGACCACGGGCGCCGTGACGGAACTCACAGTTCCGGCACAAGAAATGCACGGCTCGGGCACAGGAGTCTCGCGGCCGGCCTCTTCCCCTCCGGCCCGGCGGATGCCGGCGCCGGGCCGGCGAGTCCCGGTGGATCGACGCGTCGGTCCCTGCCGGAGGACCTGGTCAGCCTCCCGAACGGTCTGTCAGGTCCGCCGCAGAGCCGGCCGGTGGGAGAGCGGGGCCCGTCAGGTCCGTCCACGAGCCTGCAGGTGAGAGAGCGCGATGCGGTGTCGGGCGAGGTCGACGTCGAGGATCTTCACCACGAGCGGGTCGCCGACCCGGACCACGTCCCCGGGCTCGGCAACGCCTTCCTCGGACAACTCGGTGCGGTGTACGAGTCCTTCGAGGCCGCGCTCTCGGGCTTCGATGCGGACGAACGCGCCGAACGGAACAAGCCTGGTCACGACGCCGGTCACGACCTGGCCGACCCGTTCCGTGAACGCCCGCATCGGGTTCTCCTGCAATGCCTTCAGCGACAGCGGCACCCGCTCGCGCACCATGTCGACGTCGAGGATCTCGGCCGAGATCTCCTGCCCGACGGTGACGACGTCGGACGGGTGGTCGATGTGTCTCCAGGACAGCTCGGGAATGTTGATCATCGCGGTGAAGCCGCCGATGTCCACGAACGTGACACCGAAGTCGGCGATCACCGAGACCGTACCCGTGACGATCTGTCCTCGGCGGAGGGTCTTCAGGAAGGCCCAGTCCCGGTCGCCGGGGGTCGGGTCCGTCCGCCATCTGGCCCGCAGGACGCCGTCATCGTCCGGGATGACGGCGGTGAACAAGGGGTGGCGTGCGTCGACGTCCAGAGACAGGGCGGTGGCGGCCCGAGCACCCGCCACGTGTGCCGCCAGTGCCCGGTACTCGCTCTCGAGGGCGATCGTGCTGGTGATCGTCCCGTTGCCGTCCTCCCAGACCAGTTCAACCGGGCCTTCGTCGGGGAACGTGGCGAGAACTGCCTCGACGTCGGCGGACAGGTCCGGCCAGACGGTCAGCTTCGCACGAGGGGTGAGCCTGGCGCGTACCGCGTCGAGGGTGTGCTCCGTGAGGCGGTGCCAGCGGGAGGCGTTGTCGACGTAGCCCTCCTCCAGCACGGCTGCCTGCCGCATGGCGACGGACCAGCTCACACGGGCCCAGAATTCGTCGTCGGCGGGCCGTTGTACGCCTGCCTCGTCGAGGCCGGCGTCGTAGGGCGAGGCCTGCAGGCGTTCCGGGAAGAGCCCGAGTTCCCGAGTGCGGGCAACGGCGCTCTCACAGGGCCGGTCGCTGCTGACATAGACGTACTGGTCCCACCCGACGTGTACGGCGAACCTGTCTTCGACTTCCAGACGGCACCAGGCGCCGTTGTCGCGGAGCATGACCCGAACCAGCTCCAGAGCGACGGGGACGGAGACCTCCGCGCCGTCGTGGAACCCGTTGAGATCGGGTGGGAAGAGGCCGGCCAGACCGTGGCCCTCGATCGCCGGCTCCAGGCCGAAATGGGCAAGTCCGGCGATCTGCGGCTCGCGGACGGCCAGGTGGCCGATGCCCGTGGCCGCGGCGAAGGCGGCGACCGCTTCCAGATAGGCCGACTCCACCGGCCCGTGGTCGCTGGTCGATTCCTCGGCACCGGTGTAACTGCCGTGCTCGTCGCGGTCGGCAGGGTCGTACTTGGTGATCCGGTGGACGAAAGGCGGCACGCTGCTCCCCGTGGACGGTGACGATGCCCGCTCGGCGAACGGCCTCGTGATCGGGAGCGTAGCCGCGACGGTCCGGACGCGGGGTGGGCGGAGATCGCGCACGATCTCCGCGCATGCGTCAGCCGGCGTCCGCCGGGTCGAACCATGTGGGCGCCTCGGACATGGCCTGCTTGATCCGGAACCGCCCGAACTCGTTCAGATCGGGCAGGGCGTCCACCGTGAACCAGCCCACCTCCAGCGACTCGTCGTCGTTGACCCGGGCCTCGCCGCCCACGGCTCGGCAGCGGAAGGTGATGTCCATGTACTGGCAGATGTCGCCGTTGCCGTAGGTGACCGGTTCCAGAGCCTGGACGAGGACGACCCGCTCGGGGACGCAGTGCACCGCCGTCTCCTCGAAGACCTCCCGCACGGCGCAGGCCGCGGGCTGCTCGCCCGGCTCCGGGATGCCGCCGATCACCGACCACTTCCGGGTGTCGGACCGCCGTCCCAGGAGCACTCTGCCCTCGTCGTCGAAGACGATCGCGGTGACCCCCGGGAGCCACAGCAGCTGGCGGCCCGCGGAGGCCCGGAGCGTGCGGATGAAATCAGGAGTAGCCATGGACCGACCCTAACGGGCCGGTCCGCCGCCTCCGCGGCCGTTCGGGGGACGTACGGCGCTCGTACGGCGCGTGTACGGCGGACGTACCGCTACGCGCCACCGGCGCGCCGGCGCCGCATCCCGGATCCGATCGCCCAGCCCAGCCCGCCCGCGGCGACCAGCACCAGGGCGATCTCCGGCAGGATGCCCATCCGGGTGGCGGGCGTCCGGGAGGTGCGCAGCGGCACCTTCTGGACGAGGTAGGCGGGCACGAACATGCCGGTCTTCTGGGTGATCTTCCCGTCCGGCATGATGACCGCGCTGACGCCACTGGTCACGGGTACGGTCACGGTCCGGCTGTGCTCGACGGCGCGGACGCGGGACATGGCGAGCTGCTGGTAGGTCATCTCGCTGCGGTCGAAGGTGGCGTTGTTGCTGGGCACGGAGATCATCTCCGCGCCGTGCGTCACGGTGTCCCGCACGGCCCAGTCGAAGGCGGCCTCGTAGCAGGTGGCGAGGCCGACCTTGGCGCCGTCGATGTCGAACACACCCGGCTTGCCGCCCCGGCTGAAGTCCTGGCGGACCATGCCGGTCCAGTTCTTGTTGATCGCGCCGACGAGCCCGCGCAGCGGGAGGTACTCGCCGAACGGCTGCACCTGCCGCTTGTCGTAGGTCTGGGTCGGCCCCTTGGCCGGGTCCCACAGGATCTGCTCGTTGAGCAGCCGGCCGTCCTTCTCGACGACCCCGCCCACCGAGATGGGTACCCCGACGGCCTTGGCGGCCTCGTCGATGACCGCGGCCGCGTCGGGGTTGGTGAAGGGGTCGATGTCGGAGGAGTTCTCCGGCCACAGCACGAAGTCGGGCTTCGGGGCCTTGCCCGCCTTGATGTCGGCGGCGAGCTTGAGCGTCTCGCGCACGTGGTGGTCGAGCACGGCCCGCCGCTGGGCGCTGAACTCCAGCCCGGAGCGCGGCACGTTGCCCTGGATGACCGCGACCGTCGCGGAGCCGTCCTCGGCCTTGTCGCTCACCAGCGGCCGGGCCGCGACCGCGCCCGCCACCGGAACGGCCACGCTCAGCAGCGCGGCTGCCGCGGCCCCGCGCCGGACGGCCCGGGTGCGGCGCCCCTCGGCGACCAGGCGTCCGGCCTCGTACAGACCGAATCCGCACAGGACGACCGCGAAACCGAGCACCGGGGTGCCGCCCACCGCGGCGAGCGGCAGGAAGACACCGTCCGCCTGGCCGAAGGCGATCTTGCCCCAGGGGAAGCCGCGGAAGGGCACGCGCGCGCGAACCGCTTCTCCGGCGATCCAGAGGGCGGCCGCCCACACCGGCCAGGCCGGCAGCTTGGACACCGCGGCGATGCCCACGCCGACGAGAGCGACGAAGACCGCCTCGATGGCGACCAGCGCGAGCCAGGGCCCGGGGCCGACCTCCACTCCGGTCCACACGAGCAGCGGCAGCAGGAAACCCAGCCCGAAGAGGTAGCCGAGGCCGAGCGCCGCCTTCCAGCCGCGGCCGCGCAGCACCCAGGCGAAGCCGGCGAAGGCGGGCAGGGCCAGCCACCACAGGGTGCGCGGCGGGAAGCTGACGTAGAGCAGCACTCCGCACAGCGCGGAGGCGACGGCCGGGACCGGGCGCCGCAGCCGGCTGCCGCGCCCGGTCGGCACGGAGGACGGCTGGAGCCGATCGGACTGGTCCACAGAAGGTGCGGTGACGGTCACCCGGGGAGTGTACGGCGGTTGACGTTGCGGCCGACAGCGCGGGCCGACGGGCCCCGGCCGGCCCTGCCCGTCCCGGGATCACGACCTTCCTGCGCAACTCGTGCACAAACCGGTCATCAGCCGTTACGGTGTGGCCCAGCCTCAGTGGTGCGGCCGGTCCCGGTGCGCACGGCCGGGGCCTGCCACAGGTCGGGGGACCGGGGTACGAGGGGCAACGGGTGGGGTCGACGGGGACGAGGTCCGCGGCCGGTGCGTACGGCGCGGACGCCTACAGCGTCAGGCGAAACGTTTCTGATGGGGCGGGCATGCTCCTGCTGGGGGCATGCGCCGCCTGGTCACTGATCACGGCGGCGGCCCATGACGGGCGGCCCGAGGGCGTCCTGCTCGCCGTGCTCGCCGTGGCCGCCGGCTATGCCGCGGGCCGGATCTCCGGGTCGCTGCTCCCGGTGGCCGCCCCCTGCGCCGGCGCGGCGGCCGGGCTGGTGCTGGCCGTGGTGGTGCCCGACCTCACGCTCGGTCCCCGGTACGCCGCCCCGCTCGGACATGCCGGTGCCACGGCCGCCCTGCTGGCGCTGGCCACCGGCGCGGCCTGCTGCGCCGCCTGGGCCGCGCGCGGACCGGTGCCGCGGCTCGGCCTGCGGCTGCTCGCCGCCGGGATCGTGCTGACCGGGGCCGCCCTGGGGTCGGTCGCCGGCTGTGCGGTCAGTGCCGTCGTACTTCTGTGCTCACTGGCCGCGGGCTCGATGCCGCACCGGGGCGCCGGCGTCCTGGGGCTGGCCCTCGCAGCGGCCCTGGTGGCGGGAACGATCTGGGCGCTCGCCGCCGGCGTCCTGCCCGCAGGGCTCACCCAGGCGCTCCAGGGCCGGCTCACCGAGCACCGGATGCAGCTGTGGCAGGACGCGCTGCGGCTGGCCCACCGGGACACGGGCCTGGGTGTCGGCCCCGGCCGCTTCGGTGAACTGAGCGCTGCGCCCCTGGGAGAGCTGCCCGACGCCCGACCGCACTCGGCGCCGCTCCAGCAGGCGGCCGAGCAGGGGCTGGTCGGAGTGCTCCTGCTGGCCGCCGCGTTCGGCTGGGCCCTCTACGCCCTGTGGCGCACCCCTCGCTCCACGCCTGTCGCGCTGACCGCGGGCGCGGCTCTGACCGCGCTGGCCGTGATCGCGGCGGCCGGCGACGCGCTGAGCTTCACCGCGGTCACGGCGGGCGCAGGGCTGCTGGCGGGGTGGGCGACGGCAAGGCCGTGGGCGGGCGTGGACGCGGAGCCCTGAGACCGGGTGCGCACAGGGGCGTACGCGGACGGGCGTCGAGCACGCGGGCAGCGGTACACCGACGTTCGCACACGGACGTTCACACATGGACGTTCGCACACGGGGCCGCGCACGTGCTTCGACGGGCAGCACGGGCAGCGCCGCGATCACCACTGCGGGCACCGCGAGCACCGCGGGCATCACGGGCACCACGTCCAACCAACGGCCGGCCCTCTACGCCGTGGAGGTGTGGCCTCTCTGGCGCACGCGGCCGGGGCCTGCGGTCTCAGCCGGTCGTGCCCGGTGTGATCGTCCGGAGCCTGGACCTGATCGCCACGACCGCCGACTCGGCGTTGTCCACGGTGATCGTGAAGGTGTGGCCGTCCCACAGGCGCAGCACGACGCCCTCGCCGCGCCGTACGACGACCGCGGTGCCCTTCTCCGGGCGCCAGCGGTAGCCCCAGCCGCCCCAGTGACACGGAGTGACATGCGGGTCGAAGTCGGCTCCGGCGACATCGGAGAGGGGGATGCGGCGGCGCGGCACACCGATGTGGCCGCAGCGCACCTCGAGGGACTCCTTGTCGAGCTTGAGATCGACGTGCACGAAGGCGAGCGTGCCGAACAGGACCAGCAGGCCGGCCGCGATGCAGCCCACGACGGACATCACCAGCGGGGCGATGCCCGAGGTCCAGGCCGACTCCACGGCCAGCTCGATGCCGAGCGCCATGCAGGCGGCGCCCACCAGCGCCAGCAGCCACTGGACCCGGTTGGTGGCGCGGCCGGTCCAGACGTCGGGGTGCGAGGCGTCCTCGGCGTGGCGGTGCTCCCTCATGTTTATGAGGTTACTCAGGTTTCGCTGCGCGGGTACCCGCTCGCGGAGGGTGACTGCTCCGGGCGGCGCAGCCGGGACGCGCGGCCCGCGCTCGTGACCGCCGGGCCGGCGGACCGGGTCAGCGGACCGGGCCGACCGCCCGGTCGACGGCCTGGAGGAAGAGCCCCTCGTCGTAGGCGAGGGCCGTGGAGGGGAGATGCGCCTCGCGTCCGCTGAGCAGAACGGTGAGGGTGGTGTCGCGGGTGGCCTGCGGTGCCGGTTCCGCGCCGATCCGGCGCAGCGCCTGAGCGGCCACCGCCCCCGCGGAACCGTGGAGCATGAGCGGCGGACGGCCCGGCCGCTGGACGGCGTCCCGGATGCGCTCGGCGACCAGCTCGTAGTTGGTGCAGCCGAGGACGAGGCTGGTCACGTCCTCGGGCGTGCGAGCGGCGGCCGCCGCGACGGCGGCGGCGACGGCGGCGTCGTCCGCGTGGTGCACCGCGTCCGCGAGCCCGGGGCACGGCACCTCGGTGACGGCGACACCGTCGGCGAACTGGTCGATCAGACCGCGCTGGTATGCGCTGCCCGTGGTGGCGGGGGTCGCCCAGATCGCCACGTGACCGCCGCCCGCCGCGGCCGGCTTGATCGCCGGGACGGTACCGATGATCGGCAGATGCGGTTCGAAACGCGCCCGCATCGCCGGCAGGGAGTGCACGGACGCGGTGTTGCAGGCGACGATCAGGGCTTCGGGCCCGTGGGCCGCGGCGGCCTCGGCCACGGCGATGGCACGCCGGGTGATGTCCTCGGGAGTGCGCGGCCCCCAGGGCATCCCGTCCGGGTCCCACGAGAGCACGAGATCGGCGTCGGGCCGCAGCCGGCGTACCGCGGCGGCTGCGGGGAGGAGGCCGAGTCCGGAGTCCATGAGCGCGATCTTCACCCGGCCACGATAGTCGATGGCCCCTTGCGGGCCGGTCGGGTGGGGCAGACTGCGCCCGTGAGCGCGATCGTGTGGACCGCCGTCGTATCCCTCGCCGCCTGGTGCTGGCTGCTGCTGTGCCAGGGCTTCTTCTGGCGCACGGACGTCCGGCTGCCCCCGCGCCGGGATCCCGGGCAGTGGCCGTCGGTCTGTGTCGTGGTCCCGGCCCGCGACGAGGCCGCGGTGCTGTCCACGAGCCTGCCGTCGCTGCTCGCGCAGGACTATCCGGGGCGGGCGGAGGTCTTCCTGGTGGACGACGGGAGCACGGACGGCACCGGGGCACTGGCCCGTGAGCTGTCCGCGCGGCACGGCGGGCTGCCGCTCACGGTGACCTCCCCCGGTGAGCCGCCCGCGGGCTGGACGGGCAAGCTGTGGGCGGTACGGCACGGCATCGGGCTCGCACGCGCGCGTGAGCCCGCATACCTGCTCCTGACGGACGCGGACATCGCGCACGCTCCGGACAGCCTGCGGGAGCTGGTGGCGGCGGCCCGTACCGGGGGCTTCGACGTGGTGTCGCAGATGGCCCGGCTGCGGGTGGCGAGCCCCTGGGAGCGGCTCGTGGTCCCGGCGTTCGTCTACTTCTTCGCACAGCTGTATCCCTTCCGCCGGATCGGCCGCAAGGGATCGCGGACCGCGGCGGCGGCCGGCGGCTGTGTCCTGCTGCGCGCGGACATGGCCGAGCGGGCGGGGATCCCGGACGCGATCCGGCACGCCGTGATCGACGACGTCGCCCTGGCCCGCGCGGTGAAGGGCGCCGGCGGTCACGTCTGGCTGGGGCTGGCCGACCGGGTGGACAGCGTGCGCCCCTATCCGCGGCTGCACGACCTGTGGCGGATGGTCTCGCGCAGCGCGTACGCGCAGCTGCGGCACAACCCGCTGCTGCTGCTCGGCACGGTCGCCGGGCTCGCCCTGGTCTACCTGGTGCCGCCCGCGGCCGTGGTGACCGGCGCGGTCACCGGCAGTGCGGCGACGGCGGCCGCCGGTGCGTCGGCGTGGGCGGTGATGGCGGGGACGTACCTGCCGATGCTCCGCTACTACGGGCAGCCGCCGTGGCTCGCTCCGCTGCTGCCGTTCACCGCACTCCTCTACCTGCTCATGACGGTCGACTCCGCGGTGCAGCACTACCGGGGGCGGGGTGCGGCCTGGAAGGGCCGCACCTACGCGCGTCCGGGCGCCGTCCCCGACGAGGGCTGACCGCGGTCATTTGCGGCCGGGTGTCCAGTTCATCCCCCATCCGTAGGCGCGGTCTATGGTCCGCTGCGGGCTCACCCCGCGCTCCGGTACCAGGTACTGCGCCTCGCGACGGACGACGAGGTCGCCGTTCGTGTGGGTGATCAGGGCGAGCGCACACACCGTGGAGGGGACCGTGCACTCGTCGAGCGAGAAGTCGATCGCGGCGCCGTGCTGGGGCTGGAGGGTGACCGTGGCGTGCAGGTCGGCGAAGGAGGCGGCGCCCTCGTAGATGGTGACGAAGACGAGAATGCGCCGGAAGTCCTGTTTGTGGTCGAGGTTGACGGTGAGGTTCTCGCCGGCGGCCACGGCCCCGGTGCGGTCGTCGCCGTCGAGGTGGATGTACGGCGGACGGTTCAGGGACCCGAAGGCGTTGCCGAGGGCCTGTACGACGCCCTTGCGGCCGTCGGAGAGTTCGTAGAGCGCGCACAGGTCGAGGTCGAGGTCCCCCTGTCCGGTGCCCCATCGGCCGCGCCGGCCCGGGAACTGCTTGCGCACCTGCCAGTTGAGGTTGACCCGCATGGCGCCCGAGGTGCCGCCCTGCTTGGCCAGGGAGACGGAGGGGGCCGCCTTGGTGAGGGTGACCTTGGAGAGGCGCACGGGTGCGGCCGCAGCCGCCGCCGGGGGCGGCGGCAGGGGGACGGGAGCGGTGGTCGGCGGCGGCATGGTCACCGCGGGCGGGACCGGTGGCGCGGCGGCGGACGCGGACGAGGCGGCGGACGGGCGCGGCGGCGCGGGGGGCTGCGGTGCGATGGGCTGGGGCGCGGCGGGCTGCGGCGGGGCGTGCTGCGGTTCGTCGACGGTGATGCCGAAGTCCGTCGCCAGGCCTTCGAGTCCGCTGCTGTAGCCCTGGCCCACGGCGCGGAACTTCCAGCCGCCCTGGCGCCGGTAGAACTCGCCGAGCACGAAGGCCGTCTCCACGCTCGCGCCGGTGCTGTCGAAGCGGGCGACCACACCGCCGCCGCCCACGTCGGCCACTTCGATGTACAGGTCCGGCACCTGTCCGAAGGTCCCGCCGTCCGCGGAGGCGGCGAGGACGATCCGCTCGATCCCGCTCTCCACGCGCGCGAGGTCCACGAGCAGGGTGTCGGCGACGCGCCCGCCGGTGCTGCGCTTGCCCTCGTGGCGGACCGCTCCGGAGGCGTGCGCGGGCTGGTTGTAGAAGACGAAGTCCCCGTCCGAGCGTACTTTTCCGGCCGCGAGCAGCAGCGCCGAGGCGTCCGCGTCGGGCACACCGGGTCCGGAGCGCCACCCCAATTCGACGCGCAGGGCCGTGGCCGGCACCGGCGCATTCGATCCCTTCGGCATTGACATGTACGCCCCCATCGCGTGTCGGCATCCCGGATGTCCCCCGGGCTCCCCGGATCATCTCTACCCGCCCAACCCATTCCCGGGGACAGCGAACTCCCATCACCGGCACAGGAACACCGCCGGTCAACGGCCGGTAACCCGCCAGAAGCTCGGCATTTACACGATCCAAACGACGGTTGGCGTCCACTTTTGCCAAGTTCGCTCGGATTGGGGATCCCGCGTCACTGCGGACACGGAAAACAACCCTCTTATCGGTCTCCCCAACCAGCACATCGTGGGCTTAACTTATGTGCCATGACCTCCCCCCGCTCCACCTATGGAGGCGGCTACTACTCCGCCTCCTTCCCGGACACCCCGATCTACGACTCGCTCGTGGCCGAACGGGGCACCCCGCAGATCGCCCCGATCCGGGTCCCCGCCGCGTACGACATCGGCAGCAGCCTGCCCGCGCTGCCGTCGGCACTGCCCGCCCTCCCGGCGGCCCCGTCCCCGCAGCTTCCCGCCTACGGCTACCCGCAGGCCCAGTACCCCGCCCCGCTGCAGCAGGCGCCCACGGCGTACATCCCGCAGCAGGCGAGCGCCCCGCGCGGCTATCCCGGCCCGCACGCCCCGCAGCAGCCGCGCCCGATGGCTGCCGGTACGGGGTACGAGGCCATGCGCCCCGCGGCGCCGCGGCCCGCGCCGACTCCCTACCAGGACCCGTACAACAACCAGCAGTACCGCGGCTACTGACCGGCGCGCCCCCGCTGTCGGTGCCGGCCGGCACCGTGGCGTCACGGGGAACGCACAGCTGCACTCGCACCACATCGACCCGGTCGAGGCGTTCCGGGGCCTTGTGCCCCGGAAGGCCGCGGTCGAGCTCCGAAGCCGGTCCGACGACCGGCGCTGTGCGCTGATCGACGACGGGGGGAGAGGTCGTCACGCAGCGCGAGCAGCTGCGCCTCGCGCAGGCCGCCGCCGAGTCGATGCCCGGCGGCGGTTTCCGTCTGCACCGCCGGGCGAGACCGTGGACTTCACCGGCCGCCGGCCCCTGCCGCCCACCGCCGTCGCTCTGCACACGCCGGCACGCCACTTCCGCGCGCGCCGGCGGGTCGCTCTGCACACGCGCCGGCACTCCAGCTCCGCGCACACCACCACGTCGCTCCGCGCGCGCCCGAACGTCACCTCCGCGCACACCGGCACGTCGCTCTGCAGACGCCGGCACGCCACCTGTCTGTCACACTCCCGCACGCCGTCTCTGCAGACACCCACACCCCACTGCGCGGTCGGCGGAAGGCCGCTGCCCGGCCGGGACCTCGTGCCGCTGTCGCCCGGCAGCGTCCGGGCCGGGAACCGATGAGGGTGCGCGAGCAGCGGCACGTCGTCGTCCGAACGGTGCGGCGGGCGGGGAACCCTGCGCCGGGTCCCGGTCGTTGGGACGGCATGAGAATTGTGTGAGAGGCCCGCGGAGTGATCTCGCTCTCTCTCCCGGCCGGAGCCGGAGGTGAGCGAGTCCGCCGGGTGCTGTCACGGAGCGGAAGGGGGTGGGGACGTGCGAGCGATCTGCGGCCTGTGGCGCTGGCGGCACAATCCGCTGCGCCGCGCGACCGATCTGGCCGAGGCCTGGGTGGCCCTCGTGACCCTGGTACTGATCACCGTGGCCGCCCCCGCGATCGGTTCCCTGGCCGGCATCCGCGCCCAGGACTCCCTGCAGCGCTCCGTCCGGGATCAGCACCACTCCCGCCACCTCGTCACGGCGACCGTGGTCCGCGCTCTGGGCGGCGCCCCGCCGGAGACCGACCCCGACACCAGCCCCGTGCACAAGGCCCGCAGCCGCGTCCTCGCGGACTGGGCCGGGCCGGACGGCACCCGGCGGCACGGACCGGTCCTGGCGGACCTCAAGTCCCCGCACCGGGGCGACCACTTCAGGCTCTGGACGGATCCGCACGGCCGAATAACGACCCGCCCGCTGGACTCCCTCACGGCGACGACGCACGCGGTGCTCGCCGGGTTCGGCGCAGCACTGGTGACCGCGGGCCTGGTCGACAGCGGCCGCCGCCTGATCGTCTGGCGCATGGTCCGCCGCCGGTACGCACGCTGGGACCAGGCCTGGGACCGTGCGGGCCCGGACTGGGGCAAGGCGGGCACCGGCAGCTGACGGCCTTCCTGCTCTGGTCAACCCACCACCCGCGCGCACGCTACGGTGGACCGGCCGACTCGCACTCGGCAGCAAAAACCCGCGTACTACGAGGTGGGGGCACGGCAACGCCATGGCACAGGGCACGGTCCAGGTGACGCACACCGGTACATCGCGGTGGCGGCGCCGCACGGGTGAGTACGCCTCGCTCGCCGCCGCCCTGGAGGCCGCCGCCGACGGTGACGTCCTCACCATCGCCCCCGGCACCTATCGGGAGAACCTCGTCGTCCAGCGGTCGGTGACGCTGCGTGGGCCCGAGGGCTCGCCCGGCTCGGTGCGGATCGCGCCCGTGGACGGGGTACCGCTGACCGTACGGGCCTCGGCCGTGGTGCAGGACCTGCATGTGGAGGGCCAGGACGCGGCGGCTCCCGCGCTGCTGGTCGAGGACGGCACCCCCGAGCTGATGGACGTGCGGATCGTCACGCGGTCCGCCTCGGGCATCGAGGTGCGGGGCGGGGCGCGTCCGACCGTGCGGCGCTGCACCGTCGACAACCCGGCCGGTATCGGAATCGCGGTCCTCGACGGCGCCGGCGGGGTGTTCGAGGAGTGCGAGGTCGTCGCGGCCGGCCAGGCGGGCGTGGCGGTGCGCGGTGGCGGCCGTCCCCGCCTGGAGCGGTGCCGGGTGCACCACGCCTCCGGCACCGGACTGACCGTGACCGGGGAGAACTCCGCGCTGGAGGCGTTCGGTTGCGAGGTGTACGAGGTCCGCGGTTCCGGGGTGCAGGTCACCCAGCGGGCCACCGCGCACCTGACCGACTGCGATGTGCACCGCACCACCGCCGACGGCGTCACGCTCGACACGGACGCGGTGCTCACGCTCGCCGACTGCCGCATCCACGACATCCCGGAGAACGCGGTCGACCTGCGCTCCCGCTCCGTGCTCACCCTGACACGGACGACGGTCCGTCAGTTCGGCCGCAACGGCCTGTCCGTGTGGGACCCGGGCACCCGGGTGGACGCGAACCAGTGCGAGATCTTCGACAGCACCGGCGACTACCCGGCGGTGTGGGTGAGCGACGGCGCCACCGTGGTCCTCGACTCCTGCCGGGTGCACGACGTGCCGGACGCGCTGTTCGTCCTGGACCGCGGCTCGCGCGCGGACGTGGTGGACAGCGACCTGTCCCAGGTGCGCAACACTGCCGTGTCGGTGAGCGACGGCGCGACCGCCCAGCTCGACGACTGCCGGATCCGGGAGGCGGCCACCGGCGCCTGGTTCCGCGACCACGGCAGCGGCGGCACGCTCAGCAACTGCACCCTGGACGGCACCCAGACCGGCGTGATCGTCACCAAGGGGGCCGACCCGACCATCGAGCGGTGCACCGTCGACTCCCCCGCCGAGGCGGGCTTCTACGTGTCCGCGGGCGGCCGGGGCAGCTTCCTGAACTGCCGGGTGAGCGGCAGCGCCGGCTACGGCTTCCATGTGATCGACGGCTGCCGTACGACACTGCGGAAGTGCCGTACGGAGCGGTGTGCGCGCGGGGGTTACGAGTTCGCCGACGCGGGACCGGACGAGGGGTCCGGGACGGGACCGGTCGTGGAGGACTGCACCAGCGACGAGAGCGCGAGCCTGCGGTCGCCGGCGGTCCGCGAGACCGCCGCGCAGACCACGTCCCCCTCTCCCGGGCTGCTCGGTGCGATCCCCGGACAGCGCACCACGGAGCAGGAGCCGCTGGTCGCCGCCTCCGAGCCGGACAAGCCGGCCCGGACGTCGAAGGCCGTGCTCGGTGAACTGGACGCGCTGGTGGGCCTGGAGAGCGTCAAGCGCGAGGTGCGGGCGCTGACCGACATGATCGAGGTGGGCCGGCGCCGCCTGCAGGCGGGGCTGAAGGCGGCCTCGGTCAAGCGGCATCTGGTCTTCACGGGCTCCCCCGGCACGGGCAAGACGACGGTCGCCCGGCTGTACGGCGAGATCCTCGCCTCGCTCGGCGTGCTGGAGAAGGGCCACCTCGTAGAGGTGTCCCGGGTCGATCTGGTCGGCGAGCACATCGGCTCCACCGCGATCCGCACTCAGGAGGCCTTCGAACGGGCCCGGGGCGGCGTGCTGTTCATCGACGAGGCGTACGCGCTGTCCCCGGAGGACGCCGGTCGGGACTTCGGCAAGGAGGCCATCGACACGCTGGTGAAGCTGATGGAGGACCACCGGGACGCGGTGGTGGTGATCGTCGCCGGTTACACGGCCGAGATGGAGCGCTTCCTTTCGGTCAACCCGGGTGTGGCCTCCCGCTTCTCACGGACGATCACCTTCAGCGACTACGGCCCGGAAGAGCTGCTGCGGATCGTGGAACAGCAGGCGGACGAGCACGAGTACCGGCTGGCGGCGGGCGCTTCGGAGGCGCTGCTGACGTACTTCACGGCGATCCCGAAGGGCCCCGCGTTCGGAAACGGCCGCACGGCACGGCAGACCTTCGAGGCGATGGTGGAACGGCACGCGAGCCGTGTCGCCCAGCTGGAGGACCCCACCACCGACGACCTGACCCTGCTCTACGCACAGGACCTGCCGGAGCTGCCCTGAGGGCTCCGTCCCGGCTGCCCCGGCGGCTGTCGTGGCGGAGCACGGCGGGGAGATCTTCGGCGGCCCGAACCAGGTACCCACCAGTCGCAACGCCACCGTGCGGCATCCGGGCGGCGTCGTTCTGAAGCAGTACGCCGAGCACACGGCGTGGAGCGCCTCACCCGGGCGTCCCCGGTTGCGGACGCTGCCCCGGCACCTCCGTGTGCAGACGCGCCAGCAGGTGGGCCCTCTCCTGTGCGAAGGCCGGGTCCGCCTGGTAGTCGGAGTGGGCGAGGATCGGGGCCGGCAGGGGGTGTTCGGGGGTGCGGCCGTAGGCCAGTGGATCCCTCAGGGGCTGGCGGTCCACGTCCGGACCGCAGTCGTCGGGAAGACGGATCGCACCGCCGATGGGGTCGGTGGCACGGTAGAGGTTGCGCCAGCAGGCGACGTCACGGTGCAGTGCGGCCAGCGCGTGGGGCCCGAAGTGCGCGGGGAACCACCGGCCGTACAGCCGCTCCAGGGGTGAGCCGTAGGTGAGCAGAGCGACCCGTTTGCGGGCGGACGGGGTCAGCTGCCAGGCCGCGGCTGCGGCCAGCACGCTGCCCTGGGAGTGACCGGAGAGGACCAGGCGGCCGCCGGTGCCGCGGGTCCAGGTCGCCGCCCGCCAGGTCAGGTCCGGCACGGCGCGCTCGGCGTAGCAGGGCGGGGCGAAGGGGTGGGCGGCGCGCGGCCAGAACGTGCCGACGTCCCACAGGATGCCGATGGTGCGCCGGGCGGAGGCGTCCTTGTAGGCGCGCCGGCCCCAGGTGACCAGGAGCAGGAAGCCGAACCCGACCAGCCAGGAGCCGAGCGTCTGCGAGGTCTGCGCCGCGATCCGGACGATGTCGTAGGACCCCCGGGCCACTGCCTCCGGGGTCTCTGCGCTCACCAGGGCGCCGGCCAGCGCGGCGGTGCCGAGCAGCAGGGTGGCCGTGGAGAGCACGGCCACGGCCAGGGGTGCCCGGTCGGTGAGGGTGGCCATGGCCCGCGCGTGGGCGATGCTGCTGGTGCGGGACGGATCCTCGGGCTCGCCCGGATGCTCCCGGCGTACGCGGTCGCGTTCGGCGCGGGCGAGCCGGGCGGTGCGCCGGGCCAGCAGGGCGGCCAGGACGAGCAGCGCCACGAGGGCGGGCGGGATGGTGGATGCCTGCCAGGTCAGCAGCACCGGTGGTCCGTCGAGCAGGGCCCGGGTGCCGTCCAGCCAGTCGGCGACCCGCTGTGCGACTCCGCCGGAGATCACGCCGCCCAGGGCGCAGGCGAGCAGCGCGACCGCAGGCCCGCCGAGGCCGCGCAGCGCGGCGCGCGGGTCGGGGTGCCGCCGGTACAGGGCGTGGGCGACGGCGGCGAGGAGGACGACGAGCAGGCCCTGGGCCAGCATGAGGCTGCCGAAGGCCGCATCACCGGGCAGCCGTCCGGCGGACCGCCAGCCGGGCCGTGACCAGCCCGCGTACAGCAGGCTGAGCAGCAGCAGTCCGAGGGCGCCGAGTGGCAGGCCGCGCACGAGGTGACCGTCGAGGGCCTCGTCGAGGCGGTTCTCGCACCGGCCCCGGCGGCAGACCACGCCCACCGCGGCCGCGGCGCAGCCGAGCACGGCCGCGGCCAGGAGCCAGCTGAGGGCGTCCAGCGTCCCGGAACCGCCGGAGCGATGGTCGAAGCGTGCCGCGGGTGCGGCGACGGCGGCGGCGACGGTCAGCAGCCCCGCCGCGGTGTGGGCCGCGCGCAACCGGGCCACCAGGCGCCGCCCGTACCAGAAGCCGGGGCGGGCCAGGGCGCTGTCGTCGGTCTCCGGCTCGGGGGCGCGGGACATCGGCTGATGGGACTCGTACGCACTCCAGGTGCGGTGCGAGAGGTACCAGAGCAGGACGGTGAGCGCGGTCGGGACGAGGGCCGCGAGTGCCAGCCTGCGGCCGGGCAGGCTCCACCATCCGTCGCCGGACGCGGTGGGCGAGAGGAAGCGGAGCCAGGAATGGCGCCGGGCGCAGTCGGCGACGCCCGCGCACTGCCAGGCCACCAGGTCCAGTGCGACCTCGCAGGCGGCGGCCACCAGCAATACGGTCAGGGTGAGGGCGGCCAGCCGCACGAGGAGGCCGTAGAGCCGGACGGTGCGTCGGGCGCCGGGGGCGGTGGGGCGCATCCAGTGGGCGAGGTTGACCACCATGAAGGGCAGTAACAGCAGCCACAGGGCGCGTGAGCCGTCGCCGGAGGTGAGGTTGCACCAGACGTACGCCTCCCGCACCGGCTCGCTCCGGGCTCCCGCATCGGCTGCACTGTCCCCCGCAGCGGCCGCACTGTGCCCCGCAGCGACCGCACCGGCCGCACTGTGCCCCGCAGCGACCGCACCGGCCGCACTGTGCCCCGCGGCCTCCGCGCCCCCCGGGCCGTCCGCGCCCCCCGTGTCTCCCGCGCCCCCGCCGCTCCCCGCGTCCTCGGCGTGATCGGCGCGCCGGAAGATCGCGGCGGTGTCGTCGCCGGTGATCCGGACCGTTCGCGGGTCGCCGAGCATCTTCTCCGGTGTGGCGCCGCCGACTCCGTGCACCAGGAGTTCCAGCTCGGTCTGCGCCCATGTGTGCCGCGCGGCGGGAGCGTCCGTGTCCCGCCCGGCGATGCGTTCCTGTGCACGTTCCACTGTTCTCGCACTTCCCCCGTGCCGCGCTCCAAGGTCTGTGTCCGTGCGCCGACCAGGATCTCCGTTTCGGAGGCGGCATACACTTCTCGTCACGGAATCTCCCCGATCCGGGTGACAGCGGACGGGAGGCCTGATGCCCCGAGGCGCCCGACTGGCATGTGCGCGTCGTGACGGGCAGTGGCGCGACCGATGCCGACCCGTGGAAAGATGGGACGCCCACACCTTCCGACGGCGGATGGAACGTCCAGGTCGGAGCCGGTGCGGCGAGTGTGTCGGACGGATTGCGGCGAAAGGACCGGAGCGTACGTGAGTGAGAATCAGAACCTCCTCGCGGAGCAGCGCCGCGCCCTGATCGTGGACGAGGTCCGGCGCCGGGGCGGTGTGCGCGTCAACGAACTGACCCGCAAGCTCGGGGTGTCCGACATGACCGTGCGCCGGGACCTGGACGCGCTCGCCCGCCAGGGCGTGCTGGAGAAGGTGCACGGCGGTGCGGTCCCGGTGGTCGAGGCGAGCACGCACGAGCCGGGCTTCGAGGCCAAGTCGGGTCTGGAGCTGAGCGCCAAGGAAGACATCGCACGTACTGCCGCCCGGCTGGTCGCGCCGGGCACGGCGATCGCCCTGTCCGGCGGTACGACGACCTACGCGCTCGCGCAGCACCTGCTGGAGGTGCCCGATCTGACCGTGGTGACGAACTCGGTGCGGGTCGCCGACGTCTTCCACGCGGCACAGCGCACGTCGGGACAGCGGCAGGGCGCGGCCACGGTGGTGCTGACCGGCGGGGTGCGCACCCCGTCCGACTCCCTGGTGGGCCCGGTCGCCGACCAGGCGATCGCCGCCCTGCACTTCGATCTGCTCTTCCTCGGCGTGCACGGCATATCGGTCGAGGCCGGCCTGTCCACGCCGAACCTCGCGGAGGCCGAGACCAACCGGCGCCTCGTGCAGTCGGCCCGCCGGGTCGTGGTCGTCGCCGACCACACCAAGTGGGGGACGGTGGGCCTGAGTTCGTTCGCCGCGCTGGAGCAGGTGGACACGCTGGTCACGGACGCGGGCCTGCCCACCGAGGCGCGGTCGGAGATCGCCGAACATCTGCACCGGCTGGTGGTGGCGGGCGAACCGGACGAGGACGACGACATCTGACGGCGCGTCAGTTAGGGTGGCGGTTCAACGCGCCGCTCCGCCAGGGGACTTCACAAGGGGGTTTCGCCGCCATGGCTCACCGTCTGCGTCCGGTGGGGATCGACTTCACCGAGACCGCCCCCGTACGGCTGGTCTTCACCGGGGACCTCGCCGCCGCACCCGACGCGGTCTTCCACGCGCTCGCCGAGGACGTGTCCGGCTGGCCGCAGTGGTTCTCGTCGGTGGCGTCGGTCCAACCGACCGAGGGCGGGCGCCAGGTACGGCTGCGGGGCGGCACCCGCTTCACGGAGTCGGTGCTGGCGGCGAAGGCGCCCGAGGTGTACGCCTACCGGGTCGACGTGACGAACGCTCCGGGCGCCCGCGCCTGGATCGAGGAGTGGCGGCTGGTCCCGGCCGGCGGCGGAACCCGGGTCCGCATGACCTTCGCCCTCGACGGCACGGCCGCCTTCCGGCTCGGGTGGCGCCTGGCCCGTCCGGGCGTGGGACATGCCGTCCGGCGGGCGATCGGCGCGCTGGACCGGCGCCTTGCCGGTTAGCGCGCCTGCGGACCCGGACCGTACGGCTCAGCCCGGCCAGACGCCCGTCGCCAGCAGGGACTCGATCGCCGCCGTGTAGGGGGCGATGTCCAGGCCCTGCTCCTCCAGCCAGGTGTCCGAGTAGTACTTGTCGAGGTAGCGGTCCCCCGGGTCGCACAGCAGGGTGACCACGCTGCCCGTGCGGCCCTCGGCCACCATCTCGGAGACGATCTTCAGCGCGCTCCACAGGCCGGTGCCCGTCGAGCCGCCCGCCTTGCGGCCGATGGCCCGTTCCAGAGCGCGTACGGCGGCCACGCTGGCCGCGTCCGGGACCTTCATCATCCGGTCGATCGCACCGGGCACGAAGCTGGGCTCCATGCGCGGCCGGCCGATGCCCTCGATACGGGATCCGCAGTCGCAGGTGACGTCCGGATCGCCGGTGGTCCAGCCCTCGAAGAAGCAGGAGTTGTCCGGGTCGGCGACGCAGACGCGGGTGTCGTACTGCATGTAGTGGACGTAGCGCGCGAGGGTCGCCGAGGTGCCGCCCGTGCCGGCCGTCGCGACGATCCAGGCGGGCTCCGGGAACCGCTCCAACTCCAGCTGGCGGAAGATGGATTCGGCGATGTTGTTGTTCCCGCGCCAGTCGGTGGCCCGCTCGGCGTAGGTGAACTGGTCCATGTAGTGGCCGCCGGTCTCCACCGCGAGGCGGGCGGATTCCTCGTACATCTTCCGGGAGTCGTCCACGAAGTGGCACCGGCCGCCGTGGAACTCGATCAGCCGGCACTTCTCGGCACTCGTCGTGCGCGGCATGACCGCGATGAAGGGCACGCCGATCAGCTTGGCGAAGTAGGCCTCGGAGACGGCGGTCGAGCCGCTGGACGCCTCGATCACCGGGCGGCCGGGGCGGATCCAGCCATTGCACAGACCGTAGAGGAACAGGGAGCGGGCGAGCCGGTGCTTGAGGCTGCCGGTCGGGTGCGTCGACTCGTCCTTCAGATACAGGTCGATGCGCCACTGCTCGGGCAACGGAAAGCGCAGCAGGTGCGTGTCCGCCGAGCGGTTCGCGTCGGCCTGGACCTTGCGGACGGCCTCTTTCAGCCAGTCGCGGTAGGCGGCGTCGCTGCGGTCGACGTCGAGGGTGGCGCCGGTCCGGGTCTGTGGGGTGGTGCTCACGGCGGGGCTCCTTACGCTGGGCGCCGACGGCGCCTCGCGCGGCCGGCACCTCGATCATAAGCACCTTCCAGACCGCTTCCCACCTGCATAAACGCATCTTTGAGCCAACCAAAGACAGGCTGAGGCACAGCCGTGCGGGGCGCTCGGGGGCGCATTGGCGCGAGTGCTCCGGGCGCCCGGCGCATGCGGCGCGCGTGTACTGGTGCTCCCCGCCGCATCGGGGCAGACTGCACCGGACGGGACGATCGTCCCGAACAGGGACGCACACCGGATCACCAGAGCCGGTACGGCCCTCGGCGGCACGACCGGAAGCCGGTACGAACGGAAGCCGGTACGGCCCTCGGCGGCACGACCGGACACGGGCAGGACCCCGACCCTTGCGGTCCGGGGTCCGGCGAGCGACGCGCAAGGGGGCGGCAAGGGATGGCGGAGCCGGAGTTCACGGCCACGGGCGTGCGGATAGGCAAGCGGCTGCGTTCGCTCACCCGCGCCGGGCAGGTCCGGATCAGCGACGGCAGGCTGGAGCTGCTCACCAGCTACGGCAGTGAGATCGACAGCGCGCCGGTGCAGGCGGTCCGCGCCTCCAAGCCCTGGTTCGCGCCGGACGACCGGGCGCTGGCCGACCTGAACGGCAACCGGTACCTGCTGCGGCTGGGCGAGCACGACCCCGCTCCGGGCGAGCCGGGTCCGCCCGCGGCGCGGCGGTTCGTCGAGGCGGTGCGCCGGGCGGCCGGACGCGGCGGCTGAGCCGCACCCGGTCGCGGCGAGTTGCGGGAGCGCATCCGCTGCGTCACGCTGTTCTCACGTCACTCTGGGTTTACCGGCGATAACGCTGCGAACCAGCCCGCCGGCCATGACAGCAGGCGGACGTTTGGACGCAAGCTCCCTGCTGGATCCGTTGTTCTCCGTGTTCTTCCGGTTCCTCCGGACCTCACATCGGGGAGTCGCAGCCGTGATCAGTCACCCAAGCAGGCACTGCACGGTGGAGCTCCAAGCCCTGCCGTCGCGGATCGGACAGGTCCGCAGAATCGTATCTGCACAGTTGCGTTACTGGCATATGGACCCGTTGATAGACCGGGCCGCGCTCTGCGTGACCGAGCTGCTCAGCAACGTCCACCGGCACGCCCGGCCCGACAAGTCCTGCACCGTCGAGCTGGAACTGCTGGTCGACCGGCTCACGGTCTCCGTGCGTGACCACGATCCGCGCCTTCCGGTGCTCGCCGACACCGCGGACGCCACGGAGGCCGCCCCGCTGGCCACCTGTGGGCGGGGCCTGGCGATGGTGGCCGCGATGAGCGAGAGCTGGGGCGCGCGCCCGGACGGCGACGACGGCAAGGTCGTGTGGTTCACGCTGCCCGCGCCGTCCGTGGCACACCGGCAGCCCGCCCACGTGCCCCGCCGGAGCGCCGGACAGCAGCCCGCGCCCCGGGTCACCGCGGTGGAGCAGGCCCCCGTCGCCGCCCCGGCGCCGGAACCCGTCGCGGTGGCCCGGGTCTCCGCGACGGCGCCCGTTCCCGCCCGGTCGGCCGTTCCCGGCTGACCGGGCGGCGGCCACCCCTGTCGCACGGCTCCGTACGACGGCGACGGATCACTCCGCGCCGATGGCCCGCAGGACGTCCAGACGGGCCGCGCGGCGGGCCGGACGCAGGCCCGCGACGGCGCCGGCCACGATGCCCACCAGGGCGACCACGGCGAGCCGGGCGGGCGCGGGGGCGAAGGCGAACGCGGTGTCGCTCGCGCCGTCCGAGGCCTTGACCAGCGCCCAGCCGAGGAAGACACCGAGGCCGAGGCCGCCGGCCGTGCCGAAGGCGGCGACCAGCACCGACTCCCAGCGGACCATCGCCCGCAGCTGGGCCCTGGTCTGGCCGACGGCCCGCAGCAGGCCGAGCTCCCGGGTGCGTTCATGGACCGCCAGGGTCAGTGTGTTGGCGATGCCGAGCAGGGCGATGACGACCGCGAGGGCGAGCAGCGCGTAGACGAGCGTCAGCATCATGTCGATGCCGCCCGCCGAGGACCGCGCGTACTCGTCGCGGGTCTGCACCTCCGGACCGCCGTACCGGGCGGCCACCGTCTTCACCGCCGCCTTGCCCGCGTCCGCACGGACACCGTGCTTGAAGGTGACGGCGATCAGCCGGTCGGAGTCCTGGGTGCGATGCGGGGCCCAGGCCGCGCGGGTGACGACGTAGTCCCCGGCGAGTTCGGACCGGCCGTAGACGGCACGGACGGTGAAGTTCTCCGTCCGCCCGTCGGTGAAGGTGAGCCGGGCGGTGTCGCCGGTGTGCAGCCCCCGGCGGTCGGCCTCCGCGCGGGTGAGCGCAAGGCCGTCGGTGCCTAGGTCGCGCAGGGAGCCGGTGACCGTGCCGAGGTCGAAGGTCCGGGCGAGGGCGGCCGGATCGGTCACGGTCAGTGCCCGGCCCTTGCCGTCCACTTGGG
Source organism: Streptomyces sp. NPDC107581 (assembly GCF_055657175.1). Taxonomy (NCBI): domain Bacteria; kingdom Bacillati; phylum Actinomycetota; class Actinomycetes; order Kitasatosporales; family Streptomycetaceae; genus Streptomyces; species Streptomyces sp. NPDC107581. The sequence goes on from NZ_JBVKBH010000004.1 coordinate 180,256, forward strand.
CGACCCCGCGGCCGAGCCCCACCGCGGTGTCCACCTCGGGCAGCCGCTGCAGGGCCGGGGCGAGCCGGGGGCTGAGCCCGCTGCCGCCCGCGCCGAAGGAAGGGGCGCTGACCGCGACGTCGCCCGCGAAGGACCGCGCCACCGTCCGGTCCATCGTGGCCTTCAGGGATGCGCCGAACACGGTGAACAGCGACACCACGGCCACACCGATCATCAACGCGCTCGCCGTCGCGGCCGTCCGCTTCGGGCTGCGCAGGGCGTTGCGCCGGGCGAGGGCACCGGTCACCCCGCGCAGCCGGTCCAGGGGTGCACCGAGCAGCCGTACGGCCGTGGTGGCGGCGACCGGGCCGAGGACGACGAAGGACGCGAGGGCGAGCAGCGCGCCGAGGCCCGTGAGCCACACGGAGTGGGTCACCCAGACGCCGGTGAGGGCGGCGGCCGGCGCCGAGGCGGCGAGGACCGTGCCGGCGGCCGCGCGGACGCGGGAAGCTCCCGACTGGTCGACGGCCGTCTCGCGCAGCGCGGCCAGCGGCGCGGTGCGGCCGGCGCGCACGGCGGGCAGCAGCGCCGAGCCCAGGCAGACCACGACGCCCACCGCGAGCGGCAGGGCCATCGACGACCACTTGATCACCTGGTCGCCGTCGGGGAAGGGGAAGCCGATCGCCCGGAAGAGCGCCTGGAGTCCGGCGGCGATGCCGACCCCGCCGGCGAGTCCCGCGCCGGAGGCGGTGACGGCGACGGCGCAGGCCTCGGTGAGGGCGGCGGCGGTCACCTGGCGGCGGGCGGCGCCGAGGGCGCGCAGCAGGGCGTTCTCCCGGGTGCGCTGGGCGACCACGATCGCGAAGGTGTTGTGGATGGAGAAGGTGGCGACGAGCAGGGCGACCCCGGAGAAGACGAGCAGAAAGGTGGTGAAGAGGGTCAGGAACTGGCTGGAGATCATGTCGTCGTTCTCCTGCGCCGACTGCTGACCGGTGATGGCTTCGACGCCCTCGGGCAGTACGGGAGTCAGGCGCCCGACCAGTTCGCGCTGGCTCACTCCGGGTCCGGCCCGCACCTGGATGCTCGCCGCCCGGCCGGGACGCGCGGTGAGGTACTTCTCGGCGTCGTCGAGGGTCATGCCCGTGAAGGTCACCTGGGCCATGCCGTCCTGGCCGCCGAAGGTGGCGAGACCGACCACGGTCACTTCGACCGGGTCGGGAGTGCGCAGGGTGGTGGTGTCACCGATCTTCAGGCCGCCCTTCTTCGCCGCTCCGCGGTTCACCACCACCTCGCCGGACTTCGCGGGGGCGCGGCCCTCGGCGAGCCGGTACGGGTTGAGCTTCGGGTCGCCGATCCAGTTGCCGGCGAGGGTCGGCGGGCCCTGGCCGCCGACGGGTGTGCCGTCGGAGCCGACGAGTTGACCCGCGCCCTGGATGTTCGGGGCGGCGGCCGCGACGCCGGGGACCCGCTCGATGGTCCGCAGCAGCGACAGGTCGACGGGCCGCCGTACGCCCTGGGCCTCGCCGGGCGTGGTGATGGCGTCGGCGCCGCGCACGACGGCGTCCGTTCCGCCGGTGGCCTCGCCGAACATGCTGCCGAAGCTCGCGCGCAGCGTGTCGCCCATGACCAGGGTGCCGGCCAGGAAGGCGACGCCGAGGAACACGGCGAGGAACGTGCCCGCGAAGCGCCGCCGGTGCGTGCGCAGCGAGGTGAGGCCGAGCCGCAGCGAGGTGTTCATGACCGCACCTCGAAGGCCTTCATACGGTCCAGGACCCGGTCCGCGGTCGGCGACTCCATCCGGTCGACCAGCCGCCCGTCGGCGAGGAAGAGGACCTCGTCGGCGTGGGCGGCGGCGACCGGGTCGTGGGTGACCATGACGACCGTGCGTTCCATCTGCCGTACGGCGCGGCCGAGCAGGCCGAGGACCTCGCCGCCGGACCGGGAGTCGAGGTTGCCGGTCGGCTCGTCGGCGAAGACGACGTCGGGGCGCCCCGCGAACGCCCGCGCCACGGCGACGCGTTGCTGCTGCCCGCCGGACAGCTCGGAGGGCCGGTGGTGCAGCCGGTCGCGCAGCCCGACGACATCGACGAGCGTGTCGATCCACTCCTGGTCGCCCCGCCGTCCGGCGAGGTCCAGGGGCAGGGTGATGTTCTCGGCGACGGTCAGGGTCGGTACCAGGTTGAACGCCTGGAAGACGAAGCCGACCCGGTCGCGGCGCAGCAGGGTCAGCCGGCGGTCGTCCAGCGCGCCCAGCTCGATGTCGCCGATGTGGGCGGTGCCCGAGGTGAGCGTGTCGAGGCCGGCCGCGCAGTGCATCAGGGTGGACTTGCCGGAGCCCGAGGGGCCCATGATCGCGGTGAAGCGGCCGGCCGGGAAGCCGACGTCCACACCGTCCAGGGCGCGTACGGCGGTGTCGCCGCCGCCGTACACCTTCACCGCGCCCGCCACACGGGCCGCCGTTCGCAGTGCCGTCGTCGTGGTCATGCGGCACCGCGCTTGCCGGTGCGGCCGAACTGCTCCTCCAGGACGGAGAGCCGGCGCCAGTACTCGTCCTCGTCGATCTCGCCGGCCGCGAAGCGTCGGCCGAGGACCGCGAGCGGCGAGTCGCCGGCCGGCCGCGCGGCGTCCACGGCCCGCCAGGGGCCGCCGCGGCCGCGGCCGAGGGTGCGGCGCAGGAGGGTGACGGCGCCGATCACGACGACCGCCCAGATCAACGGGAAGAACAGGATCCACGGGCCGGGTCCGCCGTCCCAGTTCGCCAGGGTCTGCATGGCGGCTTCAACTCCCTTGTCGGCAGGGTCTTCGGGTGATGCCACGAGGCTCCCTCCGGCAGGGGGTCCGGGTCGTCGTGCGGCCGGCGGCAGTGCGCGTACCTCCACGGGAGTACGCCGGACCGGCGCGGCTGCTCCCGGCGGACCGGCGATCCGGCGATCCGGCGATCCGGCGGAGGGGATCTGCCGGAGTGACGGCCGGGCGACCTGGCGGACCGGTGACCCGACGGACTGGCGGACTGGCGGACTGGCGGACTGTAACTACTAGTATGTACAGTGATCCCATGAGCACCTCGGAACGGCTGATCGAATCCACCCGCGAGCTGCTGTGGGAGCGCGGCTACGTGGGTACGAGCCCGAAGGCGATCCTGGAGCGCGCGGAGGCCGGCCAGGGCAGCATGTACCACCACTTCAGGGGCAAGCCGGATCTGGCCCTCGCGGCGATCCGGCGGACCGCCGAGGAACTGCGGGCCACTGCCGAGGGTGTGCTCGGCGGCCCGGGCACACCCTACGAGCGCATCGAGGCGTACCTGCTGCGCGAGCGCGAGGTGCTGCGCGGGTGTCCGATCGGCCGGCTGACCATGGATCCGGAAGTGATCGCGAGCGACGAGCTGCGCGCGCCGGTGGACGAGACGATCGCGTGGATCCGCGGCCGGATCGCCCGGATCGTCGACGAGGGCAAGCAGCAGGGACAGTTCGCGCCCGGCCTGGACGGCGAGGAGATCGGTGCGGCCGTCCTCGCGACCGTCCAGGGCGGGTACGTCCTCGCGCGCGCCTGTGGCTCCCCCGCCGCCTTCGACGCCGGCGTCCGCGGTCTGCTCTCCCTGCTCGCGCCCCGAACTCCCTGACTGGAGAACCGATTTCCGTGCACATCACCAGACGACGCCCCGAAAGCCTGCGCGGTCCGGCGGAGCACTTCACCGGCCCGGTGTGGCTGGACGAGATCGCCGCCCCCGCCGCGCCGTCCCGGCTGCGCGTGTTCAACGTCCACTTCGCGCCCGGCGCCCACACCGCCTGGCACCGGCATCCGCACGGCCAGGTGCTGCACGTCCTGGAGGGCGAGGGGCTGGTGCGGAGCGAGGGCGGCAACGTGCAGGAGGTCCGCGCGGGCGACACGGTGTGGATCGGGCCGGGCGAGCGGCACTGGCACGGTGCCGCGCCGCGCACCTTCATGACCCACCTCGCGGTCGTGGAGGCCGCCGAGGACGGCACCACCACCGACTGGCACGAGCACGTCGACGACTATCCGGCCTGAGGAAGGACCCCGAAGTGCATGCCATGCAGTACGAGCTGACGCTCCCCGCCGACTACGACATGGGCATCATCCGCGGCCGGGTCTCCCGCGTCGGGCACCTGCTCGACGACTGGGACGGGCTCGGCCTCAAGGCGTATCTGCTGCGCGAGCGTGCCGTGCACGGCTCGCCGGTCAACCAGTACGCGCCGTTCTACCTCTGGAACACCGTGGAGGGCATGAACGCCTTCCTGTGGGGAGGCCCCTTCCAGGGGCTGGTCGACGACTTCGGGCGGCCCACGGTGCGGCAGTGGACGGGTCTGGCGTACGAGGAGGGCGGTGCCGCCGGCTCCCCCGCGACGGTCGCCGTCCGGCGCCGGCAACCGGTTCCGGAGGGCGTCGAGCAGGCAGCCGTCATGGAGGACGCGGCGCGCGAGGCCGCACGGCTGGCCGCCGAGGACGGTGCCGTGCTCGCGGCGGCGGCCGTGGACCCGCACCGCTGGGAACTGGTGCACTTCTCCCTCTGGGAGCACGACACGCCCAAGGCCGAGGGGGACGTCTTCCAGGTGCTGCACCTGTCGGCACCGGGCCTGGGCGGGCTCCCCCGAGGGCGGCAGTGGTGAGCCACGTCCGTACGGTCCTCGGTGATCTCGGCCCCGAGGAGCTGGGCGTGTGCGACGCGCACGACCATCTCTTCCTGAGCAGCCCGCAGTTGCCGGGTCGGGAACTGAACGACGTGTCCGCCGCGCGGTCCGAGCTGGTGGCGTTCCGGGCGGCGGGCGGAGGGGCCGTCGTGCAGTGGACGCCGTACGGCATGGGCCGGCGGGCGGCGGAGCTGCCGGGACTGTCCCGGACCACGGGTGTGCACCTGGTCTGTGCGACGGGACTGCACCAGGCGGCCCACTACGACCCGGAGGTGCTGGAAGGGCTGCGCGGCAGGCTGGCCGAGGTGTTCGTCTCCGAGCTGACCGAGGGCATCGGCACCTCGGGGGTGCGGGCCGGTCTGATCAAGGTGGCGGGCGGCTTCCACGGCCTGGACGCGCACGCCCGCTGGACCATGGCCGCGGCGGCCGAGGCCCACCATGCCACCGGTGCGCCGATCGGGGTCCACCTGGAGCTGGGGACCGGCGCACTGGACGTACTGGACCTGCTGTGCGGCGCGTTGGGCGTGCCCGGACACCGGGTGATCCTCGGACACCTCAACCGCTCCCCCGACCCGGTGGTGCAGCGGCAGGCCGCCGCCTCGGGCTGCTGGCTGGCCTTCGACGGGCCGTCGCGTGCGCACCACGCAACCGACTGGCGGATGCCGGAGGCGGTGCGGGAGCTGGCCGAGGCCGGGTACGGGGACCGGCTGCTGCTCGGCGGGGACACGGTGGTCGCCGGGGCGCGGTCGGTGGACGGCGGGCCCGGGATGCCGTACCTGCTGCGCCGGTTGCGGCCGAGGCTCGCGGCGGCGGTGGGTGCGGAGCTGGTGGACCGCATCCTCATGGAGCATCCGGGGCGGGCGTTCGCCGTCGGCCGGCCGTGACGGGGGCATGGCCCGATCGTGCGGATCTCTGTCCCTGGGGCGGGTTTCGGCCCGGGCCGCAATCCGGAGGATGGATGCCGGAACCCCATCGGACCCCCTTCCCGAGGAGATGAGCCCGCGATGGCCCTGGAGATGCGCGACCGCTGCGAGCGCTGTGCGAGAGCCGAGCTGCCGGCGGACGGCCCGGCCCGGATCTGTTCCTACGAGTGCACGTTCTGTGTGGCGTGCGGCGAGGAAACGGGGCAGATCTGTCCCAACTGCGGCGGGGAGCTGGTCGCCCGGCCCCGTCGGGCGGACGGGGGCCCGCAGGCCGGGCCGGCCGCCGGCGATGTCGGTCCCCGTGGCTGATCTGCGCTCATGACCTCCCTGCACGATGAACGCAGTTTTCCCGCCGCGCTCGCCGCGGCCCTGGCCCATGAGTTCGAGTACGACGACGGCCACGGGGTCGACTTCGAACCGTTCGAGGAGTTCGTCAGCGCCGAGGAGACGACCGACTGGCTCCGGTCGTGGACCGGCAACAAGGAGGTGAGCGGCGACGTCTTCCGGGTGTTCGGCATGGACGGCACCGGCGGGTACGCGGCTTTCTGGCTGGTCCGCCCCGGCCGGGAGCTCGCGGACCAGCCCGTCGTCTTCCTCGGCTCCGAGGGCGAGACCGGTGTCGTCGCCCGCGATCTGCCGGACCTTCTGTGGATCCTGGCCGACGGGGCAGGCCCGCTGGAGGCGATCGACCGCTACGACCTGGGCCTCACGTCGCGCCCGAACGCGGAACTGACGGCGGTGGCCGAGCGGTTCGCGCCCGGGCGCAGACGGACGGCCATGACGCTGGTGGGGCTGGCCCGCGAGGAGTTCCCCGGCTTCGAGGACATGATCACGGGCCTCTGCCGCTGAGGAGGGCGCCCGAGGGCTCGGGCCGTTCGACCGGTTCAGCGGCGTAGGCCCGTTCAGTTCCGTACGACCGGTTCGGTGCTGTGGGGCCGGTTCAGTGCCGTGGCCGGTTCCGGGCGGTCCGCGTGGGGGCCTTCCGGGCTGTCCCGGTGGGAGCCGTCACCGGAGTGCGCCCAGCGGGTCGTCCAGCACCGGCTGCCACGCCAACTCGGCCGCGCCGACCAGGCTGTTGTGGTCCAGCGTGCAGGGCAGGATCGGGACGCCGCCGCTCTGGCCCCACAGGCTGCGGTCGGCGACGACCGCGCGCAGCCGCTCGGGGTCGGCGTCCAGGAGGGTGCGGTGCAGGCCGCCGAGGATGATGCGGTCGGGATTGAGGATGTTGACCAGACCGGCGAGGCCGAGCCCCAGACGGTCGATCAGGGCCTCGGCCGCGGTACGGACGGCCGGGTCGGCGTACTGGGTGCGCAGCAGGTCGTCGGCCTGCTGGAGCAGGGAGAGCTCGGGGCCCGGCGCGCGGCCCGCCTCGATGAGCAGGGCCAGCGGGTCGGCCTCGACGTCCAGGCAGCCCCGGCTGCCGCAGTGACAGGGGCGGCCCTCCGGGTTGACGGTGAGGTGGCCGACCTCCAGGGCCAGGCCCGAACTGCCGGTGTGCAGACGGCCGTCGAGGACCAGGGCACCGCCGACGCCCCGGTGCCCGGTGGCCACGCACAGCAGGTCCCGGGCGCCCCGGCCGGCTCCGTGCCGGTGTTCGGCGAGCGCGGCGAGGTTGACGTCGTTGCCCGCGAAGGCGGGTCCGGTCAGACCGGCGGCGCGCACGCACTCCGCGAAGATCCGGCGGACCGGTGCGCCCACCGGCCAGGCCAGGTGGACGGGGTTGAGGGCCAGGCCCTCGGGTTCGGCGACGGCGGACGGTACGGCCAGCCCGGCGCCCACACAGCGGCGACCCGTCGCAGCGAGGAGTCCGAGTCCCGCCTCGACCACGGAGCCCAGCACCTTCGCCGGGTCGGCGTCGACGGCCTCGCAGCCGGGCGTGGTCGCCACGATCCGCCCGCCGAGGCCGACCAGGGCCGCCCGGAATCCGTCGGCGTGGACCTGTGCGGCGAGCGCCACCGGACCGTCCTCGGCGACCTCCAGCCGGTGCGAGGGACGCCCCTGGGAACCGGCCGCCGCGCCCGGCCGGGCGTCGACCCGGATCAGCCCGAGCGCCTCCAGTTCGGCCGCGACCGCCCCGGCCGTCGCCCGGGTGACCCCGAGTTCGGCGGTGAGCACGGCCCGGGTCGGTGCCCGCCCGGTGTGCACGAGCTCCAGCGCGGGTCCGAGCGCACCGCGCCCCCGGTCCAGCCGCGCCCTCGAGGTGGTCCCTTCCCCCGCCGTCCGGGGGTCCGCCTTGCCGCTCATGAGGGTGAGTCTCCCATGATCCGCAGTCGTGGTGGCCGGCGGCGTGACGGCCGGTGCCACGGCGGCTGGTGCCGTGGTGGCCGGTGTTATGACAGCCGGTGCCACGAGGGCCGGTGCCATGACAGCTGGTGCCATGACAGCTGGTTCCCTTACGGCTGGTGCCGTGGTGGCCGGTGCCGTGGTGGTCTAGAGCCCGCTCACCCGCAGGGTGATGTTCAGCCGCCCGCCCAGTCCGAGCCCGGGCGGCGCCGTACCGGGGTGGACGCGGGGTACGCCGTGGTGGGCGAGCCGGGAGGGCCCGCCGAAGACGAACAGGTCGCCGCTGCGCAGCTCCACGTCCGTGTACGGCTTCGTGCGGGTCCGGGTGTTGCCGAAGCGGAAGACGCAGGTGTCGCCGAGGCTCAGCGACACCACCGGAGCGCCGGACCTCTCGTCGCCGTCGCGGTGCATGCCCATGCGGGCGTCGCCGTCGTAGTAGTTGATCAGCGCGATGTCGTACGGGTCCGCCGGGGCCGCCTGCGGGCCGAGCGCGTCGGCCACCGCGCTGCGGGCCAGCTCGTCCAGCCAGGCCGGGAAGGGTTTGACGGGGGCGCCGTCGCCGTCGACGACGGTGCGGGCGTAGGCGTAGGGGTACCAGTGCCGGCCGGGGCACCCGGGATTGTCCCGTACGCCCCGCCCGCAGTTCGGGCACCTGGGTACGGGACCCCAGTGCCAGCCGAGGCAGACCTGCCGGGCGGTCATCGTGCCGCCGCCGGGAGTGCGGACCGTGCGCAGCCCGGCCGGGGGCCGCGCCCAGGTGCGGCAGGCGCCCAGGAGCGCACGCTGCCGCTCGGCGTCCAGCCAGTGCGGGACGTGCACGGCGCCCGGTGCGACCTCGGCACGCTCCCTCGGAAACAGCTCCACGTCCATGCGCCCATCCTGCCCGAGGCCCTGCCGGACCGGCCCTGAGCTGCGGCTCGGCTAGCCTGGAGCACGATGAACGACCGTATGACGACGCCGTGGGGCGAGTTCGAGCTGTCCCGTTTCCCCGAGGATCCCCGCGACCGGCTGCGCGCCTGGGACGCCTCCGACGCATATCTGCTGCGGCACCTGGCCGAGGAGCAGGTGCCACTGACGGGCACGGTGGTGGTGGCCGGGGACCGCTGGGGCGCGCTGGTGACGGCGCTCGCGCAGTACCGGCCGACGCAGATCACCGACTCCTTCCTGAGCCAGGAGGCGACCCGGGCGAACCTGGCGCGGGCCGGGGTCGAGCCGGGTGCCGTGGGCCTCCTCACCACCCAGGACCCACCGCCGCAGCGGGTGGACGTGCTGCTCGTGCGGGTGCCGAAGAGCCTGGCGCTGCTGGAGGACCAGCTGCTGCGCCTGGCCCCTGCCGTACACGCGGGCACGGTGGTCGTGGGCGCCGGGATGGTGAAGGAGATCCACACCTCGACGCTCCGGTTGTTCGAGCGGATCCTCGGGCCGACCCGTACCTCGCTGGCACGGCAGAAGGCCCGGCTGATCTTCTGCACCCCGGATCCGTCGCTGGACCGGCCGGCGAACCCGTGGCCGTACAGCTATGCCCTGCCGGACGGCGTCGGTGCGGTCTCCGGGCACACGGTCGTCAACCACGCGGGCGTCTTCTGTGCCGACCGGCTCGACATCGGCACCCGGTTCTTCCTCGAACACCTGCCGGCCGGGACGGCCGGCGGGCGGGTGGTGGACCTCGGCTGCGGCAACGGCGTGGTCGGTACGGCGGTGGCGCTGGCCGATCCGACGGCCGAAGTGCTGTTCGTGGACGAGTCGTTCCAGGCCGTGGCGTCGGCCGAGGCCACGTACAAGGCGAACGGGGTGCCCGGGCACGCCGAGTTCCGGGTCGGGGACGGGCTGGCGGGGGTGGCGCCCGGCAGCGTGGACCTCGTCCTGAACAACCCGCCCTTCCACTCCCACCAGGCGACGACCGACGCGACCGCAGGGCGGATGTTCGCCGGGGCGAAGCGCGCGCTGCGCCCCGGCGGCGAACTGTGGGTGATCGGCAACCGGCACCTGGGCTACCACATCACGCTCAAGCGGCTGTTCGGCAACAGCGCTCTGGTGGCGAGCGACCCGAAGTTCGTGGTGCTGAAGGCGGTCAAGAAGGGTTAGCGCACCGCGTGCGCACCGCCGAGGACGCCGATGATGCGGGCCACCTCGCGGGCCATCGCCTCCCTGCCCACGCTGAGGTACTTGCGCGAGTCGACCGCCTCCGGGTGGGCGGCGAGGAAGCCCCGGATCGCGCCGGTCATGGCCACATTGAGGGCGGTACCGACGTTGACCTTGGCGATGCCGCCCGCGACCGCCGCGACCAGGCCGTCGTCCGGTACGCCCGAGGACCCGTGCAGGACCAGCGGGACGGACAGTACGGCGGACAGCCGCTTGAGGAGGCCGTGGTCGAGGGCGGCGGTGCGCGTGGTCATGGCGTGCACACTGCCCACGGCCACGGCCAGGGCGTCGGCTTCGGTGCCGGCGACGAAGTCGTGTGCCTGGTCCGGATCGGTGCGGGCGCCGGGCGCATGGGCGTCCAGCGCGGGCCGGCCGTCCTTGCCGCCGACCTGCCCCAGCTCGGCCTCTATCCACAGCCCTTGGGCGTGCGCCCAGTCGGCGGCGGCGCGGGTCGCGGCGAGGTTCTCGGCGTAGGGCAGGCGGGCGGCGTCGTACATCACCGAGCTGAACCCGGCATCGGGTGCCTGGCGCAGCAGGTCGTCGCTCTGCACATGGTCGAGGTGCAGGGCGACGGGCACCGCGGCGCGTTCGGCGGCGGCCACGGCGGCGCGGGCGAGCGGCAGGAGCCGTCCGTAGCGGAACTTGACGGCGTTCTCGCTGACTTGGAGGACGACGGGCGCCCCGGTGGTCTCGGCGCCCGCGATGACGGCCTCGACGTGTTCCAGGGTGATGATGTTGAAGGCGGCGACGGCAGAGCGGGTTTCCGCTGCGCGGGTGACCAGCTCGCCGGTGGTCGCAAGGGGCACGGCTTGGTTCCCTTCCGGAGCGCGGGTCAGGGGGTGAGGATCACCGAGCGGGTGAGGTGGCGCGGCCGGTCCGGGTCGAGGCCCCGGCGGGCCGCGACGGCGACCGCGAGGCGCTGGACGCGGACGAGTTCGGCGAGCGGGTCGAGCGTGCCCCCGATCCACGAGCCGCCGGTGGCGCGCACCTGCTCGGCCAGACCGGCGGGCGCCGCACCGAGCATCCAGGTCGCCGTGCCCTCGGTGGTGACGCTGATCGGCCCGTGCCGGTACTCCATCGCCGGGTAGGCCTCGGTCCAGGACAGAGAGGCCTCCCGCATCTTCAGCCCGGCCTCGCTCGCGAGCCCGACGGTCCAGCCGCGCCCCAGGAACGTGAACTGGGTGCAGTCCACCAGTCCTTCGGGCAGAGGAGTGGCGAGGGCCTTGCGGGCGTCGGCGACGACGGCGTCGCCGTGCAGGCCGAGGCGGGCACGCAGGAGGGTGAGCGCGGTGGTCGCGAACCGGGTCTGGACGACGGAACGTTCGTCGGCGAAGTCCAGCACGACGAGGTCGTCGGCGGTCTTCATCACGGGCGTGGCCGGGTCGGCGGTGAGGGCCGTGGTCCGCGTGCTGCCCCTCAACTGCCCGAGCAGTTCGAGCACTTCGGTGGTGGTGCCGGATCGGGTGAGGGCGACGACCCGGTCGTAGGGCCGTCCGCGCGGGAACTCGGAGGCGGCGAACGCGTCCGTCTCGCCCTGCCCGGCGGCCTCGCGCAGTACGGCGGCCGCCTGTGCCATGAAGTACGACGTCCCGCACCCGACGATCGCGACCCGCTCCCCCGGGGCCGGCAGTGCGTCGCCGTACCGCCCCGCCTCCTCGGCCGCCCGTATCCAGCACTCGGGCTGGCTGTTCAGCTCGTCCTCGACATGGCTCATGCCACACCCTCCCCTTGCTGATTGTTCTTGCAAGATATAGCGAGCTTTCGAGCACAATCAAGCATTCGAGCGAGAGTAAGGTGCGCTAGGGTCGCCGGGAAGACGGAGAACGGAGGCCGCGGATGTCCCGGGACGCCCGCTGGAAGGCGCTGCTCGAACTGCTCGTCGAGCGCGGCCGGCTGGAGGTCGAGGAGGCCGCGGCCGAACTGGAGGTGTCGGCGGCGACGATCCGCCGGGACTTCGACCAGCTCGCCGAGCAGCAGATGCTGGTGCGCACCCGGGGCGGAGCGGTCGTGCACGGGGTGTCGTACGAGCTGCCGCTGCGCTACAAGACCGCCCGCCGCGCCTCCGAGAAGCAGCGGATCGCCACAGCGGTGGCCGGTCTCGTGGCGCCGGGCGAGGCGGTGGGGCTGACCGGCGGCACGACCACCACGGAGGTGGCCCGCGCCCTGGCCGTCCGTGGCGACCTGAGTACCGGCTCACCCGCGCTGACCATCGTCACCAATGCGCTCAACATCGCCAACGAGCTGGCGGTGCGGCCCCAGTTCAAGATCGTGGTGACCGGCGGGGTCGCGCGCCCGCAGTCGTACGAGCTGATCGGGCCGCTCGCGGACGGAGTGCTCAGCCAGATCACGCTCGATGTGGCCGTCCTCGGCGTGGTCGCCTTCGACGTCACGCACGGCGCGGCGGCGCACGACGAGGCGGAGGCCGCGATCAACCGGCTGCTGTGCGAGCGCGCCGAGCGGGTCGTCGTGGCCGCGGACTCCAGCAAGCTGGGCCAGCGGGCGTTCGCCCGCATCTGCGCCGCGGAGCTGGTGGACACGCTCGTCACGGACACGGCGGTGGGACAGGACACCGTGCGCCGCTTCGAGGAGGCGGGCATCCGGGTCCTCGCGGTGTGAGGTCAGAAGCCGCTGCGGTCGGCCTTCACGAAGCCCGCCCCGCGCTGGTCGTTGCAGCCGGTCACCTCCCGGCCGACCGGGTCGGGCCAGGCATGCTGGGCCTGGAGCGCCACGCTCACCAGGGTCAGCAGCAGGTCGACGTCGCTCGCGGCGTCGAGGCGGAGGGTGACCCAGGGCGAGCCGGGGACGATCCGGATCACGCCCGAGCTCTCCAGATCCTTGGCGAACCGCCGGATGGCCCGGTCGGTCAGCCGTAGATCGACATCCCGGTCCGAGTGGAAGTGGGCGATCTCGCCCCGGGCCGAACTCACGGCCTGCCCCAGACCACAGCTCGGTACCACCTGTGTCAGGTCCGGCCAGGTCGACAGTTGCGCCAGCGCGCGCAGGGCCAACGTCATGGGCCCATCATGGCCCGATCACCCGCCGGCAACCAGCTCGTGAGCAAGCATTAACCGACCTGTTTCCTGGACCGGTCCTGACGCCTCCCGGCGCACGCGCACCCCGAACAGGCTTGAAACGACAGGTCGTTGGCCCCTGCAGGCCCGGCGAACACAGAAAGTCTCCGACTCCCAAAGGGGCATAAAGGGCGCATTGCACCTATCGAATTCCGTATGACAAACACCCTCACGCGTGACAAACCAGAGCGCCTGTTCCCATGCGTTCCCGAAGGGCTCACACGGGCCGGTCACCGGGGTCCGGGTGGATCCGGGACAGCCACTCCCGCGCCGGCTCTGCGTCGTCGCCGTACGCGTCGCGCCAGTTCCACCATTCATACGGCGCGGTCCGGGGATACCCCTCGGGCGAGTCCTCCCAGATCTCCTGGCGCCCGAGCGCGGTCATGTCGAGACAGCTCCAGGTGCTCCCCATCGCCTCGTCACCGCGGGAGTCGATGAGGTAGGTGCGGAACACCTTCCGGCCGTCGCGGATGAACGCGTTCGTACCATGCCACTCGTCCACGCCGAAGTCGGTGTCGGAGTCGGAGTCGGAGTCGCCGGTGATCGTGCACCAGGGCATCGTCCAGCCCATCCGCGCCTTCACCCGCCCGCACGCGCGCCCACCCACGCCCCCGCCGGCCGGCCACCCAGCCACCCAGCCACCCAGCCACCCAGCCACCCAGCCACCCAGCCACCCAGCCACCCAGCCGGGAGGATCGCGGCCGGCACCTGTACGGGTACACATCCTTCTCACCGCATTTCGGCCCGTTCGAGCTGCATCTCCGCGCACCGCCGCCGCGTCGCGCGCCCCCAGCCCTCCCTTGCCCGGATCCGGCAGCCCACCTAGCCTGAGTTTGTGCCGCTAATAAACAAATCCCGATCGCACAAGGTCGTGCCGGGTGCCGGACTCACCCGTCTCCGGTTCGCGATCACCGTCTTCTTCGCCCTGGACGGGTTCATCTTCGCGGGCTGGGTCGTACGCATCCCCGACATCAAGCAGCAGACCCACGCCTCCGCGAGCGGGCTCGGGCTCGCGCTGCTCGGGGTCTCCGCCGGAGCCGTCGTCACCATGACCCTCACCGGACGCCTCTGCAGCCGGTACGGCAACCATCCGGTCACCGTGGTCTGCGCGGCCCTGCTCTCCCTCAGCGTCGCCCTGCCGCCGCTCACCCACTCCGCTGCCGCCCTCGGCGCCGTACTCACCCTCTTCGGCGCCGCTTACGGCGGGCTCAACGTGGCTTTCAACAGCGCCGCCGTCGACCTGGTCGCCGCACTGCGCAGGCCGGTCATGCCCAGCTTCCACGCGGCCTTCAGCCTGGGCGGGATGACCGGCGCGGGCCTCGGCGGGCTGGTGGCCGGGTTCCTCTCCCCCACACGCCACCTGCTCGGCATCACACTGACCGGACTCGTGGTGACCGCCGTCGCCGGGCGTTGCCTGCTGCGGCACGAGGCTCCGGCCGCACCGGCCCGGCACCGGCCCGAGCCGGGGAGCGGCGCACGACGGGCGGGCGGACGGACTCGCGGGCTGGTCGTCGTCTTCGGGCTGATCGCGCTGTGCACCGCCTACGGCGAGGGGGCCATGGCCGACTGGGGCGCCCTCCATCTCCGGCAGGACCTGGCGGCCTCCTCGGGTACGGCCGCCGCCGGGTACGCATGTTTCGCGCTCGCGATGACCGTCGGCCGCATGAGCGGGACGGCGCTGCTGGAGCGCCTCGGGCGCACCCGCACCGTGATGGCCGGCGGCACCACCGCGGCGGCCGGCATGCTGGTCGGCTCGCTCGCGCCCTCCGTGTGGGCGGCACTGATCGGCTTCGCGGTCACCGGAGTCGGGCTGGCCAACCTCTTCCCGGTCGCGGTGGAGCGGGCCGGCGCACTGGCGGGTCCGTCCGGTGTCGCCGTCGCCTCCACCCTGGGCTACGGCGGCATGCTGCTCGGACCGCCCGCGATCGGCTTCATGGCCGACTGGCTGTCCCTGTCCACCGCCCTCACCAGCGTCGCCGCGCTGGCCGCCGTCGCCGCACTCATCGGCCTGACCACAGGGCGGGTGATGAGTGTCTGACGTAGTGCCAGAATCGGTGGCCGACCTCGCACAGGGCACAAGGGTGCCCCTCACCAGGGCGGCCCAGTCCGTGCCGACCGGCGCTGTCGGCGCCCACCGGTCCGCATGCGCCGCGCGCCGAGCCGTCGCAGTCTTGAGACATGACCCATCGGTGTGCGACGAAAGGTGACCGATGAAGTTCGCAGTCATCGGCGGTACCGGCCTGATCGGATCACAGGTCGTGAAGAAGCTGAACGCGGCCGGACACGAGGCCGTGCCGCACTCCATGTCCACAGGTGTCGACGTGATCAGCGGCCAGGGGGTGGAGGAAGCGGTGGCCGGTGTCGACACGATCGTCAATCTGACGAATTCCCCGACCTTCGACGACGCGTCCACGGCGTTCTTCCAGACGTCGATGGACAACCTCCTCGCCGCCGGCCACAAGGGCGGCGCCGGGCACGCCGTCATCCTCTCGATCGTCGGCACGGACCGGGTGCCCGACCTCGTCTACTACCGGGCCAAAGCCCTCCAGGAGGACATCCTCAAGGCCGGACCGATCCCGTACTCGATCGTGCGCGCCACCCAGTTCATGGAGTTCATGGACGCGGTCCTGTCGTGGACCACCGAGGGCGACACCGTCCGCCTGCCCACGACCCCGATCCAGCCGATCGCCGCCCGGGACGTCTCCGACGCCGTCGCCGAGGTCGCCGCCGGTACCCCCTTGAACGGCACCCTCGACGTCGGCGGGCCCGACGTCTTCCCCCTGGACGAACTCGGCCGGATCACCCTGGACATCCGTCCCGACGGCCGCACGGTCGTCACCGACGACACGGCCGGCATGTTCGCCGTCGTCGACGGCGACGTCCTCACCACCAAGGGCGACGCCCGCATCGCCCCCACCCACTACACCGACTGGCTCTCCTGAGGCCACTGCGGCGACGCGGACATCACATGCCGTGGACCGCGCTCCATACGGCACACTCAGCCCCATGGAGACTGCCGAATTCCTTCAGACCCTGGACCGGGAGGGCCGTTTGCTCGCCGCGGCCGCCGCGGAGGCCGGGGCCGACGCCAAGGTGCCGGCCTGCCCGCAGTGGCAGGTCGGGGACCTGCTGCGGCACACGGGCGCGGTGCACCGGTGGGCCGCCGGCCTGGTCGCCGAGGCGCGCACCGCCCCTCACCCGCTCGACGACGCCCCGGAGCTGGACGGAGCCGAGCCGGTGGCCTGGTACCGGGAGAGCCACCGCCTGCTGGTCGACACGCTGGCCGCCGCACCCGCCGACGTGGGGTGCTGGACCTTCCATCCGGCGCCCTGCCCCTCCCCGCTGGGGTTCTGGACCAGGCGCCAGGCGCACGAGACCACCGTCCACCGTTACGACGCCGAGGCCGCGCGGGGCGGGACGCCCTCCCGGATCGCCCCGGACTTCGCGGCGGACGGCATCGACGAACTGCTGCGCGGGTTCCACGCCCGCTCCAGGAGCCGGGTCCGCACGGAGCGGCCGCGGGTGCTGCGGGTGCGCGCGGTGGACGGGGGTACGGACGCGGTGTGGACCGTACGGCTGTCGGCTGAGCCGCCCGTGGCCTCGCGGGACGGGTCGGGCGAGGCCGACGCGGAACTGGCGGGCCCGGCGGACCGGTTGTACCTGGCGCTGTGGAACCGGGTGCCGGTCCCGACCGTGACGGGTGACCGGTCCCTCGCGGCACTGTGGCAGGAGAAGTCGGGGATCTGACGGACGGATCGTCAGTCGGTCTCGGCCAGCATCCGCGCCAGCACCGCGCGCTGCACCGGCTGCACCTCGCCGTGCAGCGCGCGCCCCTTCACCGTGAGCGCCACACGCACACCCCGGCGGTCCTCGGGACACATGGCCCGCTCTACGAGGCCGTCCTTCTCCAGGCGGCCGATGAGCCGGGACAGCGCACTCTGGCTGAGATGGACCCGCTCCGAGATCTCCTGGACACGGTAGGCGCAGCCGCCGTCCGTCACCGCGCCCTCGGCAAGCAGGTCGAGCACTTCGAAGTCGCTGGCGCACAGGCCGTGTCCGTGCAGGACCCGGTCCAGCTCGCACTGGGTGCGGGCATGCAGGGCCAGGATGTCCCGCCACTGCTCCACGAGCGCCTGCTCGGCCTTGTTCGCCGCCATGAGCGCACCGTAGCAGAGAAACCGAATTGTTGCATCGTAATTAATTGCACTTGCATTCGATGCATGCGCATGTAGTGTCGTCGCCATGCCCTCTCCGCTCACCACCCCTGCGGCACCGTCCCCGACGGTTCGCTGGACTCCCCGGTTGTGGGGCACCCTCCTGGTGCTGTGCGCCGCGATGTTCCTGGACGCACTCGACGTGTCGATGGTCGGCGTCGCGCTGCCGTCCATCGGTTCCGATCTCCATCTGTCCACGTCGACGCTGCAATGGATCGTCAGCGGCTACATCCTGGGATACGGCGGCCTGCTCCTGCTCGGCGGCCGCACCGCGGACCTGCTCGGCCGGCGTCAGGTGTTCCTGGTGGCCCTCGGCGTCTTCGCGCTCGCCTCACTGCTCGGCGGGCTCGTGGACTCGGGTCCGCTGCTGATCGCCAGCCGCTTCATCAAGGGCCTGAGCGCGGCCTTCACCGCCCCCGCGGGCCTGTCCATCATCACCACCACGTTCCCGGAGGGCCCGCTGCGCAACCGCGCGCTCTCCATCTACACCACCTGCGCCGCCACCGGATTCTCGATGGGCCTGGTTCTCTCCGGGCTGCTCACCGAGGCCAGTTGGCGCCTGACCATGCTGCTGCCCGCGCCCATCGCGCTCATCGCACTCGCCGCCGGCCTCAAGCTGCTGCCGCGCAGTGCCCGCGAGAAGAACCACGGCGGCTACGACATCCCCGGCGCCGTCCTCGGGACCGCATCGATGCTGCTGCTGGTCTTCACCGTCGTCCAGGCGCCCGAGGCCGGCTGGGCCTCGGCCCGCACCCTGCTCTCCTTCCTGGCCGTCGCCGTCCTGCTGACCGCCTTCGTGCAGGTCGAGCGGCGCTCGCCGAGTCCGCTGATCCGGCTCGGAGTGCTGCGCTCGGGCAGCCAGGTCCGCGCCCAGCTCGGCGCCGTGGCCTTCTTCGGCTCGTACGTCGGCTTCCAGTTCCTGACGACCCTGTACATGCAGTCCCTGCTCGGCTGGTCGGCGCTGCACACGGCGCTCGCCTTCCTGCCGGCCGGCGCGCTGGTGGCGGTGTCGTCCACCAAGGTCGGTGCGATCGTCGACCGGTTCGGCACCCCGCGGCTGATCGCGGCCGGCTTCGCGCTGATGGCCGTCGGGTACGCATTGTTCCTGCGCGTCGACCTCGACCCGGTGTACGCGGCCGTCGTCCTGCCCTCGATGCTGCTGATCGGCGCGGCCTGCGCCCTGGTCTTCCCCTCGCTCAACATCCAGGCCACCAACGGGGTCGAGGACCACGAGCAGGGCATGGTCTCCGGGCTGCTGAACACGTCGGTGCAGGTGGGAGGGGCGATCTTCCTGGCCGTCGTGACGGCCGTGGTCACCGCGGGCGCTCCGGCGCACGCCACTGCGCAGGCCGTCCTGGACAGTTACCGGCCGGGCTTCCTGGTGGTCATGGGCATCGCCCTGGCCGGCCTGCTGATCACCCTCACCGGACTGCGCGGCCGGGGCCCTCGGCCCTCCGTCGTGGTCGCCAGGTCCACCGTGAAGGAGGCGGAAGCGGAGCGCGTGGCGGTCCGCGACTGAGAAGGGGGAACGCCTCCACGGTTGCGCCCGGCGGGTGTTGGATTGCCCCGCCGGGCGCACTCCTGTGAGACTGACGCCATGCATGCCTACGGGGGACGGCGCACGAAGGCCGAACAGGACGCGGCCACGGTGGAGACCGGCTACGCACTGGCCAGCGCGGCCTTCGCGGCGGCCGTCCTGTTCGGGGCGGTGGCCGGTCCGGCACTGCTCTTCCCGCTGCCGCAGCTGCTGTCGACGGCACTGCTGGGGCTCGGCCTCGCCCTGGCGCCGGTGGTCTTCGTGGCCCGGGTCGTGAGCGTGCTGGTGCGTTTCCGGCGGACGGGTCAGCCGAGCCAGCCCGGTCGTACCAACCCCGACTCGTAGGCCAGGACGACGAGTTGAGCGCGGTCCCGGGCGCCCAGCTTCACCATCGTGCGGCTCACATGGGTCTTGGCCGTGAGCGGGCTGACCACCAGCCGGCGGGCGATCTCCTCGTTGGACAGGCCGATGCCGACCAGCGCCATCACCTCCCGTTCCCGCTCGGTGAGCCGGCCGAGGGCGTCGGCGGCCGCCGGCTCCTTGGAGCGGGCCGCGAACTCGGCGATCAGCCGGCGGGTGACGCCCGGGGACAGCAGGGCGTCACCCTCGACCACCGCCCGCACGGCGCGTACGAGTTCGGCCGGTTCGGTGTCCTTCACCAGGAACCCGGAGGCGCCCGAACGGATCGCCTCGAAGACGTACTCGTCGACTTCGAAGGTGGTCAGCATCACCACCTTCACGCCCTTCAGTTCCGGGTCCCCGGTGATGCGCCGGGTCGCGGCCAGTCCGTCCAGCAGGGGCATGCGGATGTCCATCAGGACGACGTCGGGCCGCAGTTCGCGCACCCGGCGCAGGGCCTCCTCGCCGTCCGCCGCCTCCCCGGCCACCTCGATGTCCGGCTGGGCGTCGAGCAGCGCCTTGAAACCGGCCCGCACGAGCGACTGGTCGTCGGCGAGCAGCACCCGGATCACTGGTCCTCCCTGGTCTGCAAGGGCAGTACGGCGAGCACCCGGAAGCCGCCGTCGGGGCGCGGGCCCGCCTCGATGGTGCCACCCAGCGCGGCCGCCCGTTCCCGCATGCCTGCCAGTCCGTTGCCGCTGCCGCCGGCGTCCGCTCCGGTCGCGGGCCCGTCGTCGTCGATCCGCACCCGCAGTGCGGTGCCGTCGTGGTCGAACCGCACGCGCGCGTGCCGCGATCCGGAGTGCCGCACGACGTTGGTCAGGGCCTCCTGCACGATGCGGAAGGCCGCCAGGTCGGCACCGGGCGACAGATGCGGGGGCGTGCCCTCGACGTCGACGCTCAGGCCGGCGGCGTCCGCCTGTCCGACCAGTTCCGGCAGCCGGTCCAGACCGGGTGCGGGCGCGCGTGGGGCGGCCCCCGGCGCGCGCAGGGTGTCGAGGACCTGGCGTACCTCGCCGAGGGCCTCCTTGCTGGCGGCCTTGATGGTGGTGAGCGCCGCGCGCGCCTGCTCGGGGTCGCTGTCCAGCAGCGCGAGGCCCGCGCCCGCCTGCACGTTGATGACGGAGATGCTGTGCGCGAGCACGTCGTGCAGCTCACGGGCGATCCGCAGCCGCTCCTCGTCCGCACGCCGCTGGGCGGCCTGAGCCCGGTCCGCGCGCTCCCGCGCCCACTGCTCGCGCCGTGTCCGGGCCAGTTCACAGACCGCGACGATGGCCAGCACCCAGGTGGCGACGACGATCTCCTGACCCACGGTCGCCGCCGTGTCGCCCTGGGGCGGAAGGCGGCGGTAGAGCCACAGCGCGACCAGGACGTGCCCCGCCCACAGCAGACCGAGAGCCGCCCAGGCGGCCCGCCGGTGCCCGGAGACGACGGCGCTGAAGCAGCCGACCGCGACGGCCAGGAGGACGGGTCCGTAGGGGTAGCCCGCGCCCAGGTAGACCAGGGCCGCGATCGCCGTGCCGAAGGCGACGGCCACCGGGTGGCGGTGCCGCCACAGCAGCAGGAGCGAGGCCACGAGCAGCAGCACGCGCGCGTACCCGTCGAGGTGTTCGCGGTGGGGCTGCGCGTGCGCGGCGAAGTTCGAGCCGACGAGCACGAACGCGGTGAGGACCACGGTGGAGCGCCAGGGCAGGCGGTCGGGGTGCCGCTCCGGGTCCGCGGAGCGGTTCCACCACGGGGGCCCGTACCGCCACCAGTGCGCGGGACCGCGCTCGCGCTGAGCTTCCATGCCCGCCACGCTAGACGCCCACGGGCCACGGGGGCGTCAGCCGGGCGAGGTGATCACGGATACTCCCCGGGGAGTACGCGGGCCCGTGCGCTCAGCGCCCGTGCGCCAGTCCCTCCACCTCGGCGGTGAAGAACAGCTCCGGGTCGAAGCCCATGCCCGTGAAGTGACCGGCGAGTTCCAGCGAGAGGAGTCCGTGCAGCCGGGTCCAGAAGGTCAGGGCCCGGCGCAGCGCGGACGGCGGGGCGGGGTGGTCGCCGGCCCATCGGCGGTGGTCGGCGAGGTGGGCCTCGAGTGCGTCGGGCGAGGCGGAGCCGGGCTCCTGGGCCGCACAGACGTCGAGCAGGGCGGCCATGATCTCCTGGGCGATCGCGGTGATGTCGTCCGGCGCCCGGTAGCCGGGCACCGGGGTGCCGTAGACGAGGAAGTAGCGCTGGGGATCCTCCAGCGCCCAGCCGCGCAGCGCCCGGGCCAGTGCGGGCAGGTCCGCGCCGGTGCCGGCCGCGGCACGGAAGGTGTCCGCCAGGCTGCGGTAGGCGTCCCGTACCAGCTCGGTGATCAGGTCGTCCCGGCCGCCGAAGTACCGGTAGAGCGCCGGTCCGCTCATGCCCAGTTCCTTGGCGATGGCGTTGAGGGACAGCCCCGACGCACCCGCGGTGGCGATCTGCCCCCAGGCCTTCGCCTTGATCTCCGCCCGCACCTGACTGCGGTACCGCTCCCGGGGACTCGCTGCGCCTGCCGTCATCGTCCTCACGCTCCTCGCCATCGGAGTTTCAAGCTATCACCACCAAGAGAGGGCGTAACAGAACTCCTCGCGAGAGCTTGACACCAAAGGCAATCACCATCATTTTAGTTATAGCTTCTAACGCAAGCGAAGTGCTCTATCCACCCGGTGCACCAGCACCTCTCTCCGACCTGGAGGTCGTCATGGAAAGCAAGGAACTCGTCGAGGTCGTCCTGCCGGGCACGGTCGAGCCGGAGGAGCTGCAGCTGCGGCACCGGGAGATCCCGCAGCCGGGCGCCGGACAGATCGTGGTACGGATGGAGGCCACCGGGGTGTCCTTCGCCGAGCAGCAGATGCGCCGGGGCCGCTACTACGACCAGCCGCCGTTCCCGTTCGTGCCGGGCTACGACCTGGTCGGAACGGTCCTCACGGCCGGCGCGGGCGTCGCTCCCGAACTCGTCGGCAGGCGAGTGGCGGCGCTGGTCAAGGTCGGCGGCTGGGCCAGCCATGTGGTGCTCTGCGCGGCCGATGCGGTGGAGGTGCCGGCCGGGATAGGCGCCGCCGAGGCGGAGACTCTGGTGGTCAACGGGATCACCGCCTGGCAGATGCTGCACCGCACGGCGCGAGTGCGCAGCGGCGGGACGATCCTGGTGCACGGCGCCAACGGCGGCGTGGGCACGGTTCTGGTCCAGCTCGCGCGTGCGGCGGGCCTGAAGGTGATCGGCACGGCGTCCGCGCGTCACCACGAGGCCCTGCGCGACCTGGGCGCCATCCCCGTCGACTACCGCACCGAGAACGTCCCGGCCCGGGTCCGGGAACTCACCCCCGGCGGGGTCGACGCCGTCTTCGACCACCTCGGCGGGCGCAGTGTCACCGACTCCTGGCACCTGCTCGCCCCCGGCGGGACCCTCGTCTCCTACGGCAGCGCCACCACCCGGGACGACTCGGGCTCCAAACAGTGGCCCGTCCTGAAGATCCTCGGCCGGGTGTGGTGGTGGAACGCGCTGCCCAACGGCCGGCACGCGTACTTCTTCAACGTCTGGGCGGGACGCGCCCTGAACAAGGACCGCTTCCGGACCCGGCTGCGCACCGACCTCACCCAGGTCTTCCATGCCCTGGAGCGCGGCGAGGTCACCGCGCGGATCGCCGCCCGGCTGCCGCTCAGCGAGGTCGCGCAGGCGATGCGGCTGGCCGAGTCCGGCACGGTGGCCGGGAAGGTCGTCCTGGTTCCCGAGGCGTAGGTGCGGCCGGGAGCGGTGCCCGGCCCCCGGGCGTCAGGGGCGGGTGAGCCCCACGCCCTGGGCGAGCCGGGCGGCCGCATGCCGGAAGAACGTCTCCCGGTCCTCCACGACCCGGTGGAACTGCCCGAAGAGCTCGAAACCGACCAGCCCGAACAGCTGGGCCCAGGCCGCCACCAGCGCCACCGCCGCCTCGGGAGGCAGGTCGGGCGCGAACTCCGCGACCATGCGCTCGCCCTCGGGCCGCAGTTCGGCGGGGAGGGGCGGGCCGGCGAGGCCGGGGCCCCGATGGGCGTCGCGGACGATGCCGATGAGGAGCAGGCCGACGCGGGAGGCCGCCCGCACGGTGGTCTGGGGGGCGGAGTAGCCGGGCACCGGCGAGCCGTAGATCAGCGCGTACTCGTGCGGATGGGCGAGCGCCCAGCCCCGCACCGCCTCGCACACGGCCGTCCAGCGCGGCACGAAGCCCGCGTCGGCCGCTTCACCGTCGACCGCTTCAGCGTCGGCCACCTCGGCATGGGCCGCCTCCGCCGCCTCACCGAGCGAGTCGTAGGCATCGATGATCAGCGCGGTCAGCAGGTCGTCGCGGCTGGGGAAGTACCGGTAGAGCGCGGAGGAGACCATGCCCAGTTCACGGGCGACGGCCCGCAGGGACAGCTTGGCGGCACCCTCCGCGGCGAGCTGTCTGCGGGCCTCGTCCTTGATGGCGGCGGTGACTTCGATCCTGGCCCGCGCGCGGGCACCCTGTGCGGTCCTCATGCCAGCAGTGTGCCACGCGGGCAGAGCGGTGCACACAAACGAGAGCGGCGCCTAAATAAGAGAGCAGTGCTCTTGCCATGGAGCACCCGTCTCCCCCACACTGAAGTCGAACGAGAGCACTGCTCTCCCGAACAGTGGGGGTCACCATGTCGTCGTCTTCGCCGTACTACGTCAAGAGCAGCCCGATGACCGTGCGCGTGAACGGGATCGTCGGCTGGCTCAGCAGGCATGGCATCAGCTTCGCGGGCAGCGCCGAGCTGTCCGTGCGCGGCCGCACGAGCGGCAGGATGCAGCGCGTGCCGGTCAACCCGCACACGTGCGGGGGCGAGCAGTACCTCGTCTCGGCGCGCGGCCACTCCCAGTGGGTGCGCAACATGCGGGCCGCGCGCGCCGGGGAGCTGCGGGTGGGCAGGAAGCTGCGTGTGTTCACCGCGGTGGAGCTTCCCGACGGGGAGAAGCTCCCGATCCTGCGGACCTATCTGGAGCGGTGGGGCGGACAGGTCAAGCCGTACTTCGCCGGCGTCACGGCCGACTCCTCCGACGAGGAGATCCTCGCGATCGCCCCCGACCACCCGGTCTTCCGGATCACCGTCACGAACTGACGGCGTCCTCCGCCGGTGCGGCCGGCCCCCGGTCCATCGCGGCCAGGGCACGCTGGGCGATCGGGCGGGAGCGGATCAGCTCGCCCAGGGACGTCGAGCCCTGCGTGATGTCCTTGAACGCCCGCCAGGCGGGACGGAAGCCGGTCAGGGCCGCGTGGAAGATGCCGGGCCGGCGCTCGAACAAGGCCAGCATGCGCTTGCCGACACTCATCTCGACGCCGAGCCCCGCCTTGATCGCGAACGCGTAGTTCAGTGCCTGGCGCCGGGCGTCGACGGCGTCGTGCGCCTCGGCGATCCGGACCGCCCACTCGCCCGCCAGCCGGCCCGAGCGCAGCGCGAAGGAGATGCCCTCACGGGTCCACGGCTCCAGCAGCCCGGCCGCGTCCCCGCAGACCAGCACGCGGCCGCGGGACAGCGGCGAGTCGTCGGCGCGGCATCGGGTCAGATGCCCGGAGGAGATGGCCGGTTCGAACCCGGCCAGGCCCAGCCGGGCGATGAAGTCCTCCAAGTAGCGCTTGGTGGCCGCACCTTCGCCACGCGCCGAGATGACACCGACCGTCAGCGTGTCGCCCTTCGGGAAGACCCAGCCGTAACTGCCCGGCATGGGGCCCCAGTCGATCAGGACCCGGCCCTTCCAGTCCTCGGCGACCGTGTCCGGGACCGGGATCTCCGCCTCCAGGCCGAGGTCGACCTGGTCCAGCTTCACCCCGACGTGCGCCCCTATCCGGCTCGCGCTCCCGTCGGCGCCGACGACCGCGCGGGCCAGCACCGTCTCCCCGCCCTGCAGAACCACGGCGACCGTGCGCCGGTCCGGGACCGCGGAGCCGTGCTGCTCGACCCGCTGCACCGCGACGCCCGTACGCAGCTCGGCGCCTGCCTTCTGCGCGTGCTCGACCAGCTGCTGGTCGAACTCGGGCCGGTTGATGAGCCCGAACAGCATCTGGCGGGAACGGCGGGTGCGGGTGAAGCGCCCGTTGTTCGAGAAGGTGATCGCGTGCACACGGTCCCGGAAGGGCAGTTCGAAGCCGGGCGGCAGCGCATCGCGCGAGGGGCCGATGATGCCGCCGCCGCAGGTCTTGTAGCGGGGCAGCTCGGATTTCTCCAGCAGCAGCACGCGCCGCCCCGCGACCGCCGCCGCGTAGGCCGCCGATGCCCCTGCGGGTCCCGCGCCCACCACGACGACGTCCCACACCCGCTGCACGTCGTCCGCCGAAGAGTTCTCGCCGCTCACGATGGTCTACTGCTCCGATCAAGCCGTTGCCGCACCTGTCCCCCGCATCCTACGGCGGCCGTCGCCGCAGGCAGCTGTGGGAGGATCGGTCTATCTCAGCAGTTCAACGTCGCACCTACGAGGAGCGTGCCCATGCCGTCGAATCCGGTCGCCGAGACCGTCGCCTCCCTCATGCCCCGGGCGAAGGCGGAGCTGACCGAACTGGTCGCCTTCAAGTCGGTGGCGGACTTCGCGCAGTTCCCCAAGAGCGAGAGCGAGGGTGCCGCGCGCTGGGTCGCCGACGCGCTGCGCACCGAGGGGTTCCAGGACGTGGCCGTGCTGGACACCCCGGACGGCACGCAGTCGGTGTACGGCCTGCTGCCGGGTCCCGAGGGTGCGAAAACGGTTCTCCTCTACGCGCACTACGACGTGCAGCCGCCCCTCGACGAGGCCGGCTGGGCCACCCCGCCGTTCGAGCTGACCGAGCGGGACGGCCGGTGGTACGGCCGCGGCACCGCCGACTGCAAGGGCGGCCTGATCATGCACCTGCTCGCGCTGCGCGCGCTGAAGGCGAACGGCGGCGTCCCCGTCCACGTCAAGGTCATCGTCGAGGGCTCCGAGGAGCAGGGCACCGGCGGCCTGGAGCGGTACGCCGAGCAGCACCCGGAGCTGCTGAAGGCCGACACCATCGTCATCGGCGACGCGGGCAACTTCCGCGTGGGCCTGCCGACCGTGACCACCACGCTGCGCGGCATGACGCTGGTCCGGATCCAGATGGACACCCTCGCCGGCAACCTGCACTCGGGCCAGTTCGGCGGCGCCGCCCCGGACGCACTGGCCGCGCTGATCCGCGTCCTGGACTCGCTGCGTGCCGAGGACGGCTCGACCACGGTCGACGGCCTCGACGCCACCGCGCGGTGGGACGGTCTGGAGTACACCGAGGAGCAGTTCCGCAAGGACGCCAGGGTGCTGGACGGGGTCGAGCTGATCGGTGACGGCTCGGTGGCCGACCGCATCTGGGCCCGCCCGGCGGTGACGGTCCTCGGCATCGACTGCCCGCCGGTGCTGGGCGCGACCCCGTCGGTGCAGTCGAGCGCCCGCGCCCTGGTCAGCCTGCGCGTGCCGCCGGGCGTGGACGCGGCCGAGGCGAGCAAGCTGCTCCAGGCCCATGTCGAGGCGCGCACCCCGTGGGGCGCCCGGGTGCGGACCGAGCAGATCGGCCAGGGCCAGGCCTTCCGTGCCGACACCTCCAGCCCGGCCTACCAGGCGATGGCCGACGCGATGACCGTCGCCTACCCGGGCGAGAGCATGCAGTACGCCGGCCAGGGCGGCTCCATCCCGCTGTGCAACACCCTCGCCGGTCTCTACCCGCAGGCGGAGATCCTGCTGATCGGCCTGAGCGAGCCGGAGGCGCAGATCCACGCGGTCAACGAGAGCGTGTCTCCCGAGGAGCTGGAGCGGCTCTCGGTCGCCGAGGCGCTGTTCCTGCGCAACTACGCGGCGGGCTGAACCCTTCTGCCACGGCAGAGGGCCCTCGCCCGCGCTCAGGTTGATGTGCTCGGCTTCGGCGGCGGTGCGCGGGTGGTCCACGTCCCCGGGCACACCGACGGCAGCATCGCCCTGTTCCTCCCCGACGAGGGGGTGCTGTTCACGGGCGGCACGGTGACGGCCTCACCGGCCGACGGGGCGGTGTGGCCGGGCGTGTTCAACCTCGACCGGCGGCAACTCCTCGGTTCTCTCCACCGGTTGGCGTCCCTCGACGCGGACATGGCGTGTTTCGGGCACGGCGGCCCGGTGACGTGCAGGGCTTCGGCGGCACTGCGGAAGGCGGCGGACAGCCGTCCTCGCGCCGGCTGACCAGGGCGCCCCTCCGCAAGCCGCGACGCCGAGAGCACCCTTCACTACAATTTCAGTGACCATGTCCGCCATTGCGCACACCTGAGAGATTATGCGATGGATGGTATCGCCGACATGGGGGGAACACGGGGGTGGGGTCGCGTTCGTCCGCCGAGGCGCGATGAGCCCGTCTTCGAGGAGCCCTGGCAGGGCAAGGCCTTCGCGCTTGCGATTCTCTCCAGCCGCGTCGCGTGCGGCGGCGTCAACACGGACGCCTTCCGGCACGCGCTGGAGCGCCTGGACCGGGCCGCCTATCTGGACGACGGCTACTACGGGCGCTGGGTCAACGCCGGAGAGCTTCTGCTCACCGACAGCGCCGTCCTGGCGCCGGGAGCGGTCGACGCCCGCGCCCGCAACCTGCGCGGTGAGCACATCGGGGAACCGCCGTACCCGCAGCCCGCCCTGCCCGATTACACACCTGCCGCGGAGGGCTCACTGCGCACCGTGGACGCCCCGCCGGCCTTCGCCGTCGGCCAGCGCGTGCGCGCCAAGGACATGTCGCCCCCCGGGCACACGCGGCTTCCCGGGTATGTGCGGGGCCATGCGGGTGTCGTCCAGCTCATCCAGCCCGCCGCGGTGCTGCCGGACACCAACGCGCACTTCCTGGGCGAGAACCCGCAGCACGTCTACTCGGTGCGGTTCGACTCGCACGAGCTGTGGGGCGCCGACGCCGAACCCTTCGCGCTCACAGCGGAGTTGTACGAGTGCTACCTGGAGACGACCTCATGACCACCACCGGCGGAAGGGGCGAGAGGATTCCCCCGGCCCTGCGCACCGAGGCGCTCGAGCAACTGCTCACCGAACGGGGCCTGATCGACCTGAAGGTGATGGACGGCATCATCACCACCTACGAGACCAGCCTGGGCCCGCTCAACGGGGCCAAGGTCGTCGCCAGGGCGTGGACCGACCCGGAGTACCGGCGGCGGCTGCTCCAGGACGGCACCGCCGCCATCAAGGAGCTGGGCTTCTCGGGGCAGCAGGGCGAGCACATCGTCGTCGTGGAGAACACCGCGACCGTCCACAACGTAGTGGTCTGCACGCTGTGCTCGTGCTACCCGTGGCCGGTGCTCGGCCTGCCGCCGAGCTGGTACAAGGACCCCGCCTACCGTGCGCGGATCGTCAGGGAACCGCGTACGGTGCTGGCCGAGATGGGGCTCGAACTCCCCGAGGACGTGCGGATCGTCGTCCGCGACTCCACCAGCGAGGTGCGCTGGCTGGTGCTGCCCGAGCGTCCGGCCGGCACCGGGCAGCTGTCCGAGGAGGAGCTCGTGGCGCTGGTGACGAGGGACGCGATGGTGGGCGTGGCGAAGGTGCGGGCCCCATGAGCGCGCCGCTGGAGATCGAGGGGCCGGCCGCGCCGCCCCGTTCCAACGGCGAGCTGGTGTTCGCCGAGCCGTGGGAGAGCCGTGCCTTCGGCATGGCCGTCAGTCTTTACGAGGCGGGCACGTTCACCTGGCCGCAGTTCCAGGCAGCGCTGGTCGCCCGGATCGCCGGGTGGGAGAGCGCGCCGGCCCGGGAGGAGCCCTACGACTACTACCGGCTCTGGCTGGGTGCTCTGGAGGACGTGCTCGTCGGCCTGGGCACGGTGTCCGTGGAGGAGGTCGCCGCACGCGCCGAGACGCTGGCGCAGCGGCCCGCGGGCCACGACCACCGTCACGATCACGACCGTCCACCCGCGCACTGATCCGCGGCGCCGTCGACGGCCCCGACCCGGCCCCGGTACCCTCGCGCGCCGGGAACGGTGCGGTTCCCCGCCGGCCCCACGGAAACGGTGTGCTCCCCACCGGCTCACGGAATCGACGCGGCCCCCGCCGGCCCCACGTAAACGGTGCGGTTCCCGGCCGGACCCGCGGACGCGGCGGGGAACCGCGGGGCCGTCAGGCGGCCTGGCCGGCGACCGGGACGCCGGCTTCCAGATAGAGGGCGGCCCCCCGCTCGCGGGCCCGCAGCGCCCAGCGCAGCCGTTCGTAGCGGACCGGTGGCAGCATCGCGGCCGCCTCCTGCTCGGTGGCGAAACGCCAGCCACGCAGCTCCGGCCCCGGCAGCACCACCCGGGACGCCTCGGCGGAGTCCAGCCGGCCGCCGTCGAAGAGCAGGCGCAGTCCGCCGTAGCCGGGCGGCGCGGGCCGCTCCCAGTCCACGACGAGCAGCCGCGGCACCTCCCGCAGCCGTATGCCGGTCTCCTCGGCGACCTCGCGCATACCGGCGCGGGCGGGAGCCTCACCCCGCTCGACCACACCGCCCGGGAACTCCCAGCCGGGCTTGTAGGTGGGGTCGACGAGCAGCACCCGGTCGTCCTCGTCGAAGAGCAGTACCCCGGCCGCCAGGGTCTCGGCGGTGGGCTCGGGCGTCTGCACGATGGCGCAGAGCGCCACGGAGCCGCTGCCGACGGCGTCGGCGATGCGGACGGCGCTCTGGCGCGGGGTCAGGGCGCTGGTGTCGACCGGGTGGGCGTCGGCGGCGAGCCAGGAGGCGAGGGCGGCCCGGTAGGGCTCGATGTGGTCGAGGGACCACTGCCGTACCCGTATCTCCCCGTCGGGCAGGTCCGGCGGTATCTCCCGTTCGGCGATCCGCTCGCGCAGTATCGTTTCGGCCGGGGCGAGGAGCAGATGTCGTACGGGTATCCGGCGGGCGGCAAGACCGCCGAAGATCTCGTCGCGGTACTCCTGGCGCAGCAGGGTCATGGGGACCACCAGGGTCCCGCCCAGCTCGGCGAGCATCGCGGCGGCCGTGTCGATCACGAGCCGGCGCCAGATCGGCAGGTCCTGGAGGTCGCCGACCTCGGCGAGGCGCTTGGGCGGCAGCAGGTGCGTGAGTGCTCCGCCGATGACCTCGGGGTCGAAGAGCGTGCTGTGCGGGATCAGCTCGATCAGTTCCCGTGCGGTGGTGGTCTTCCCCGCACCGAACGCGCCGTTGATCCAGACGACGGTCACGGACTCCCCCTCTTCTGTTGGCCCCCTGTGGCTTGCCCGCTCCACCCTGCCACGGAAACCACATTCGGTTGAGGGTGCGCACACGAGAGCGCCGGTGCCCCCTGGGGCGGGGCACCGGCGCTCGGCGCCACGGGCTACTCCTGCCCGGACGCCCTCTCGTGCAGGGCCGGGGTGTCCTGACCGCCCTGGTGGTCGACGGCGTCGAGCCTGCCGGCGGCGTTGAGGTCACGGGGCTGGGCGTGGTCCGCGGGGTGCGGCGGGGTGACGGCGGCCACCACGAATCCGGTGGCGAGGGTCGCGAGGGCGAGCATGCTGCGCTTCTTCATGCCGTGTTGAACTGCCCAGCCCTCCAGGAGTCACGCGGACCACGGCGATCGGGCCGTTCGGGCGGGCGGTTCCCGGGTGCGGGCGGCCGACGGTTCCCGGGGCCGCGCGACCGGCCGGGGCGAAACCCCGTGGTCGCGGTGATCACGGCGGCGGTATCGTCCGTCTCCCGGTCCGCGGACAGCCGGCGGACCACGGACAGGAGAACGGCGGCCATGACCAGCACCCGCCCGACGACGACCCTCTGGCGCCCCACCGGCCCCGTGGAGCTGGACCTCGTCCGGGAGCTGGACTTCAGGGCATGGCCGCCACGGCTGCCCGAGCAGCCGATCTTCTACCCGGTCCTCAACGAGGACTACGCGATCAGGATCGCCCGGGACTGGAACGTCAAGCACGACGGCGCCGGCTTCGTGACGCGTTTCGAGGTCGACACGGAGTTCCTCGGCCGCTATCCCGTCCGGCAGGCGGGCGGGGAGACGATCCTCGAACTGTGGGTTCCCGCCGAGGAGCTGGACGAGTTCAACACCCGGATCGTCGGCCGGATCGAGGTTGTGCACGTGTTCCGCTGAGACCGCGGGAGGCCGGGTGAATCAACATAATCGAACACCCAGCCTCTTTGACACCCGCAAGGTCCGGCGCCGCCAAGGGGTGTGACGGCACGTCGAACAATGCAGACGCACCTCTTCCAACAGAGTCCGACACGTCCTACCGTAAACGCGCACCGATGACGCGTACATGCCGTCATCCCACCTTTCGCGAGTCGGAGGAACGTCAACGATGCGTCACCCTCACACCCGCACAACCCGCACAACCCGCCGAAGAATGGTCGGAGCGCTCACCGCGGGGCTGCTGTGCATGGCGGGCCTCGCGGTCCCCGCCGTCGCCGCCCCCGCCCAGGCCCCCGTCGCCGCCCCGTCCCTGGCCGACGGCCTCGCCCTCACCCCGCCCATGGGCTTCAACAACTGGAACTCCACACACTGCGGGGCCGACTTCAACGAGGCCATGGTCAAGGGGATCGCGGACCTCTTCGTGAACAAGGGCCTCAAGGACGCCGGCTACCAGTACGTGAACCTCGACGACTGCTGGGCCCTGCCGAACCGGGACGCGAACGGCAAGCTGGTGCCGGATCCCGCCCGCTTCCCGAACGGCATCAAGGCGGTCGCCGACTATGTGCACGCCAAGGGCCTCAAGCTCGGCATCTACACCAGCGCCGGCATCAAGACCTGCAACAGCGCCGGCTTCCCGGGCGCGCTCGGCCACGAGTACAGCGACGCACAGCAGTTCGCCGACTGGGGTGTGGACTACGTCAAGTACGACAACTGCAACAACCTCGGCGTCGACGCCGAGCTGCGCTACCGGACCATGCGGGACGCGCTGAAGGCGACCGGCCGGCCCATCGTCTACAGCATCTGCGAATGGGGCGAGAACAAGCCCTGGCAATGGGCGGCGGACGACGGCCACCTGTGGCGGACCACCGGTGACATCAGCGACAGCTGGGGCTCGATGGTGTCGATCCTCAAGCAGAACCTCCCGCTCGCCCCCTACGCGGGCCCCGGCCACTGGAACGACCCCGACATGCTGGAGGTCGGCAACGGCGGGATGACGGACACCGAGTACCGCTCGCACTTCTCCCTCTGGTCGGTCATGGCCGCGCCGCTGCTCATCGGCACCGACCTGCGCAAGGCCTCCCCGGCGACCTTCGACATCCTGGACAACAAGGAGGTCATCGCCGTCGACCAGGACCCGCTGGGCAAGCAGGGCACCGTCGTGTCCGCCGCGGACGGGCGCTGGGTGCTCGCCAAGGAGATGAAGGACGGCAGTCGCGCGCTCGCCCTGTTCAACGAGTCCGGCTCCCCCCGGCGCATCGCCACCACCGCCGGTGCCGTCGGCCTGCCCGACGCCCCCGCCTACACCCTGCGCGACCTGTGGCAGCACCGCAGCTACAACACCGCGGGCACCATCGCCGCGACCGTCCCGGCCCACGGCACGGTCCTGCTGCGCGTCTCGGCCGGCCCGGACTGGGCCACCCGACCGCCCGCCGTGGAACTCGGCCTGGACGGGAGCCCGCTGGTGGAGTCCGGCACCCCGGCCACGCTGACCAGCACCGTCACCGACCTGGGCCGGACGCCCGCACGCCGGGTGTCCGTGTCGCTGACCGGTCCGGCCGGATGGACCCTGCGGCCCGCTTCGGCAACCACGGCCGCGGCCCTCCCCACGGGCGGCACCCTGCGCACCCGCTGGACGGTGACCGCCCCGTCCGGGACACCGACGGGGTCGTACGACCTCTCGCTCAGGGCGAGTTACCGCTCGCCCACCGGAGAAGGGGTCACCGCCACCCTGCCGCTGACCGCGTCCGTCGTGCTGCCGCCGCCCGGCGGGACGTCGTACCTCAGCGATCTGCCGTGGCTGTCGGCGACCGGCGGCTGGGGACCCGTCGAGCGCGACACCAGCAACGGGGAGAGCGCCGCGGGCGACGGCCACCCGATCAGCCTGGGCGGCGTGGTGTACGCCAAGGGGCTCGGCGTCCATGCGGACAGCGAGGTCTCCTTCTACGCCGGCAAGGCCTGTGAGAAGGTCACGGCCGATGTCGGCGTCGACGACGAGAAGGGCACCAAGGGCACCGTCGCCTTCGAGATCTGGGCGGACGGCACCAAGGCCGCATCGACCGGTGTGCTGACCAACGATCAGCCCGCCCAGCCGCTCACCGCCGACGTCAGCGGCGCCCAGGTGGTCCGCCTCGTCGTCACCGACGGCGGCGACGGCATCGACTCGGACCACGCGGACTGGGCGGACGCCCGGCTCAGTTGCTGAAACGATTCTGAGAGGTTCGGGCGCCCGCGTGCGCCCGCCGGCAGGCACGGGTGACGCACATGGAGGGTGTGCGCGTCGCTCAGACCCCCGCGGCGGTCGCGTCCGGCCTCCGGGCCAGCGCGGCCGCGGCGGCGCCGACCAGGCCCGCGTCCGTGCCCATCTGCGCGGGCGTGACCGTCAGCCGCTGCACGAAGGACAGCGTCGCGTAGTCGGCGAGCGCCTTGCGCAGGGGCGTGAGGAGGATGTCGCCTGCCTTGCCGACGCCCCCGCCGATCACCGCGATGTCGATCTCCACCAGGGTCGCGGTGGCCGCGATCCCCGCGGCCAGGGCCTGCGCCGCCCGCTCGAAGGAGGCCACGGCGACCGGATCGCCCTCCCTGGCCGCGGCGGCCACCGCGGCGGCGGAGGTGTCACCGTCGGGACCCGGCCGCCATCCCTGCTCCAGGGCGCGGCGGGCGATGTTGGGGCCGCTGGCGATGCGCTCGACACAGCCGCGGGAGCCGCACGGGCACGGGTCGCCGTCGAGGTCCACGCTGATGTGCCCGATGTGCCCGGCGTTCCCGGTCGGGCCGGGGTGCAGCTGCCCGTTGAGGACCAGGCCGCCGCCGACACCGGTCGAGACCACCATGCACAGCGCGTTGTCGTGGCCGCGGGCGGCGCCCTGCCAGTGCTCGGCCGCCGTGATCGCCACGCCGTCGCCGATCAGCTCGACCGGCAGGCCGCCGGTGGCCGCGCGCACCCGCTCGACCAGCGGGAAGTCCCGCCAGCCCGGAACGTTCACGGGGCTGACGGTGCCCGCCGAGGCGTCCACCGGGCCCGCGCTGCCGATACCTATCGAGCCGGCGCGTCCCCACAGGGGCGAGCCCGCGAGGTCGCCGAGCACCCCCTCGACGGCCCGCATGACCGTTTCACCGTCGTGCTGCGCGGGCGTCGCGCGCTGGGCGCGCGCCTGGATCCGTCCGTGGCCGTCCACCAGCGCGCCGGCGATCTTGGTGCCGCCGATGTCCAGGGCCGCCACGAGGTCGGTGTGCATCAGTGTCAGATCTCCCCGTTGAACCTTGAGAACAAGAAAAAAGCAGGCCGGTCGAGCGGTGGGGGCGCAGGCCGGAGACAGCGCTGGACAGTCTCTCGCGCATCTGACAACGTTGTCCAGGCTCTATGCTCGACGCCACATCCTCATATGGATCCATGCACCGACGCACCCCCCGTGGAAAAGTCGGACGACAGGACAGGACAGCGCATCGTGCCCGAGACCACCCGCCGCGCAGACCGCCTCGCCGGGACCCGCTACGGCAACCGTCCCACGATGAAGGACGTGGCCGCGCGCGCCGGTGTCGGTCTCAAGACGGTCTCCCGAGTGGTCAACGGCGAACCCGGTGTCACCCCGGACACCGAGCGCCGCGTCCAGGAGGCCATCGACGCGCTCGGCTTCCGCCGCAACGACAGTGCGCGCGTCCTGCGCAAGGGCCGCACCGCCAGCATCGGCCTGGTCCTGGAGGACCTCGCCGACCCCTTCTACGGCCCGCTGAGCCGCGCGGTCGAGGAAGTGGCCCGCGCCCACGGCGCCTTGCTGATCAACGGCTCCAGCGCCGAGGACCCGGAGCGGGAGCAGGAGCTGGCGCTGGCGCTGTGCGCACGGCGGGTGGACGGTCTCGTGGTGATCCCGGCCGGGGACGACCACCGCTATCTGGAGCCGGAGATCAGGGCGGGCGTGGCGACCGTGTTCGTGGACCGCCCGGCCGGACGGATCGACGCCGACGTCGTCCTGTCCGACAACTACGGCGGCGCCCGCGACGGCGTCGCCCATCTGATCGCGCACGGCCACCGCCGCATCGGCTTCATCGGCGACATGCCCCGCATCCACACCGCGGCCGAGCGGCTGCGCGGCTACCGGGCCGCCATGGAGGACGCGGGGATACCCGTCGAGGAGCAGTGGATGTCCCTCGGCCAGACGGATCCGGTGCGGGTGCGCCGGGCCGCCGAGGAGATGCTCGCGGGCCCCTCCCCCGTCACCGCGATCTTCACGGGCAACAACCGGGTGACGGTCACCGTGATCCGCGTCCTGGCCGAGCAGTCCCGCCCGGTCGCCCTCGTCGGCTTCGACGACATCGAGCTGGCCGATCTGCTCCGGCCGGGTGTCACGGTCGTCGCCCAGGACGCGGCCGCCCTCGGCCGGACCGCCGCCGAGCGCCTCTTCCGCCAGCTCGACGGCAGCCTCGTCGCACCGGAGCGCATCGAGCTGCCGACCCGCCTGATCACCCGCGGCTCCGGCGAACTGCCGCCCGCCGGCTGAGCCTTCATGGCCGGCCGCGCCCCGGACGAACCGGGCGTCGCGCGGCCGTGCGCATCGAGCCGCGCACATCGAGGACCGCGCACATCGAGCCGGCGGACGGGGTCAGGTCCTGCCCGGGGCGACGGCTCCGCTACTTGGCCGAGGCCGTCAGGTCGCCGCGCCGGGGGGCGGCGAAGCCCTCCAGATCGGCGCGGGTCAGGCCGGAGAACCGGGCGACCTCGGCGATGTCGAGGGCGCCGCAGTCCAGGCCGCGCAGCAGGTAGCCGCTGAGCGCCTTGGCGGTGGCGGGCTCGTCCATGACGTCGCCGCCCGCCCGGTTGGCGTACCGGGCGAGCCGGCCCGCCGCCTGTTCGAAGCCCTCGCGGTAGAAGGCGAAGACGGCCGCGTAGCGGGTCGGGATGTGGCCGGGGTGCATGTCCCAGCCCTGGTAGTAGGCGCGGGAGAGGGCGCGACGGGTCAGGCCGTAGTGCAGCCGCCAGGCGTCGTGGACCTTCTCGGTCGGGCCGACGGGCAGGACGTTGGTGGAGCCGTCCGAGACGCGTACCCCGGTGCCCGCGGCGGCGACCTGCATGACGGCCTTGGCATGGTCCGCGGCCGGGTGGTCGCTGGCCTGGTAGGCGGCGGAGACGCCGAGGCAGGCGCTGTAGTCGAAGGTGCCGTAGTGCAGTCCGGTGGCACGGCCCTCGGCGGCCTGGATCATGCGGGCGACGGTCGCGGTGCCGTCGGTGGCGAGGATGGACTGGCTGGTCTCGATCTGGATCTCGAAGCCGAGGCGCCCGGCCTCCAGGCCGTGGACCTTCTCGAAGGCCTCCAGGAGGCGCGCGAACGCGGTGACCTGCTCGGCGTACGTCACCTTGGGCAGCGTCAGCACCAGCCCCTCGGGCAGGCCGCCGGCCTCGACGAGGCCGGTGAGGAAGACGTCGAGGGTGCGGATGCCCCGGTCGCGTACCGCGGCCTCCATGCACTTCATGCGGATGCCCATGTACGGGGCCGCCGTGCCGTTCTTGTAGGCCTCGGCGATCAGACGGGCGGCACGGGCGGCCGTCTCGTCCTCCTCGGCGTCGGGACGGGGGCCGTAGCCGTCCTCGAAGTCGACGCGCAGGTCTTCGACGGGCTCGCGCTCCAGCTTGGCGCGGACGCGGGAGTGGACGGGCTCGGCCAGCTCGTCGGAGAGGCCGAGGACGGCCGCGAAGGAGGCCGCGTCCGGGGCGTGTTCGTCGAGGGCCGCGAGGGCCTGGTCGCCCCAGCTGCGGATGGTGTCGGCGGCGAACACGTCACCGGGGACGTAGACGGTGTGCACGGGCTGGCGGGTGCCGGGGTCGCCGGGGTAGCGGCGCTCCAGCTCCGCGTCGACCGGCGCGAGGGAGGCGCTGATCTCCTCGCTGACGGCGCCCGCGAGGCTCGTCGCCACCTTCTGCTGCCGGCCCTGCTCCTGCTGGCCCTGCCCCATCCCACACCCTCCGATTTTCCGCTCTGCGGAATCAACAATCCGTAGAATGAAGTTATCCGGGGACCATCGGGATGGTCAACACCACTTCCCCATGCTGCCACCTCGCCCTCTCGCCATGTTCACGCCCCAGCCCATGCACCCCGGTCGCGTCCTCCGCGGTCAGGACACCCCATGGGCGCGCCCCATACGGATTCCCCCGACTGCGTCCGGCGTCTCCGACACTGTTCCGGTATATCCGGTGCTCGTCCGGCATTCCCACCGAAGGAGCCCCGCTACCGAACCGACGCCGAGTAGCCAGGCGCGGCTCGGCCCGGCCCGGCCCGGGACGAGTCGAGGCCCCCGTGACCTCTGCGGTCACGGGGGCCTCGTACGGTCCGGATCTGCCGGCGATCAACCCTTGCGGGTCTTGATCTCCTCGGTCAGCTGCGGGACGACGTCGAAGAGGTCGCCGACCACGCCGTAGTCGACCAGGTCGAAGATCGGGGCCTCCGAGTCCTTGTTGACGGCCACGATCGTCTTCGAGGTCTGCATACCGGCACGGTGCTGGATCGCGCCGGAGATGCCGTTGGCGATGTACAGCTGCGGGGAGACCGACTTGCCGGTCTGGCCGACCTGGTTGGTGTGCGGGTACCAGCCGGCGTCCACCGCGGCGCGCGAGGCGCCGACGGCCGCGCCGAGCGAGTCGGCGAGCGCCTCGATGATCGAGAAGTTCTCCGCGCCGTTCACACCGCGGCCGCCGGAGACCACGATCGCGGCCTCGGTCAGCTCCGGGCGGCCGGTCGACTCACGCGGCGTACGGCCGGTGATCTTCGTGCCGGTGGCCTTCTCGGAGAAGGAGACGGACAGGGCCTCGACCGCACCGGCGGCCGGCGCGGCCTCGACGGCGGCCGAGTTCGGCTTGACCGTGATGACCGGGGTGCCCTTGATGACCCGGGACTTGGTGGTGAAGGACGCGGCGAACACCGACTGGGTGGCCACCGGGCCCTCGTCGCCGGACTCCAGGTCGACGGCGTCGGTGATGACGCCGGAGCCGATGCGCAGCGCCAGGCGGGCGGCGATCTCCTTGCCCTCGGCGGAGGACGGGACCAGCACGGCGGCCGGGGAGACGGCCTCGTAGGCGGCCTGCAGCGCGTCCACCTTCGGCACGACCAGGTAGTCGGCGTACTCGGACGCGTCGTGGGTGAGGACCTTCACCGCGCCGTGCTCGGCGAGCGCGGCGGCGGTGTCGGCGGCGCCGTTGCCCAGCGCGACGGCTACGGGCTCGCCGATGCGGCGGGCCAGCGTCAGCAGCTCCAGGGTGGGCTTGCGGACGGCACCGTCCACGTGGTCGACGTAGACGAGGACTTCAGCCATGGGATTGCTCTCCTGCGTAACGAAGTTGAGGGGCGGTCAGCGGGGGCGAGCCCTTAGATGAACTTCTGGCTCGCGAGGAACTCAGCGAGCTGCTTGCCGCCCTCGCCCTCGTCCTTGACGATGGTGCCGGCCGTGCGGGCCGGACGCTCGGTCACGGTCTCGACCTTGGTGAAAGCGCCGTCGAGACCGACCTCCTCGGCCTCGATGTCCAGGTCGGACAGGTCCCAGGACTCCACCGGCTTCTTCTTGGCCGCCATGATGCCCTTGAAGGACGGGTAACGCGCCTCGCCCGACTGGTCGGTGACGGAGACGACGGCCGGGAGCTGGGCCTCCAGCTGCTCCGAGGCGGCGTCGCCGTCGCGGCGGCCCTTGACCGTGCCGTCCTCGACGGAGACCTCGGACAGCAGGGTGACCTGCGGGACGCCCAGGCGCTCGGCGACCAGCGCCGGCACGACACCCATGGTGCCGTCGGTGGAGGCCATGCCGGAGACGACCAGGTCAAAACCGGCCTTCTCGATCGCCTTGGCCAGCACCAGGGAGGTGCCGATGGCGTCGGTGCCGTGCAGGTCGTCGTCCTCGACGTGGATGGCCTTGTCGGCACCCATGGACAGGGCCTTGCGGAGCGCGTCCTTGGCGTCCTCGGGACCGATGGTCAGGACGGTGACCTCGGCGTCGCCGTCACCGTCGTAGTTCTCCGAAATCTGCAGCGCCTGCTCGACCGCGTACTCGTCCAGCTCGGAGAGCAGACCGTCCACGTCGTCGCGGTCGACGGTCAGGTCATCGGCGAAGTGCCGGTCGCCAGTGGCGTCGGGCACGTACTTCACAGTGACAACGATCCTCAAGCTCACGCCGGCTCTCCTACTGCATCGTCATTTCCGGGCTGCCTCTTGGAGGCAGCATAGGCGCCTCAAGCGGCCGATCCCGGTCGGGGCGTCGGCGCGCTCCGACCGAAATATTACTCGTCAGTACACCCAGTTCATGCCCGCTAAGCAAGCGCTTTGAACTGTGACCTTCGCAACGCAGCGTAACCGGAACTCGACGGCTTCGCAGGCGGGGCGGGGCGTGATCAATCCCGCAGGCCGTTGAAGCGGCCCTGGTGGTAGACGAGAGGGCGCCCGGCGCCCGTGGAGTCCCCGAGGACCAGCTCGGCGACCACGATCCGGTGGTCGCCGGCCGGCACGCGGCCGACGATCCGGCAGACGAGCCAGGCCTGCACGCCGTCCAGGACGGGTACGCCTTCCGGGCCCTCCCACCAGGCGGTGGGCGCGCCGAAGCGGTCGGCGCCGCTGCGGGCGAAGGTGGCGGCCAGATCGCTCTGGTGCTCGCCGAGTATGTGGATGCCGACGTGGTCGGTCCCGGCGACGGCCGGCCAGCTGGAAGCGCCCGTGCCGATGCCGAAGGAGACGAGCGGGGGCGTTGCGGACACCGAGGTGAGGGAGGTCGCGGTGAAGCCGACCGGGCCGTCGGCGCCGCGCGCGGTGATCACCGCGACACCGGCGGCATGCCGGCGGAAGGCGGAGCGCAGCAGGTCGGGAGAGGCGAGCTGGAAGGTGCCGAGGTCGGGCGTGGCCGTCATGCCATTGTCCTTCTGCGAGGGGGGACGAGCGGATCCGTGGCTGCTCAACAGTCCGGACAGCGCGCGCTCGCGGTGCGGGCCAGATCGACGTGGACCCGCGCGAAGAGAAGGAGTTCGGTCGGCATACGGTCAGGCTGACGATAGGTGGCGTGCCCAGTCAAGTTCGTTCCGGGATCTGGGAGATGGCTCACCGTGCCCCGGGAGGTCCTCACACCGCCTCTCCCAGCGCCGCGATCACATCGGCCTTGCGCGGCTGTCCGGTGGCGCGCCGCACCACCCGGCCGCCCGCGTCGAGGACCAGCACGGTGGGCGTCTTGAGGATCTCCAGCTCGCGCACGAGCTCCAGACGGTCCTCGGCGTCGATCTCGACGTGGGTCACGCCGGGCACCATCCGGGCCACTTCGCCGAGGATGCGCCGGGTGGCCCGGCAGGGTGCGCAGAAGGCGCTGGAGAACTGCACCAGCGTGGCCCGCTCCCCCAGTTCGCCGCCCAGCTCGGCCGCCCCGAGCCGCTTGCCCTCGTCCCGCCCGCGCACGCGCACGCTCCCGCTCCGCCGCTTGTGCAGCACTCCGAAGGCGCTCGCCACGGCGAGCACCGAAACGCACACCACCAGTCCGGTCATCACCTGCACAAGCTTTCATGAGACTGCAAAGATTCCCGCCTCCCGAAGGAACCTGCGCCGCGGAATGCTTCCTTCATGGACATCGACGCGAGGGGGCCGCGCTGCGCGGCGGCCGTGACGGCGGCCGTGCTGGCGGCGGCCCTCACCACACAGAGCGCCTGGGTGCTGGCCTGGCAGACCCTGGCGTTCGCGCTGGGCGCGGCCGGCGGGGTGGGCCGCTCACCCTACGGCCTGCTGTTCCGGAGGTTCGTGCGGCCGCGGCTCGGGCCGCCGACGGACTTCGAGGCCCCCGAACCGCCGCGGTTCGCGCAGGCGGTGGGGCTGGTGTTCGCCGCGCTCGGGCTCGTCGGGTTCACGCTGGGTCCGGCCTGGCTGGGACTCGCGGCGACCGGGGCGGCACTCGCGGCCGCTTTCCTCAATGCCGCGTTCGGATACTGCCTGGGATGCGAGGTGTTCCTGCTCCTGAAGCGGCTCACGGTGCGTGCGCAGTAAAGGCGGCTTGAAGCAGCGAGGTGGGGGACTAGGCCGACGTGACGAGGATCTCGCCGCCGCGAGGCACCAGGACTGGCTACCCGTTCGTTCTTCGGGCACGATCTGCGAGACGCCGTAAACCTACGGCTGCGTAACTTTCCCGCCGGGATCCCCTTTCCCGAGCAGAGCAGAAAGGGTCCACCCCGCCCATGGCAGAGCTGGTCTACCGTCCCGTCATCGGTCTCGCCAAGACGCTTTTCAAGGCCTGGGACCTGAAGATCGACTGTCAGGGGTCGGAGAACATCCCGCACTCGGGCGGCGCGGTGCTGGTGAGCAATCACATCAGCTATCTGGACTTCGTCTTCAACGGCCTGGCGGCCCTGCCGCAGAAGCGTCTGGTGCGCTTCATGGCCAAGGAGTCGGTCTTCCGGCACAAGGTGTCCGGGCCGCTGATGCGCGGGATGAAGCACATCCCGGTGGACCGCAAGCAGGGTGACGCGGCGTACGCGCACGCCCTGGACTCGCTGCGCTCCGGCGAGGTCATCGGGGTGTTCCCGGAGGCCACGATCTCGCAGTCGTTCACGCTGAAGAGCTTCAAGTCGGGCGCGGCCCGCCTCGCCCAGGAGGCGGGCGTCCCGCTCGTCCCGATGGCGGTGTGGGGCACGCAGCGGCTGTGGACCAAGGGCCACCCGCGCAACTTCAAGCGCAGCCACACCCCGATCACCATCCGGGTCGGCGAGCCGGTCGAGGCCCCGCGCGACCAGTACGCGGGGGCCATCAGCCGCCGCCTGCGCGAGCGTGTCCAGGAGCTGCTGGAAGCGGCGCAGCGCGCCTACCCCATGCGCCCCCGGAGCACGGAGGAGTCCTGGTGGCTGCCGGCCCACCTCGGGGGTACGGCGCCGACGGTGGAGCAGCTGAAGGCGGCCGAGGCGCACTGACGCCCGCCGACCCCCCGGGGCACTGACGCCCGGCGGAGGCCCGGCGCACTGACGCCCGCCGACGGCCCGGCGCACGGCGGCCGGTGGGGCTCACGCCGCCATGGAAGAGCCACGGCGGCTCCTGGCGGGCACCCGGAAGCGGGCGCCGGGCCTGAACTCCGCCAGTGGCCCCGGACACGGTGAGGATGAACGTCGTCCGCCTCGCCTCACAGGGTGCCGGGGAGCGTGCGCCACAGGTGCGGCCGGTCCCGGGCGCCCTGCAGTGCGCCGAGGACGGCCGGATGCGGTTCGGCGTACAGGACCGGATGGTCCGCCTCGTCGGACTCGGGATCGGGGATCCAGGCCAGCCGCTCGCCGTCCAGGGAGAACTGCGCGTCGATGCCCGGCGCGTTGCCGCGAGGATCCTGCCGGTGCCAGGCTCCGTGGAAGCGCACGGCGACGAGACCGTGCACGGCATGAGCGCTGCCGCCGCCGTCGTACCTCAGCCGCTGATAGCACAGGGCCGTGGGGATGTCCTCGGCCCGCAGCAGCGCGGCCAGTGCGTGGGCCTTGGCGTGACAGATGCCCGTGCGCCGCTCCAGGACGTCGGAGGCGCGCCAGGTGACGCGCGGATCGCCCGCGTCGGCGGAGTGCGGGATGGCGTCGCGCACGAATTCATATGCGGCCCGCGCATAGGCATACGAGTCCGCGACCCCCTGCGCAAGGCCGGCGGCCGTCTCCCGCACCAGGGGATGATGATGGTCGATGGCCTCGTCGGCCGCCAAGTAAGCGGACAGATCAGTGGTGTTCTGGATCAGCTCCATGCCCGCAGAGCATAGGAATGCGATCACCCGAGCGTCAATGACTTTTCAGGTGACCGCATATCTATGCACACTGTTCTTCTAGTGCCCACTCAGGGGCTAGCGCGCCATCTCCTCCTTGAGCGCCGCAACGAACGAGTCGACGTCCTCCTCGGTCGTGTCGAAGGAGCACATCCAGCGCACGACACCCGCGGTCTCGTCCCAGAAGTAGAACCGGAACCGCTTCTGCAGGCGCTCGCTCACGTCGTTCGGGAGTTTCGCGAAGACGCCGTTGGCCTGCACCGGGTAGAGGATCTCCACGCCGTGCACCGCGCGCACACCCTCGGCCAGCCGCTGCGCCATCTCGTTGGCGTGGCGGGCGTTGCGCAGCCACAGGTCCTTGGCGAGCAGGGCCTCCAGCTGCACCGACACGAAGCGCATCTTCGAGGCCAGCTGCATCGACAGCTTCCGCAGGTGCTTCATCTGCCGCACCGCGTCCTGGTTGATGACGACGACCGCCTCGCCGAACAGCGCGCCGTTCTTCGTCCCGCCGAGCGAGAGGATGTCGACGCCGACCGCGTTGGTGAACGTCCGCATCGGCACGTCCAGGGAGGCGGCGGCGTTGGCTATCCGGGAGCCGTCCAGGTGCACCCTCATGCCGTGCGCGTGGGCGTGCTCGCAGATCGCGCGGATCTCCTCGGGCGTGTACAGCGTACCCAGCTCGGTGCTCTGGGTGATCGAGACGACCTGCGGCATCGCACGGTGCTCGTCCTCGAAGCCCCAGGCCTGCCGGTCGATCAGCTCGGGCGTGAGCTTGCCGTCGGGCGTGGGCACGGTGAGCAGT
This sequence comes from Streptomyces sp. NPDC107581, assembly GCF_055657175.1. Lineage (NCBI taxonomy): Bacteria > Bacillati > Actinomycetota > Actinomycetes > Kitasatosporales > Streptomycetaceae > Streptomyces > Streptomyces sp. NPDC107581. The sequence goes on from NZ_JBVKBH010000004.1 coordinate 224,059, forward strand.
TTGAGGCCGCCCATGCGCTCGGGGGCGCCGCCCTCGTCGACGTTGATGTGCGCGCTCTCGGCGCAGATCACCGCGCCCCAGCGGTCGGTGACCGCCTGGAGGGCGACGACGTTCGCGCCGGTGCCGTTGAAGACCGGGAAGGCCTCCGCGGTGGCCCCGAAGTGGCTGCGGACGATCCCCTGGAGGTTCTCCGTGTAGTCGTCCTCGCCGTAAGCCACCTGGTGGCCGCCGTTGGCCAGGGCCAGGGCGGCCATCACCTCCGGATGCGCCCCGGCGTAGTTGTCACTGGCGAAACCGCGGACCTGCGGGTCGTGATGGCGACGGGCGTCGGTCCTGGGAGGGTTCACGGCTTCTCGGTCAGCCACAGACGGTTTCCGTTCACTTCGGCGGCGGACTTGCTCCAGACGCCCTCGACGGCCTCGGCCAGGTCCTTGACGTCCGTGAAGCCCGCGAACTTCGCGTTGGGGCGTTCGGCGCGCATCGCGTCGTGCACCAGCGCCTTGACCACCAGGATCGTAGCCGCGGACGTCAGTTCCTCGCCGCCCCCCGCCTTGCGGAAGAAGTCGGCCATGGCCAGCGTCCACGCCTCGGCGGCGGCCTTGGCCGCCGAGTAGGCGGCGTTGCCGGCGGTCGGCTTCGAGGCACCGGCCGCGCTGATCAGGATGTAGCGGCCCCGGTCGCTGCGCTGCAGCGCCTCGTGGAAGGCGAGGGAGGTGTGCTGCACGGTCTTGACGAGCAGCAGCTCCAGGAAGTCCCAGTCGTCGAGGCTGGTCTTCGTGAAGGTCTCGCTGCCGCGCCAGCCGCCGACCAGGTGCACGAGGCCGTCGACACGTCCGAAGTCCTTCTCGACGTGGGCGGCCCAGTCCCGGGTGGACTGCAGATCGAGCAGGTCCACCGTGTCGCCGGTGACGGAGGCGCCACCGGAGGCGTACCGGGCCGCGTCCACGGCCTCCGAAAGGCGCTGCGGGTCGTTGTCCGCCCCGACGACGGTCGCCCCGGCTTCGGCCAGGCGCAGCAGCGCCGCCCGCCCGGCGGGTCCGCCTGCGCCGGCCACCGCGATCACCGCACCGCTGAGAGCCCCGTTGCCCACCATGTTCTTCCCCTTTTGAGCAGTGTTCTGGAGGCGGTCGCTCACGCGGCGACCCGCTCGGCGCTGTCCGCCGTGATGCCCTTGGTGGAGGCGATCACATTCTTCAGCTTCTTGGACAGGGCCTCATAGAACATGCTCAGCGGAAACTCGTCCGGAAGCACGTCGTCCACAAGCTTGCGCGGCGGCAGGGTCAGGTCCAGGGCGTCGGGGCCCTTGGCCCACTTGGAGCCCGGGTGCGGGGCGAGGTACGTGGCGACCAGCTCGTAGCCGGCGAACCAGTGCACGAGCTTGGGACGGTCGATGCCGTCCTTGTACAGCTTCTCGATCTCGGCGCACAGCTGGTTGGTGACCTGCGGGGCGCGCTCCCAGTCTATGGCGAGCTTGTTGTCGGTCCAGCGGATCACGTCGTGCTTGTGCAGGTAGGCGAAGAGCAGCTGGCCGCCGACGCCGTCGTAGTTGCGCACGCGGTCGCCGGTGACCGGGAAGCGGAACATGCGGTCGAAGAGCACCGCGTACTGCACGTCACGGGCCTGCGGGACGCCGTCCGCCTGGAGCTTGACGGCCTCCTTGAAGGCGGTGAGGTCGCAGCGCAGCTCCTCCAGGCCGTACATCCAGAACGGCTGGCGCTGCTTGATCATGAACGGGTCGAACGGCAGGTCGCCGTGGCTGTGGGTGCGGTCGTGGACCATGTCCCAGAGCACGAAGGCCTCTTCGCAGCGCTTCTGGTCGTGGACCATCGCGGCGACGTCCTCGGGCAGCTCGAGGCCCAGGATGCCGACGGCAGCGTCGGTGACCCGGCGGAAGCGGGCGGCCTCGCGGTCGCAGAAGATGCCACCCCAGGAGAATCGTTCCGGCGCCTCGCGCACGGCGATCGTCTCCGGGAAGAGGACGGCCGAGTTGGTGTCGTAGCCGGACGTGAAGTCCTCGAAGGTGATGCCGCAGAACAGCGGGTTGTCGTAGCGGGTGCGCTCCAGCTCGGCCAGCCAGTCCGGCCAGACCATGCGCAGCACGACCGCCTCCAGGTTGCGGTCCAGGTTGCCGTTCTGCGTGTACATCGGGAAGACGACCAGGTGCTGCAGGCCGTGCGCGCGGTTCGCGGCGGGCTGGAAGGCGAGCAGCGAGTCCAGGAAGTCCGGCACCTGGAAGCCGCCCTCGGCCCAGCGGTGCAGGTCCTTCACGACGGCCTCGTGGTAGGCGGCGTCGTGCGGGAGCAGCGCGGAGAGCTGCTCGACCGCCTCGACGACACGGCCCACGGCCGCCTCGGCATCGGCCCGGTCCGGGGCGCCCTCGGCGTCGAGGTCGATCGACCCGTCCTTGGACTGCCATGGCCGGATCTGCTCCACGGCATCCTTGAGCACGGGCCAGGCCGGGTGCTCAATCACCCTGGTCAGCGAAGGAACCTGTCCCTCGGTACCCGCCTGCACAAGAATTTCCGTCATGTCCCATCCTCCACGCGAGAACCTCTCGTAAGGACACCGTATGCATACCCTGTTTCTCCCAGCAAGAGTCAGCTCGGGAAATTATTCTGCCGAACCGCATGAACACCGCTGTTTTTCCTGCGACAAACCGTGACGCCGGTCACTTTCACCGTTCGGGGTGGGAGAGTTCACACGGAGCTCCGGGACCGATCGGATCCGGCCGGTCAATGCCGGGAGGACTCGCCCACGCCCGGGTGACGCCAGGGGCGGATACGAGCCAGGTACCGCGCGCCCCGCGCCCCGATCCCCCTGCGCAGATGCGGGTTCATCGTGGGACCAGGCCATTAGGCTGCGACCCTGCCGCGTGGACAGTGACGTCCGGCGTCCCGTCCGCGCGTCGCCGAGCCGCCGTCGACGGAAGCGAGTCGAACCTTGAACTTCCTTACCATCGGTCACCGCGGGGTCATGGGTGTCGAGCCCGAGAACACCCTCCGTTCGTTCGTCGCCGCCCAGCAGGCCGGCCTCGACCTGATCGAACTCGATCTGCACCTGAGCAAGGACGGCGCACTGGTCGTCATGCACGACGCGGAGGTGGACCGCACGACCGACGGCACCGGCCCGATCGCCGAGAAGACCCTTGCGGAGCTGCGCGCCCTGGACGCGGGCCGCGGGGAGCGGGTGCCGGTCTTCGAGGAGGTCCTGGACGCGGTCAGGACGCCGCTGCAGGCCGAGATCAAGGATGTGGCGGCGGCCCGGGCGCTGGCCGAGGTCATGCACCGGCGGGACCTGGTCTCCCGGGTGGAGGTGTCCTCGTTCCATGACGAGGCGGTCGCCGAGATCGCCCGGCTGGTGCCCGGCGTGCGCACCGCGCTGATCGCGGGCCGCTACGGCACCGACGTGGTGGAGCGCGCCACCGCGGTCAGGGCCGCGACGCTCTGCCTCGACATCCGCCGGCTGACCCTGGAGATCGCCGAACGCGCCCGCGCGGCCGATCTGAAGGTCATCGGGTGGGTGGTCAACACCCAGGACCACCTGCGGCTCGTGCGCGCCCTCCAGCTGGACGGCGCGACGACCGACTACCCGGAGATCAAGCGCACCGGCCGCTTCACCGCGTGACCCGGCGCGCGCTCTCCCGCATGAACGTCACACCAGCGGCTTGACCAGCAGCTCGAACTGCAGGTCGTCGCGCTGCGGAACGCCGAAGCGCTCGTCGCCGTACGGGAACGGCGTCATCCTTCCCGTACGGCGGTAGCCACGGCGCTCGTACCAGGCGATCAGGTCGTCGCGCACCGAGATCACGGTCATGTGCATCTCGGTGACGCCCCAGGCCGCACGGGCCCGGCGCTCGGCCTCCGCGAGGACGACCTTGCCCAGACCCGCGCCCTGCAGGCCGGGACTGACCGCGAACATCCCGAAGTAGGCGTGGCTGCCCCGGTGTTCGAGCTGACAGCAGGCGACTATCCGGCCGTCCTGCTCGGCCGTCAGCAGCCGGCTGTCGGCCGACTTGATGACCTGCAGGACGCCCTCCGGATCGGTCCGCTGGCCGTCCAGGATGTCCGCCTCGGTGGTCCATCCGGCCCGGCTGGCATCGCCCCGGTAGGCCGACTCGATCAGCGCGACCAGCGCATCGACGTCGGCGTCCGTGGCGTCTTTGAACGTCGGTCCGGTGGTGGCGGTGTCCATGGAGCGGTCTCCGATCTCGGGCGCGGCTGGGCCAGGTCGAGGGTAACCCTGCCACTAGGCTCCCGATGCATGGTGCATGTACTCAGCAGCCGGACACTGCTGCGTCCCGTCGACCCCGAGCGCTCCCGGACCTTCTACGGGGAGCAGCTGGGCCTGGCCGTCTACCGTGAGTTCGGCACGGGCCCGGAGCGCGGAACCGTCTACTTCCTCGGCGGCGGCTTCCTGGAGGTCTCCGGCCGCGCGCAGACGCCCGCCTCCCCCTCGGTGCAGCTGTGGCTGCAGGTCGAGGACGTGGCCGGCGCTCACGAGGAACTGCTCGCCAAGGGGATCGAGATCCTGCGGCCTCCGGTGCAGGAGCCGTGGGGGCTGATCGAGATGTGGATCGCCGACCCGGACGGTACCCGAATCGTGCTGGTGGAGATCCCGTCGGACCATCCGCTGCGGTACCGGCCGGGCATCTAGGGCCGGCTGCGGGTTCCAGGGACCGGTGCACGCCGTGGGCAGGTGGCCGCCCGCGGCGGGCCGGCCGCCGGCACCGCTGGGCGACGGCACGGACTCGGTCCGCCGCGGCTCCCGGGCCACAGACAGGCGCTTGGCCAGGGGAACCCGGTCCCGGATGGCCGGTCCGGGCGGCCGGGGCTAGCGTGCGAGGAAGGATCCCCGCTCACGCCCGGAGGTCCCTTGCCGTGTGCGACCGAGCCCGGAGGGAACCCTCATGAAGTTCGACAAGCCGGTGATCGGCGGCCCGTGCTGGACCGAGCTGGGGACCAGCGATCTGGAGGGGGCGAAGCGGTTCTACACCGAGCTCTTCGGCTGGCGGCCGGAGACGGATCCGCGGCAGGAGGCGGGCGGCTACACGGTGGCACATCTGGGGGACGCTGCGGTCGCCGCGCTCAGCCCGCTCTATCAGGAGTCCCAGCCGGTCGCCTGGAACGTGTCCTTCGCGGTGGCGGACGCGGACGCGACGGTACGGCAGGTGGAAGAGGCGGGCGGCACGGTGGTCCTCGGCCCGATGGACGTCTTCGACGTGGGCCGTTTCGCGGTGGCCCTCGACCCGACGGGCGCGGCGTTCCAGCTGTGGCAGGCCCGGGCCTTCCCCGGCGCCGGGCTGTTCAACGCGCCCGGCACGCTCGGCTGGGTGGAGCTGGCGACCCGCGCCCCCGACCGGGCCCGGGACTTCTACACCACGGTCTTCGGCTGGAGCGTCAACGCCTCCCCGTGGTACACGCAGTGGGGCATCGGCGGGGAGGACTTCGGCGGGATGGCCGACATGGGCGACCGGTTCCCGCCCGACGTGCCGGCGCACTGGCTGCCGTACTTCGCGGTGGCGGACGTGGACGCGACGGCGCAGGTCGCAGAAGAGGCGGGCGGCTCGGCCGTCATGGCACCCACGGACGTTCCGGACGGCCCGCGCATCGCGGTGCTGCGGGACCCGCAGGGAGCCGCGTTCGGTGTGCACCGGGCAGATCAGGAAGGCTGACGGGGGCTTGCCTTCGAGCGGGCTCCAGCTCCTAGCGTCGTGCACAGGGCCCCGGGACCCTGCTCCGCATCCATCTGCACCTGTCTGTACATGTCTGCAGCTGTCTGTACCTGTCTGCAGCTGCCTCCACCTGCTTGGAAAGGGAAACACGCGTGCGTTACACGCTTTTCGGACGGACCGGTCTGCGCGTCAGCGAACTGGCCCTCGGCGCGATGACCGTCGGCGAGGACTGGGGGTGGGGCGTGGACAAGGAGGCCGGCGCCCGGATCGTCGACGCCTATGCCGACGCGGGCGGCAACTTCATCGACACCGCGAACAACTACACGGAGGGCAGTTCGGAGCGGATCCTAGGAGAACTGCTGACCGGGCGGCGCGACTCCTTCGTCCTGGCCAGCAAGTACACCTGCGGCACGCGCGACGGGGACGTCAACGCGGCGGGCAACCACCGCAAGAACCTGGTGCAGTCGGTCGAGGCGAGCCTTGAGCGGCTGCGCACGGACCGGCTCGACGTCCTGTGGGTGCACGCCCGCGACAACTTCACCCCGGTCGAGGAGGTGATGCGGGCCCTGGACGACCTGGTGCGCTCCGGAAAGGTGCTCTACGTCGGGGTCTCGGACTGGCCGGCGTGGGAGATCGCACAGGCCAACACCCTGGCGGAGCTGCGCGGTTGGACCTGCTTCGCGGGTTCGCAGCTGCGCTACAGCCTGCTGGAGCGCACCCCGGAGCGCGAACTCCTGCCGCAGGCACGCGCCTTCGACCTGGCGGTGTTCGCCTGGGCGCCCCTGGCGGCGGGCAAGCTCACCGGGAAGTACCGGCGCGGGGAGACGGGCCGGCTCTCGACCACCGGGGCAGGGACGGAGGCCTGGGAGGAGGAGATCATCGACACCGTGGTCGAGATCGCCGAGCAGGGCGGCTGGAGCCCGGCACAAGTGGCCCTCGCCTGGCTGCGCAGCCGCCCGGGGAACGTCGTACCGATCGTCGCGGCCACCAAGGAGGCACAACTGACCGACAATCTGGGGAGCGTCGACGTCCGGCTCGACGCCGACGCGGTGGCGCGCCTGGACGAGGTGAGCGCGGTCCCGCTGGGCTTCCCGCACGACTTCCTGCGCGAGCCGCCCATCACCCGCAACGTCTACGGCGACCTCTGGCAGCGGATCGAGGACCGCCGCTCCACGCACCGCCGCACGGCGCACGACGTGCTCTAGATGTACCCGGTCATGACTTTGGTGACAGTCGGCTGAAGCCGGAGCTGTCCGCCGCAGTGCTTTGGAGCCGTTCCCCGCCGGGCCCCTGCCGCAATCGCGGGCCCGGCCGCACTCGCCCGCTGCTCCGAGGGCGCGGTCTCACCACCGGCCGCGGTGTCATCGCTCGCCGGCCCCCTGGCCCTTCGACTCCCTCACTCCCGGACCCCGGGGCTCGGCTCTCCCACGCCCGGCTGCACCGGACTCGGCGACTCCCCCACGCCCGGCTGCCCCACGCGCGGCTCTCCCACGCCAGGCCGCACCACACTCGGCTGCACCACGCCCGGCTGCGCTCATCCGCGCTGATGACGCGCCGTCGGCCGGCAGCCGCTGCGGTCCGCCCGGCAGGGCCGGGCCCTCAGGTGCGCAGCACACCCGTGCGGCCCTCCAGGCGGCTGAGCAGGTCGCCGAGGAGTGCGGCCAGTTCTCCCTGGCCCTCGGGGGCGAGGGCGGACAGAACGGCCGTCTCGTAGGCGAGCTGCTCCGGGAGGATGCCGTCGACGAGGTCGCGGCCGGCATCGGTGAGGCGGACGTGGGCCACCCGCCGGTCCCGGGCGTCGCCGCGGCGCTCCACCAGCCCGCGTTCGGTCAGCAGTTTGAGCCGCTTGGTGACGGCTGCCCCGGAGGAGAAGGTCTCCCGGACCAGCTCTCCCGGGGTGAGCTCGTGGCCGGTGCGGCGCAACGCGCCGAGCAGGTCGAACTCCGGACGGCTGAGGCCGGCGCGGCGCAGCGGAGCGTCCTCGGCCTGCTGGAGGAGGGCGGCACAGCGGTTGATGCGGCCGATGACCTCCATGGGGCCGGTGTCCAGTTCGGGGTGGACGGTCCGCCACTGCCGGACGACTGCGGAGACGGTGTCCGCCTGCTCCGTGTGCTCGGCGTGCTCGGCGTGCTCGGCGTGCTCGGCGTGCTCCGCCCGCTCCATGTGCTCCGCGTGCTCCGTGTATTCGGGGTGTTCGGCGTGCGTCGAGTGTTCCGGGCGCGTCGGGTGCTCCGCATCACCGCCGTTTCCCGGGAGCCCGCCCGGCGCCGCACTCCCGTTCCCCGGCCGCCCGTTCCCCGGCCGCCCGTTCGCCGCGTCGCCCCGGGCTTCCGGCCGTCCGTTCGTCGCCGTCATGGCCGTATGCCCTCCGTCGTCCTGCCCGTGTCCAGCTCCAGGGGGGCGAGCCCCTGGCGTCGTACCGTCGCGGCGAGCGTACGGTGTCCCGCCTGCTCGGCGAGCACGACCCGCTCCTCGGGCAGGGCGCGCTGCCACCATTCGCCCAAGGCGGCGTCGGCCGTGGTGCGCAGCTCGACCAGGGCTGCGGCGAGGGAGCGGCGGGCGGTCTCCAGCGCGCGGGGTGCCGGCTGCGGCTCGGCGAGCAGGCGCGCGGCCTGTGTACGGGCGCGCTCCACCGCGGTCAGCGCATGTTCGATGCGGCCGCCCGCGCGCCGGTTGGTGACGGCAACGGCCGCGACGAAGCCGACCAGCGCGCCGACGAGGGTGTCCACCACCCGCTCGGTGATCAGCCGGCCGGGATCCTGGGCGCGGGCGAACTCCGTGATGAGCAGGGCCATCGGCGTGACGCACACGCTGCCGAGCCAGTAGTTGCGGCCGATCAGCGCCTCCGCGCCGAAGTTGAAGGCGAGGCAGCTCAGCACCAGGAGGGCCGGGTGGAGGTGGGCGAGCGGGGCGACGGCGGCGAAGACCAGGACACCGACGAGGTTGCCGACGACGCGCTGAACGCCCCGGCTCCAGGTCAGGGTGACGTTCGTCTGGTAGAGGGAGGCCGCGGTGACCAGGGCCCAGTACGGCCGGCCGACGCCGAGCGCGAGAGAGGCGTACCCGGCCAGGGCACAGCCGATCGCGGTACGGGCGGCGATGGGGGCGAGCGGGGCGAGGCGGTGCCGCAACGGGCTGCGGGGGAAGGCGAGTTCGATGTCCACGCCGAGCAGTTCGTCGGCCGCGTCGCCGGGGGCCCCGGCCTGCGGGATCCCGCCGGTGCCGCGCAGCTCGCGGGCCCAGGCGCGCAGCCGCTCGGGGTCGGTGTCGGCGGGGGCGGCGAGGGCGACCTCGGCGCGCACGAGCAGCCGTTCGAGGGCCCGCCGGGTGCGGTCGGGGCGGGCACCGGCGGCAAGCAGCGACTGCCAGGCGGCATGGACGGCGGCTGCCGCGGCGGCGCGGGCCCGGGCCTCGCCCCCGCCGGTGCCGCGTGTGCCGGCGTACGCGGCGGCGGCGTTCAGGGCCTGGGCCGTGGCGCGGCGCTCGGGGCCGTGGGGGCGCAGCAGCCCGGGGGCCATGCCGATCAGCCAGGCCCAGGCGCCCGCCCCCAGGGCCAGTGCGACGTGGCCGGGAACCTGGCCGAGGCTCTGTGGCGCGAACAGGGAGGCGGAGCTGATGAAGGTGAGCACCACGTTCCCCGGCGGACCGGTGCGGGTGGCGTCGCACACCGCCTTCTGCACGGCCGCCATGAGCGCACCGACGGTGACCAGCACGACGGGGTCGCCGGTGAGCGACGCCGCGACCAGCGCGACGGCCAGACCGCCGGACATGCCGAGCACGACCCAGGCCAGGGCTCGGGCCCGGGCGGCGTAGGGCCGGTGATGGCCGTAGAGCGCACACAGGGATCCGGCCATCGTGTACATGGCGAGATCGAGGCGGCCGAGCGCCAGCAGGGTCAGGTTGGGCGGGGCGACCGCGGCGACCGCGCTCAGTGCGGGCTTGAACCAGATGTCGGACGGCCGCCCCAGGCGGAGCGGACCGGCGAGGGGAAAACGGTGGGGGGTGGCACTGCTCATAGCATCAATTTAGCATGTGTTTTACTTGTGAAAGGATTGCGGGAACTCCTTCCTCACCTGCTGCGACCCGGTGAGTGCTCCCCGTGTACACCCTTGCGCTCGCGTGCGCCCCGCATGCCGTGGGCATCGCATCTGTCGACCCACCGTCGAGCTGGGGAGGTGCGCGTGCACGGACCGACGTCGCCGGCCTGGCTGCTGGTCGCGCTGTGCGCGGCCACCGCGGCCTACTGTCTGCTGCGGATGCGCAGCGGGATCGAGGAGCAGCGGCGGGCCGCGGGCGGCGAGGCGCTGATGGGCTTCGGCATGGCCGTGATGGCCGTGCCCGCCACGGCCTTCACCCCGCCGGGGTGGGCATGGCCCCTGTACGCGGCCGTGTTCGGCGCGGCGGCGCTGCGCGCACTGTGGGCCGCACGCAGCAGCCCGCACCATCTGCACCATCTGGTGGGCACGGGGGCGATGGTCTACATGTCCCTCGCCATGACGGCCTCCCCCGCCGCCCCTCACCACCACTCGCACTCCGGTGTCGGAGTCCCCCTCGTGACAGGTGCGCTCCTGCTCTACTTCAGCGGCTATGTCCTGGTGTCCGGAGCCCGTCTGGTGCCCGCGGTCGCCACCGCGGACGGGACGGTGGCGGCGCGCTGGGGCGACCGTCCCGAACTGGCGCGGGCGTGCCGGCTGTCGATGGGGATAGGGATGGTCGCGATGCTGCTGACGATGTGAGCGGCCGGGCCTTCCCGGGGAGAGCGCAAGCACCGATCCCACCGTGGACACGAACACAACGCCCACCGCGAACATGCGCACAACGCCCACCGCGAACACAAGCACAACGCCCGCCGGAGGCACGAGCGTTGCCTGCGTCACTTCGGCACCGGGGACCGTACCCGTGAGCGGCTCGGCGCTCATAGGGTGCTGCCCATGATGGTCCCCGTGGCACTGTTGCTGCTCGGCGCCCTGACCGCCGTGGCGGCCCCGCGCCTGCTCGCCCGGGCCGACTGGCGGGACCGTGAGCCGGTGGTCGCCCTGTGGGTGTGGCAATGCGTGGTGGCAGCCGTGCTGTTGTGCTGCGCCCTGTCGATGACGCTCAGCGCGGCCGCGGCCTGGCAGGCGGTGCGCGGGCACCTGTTCGGTACGGCCCCGCGCGCGGTCGTGGACGCCTACACCCTAGGCGCGGCGGGACCGTGGGCGGCGACGACCGCGGTGGCGCTCGCCTGCGGCGGACTGTGGAGCGTGGCGATGCTGGCCCGTGAGGTCCTGCAGGCCGGCGCGCGACGCCGCCGCCGGCGGGCCGAACTGCTCGTGCGCGCACCTCTGTTGCCGGGCGAGGAGTCCGCGGGCGGGCGGCTCGTCCTGCTGGAGGGGGAGCGTCCGGACGCCTGGTGGCTGCCCGGTGCGGCACCCCGGCTCGTCGTCACGACAGCCGCGCTGCGCCGGCTGAAGGGGCGGCAGCTGGACGCCGTGCTCGCCCACGAACAGGGGCACGCACGGGCCCGGCACGACTGGCTGCTGCACTGCTCGGCCGCGCTGGCGAGCGGATTCCCCCAGGTGCCGGTGTTCGCCGCGTTCCGCGACGAGATGCACCGGCTGGTCGAACTGTCCGCCGACGACATGGCGTCCCGCCGCTTCGGCCGGCTGACCACCGCGCTGGCGCTGGTGGAACTCAACGAGGACCGGGGCGTGTTCGGCCCCGCTCCCACCCCGCAGGCCCATGTCCCGCAGCGCGTGCACCGGCTGCTCGCTCCTCCGGACCGGCTGACCGCGATGCGCCGCCTGCGGCTGACGGCGGCAGCCGTTCTGGTGCCGGTGGTCCCGGTGCTGGTCGCGCTCGTACCGGGACTGCGCGCGCTCGGCTGAGCCGCGCGCCCGACTCAGCCGCGCGCCCGACTCAGCCGCGGGCTCGGCCGAGCCGCGGGCCCCGAAGCTGGCCTGCCGCCCCACGCGTCGGCGAAGATCGCAGCATGATCCGCCCGCCCCGCCCGCCGGAGTACCGTCCGGCGGTCCTCGCCACCGCCGTCCTGACCGTGCTCTGCGTACCGCTGCTGACCCTGGTGGCGATCGAGTGGCACCCCCTGGTGGGCCTGGACACGGGCATCGCCCGCACCACCCACCGTTGGGCGGTCGACGAACACGGCCTCACCCATGTCTTCCGGATCCTCACGGACTGGGTCTGGGACCCGCTGACCATGCGCCTGGTCGCCGCGGCGGCCGCGGTGTGGCTGGTGTGGCGCCGCGCGGCATGGTGGACGGCCCTGTGGCTGGCCGTGACCTGTGCGGTGGCGGCGGGGCTGCAGCGAGCACTGAAGGCGGCCGTCGACCGTCCGCGCCCGGTCTGGCGGGACCCCGTCGACTCCGCGCACTATGCAGCCTTCCCCTCCGGCCACGCGATGACGGCCACGGTGGTGTGCGGGCTCCTGCTGTGGCTGCTGCACCACTTCGGCGCGAGGCGCACCCTGTGGCGTGCGGCCCTCGCCGTGGCCGTGGTCTCGGTGGCCGGGGTCGGCCTGACCCGGGTGTGGCTGGGCGTGCACTGGCCCTCGGACGTGGTGGGAGGGTGGCTGCTCGGGGCGCTGGTGGTGGCACTGGCGGTGCTGGCGTACCAGAGGCCGTGGGGCGGCCGGACGCACTCCCGCTGACCGACGGTCCCGGTCGGCCCGCCACTTGATCGAATGCGGTGATCGGCCGGCTTCCCCGGGGTGAGCGCCGTTCAGCAGAGGCAGCAGCGGTGCCGCGCCCGGCCCCGGCCGGTGCGCGCTCGGGCCGAGCGAGCCGCTGTCTCTCGCGTGCCTGCCCGGCCGGACACCGCACCCGCTGCGATCCCCGGCATCCGGTGTGCGGTGGGTGCCGGTGGCGCGGCCGGTGCCGTGCACCGTCCGTCTGAGACGATCCCCCGCGTCGCCCCAGACGGACGGCAGCTCTGAACAGGCCCCGCGCACAGCGGTGCCTCCTGCGTTGAGTATAGTTGGCTGGCAGCCAGTCAACGCAGGAGTTACAGGATGTCCCCGCGCAGCGCCTCGGTCAATGAAGAGTTGCGGCGACGTTCCCGCGAGCGGCTGCTGCAGGCCGCGGTCGAACTGGTCGACGAGCACGGGTTCGAGGCCACCACGCTGGCCGACATCGCGGACCGGGCGGGTTCGGCACGCGGACTGGTGTCGTACTACTTCCCCGGCAAGCGCCAGCTGGTGCAGTCCGCCGTGCACCGGCTGATGCACCGGACGCTGGAAGAGGCGCTGGAGCGGGAGCCGCACACGGAGGACGGCCGGGAGCGGCTGGCCCGCACCATCGACGCGATCCTCGGCCTCGCCCACGACCGGCCGGTGCTCATGCGCCAGCACATGGCGGGCATCCTGCAGGCCGAGGGTTTCCTGCAGTGCCCGGAGCAGCGGCGCCTGTCGGAGCTGCTGAGCGACACGGTCGCCCGGTACGGTTCCGAGGACGTGGCGGCCGACTACCCCCTGTTGCGGGCCCTGCTGATGGGAGCGGTGTACGCGGTGCTGGTGCCGGGGGTGCCGATGCCCGTACCGGCGCTGCGGGCCGAGCTGTTCAAGCGGTACGGGCTCGACTGGGAGCTGGGCACACCACCGGGGTGCGGCACGGACTCCGGAGCGGGGCGGGAGCAGGATCTGTCACGGTTCTTCGCGACGGAGGAGCGCGACGAGTAGCGCAGACCCGGCCCGCGGTCGCCCCGCCACCCTGCACCGACACCCCGCCACCCTGCACCAACACCCTGCCGCCCCGCGCCGGCGCCTTACCGCCTTCCGTCGCCGTCTCACACCCTTCCGTCGTCTTACCGCCTTCCGCCGGCGCCTGACCACCTGTCACCAGCGCCGTCGCCTTTCGCCGGCGCCCCACCACCTTGCGCCGACGCCCTGAGCCCTCTCACCGCCTGGCATGGCGGGGTGCCAGGAACCCGGCGTCCCGCGCCTGCGCGATCAGCCAGAGGGAGCGCCGGCGACTGTGCCCGGTCGCGCACATCACGGCGAGGACCGGATCGATGCCCTCCTCCTGGGCCGCACGGTATTCCCGGGCGGCCAGCCGGCATCCCTCGATGCCCCGTGGCCAGGCGGGGCGGGCGCGCCGCCCTCCCGCGTACCCGACGTCCCGCTGTGCCTGCTCGCCCGCGCACTCCCCCGCGCCGTCGCCGCAGCCCTCGTACGCCCCCTCGGCCGCCACCCCGCACGCCTCCAGCAGCGGATCCTCGATCCAGTCGGCGAGCACCGTCAGGTCGGCGAGGGACAGGGCGGGCTGCGCCTTGACGTCCTCGATGGACACATAGCCGCCGGTCACCACAGCCATGGCGTCGACGCGCGCACCGTCGGGGAAGGCCAGGCGGACGTGGACCCAGGACGTCACGCCCCCGTGCCCCTGCACCTTCCAGGCGGGCCGCACGGACACCGTGCCGTCCTGAACACGCCGATCGGAAAGATTAAGAAAGGATGCTTCTAGCACACACGCAACGTAACCTCATGATCACACTCCATTCGGGCGGACACGCGTCCGGGTCACCCCGCCGGCCCCTGCCGATGCCGGCCGGGCGGTGCCATGCTGGAGCCGTCCGCACACCTTCCTCGTTCCAGTCCGTCGAGCCAGTCCGTCGAGCAAGGAGTACCGCCGTGCTGCGTGTCGCCGTCGTCGGCTCCGGGCCGAGCGGGTGCTACACCGCCCAGACCCTGGTCCAGCTGGATCCCGAGGTACGTGTGGACGTACTGGACCGGCTGCCGTGCCCCTACGGCCTGGTGCGCTACGGCGTCGCTCCCGACCACGAGAAGATCAAGTCCCTGCAGGGCAGCCTGCGCACGGTGCTGGAGCACGACCGGGTGCGCTTCCTCGGCGGGGTCCGGGTGGGCGGACCCGGCGGGCTGCCGGTGGAGCGGCTGCGCACGCTGTACCACGCGGTCGTGTACTGCGTGGGCGCCGCCGCCGACCGCCATCTCGGGATCCCCGGCGAGGAGTTGCCGGGCAGCTGGTCGGCGACCGAGTTCGTGTCCTGGTACAGCGCGCATCCGGACGCGGCCGACGCGGGGTTCGTGCGCGATGTCCGCTCGGCGGTGGTCATCGGCGTGGGCAATGTGGCCGTGGACGTCTCCCGGATGCTGGTGCGGGGTGCCGGGGAGCTGCGCCCGACGGACATGCCGCAGGCGGCGCTGGACACACTGGCGGCCAGCGGGGTCGCCGAGGTCCACATGGTCGGCCGGCGCGGCCCCTCGCAGGCCCGGTTCACCACCAAGGAGCTGCGCGAGCTGGGCGGTCTGCCCGACACCGAAGTGAGGGTCGATCCGGGCGAGCTGGCGCTCGATCCCGGCTACACCGACCCCTCCGCGCTGCCCGCCGTGCAGCGCCGCAACGTGGAGGCGCTGCGCGGCTGGGCGGCCGAACCGTCCCGGCGCACAGCCCGCAGGATACGGCTGCGGTTCTTCCTGCGGCCCGTGGAACTGCTTGCGGAGGGCGGCCGGGTGGGTGCGGTGCGCTTCGAGCGGACGGCACCGGACGGACACGGCGGAGTGACGGGCACCGGACGGTACGAGGACGTGCCGGCCCAGTTGGTGCTGCGCTCGGTGGGCTATCGCGGAGTGCCGCCGGCCGGGCTGCCGTTCGACGCGGCGAGCGGCACCGTGCCGCACCGGGAGGGCCGCGTCCTGCGGGACGGCGTCACGGCGCCGGGCGAGTACGTCGCCGGATGGATCAAACGCGGTCCGACCGGAGTCATCGGCACCAACCGGCCGTGCGCCAAGGAGACCGCGCTCTCCCTGCTCGCCGATGCGCCGGCACTCGGGCGCGCGGAGGTGCCCGAGGATCCGCTCGCGGCACTGCGGTCGGCGGGCATCGATCCGGTGCCGTGGACGGGCTGGCTGGCGATCGAACATGCCGAGGCCGAGCTGGGCGCACGGCTGGGGCGGGGCGTGGTCAAACTGGCCGACTGGGACACGCTGCTCGGGGCGGCGCGGTCCGCGTAGCGGGGTCGACGGCCCTCCGGGGGGCATGACACACACCGGCAACAGCAACGAAATCAACAAACTGTTCAAGGCCCTTACGGTCTCGTCCTGTTCGGATGCCCCGACCCGCCGCTCTGGAGTGCCCATGGCCACGACCTCGGACGTTCATCCCGTCGACGAGATACCGCCGGTACGGCAGCTGGCCGCCTTCGGCCTGCAGCATGTGCTCGCGATGTACGCGGGCGCCGTCGCGGTGCCGCTGATCGTGGGCGGCGCGATGAAGCTGTCGCCTGCCGACCTGGCGTATCTGATCACCGCCGATCTGCTGGTGTGCGGGATCGCCACACTGATCCAGTGCGTCGGGTTCTGGCGGTTCGGCGTCCGGCTGCCGATCATGCAGGGCTGCACCTTCGCGGCCGTCTCACCGATGGTGCTCATCGGGACGACGGGCGGGGGGCTGCCCGCGATCTACGGCTCGGTGATCGTCGCGGGGCTCGCGATCATGCTGCTCGCACCGGTCTTCGGCCGGCTGCTGCGCTTCTTCCCGCCGCTGGTCACCGGCACCGTGATCCTGATCATCGGCCTCTCACTGCTGCCGGTGGCGGGCAACTGGGCCGTCGGCGGCGTCGGCGCGAAGGACTTCGGGGAGCCGAAGAACCTGGCGCTGGCGGGCTTCGTGCTGGCGGTCGTCCTCGGTGTGCAGCGGTTCGCGCCGGCGCTCTTCGGCCGGATCGCCGTACTGATCGGCATCGCGGTGGGTCTGGCCGTCTCCGTGCCCTTCGGGTTCACGGACTTCAGCGGGGTCGGGAGCGCGGACTGGGTGGGCATCAGCACGCCGTTCCACTTCGGGGCTCCGGCGTTCAGGGCGTCCGCGATCGTGTCCATGCTGGTGGTCGCCCTGGTCACGATGACCGAGACGACGGGTGACCTCATCGCGGTCGGCGAGATGACCGGGCGCAGGGTCGAGCCGCGCTCGCTGGCCGACGGACTGCGCGCGGACGGCCTGTCGACCGTCCTCGGCGGGGTGTTCAACACGTTCCCGTACACGGCCTACGCGCAGAACGTGGGCCTGGTCGGGATGACCCGGGTGCGCAGCCGCTGGGTGGTCGCGGCGGCCGGCTGCCTCCTCGTGCTGCTCGGTCTGCTGCCCAAGCTGGGCGCGGTGGTGGCGGCGATCCCGGCGCCGGTGCTCGGCGGTGCCGGCCTGGTGATGTTCGGGACGGTCGCGGCGAGCGGGCTGCGCACCCTGGCCCGGGTCGACTTCAGCGGCAACGGCAATCTGACGGTGGTGGCCGTTTCGGTGGCCGTCGGCATGCTGCCGGTGGGTGTGCCCACGGCCTACGCGAAGTTCCCCGACTGGTTCCAGACGGTGATGAACAGCGGCATCAGCGCGGGCTGCGTGACCGCGGTCGCGCTGAACCTGCTCTTCAACCACCTTCCCGCACGGGCCGGTTCAGCCCCGGTCGCCGATCCGGAGGGCCTGTCGGCCGGCGGCGGCGAGGAGGCTGTCCAGTAGCCCCGGGAAGAGGTCGTCCAGGTCGTCCCTGCGCAGGTCGTTCATCTTGGCCGTGCCCTGGTAGACCTGCCGGATGACCCCGCTCTCGCGCAGCACCCGGAAGTGGTGCGTGGTGGTGGACTTGGTCACCGGCAGGTCGAAGTGGGAGCAGGACAACTCGGCTTCCACAGATGCCAGTTCGCGCACGATCCGCAGCCGCATCGGATCGGAGAGCGCGTGCAGCACGGCCTCCAGCCGGATCTCGTCCCGGTCCGGATGGGGAAGTTCGCGCCCGGCGGCGGCGCTGGTCACGTCGGTCACGGCGGCACCCCTTCGGCACGGAAATCGACTCCTGCATTGTACGAGACGCTTCGTAGTTTGACACTCATCGTAGTACGAGGGTTATCGTACGAGCCGACCACCGGTCCCGTGACGAATGGAGTCCGTCGTGAGCGCGCTCTTCGAGCCCATCACCCTGCGCGAAGTGACCATCCCGAACCGGGTGTGGATGTCCCCGATGTGCCAGTACTCGGCCGAACCGGAGGGCCCGCAGACCGGCGCCCCGCACGACTGGCACTTCGCGCACTACGCGGCCCGGGCGGCCGGCGGCACCGGCCTGATCGTCGTCGAGGCCACCGCGGTCTCCCCCGAGGGCCGGATCACCCCCTACGACCTCGGCCTGTGGAACGACACACAGGTGGAGGCCTTCCGCCGGATCACCCACTTCCTCACCGCCCAGGGCACGGTGCCGGCGATCCAGCTGGCACACGGCGGCCGCAAGGCGTCGACCGACCGGCCCTGGAAGGGCGGTGCCCCGGTCGGCCCGGACGCGTACGGCTGGCAGCCGCTCGCCCCCAGCCCGGTGCCCTTCGACGAACGCCACCCCGTCCCCGACGAACTGAGCACGGATCAGATACGCACAGTGGTGGACCAGTTCGCCCGGGCCGCCCGCCGCGCCCTGGCCGCAGGTTTCGAGGTCGTGGAGATCCACGGCGCCCACGGCTACCTCATCAACGAGTTCCTCTCGCCGCACTCCAACCACCGCACCGACGCCTACGGCGGCTCGTACGAGAACCGCACCCGCTTCCCCCTCGAGGTGGTCGACGCCGTACGGGCGGTGTGGCCCGACGACAAGCCGGTCTTCTTCCGCACCTCGGCGACCGACTGGCTCGAACAGGGCGGCTGGACCGCGGACGACACGGTCCGCTTCGCCGGAGATCTGCACGCGCACGGCATCGACCTCCTCGACGTCTCCACCGGCGGCAACGTCTCCGACGCCACCATCCCGACCGGGCCCGGGTACCAAGTCCCGTTCGCCGCCCGGGTGAAGGCCGAGACAGCGCTGCCCGTGGGCACGGTGGGCCTGATCACCGAGGCCGGGCACGCCCAGAAACTCGTGGAGAACGGGGAGGCCGACGCGGTCCTGCTGGGCCGCGAGCTGCTGCGCAACCCCTCCTGGGCCCGCCATGCGGCACGGGAGCTGGGCGCCGAGGTCCACGTGCCGGACCAGTACCACCGGTCCGTCTGAGACACCGGACCAGTACCACCCCTCCGTCTGAGACACCTGCCCTGCCGCCTGCGGCTCGTACGGGGCCATCGTCCGCAGTGGACGACGGCCTACGGGCGCCGGGACACGTCGCAGCCGGGACGGCCCGCGGACGGAAGGGCGAGCGGGTGCAGCGTGGCGCAGGGTGTGCGGACTCTTCGGTCTCTTCGGTCGTCTGTTCGGCCTGTTCGGGGTGTGCGGGGTGTTCGGCCTGTTCGGCGTGTGCGGGGTGCCGTCGCCTCCTGCCGATCGCTCGCGGCCGTCATTCCGGATGCCCCACGGAGGCGGCCAGTTCCCGCCGGTATCCGGCGTAGGCGGTGCGCAGGGTCTCACCCGGCCAGTCGGCGGGCAGCAGGCCGGGCGGCAGCACGGGGTCGGTGAGCAAGTGGCGTACGGCCGCGGCGAAGGCGGTGAGCCGGTCGGCCGGCCGACGGGCGGCTGCCGCCCGGGCGAGCAGGCCCCGCGCGGTGTCCGCCCAGGCGTCCAGCGGCCACAGCAGGGCGACCAGGTCCCGCGGGGAACCGTCGGGACGCGCGGTGTACGACAGCGCCACGCGCGCAAGGTCGCCGGGCAGGGAGCGGGCGAGGTTGGCGGGGCGCAGCCACACGCCCTCGCGGAGTTCGGCCAGGCGCAGGGCGGTCAGCCGGATGCGCAGCTCGGCGCGTTCGGCGGGTCCGCGGCCGGTCGCCGTGATCACCACCATCTCCCATTCGCCGCCCCACGCGCGCGTGCGCGGATGCAGCGCGTCGTCCTGGCGGCGCTGGCGGGCGAGCAGCCGGTCGCTGAGCCGGTAGACGGCGTCCGTGCGCCTGAGGTCTCCCGCCGCCACCATCCGGCTCAGCGCGGCCCGGAGCGTGGAGCCGCCGACACCGAACGGCTCCACCAGCCGGACCAGGTCCTTCACCGGCAGCTCGGGCGGATGCACACCGAGCAGCAGGCTCAGCACGACCGACCGCGCGGACAGGGGCCGCAGTCCTGCTCCGTCCGGCTCGGCCGACACGTTCATGCGCATGGGCACGTACTGTACGTGCGCCTTGTTGTTGCAGCATTGCTACGGCCGCAGGACGAGTGCAACATGGCCGTATGGTCTCGATTCCCGCACAGTCGCCGCCGCAGTCCGCCACCCACGACGTGACCAACCAGGCCCCGCCCCTGGCCCCGTACGACGCCTCCGAGGACCGTGCCCTGCTGGAAGGTCTGCGCCGCGAGGGTGCCGGCTGGGCCGAGGACGGCATCCGGCGACTGGGGCTGCGCGCGGGCAGCGAGGAAGCCCAGGAGTGGGGCGAGCAGGCGAACCGGCACGAGCCGGAGCTGCGCACCCATGACCGCTACGGCCACCGGATCGACGAGGTCGACTTCCACCCCAGCTGGCACCACCTGATGCGGACGGCGGTCACCGAGGGCCTGGCCGGCACGCCGTGGGCGGACGACCGGCCCGGCGCCCATGTGGCCCGCACCGCCGGCGGGCTGGTGTGGGGCCACACCGAGGCCGGGCACGGCTGCCCGACGTCGATGACGTACGCCGCGGTGCCCGCGCTGCGCGCCCAGCCGGAACTGGCCAAGGTCTACGAACCGCTGCTCACCAGCCGTGTCTACGACCCCGGGCTGCGGGTGCCCACCGAGAAGCCCGGCCTGCTCGCCGGGATGGGCATGACCGAGAAGCAGGGCGGCTCCGACGTCCGGACCAACACCACCACGGCCACGCCCACCGACGAGCCCGGCGTGTACACGCTGCGCGGGCACAAGTGGTTCACGTCGGCACCCATGTGCGACGTCTTCCTGGTGCTGGCGCAGGCACCGCAGGGCCTGTCCTGCTTCCTGGTGCCGCGGATCCTGCCGGACGGCAGCCGCAACACCTTCCGCATCCAGCGCCTGAAGGACAAGCTCGGCAACCGGTCCAACGCCTCCTCCGAGCCGGAGTTCGACCACACGGTGGCATGGCTGGTCGGGCCGGAGGGCCGCGGGGTCAAGACGATCATCGAGATGGTCAACTGCACGCGTCTGGACTGCGTGATGGCCTCGGCGACGCTGATGCGCAGGACGCTCGTCGAGGCGGGGCACCACGCGCGCCACCGCAGCGCGTTCGGCGCCCGCCTGATCGACCAGCCGCTGATGCGCAACGTCCTGGCCGATCTGGCGCTGGAGTCGGAGGCGGCGACGACGCTCACGCTGCGGCTGGCCGGGGCGGCGGACCGTGCGGTGCGCGGGGACGCCGGGGAGCGCGCCTTCCGGCGGATCGCCACCGCCGTCGGCAAGTACTGGATCACCAAGCGGGGCCCGGCGTTCACCGCGGAGGCCCTGGAATGCCTGGGCGGCAACGGATACGTGGAGGACTCCGGCATGCCCCGGCACTACCGGGAGGCTCCCCTGCTGTCCATCTGGGAGGGCTCGGGGAACGTCAACGCGCTCGACGTGCTGCGCGCCCTGGTCCGGGAGCCGGACACCGCCGAGGCCTTCTTCGCCGAACTCGCCCTCGCGCGCGGGGCGGACGCCCGCCTGGACGCGGCCGTGGCCTCGCTCGGGCGGCAACTGGCCGAAACCGATCAGGCGGGCGCCCGCCGGCTGGTCGAGCGGATGGCCCTCGTGCTGCAGGCCTCGCTGCTCGTCCGGCACGCCCCGCACCCGGTCGCGGACGCCTTCTGCGCGACCCGGCTGGGCGGCGACTGGGGCCACGCGTTCGGCACCCTGCCCGCCGGAGCCGGCCTCGACGCGATCCTGGAGCGGGCCCTGCCCGACCGGAACTGACCCCTGCCCGGGCGCCCGGTCGGGCCACCGCTCCGTGGCCGGTGACAGCCGACGGATCGCACACAGTCAGCGTGCGGTTCCGCACCGTTGTCAGTGCCGTGGTGCACACTCGCGATCAGGTGGCACTGGCCTGGGGAGGACAACGTGTTCACGGGGATCGACGAGGTCGACTGGGCCTCGCTGCAGCACGCGCACGGCAGCGCGGAGGACGTGCCCGGATGGCTGCGCTCACTGGCCTCCGCGGACGCCGCGGAGCGGCAGACCGCGCTCGACGGCCTGTACGGCGCGGTGCACCACGAGGGGAACGTGTACGACGCGACGCTGGCCTGCGTTCCCTTCCTGTGCTCGCTCGCGGCCCGCGAGCCGGTGCCGGACCGGGCCGGCATCGTGGAACTGCTGGTCAGCATAGGGGCGGAGAGCGGCGACGCACGCGCGCGTGACGCGGTGCGCGCACACTCCGAGGTGTTCGTGCCCCTCCTCGGGGATCCGGACGCGCGGGTGCGCCGTACGGCCGCCGGGGCGGTCGTACGGTTCCTCCACGGCTCCGCGCGCGTCCTGGACCTGCTGCGGCAGCGGTTTCAGGCCGAGCGGGACGACCGGGTGCTGCTCGCGCTCACCCAGGCCCTCGGCCTGTTCGCACGCCTCCACCCAACGCACACCGCCGCTCTGGACGTCCTGACGGCGCAGAGCGGCCCGCCCCACGGACCGGGACTGCGGCTGGCCGCGCTCGGCCAGCTCGCGCTCGCCGCGCCCGACCGGCTCCCCGCCGACCTGGTACCGACCGCCGTCCGGCTGCTGCGGGACAGGTCCGCGCACCGCGCCCAAGTCCCGGACCACACCGGGACGGACACCCTCGTGCGACGGATCCGGCGGCTGCGCCCCTCGGACGAGGAGGGTGCCCAGCTGCTGCGCACCCTGCACACCGCGCTCGGCGACCGGACCGACGACCGGACCGCGCTGCTCACCGGACAGTTGACCAGTCCGGACCCGATGGACCGGTGCAACGCGGTGTGGATGTCGGCGACGCTGTTCCGCGGCTGGCGCACCGACTGCGCAGGACCCGTGTCCCTGCTGGGCGTCCAACTGGGCACCGACGACGAGCGATTACGGGACTCGGCGGTCTCGGTCCTGGCGGAGCTGTCCGGCCTGGCCGCGCCCGCCGCGGACGGCCTCCATGCCCTGGTCACCGCCAGGCCCGACCTGTGGACGCACCGCTGGGAGCGCGGCTCACCCACCGTGGGCGGCCCGCTCAAGGCCCTGGCCAGGAGCGGCGATCCACGTGCGGTCCCGTTCCTGGCCCAGGTACTGGCGGGCCCGGTCGTGCCCGTCGGTCTGGGGTACGAGATCGCCCGACTGGGCCCGGCCGCGGCTCCCCTCGCCCCCGCGCTGCGGCACCGGCTGGGCCGGATCCCGCTGGACGCCCCTGCCGCCGACACCCTGGCCGCACCTCTGCTGTCCGCGCTCAGGGCCATCGGTGACCGGGATGCGGCACCGGAGGTCCTGCGCCTGCTGTCGGGCGCGCCCGACGGGCTCGGGGCGCGCGGCGCACTCGCCGCACGGGCCATCGGGACCCTGGACGCCCTCGGGGCAGCCGCTCAGGCGGCACCGCTTCTGCGGGCACTGCTGCACACCCGGTACGCGCCCGCCGCGGCGGGCGCGCTGTGGTCGGCGGACGGTGACGCCCCGGCCGTCCTGCCCGTCCTGCTGCGGGAGTTGACCCAGGGCGAGCCGGAGAGCCGCCGTCAGGCCGCCCGGCAGCTGGGCAGGCTGGGCCCGGCCGCCCGCCCGGCCCTGCCGGAGCTGCGCCGGGCGGCCGGCGCCGGACAGGTCGGACAGGTCGGACAGCGGACGTCGGCCGCGAGCGCGCTGTGGCGCATCGGCGGGGACCCGGACCCCGTGCTGCCGGTGTTCCGGGCCGCCTGGTCCGAGAGCCCCCTCGTGCGCGGCCCGATCGCCCGCTGCCTCGTCGCCATGGGCCCGGCAGCGGCACCGCTGCACGACCTGGTGACGGCGGAACTGGCCGCGCCGCGGCGCCACACGGCCCGCCAGGGTGGGTACGGCAGCGACGACATCCCGCGGGACGAGGCGCTGCTCGGATCCTGCAGGGAGGTGCTGGCGGGGCCGTAGGCGCGTGCCGGGGGCTCAGCCGGTCATCCGCCCCCACTGCGGCCCCAGCCGGGCCCATTCCGCGTCCCAGCGGTCCATCCGGCGCCGCTCCAGACGGCCGCGCAGCACGAGACCGCCGACGAAGGGGACGGTCGCGGCGCTCGCACCCACCAGACCGCCCGTCAAGGTCGCGCGGAAGGCGGCCTCGGAGGCGGTCGTGGGGCGGGTGACGAGGTGCCCGTGCGGGTCGGTCCAGACAGTGACCGGCGTTCCGGCCCTGCTGCCCGGGGCGACCCGGGCCTGGCCGGTGTGGGCGGAGCCGTCGGCCACGGTCCAGCGCACCTCGGCCCAGACCCGCTCCGCGCCGTCTTTGGCGGCGGGTTTTCCGGGGGCCCGTGCGACGACACGGGCGACGGCGGGGTGCCAGTCGGCGCGTTCCCTGGCCAGTCCGTGCTCCACCGACCGGGCGGCGGCAAGACCGGCCAGCACTCCGGCCACGGCGGTCAGCAGCCAGGCGGCCAGCACCACCCAGGCCTCCACCACGTCGGCCCGGCGCCTGAGCGGATTGCGCCGCCAGCGCCACAGCCACACCTTGGGACCACGGAACGCCTTCAAAGGCATCCTCCTCACGAGCGCACCGACAGGCCGGACCGACCTCCCATACGGGCCGGGCCGCCCCGTTGCTCACGACGAGCCGTCGTCTCGACGGTCGCACGAGACACCCCATTCGCGCAGGCGCATGCCGCAACGCACCCGGCCGAACTCCGCGACCGGCCGGCAGCGCCGCTGTGACCTGCGACAAGACGATTCCCGGGGGTGGCTGTCAGTGGCGGGGTGCAGACTGACCGGTATCTGACGACTACCTGGACAAAGACGTCCCGGAGGTGATCGGCATGGCCGAGGTCCTGCTCGCCGTGGGCACCCGCAAGGGCCTGTTCATCGGGCGACGGCGGCGTGACGCCTGGGAGTTCGACGACCGTCCGTATTTCAACGCACAGGCCGTCTACTCCGTGGCCATCGACAACAGGAGCGGCACACCGCGGCTGCTCGCGGGCGGCGACAGCGCGCACTGGGGCCCCTCGGTGTTCCACTCAGACGACCTGGGCCGCACCTGGACCGAACCGCCCCGGCCGGCCGTCAAGTTCCCCAAGGACACCGGCGCTTCGCTGGAGCGGGTCTGGCAGCTGCACCCGGCGGCCGCCGAGCCGGACGTGGTGTACGCGGGCACGGAACCGGCCGCGCTGTACCGCTCCGAGGACCGGGGCGAGAGCTTCGGTCTGGTGCGTCCCCTCTGGGAGCATCCGACCCGCTCCCGGTGGGTGCCGGGCGGCGGCGGCGAGGGCCTGCACACGGTGCTGACCGACGCGCGCGACCCCCGGGCGGTGACCGTGGCCGTCTCCACCGCCGGGGTGTTCCGCACCACGGACGGCGGGGCGAACTGGACGCCGTCCAACTCCGGTGTCTCCGCGGTGTTCCTTCCGGATCCGAACCCGGAGTTCGGCCAGTGCGTGCACAAGATCGCCAAGGATGCGGCCGACCCGGACCGGCTGTATCTGCAGAACCACTGGGGCGTGTACCGCAGCGACGACGCCGGCGTCCGCTGGAAGGACATCGGCGCGGGCCTGCCGTCGACGTTCGGTTTCACGGTGGCCGCCCATCCGCACCGCGGCGGCACGGCCTATGTCTTCCCGATCAACGCCGACGCCGACCGGGTGCCCGCCGAGCGGCGCTGCCGGGTCTTCCGCACGACCGACGCGGGCCGGAGCTGGGAGCCGCTGTCGAAGGGACTGCCGGCGGAGGACCATTACGGCACCGTGCTGCGCGACGCGCTCTGTACGGACGACCAGGACCCGTCCGGGGTCTATTTCGGCAACCGCAACGGCGAGGTGTTCGCCTCGGCCGACGACGGCGACAGCTGGGAGCAACTGGCCGCCCATCTGCCGGACGTGCTGTGCGTGCGGGCGGCGGTGATCGGCTGACGTGACCGTGCCGACGGGAGTCCGGCCGGAGCGAGGGGCCCGGCCGGGCATGCGGGGGCTCGGTCGGCGCGCAGGACGAGGCCGGGGCACGGAGATCAGCCGGCGCGAGGGCCTCCGGCCGGGGCGCGGAGATCAGCTGGTGCGAAGGGTCTGCCGGGGCAGGGAGATCAACCGGTGCGAAGGGTCTGGCCGGGCCACGGAGATCAGCCGATGCGAACGGTCTGGCCGGGGCAGGGACGCGGGCGGCAACGGTCGTCGGGGGCGACCGTCCGGTCAACCTCGGTCGGCCCGACGGCCGCAGCTTGATCGCCGACCGGTGTACGGCAGTAGGGTGACGCCCGTGGCACCACGACCCTTGCATGAAATCGTCGAACCGGGCTGGGCGAAGGCCCTGGAGCCCGTCGCCGGACAGATCGCCGCGATGGGCGACTTCCTGCGTACGGAGATCACCGCGGGACGCACCTACCTCCCGGCCGGCCCGAACGTCCTGCGCGCCTTCCAGCAGCCCTTCGACGAAGTGCGCGTGCTGATCGTCGGTCAGGACCCGTACCCGACTCCGGGGCACGCGGTCGGGCTGTCGTTCTCGGTCGCGCCCGAGGTGCGCCCGCTGCCGCCGAGCCTGATCAACATCTTCCGCGAGCTGAACACCGACCTGGGCCTGCCCCAGCCGTCCACCGGCGACCTCACCCCCTGGACGCAGCAGGGCGTCCTGCTCCTCAACAGGGCGCTGACCACGGCACCGCGCAGCCCGGCCGCCCACCGGGGCAAGGGCTGGGAGGAGGTCACCGAGCAGGCGATCCGGGCCCTGGCCGCGCGCGGCAAGCCGCTGGTGTCCATCCTGTGGGGCCGGGACGCCCGCAATCTGCGTCCGCTGCTGGGCAGTCTCCCGGCCGTGGAGTCCGCGCACCCCTCGCCCATGTCGGCCGACCGCGGCTTCTTCGGCTCGCGTCCGTTCAGCCGGGCGAACGAACTGCTGATCCAGCAGGGCGGACAGCCCGTGGACTGGCGCCTGCCGTGACCGTCCCCGGTTACCTCGCCGTGGACTCCGGAGGCTCCGGCCTCCGGGTCGCCGTCGGTGTTGCGGGCCGGGCGCCGTCGGCCCGTGGGGAGTCCGGGGAAGCGGTGCGCACCGGCGAGCGGGGGATCGATCCCGGCCATCTGATGGCTCAACTCGTCCCCCTGGCACGTGCGTTGACGGCGGAGGCCGGAGTGACCCGGCTGGACACGGCCGTTGTCGGTGCCGCCGGGTTCGCCTCCCTGGGGGACGCCCTGCGCGCCGAACTGCCGGGCGCGCTCGCCCGGGAGCTGGACGTGCGGACCGTGGCGCTCGCCGCCGACGCCGTCACCGCCTACGTCGGCGCCCTCGGGCCGCGGCCGGGCGCCGTGGTCGCCGCGGGCACCGGCCTGATCGCGATCGGCACCGACCTGACCAGGTGGCGGCGGGCGGACGGCTGGGGCCATCTGCTGGGCGACTGCGGCGGCGGCGCCTGGATCGGGCGGGCAGGCCTGGAGGCGGCGCTGCGCGCCCACGACGGCCGGGACGGCGGCTCCGGCCCGCTGCTCGCCTGCGCCGAGGAGCAGTTCGGTCCGGTGCGGGAGCTGCCCGGTCTGCTCTACCCGCGCACCGACCGCCCCGCCGTGCTGGCCTCCTTCGCACCCCGGGTGGCCGCCTGCGCCCCGCACGACCCGGTCGCCGCCGGGATCCTGCGCGCGGCGGCCCGGAACATGGCCGAGTCCGCGGCGGCCGTGTGCCCGGCGGCCGGGGAGCCGGAAGTGGCATTCACCGGCGGCCTCTTCAGGATGGGGGACCCGCTCCTTGTACCCCTGCGCGAGGAGTTGGCACGGCGGCTGCCGCACGCCCGGCAGGTTCCGGCCGAGGGGGATCCGCTGCACGGCTGCGTGCGGATCGCGACCGAGCTGTCAACGGGGTCACTCCCCCTTCCGGGTGAACCCCATCTGCTCTACGTGGTCATCACATAAGGGGATTGCCCCTTTCGCGGACCATGTGTCTGGTCATGCACCATGTGTCCGGCACGTGCCCCCAACACGTGCCAAAGGGGCGTAACTCATCAGACAAAAGCGGACGGAAACCGCTCACCTGCACCCTCCCCGAACAGAGGAGCCCAGGAAGCCAGTAACATGCGGCGCCATGAGCTCCCCCACTGGGCCCGCGTCCGGCCTGCCAGTACGAATGCCGCGACCCCGCCAGCCCGGACGGCACCGCCGACCGGAACCGCTGGTGGCTCCTGAGGACGCGCCCGCGCTCGTCCTCGCGGTGGCCGGCGCGCCCAGCGCCGCCTCGCGCAGCCTCGCCGAGGAGGTCGTGAGCATCGCCCGCTCCGAGCTGCCCGGCCTGGATGCCCGGATCGGTTACGTGGACGGGGACGACGCGGAGTTCCCGAGCCTGCGGCTGGTGCTGGCGCGCGCCGCCGAGTCGCGCGCCGCCCGTTACGAGCAGGCGGTCGCCGCCGGTCTCGAGGTCAAGGAGCCCGACGGCCCGGTCGCCGTCGTCGTCCCGCTGCTGGCCGGCCCGGACAGCGCCCTGCTGCGCCAGGTCCGGCAGTCCGTGATGGACAGCCGGGTCGCCGCCGAACTGACCGACGTCCTCGGGCCGCACCCGCTGCTCGCCGAGGCGCTGCACGTGCGTCTGTCAGAGGCGGGCCTGGCCCGCGCCGACCGCGCCCGCCTGTTCACCGTGGCCACCGCCGCGGACGGCATCATCCTGGCCTCCGTGGGCGGCGAGGAGGCCGTGCAGGCGGCCGGGATCACGGGCATGCTGCTCGCCGCGCGCCTGGCCGTGCCGGTGATGGCGGCGGCCCTGGACCAGGACGGCTCCATCTCCTCGGTCGCGGAGCAGCTGCGCTCCTCCGGCTCGCAGCAGCTGGCCCTCGCGCCGTACCTGATCGGCCCGGAGATCGACCCGGGGCTGCTCGTGGCAGCCGCCGAGGAGGCGGGCTGCGCCACGGCCGAGGCGCTCGGCGCCTACCCGGCGATCGGCAAGCTCGCCCTCGCCAAGTACACGACTGCGCTGGGTATCGCCCCGCATCTGGCGCAGGGCACGCCGGTCCGCTGACGCGGCACCGCACCGGACGGCACCGCACAGCACAGCACCACACCCGTACGACACAGGGCCCGCTCCAGTCACTGGAGCGGGCCCTGTCGGGTCCTGGGAGGCGCCGGGGTCGGCCCGGGGAGCTGCGTGCCCCGCGGCGCACGCGTGCGGCCCGTACGGCGTCACACCGGACCCTCGCCGCCGGTCCGGGCGCCCGCCACCGGTCCGGGTGGGCCGAACGGGCCGAGAGGCCGAGCGGGCCGAGAGGTCTGGTGGGCGGAGGGGCCGGGTGGGCTGGATGGGCCGAGCGCTGGGCAGGCCGGGGCCGCCCGAGCGCGGCGGGCGGGACGGCTGGGCGGGCGCCGGGCCCGGCTCAGCCGAAGACGACGCAGGCGGCCGCCGCGACCTCGACGGAGCCGTCGTAGCGGGGCAGGCCCGTCCTGTCGTCGACGGCGAACCAGGTCACGTCGCCGGAGCGTTCGTTGGCCGAGTAGAGGAAGCCGGCGTGCCCGGCCAGCGCGCGCGGCCAGTGCCCGCCGCACGGCACGGTGGCCATCAGCCGGAGCCCGGCCGCCTGGACCGCGAACACGGACAGGACGTCCTCGCCGCGGGTCGCGGTCCACACGAAGCGTCCGTCGGGAGAGACGACGATGCCCGACGGATAGGCGTCACCGGCCGGGGCGCCCGGCAGGACCGGAACCTCGGTCAGCGGCTTCAGGGAGCCTACGGCCGCGTCCCAGCGGCAGACGGTGACGGTCGGGGTGAGTTCGTTCACGACGTAGGCGTGCTCGCCGTCCGGGTGGAAGGCCAGATGGCGCGGGCCCGAGCCGGGGCGCAGCGCGATCTCCCGGTGCAGGACGGGGACGCCGCCCTGCAGGGTGCACACCCGGACCGAGTCGGTGCCGAGGTCGACGCTGAGAGCCCAGCGGCCGCTGGGGTCGGGCTGCACCTGATGGGCGTGCGGGCCGCGCTGGCGCCGGTCGTGCGGTCCGGAGCCGGTGTGCTGGAGCTGTCCCGAGGGCGCGGCCGCCAGGGTCCCGTCCGGGCGCAGCGGCACGGCGGTGACGCTGCCGGAGCCGTAGTTGGCGGTCAGGACGTGACCGGCGTACAGGCTGAGGTGTGTGGGTCCGCTGCCCTCCACGCGCACGGGCGGCCCGGCGGGTTCCGGCTTGTCGCCGCCGACGCGGAACGCGGCGACGGCGCCGTCGGCCGTCTCGCTGACCGCGTAGAGCATGTTCCCGTCGGGCGACAGGGCCAGGTAGGAGGGGTCGGGCAGGCTCCCGAGTCCGCCGGTGAGGATCAGCGCACCGCTTCCCGGGGCGACCTCCGCGACGACCAGCCCGGGGCCGCCCGCCGCTGTGAACGACCCGATGAACGCCCTGTGCCGCCGGCCGACTGCTGCCACCGCTGTCCCCTCTCCGTCGGAGCCAGTGCCGACGGTAGCAGTCGATCACCCAAGGTCTAGACCAAAAGGGTGACAGGGGCGTGGTGCGCCGGTGCCGGTCAGGCTCCCACCAGCGGCGATCCGGTCGGAGCCCGGAGGGGCTCGGCCAGGTCGGCGAGGGCTCGTTCCAGGCCGTGCAGATGAGCCAGGGCCGGCTCGGCAGGAGGTTCGGCGGGCAGGTGGACATGGTCCGAGCCTCCGTCGGTGAGCGCCTCGACCGCGGTCTTCACCCGCCAGCAGGCGGCGGCGAGGCGCGCGTCGTGGGAGGCCTCTGGGTCCGCGGTGACGGCGACCAGGCCGCGGACCTCGCGGGCGCAGTCGTCGAGGAGGACGAGGACCCGGCGTGCGCGCCGCTTGCGGCCGAGCATCGGGTTCAGCGGATGCACCAGCGGGGCGACCGAGAGCCGGACCCGGCCGAGCAGCTGCTCCAGCTCGGCCACGCGCGGCGCCGGGTCGGCGGTGGCCGAGCGAGGCGCGCGGCGGCCTGCGCGGTGCAGGCGTGCACACAGCGCAGGGCGCGCTGGATCCAGGCGTCGGTGGTGGCGTGCGTGGTGACGGGCAGCACGAACAGCACGGCCAGCACGGCACCGAGGGCGCCCACGCCGGTCTCGGTGAGCCGCAGGGCGAGCAGAGCGGGGCCGAGGACGCCGAGCAGGCCCTGGAGCAGCTCGGCGAGCAGGGTGACCCAGAGCATCATGAATGCTGTGGTGCAGCGGTTCTCGCAGGTGAAGAGGCTGCCAGCCGAGAGGGAGTCAGCAAACAGTCAACATCAGCATGTCACGCGCCGACGGCAGGAGCCGTCGCCACTTCGATCGCGCTTGAAGGCCGGTGCGCTATCCGTGACGTAGCGAAGCCATGTCACATCTCGACGGGTTCATCCCAGCTGCTGACGGTTCGCCTTCGCTGCGGTGGCACAACCTCCTCGACAACCAGCCCTACGCCCCAAGCTGCCTCGCCTGAGCCGACAGCTCGCATGGGCCGAATGAGGTGATCATTCCGACCTTCGAAGAGCTCAATGCCATCCGCGACGCGGCCGAGGACGACGGCCTCCGTCTTGTCATTGAGCTCATATCTGGGTGCGGCCATCGCAACGGAGAAGCTCATGCCGCAAACATCAAGTCGATTGTGACTGACGATGTCTATCGGATCAACGACCAGATCCACAGCGATAAGGTCCAGCCCGCACCGCTGAAGCACCGCAAGCGCGGAGAATTCCGCGAAGTGCCACTTCCCAGAAAGACCTACGACTTCTTCTCGTATTTTACTGATAAATACGGTACCGACAAGGACGGATATCTCCTTGTCAAGGGAAATGGCTCCGGCAGCCAGCACATACAGCATTATTTCTACGGGAAACAGACCCTGCGATGGCGATGGGACAGGTGTCTCGAACGGGCCGGTGTAGAGGTCAAGTACACGATGTACTCCTTCCGCCACCATTTCGCATCGAACTGCCTTACCCACGGCATTCCCATCACTGATGTCGCGGAGTGGATGGGACACAAATCAATCGAGGTCACCTACCGGATCTACCGGCACCTCGTGCCGGGCTCCATCACGAGAGCAGCCAGGATCCTCAACGAGCGGCTGTGAGCCGTCTGCCAGAGAGCGCCGGACCGTGGATCGACGCTCTTCCTCCCGTTCAGGAACGGACAAGTGGAGGGCGCGGAGGCAACCCAAGCGGCATCGCCAGCTCCGACAGAGCCTTCTCCAAGCCACGCAGATGCACGAGGGCCGACTCCGTCTCGTCCTGCTGGGGCAGCTCGCCGCTAGCGGACGCCACTCGTCTGCGCCCCAGGTCGCTGACAGTGAGTGCATCCACCGCTGCCTCGACCCGCCAGCAGGCATCGACCAGACGGGCGTCGTGCGACGCGACAGGATCGGCGGCAACGGACACCAGACCCCGCACTTCGCGGGCGCAGTCGTCGAGCAGCTCAATGACGCGGCGGGCACGGGATTTCCGAGCACGAAAGGGAGTCAAAGGGTGCATCAACGGAGCGAGTGCCATACGTACCCGGCCGAGCAGCAGTTCCAGTTCGGCGGCGTGCGGGCCAGGGTCGCCCTTCGGGTCTCCAGCGAGACGAGCGGTCGCTTCGGCGGTGGCCGCTTGGACGCAGTGCAGTGCCCGCTGGATCCAGGCATCGTTCGTGGCGTGCGTGGTGACCGGCAGGACGAGGGCCACGGCCAGCACGGCACATAGCGCGCCCACACCGGTCTCTGCAAGACGGAGCCCGAGCAGGCTGAGGTCCAGCACGCCCAGCAAGCCGTAAAGCAGGCTGGCCATAACCGTCACTGCCAGCATCATCCAGGAATACGAGACGGCGGCGGTGTAGAAGATGCCGAAGACACAGACGGCAACGAGGGCGGCCGTCGGCGCGGGCGCGCCATGCAGCGGGATGGCGACCAGCAGGCCGACGGCGATACCGATCACAGTTCCGAAGACCCGGCGGAAACCGCGGACCAGGGTTTCGCCGCGAGAAGCCGTGTTGACGAAGATCCACCAGACAGTACCGACGGCCCAGTACCAGCGCTCTTCGGAGAGCAGCTGCCCGACCAGAAGCGCGAGAGTCGAGGCAGCAGTGGCCTGGAAGGCTTGCCGGGTGGTGGGCCGCGCCAATCCGCTGCCGGGCAGGGCCGGCGGGGCTGCCGCAGGTGGGGTGTAACGCTCGATGGGCCAGAGCACGAAGCGCATGGCACCGGCCGCGAAGAGGGCAAGGCTTATGGCGGCGTACAGCTCGGGCAGCTGAACGGGAACCGCGTGCAGGAACTGCGGGATGAAGAAGTTCATGAACGCGAAGATCCCGAGCGCGTGGCCCCGCGGGCCCCAGCGGCGGGCATAGACCCCACAGAAGACGACGGCCAGGAACGCGGCGTCACGGGCCGGGGCGATGCCGTGCAGTGTGGTGGCAAGCGCCAGCACGGGGAATCCGGCGATAGGAAGCAGGGCGGTGGTGAGCCGTTGGCCAAGGACGGTCGCATCGGTGACCGTGAAGAGGGCGAGAAGTGCCGCGAGCCCTCCGGTGATCGATGCGGTGAGCGATAGCCCGCAGAGTTCGGAAACGGCGACGGCGGCGGCGACACCGATGACAGCACGGGTCGCGTTCCGCAGCCTCAAGCGCCCCGGGTCCGGAGCCACGAACATCCTTTTCACGGCGGTGCGCCGCCCCCCTCATGGTGGTACGCGTCCTGCCGCGGCGGTCGTCCCGGGTGGCGGACAACAAGCAGACACGACGAAGGCACCGCGGTCCGGGCCCGGCTTCGTCGCCGTCCGGCGCTCGCGGCGCCACAAGTACATGGATGGGACAAAGGTAACCACCGCCCTACCCATTGGCTCAACTGTCGCACCATTGACTGCACCAATGGCACAGCTGATCCGCCTCGATGTCGACCGCCGGGATGCCAATGGATCAGACTTCACCCCAGGCCCTGGGCAACACCTGACCTACCCCACCGGACTCTGGTAGCCACGCGCCACGCCCATCTGCGACCTCACGGCGACTTCCACCGCATCTCACCTGGCCGACTCCCCGACGACTGCGAAGACGCACCCGATTCCGGCTCACAGCGAGCCAATCTGCCCAACGCCCGTGAACCGACCGCCATGGACACCAAACCTGCTGGCGGATCGACCGTATATAGCAGCGAATCCCCGGTTATGGAAACCGGGGATGCTCCGGAACATAGGTGTCACCCGTGTGCGATACGTGGCAGTAGCGCACTGCGGAAGATGTTGACCGATACCCGCCTAAAGGACTCCGATGCTCGACGCCGCGAAGACCCCTCCTAATGGCATCCAGCCTTCGCCCAACCCTCCTCGAAGGACCCACCGAGTGGAGCCCGTCCTCATGGATACCAATGAGCTCGCAGCGATGCTGAACATGTCGGCAAGCTGGGTCTACCGGGAAGTGGCCAAATTTGGAAAAGGCTATGAACTCAGTAAAGGTCGAAATACGAAGGTTCTGCATAAAAGGACCGAGGTTCTTAAGTGGCTTGAGCAGCAGAAGATCCACTGAGGATTGGGACTCCCAGCCACACACCCACAGCCGTGCGGACGTACAGGGCGAGCGGATTTGTCGCCACCACATTGGAGCCTCGTCCAGCTCACCGCAGATGCGGGAGAGCCACTCCAATGCCGCCGCGGCGGGCAAGTTTGCGTCGCAGGTCGAGGCTCTCGTCGTGGGTCGGCGAGCCGATCCGCCTCGCGGAGAACGAGGTAGCGCATCCGACGCCTAGCCCGATGTCGGGCGTTGGGTACTGCTGCTGACCAGGCAGTTCGAGCGCCAGATGTTCCGGAATTACGCACGGGTTCCGCGCGGTTTGCGCACGGGTTCCGCGCGGTTTGCGCACGAGGCGTCGTTGCTGTTGCCGCCGCCGGACGAGGTGTTCGAGACGCCGGTCCTGTACGGCGGCGGTGGCGCGGTCGATCAGTGCCGCTGTCTCGGTCAACTGGCTCTTGGCATGCACTACCCAACAGGCCCGGGTCTGCTGGGGTCTGCTGCACGATCGGGTGGCATCTGAACTGGCTTGCCCTGAGGGGCGGGTGGGAAGGATGTCGCTGTACCCAAGCCCTATCCGGAAGAGTTCCGCCAGGACGTCGTGCGGGTCGCGAGGAACCGCGGCCCGGGTGTCACGGTCGAGCAGGTGGCCACCGAGGACACCGAGCACATGCTGCGGGGCATCCGTTATCCACTCACCGATCGCGATGAGCGACCGAGCCCCGGTCAGCACCGCCGAGACGGCTGCGCACAGCAGCGCGATGGCCGGATAGCGCAGTCCACGCGCATCGCGGGGATCGGCGACCAGGGTCAGGAAACATCGCAGGTCAACGACATCGCTTGAGGTGAGGGGATCACTCAGGGGGCCCAGTTGCTCCAGTGCGGAAGGGATGGGCGAGGATGTTCGGGCTGGCACGGTCTCGCTCGGTTCTCATGGGTCTCGACAACCACATGATCACCAGTACCGTGCCTGCTCT
This sequence comes from Streptomyces sp. NPDC107581, assembly GCF_055657175.1. NCBI lineage: Bacteria > Bacillati > Actinomycetota > Actinomycetes > Kitasatosporales > Streptomycetaceae > Streptomyces > Streptomyces sp. NPDC107581. Next base: position 259,012 of record NZ_JBVKBH010000004.1, read on the forward strand.
GCTTTGCGGGGTTCCTTGCTGCACAGCGGACATGACGGCACGTCACTCGCGAGACTGGCGAACGGACCGATCCTCATCACACAACGCCCCTGTCCGGTGGGGGCCCGCATGATGGACTCCGGCGCAGGTCGTCAGGCCTGGGGACTGCCCACGACGAGAGGTCGTCGCTGTCGGTCTGTTCCAGTAGCCGGGTCTCGTCGGCGGGCAGGCGCTCCGCGGGCGTGAGCCGGGTGGATCGGGCGGGCAGGAACCAGGCAACGGCGGCGGCGAGGACACAGAAGCCGGCGGAGATCCACAGCACCATGGTGTAGCCGGCCACCGTTGGTTGGCCGTTGCCATCGGCATGAGCGGCCAGGATGGTGGCGGTGAGCGCGCTGCCCAGGGAGAAGCCGGTGAAGCGGACCACCTGGTAGAAGCCCATGGCGCTCCCTGTCTCCCGGGCGGGGATCGCCTGCACGATCAAACCGGGAATCGCGGCGAAGGTGGTGCCCAGTCCCACTCCCAGGACACCTGTCATGACGAAGGCTTGCCACAGGGCGCCATGGAGGATGGCGAAGAATCCGCAGCCCAGCGCGGCCACAAGGCAGCCCAGCGTCAGCACCGCCCGGATCCCCACGCGTGTCACCAGGGTTGGCAGGGTGCGGGAGCTGATCAGCATGAAGAAGGACAGGGGGATGAGGACGAGGCCGGCCACGACTGACGATGCGGAGAATCCGAATCCGCCCGAGCGTGGGGACTGCACGAACTCCGTCACTCCCGAAAGCACCATGTACATCGCGACGCCGAGCACCATGGCGCAGGCATCGGCGGAAAGTACGGATGGATGGCGCAGCAGACGCAGCTGAACCAGCGGGTTCTCGGCGCGCAGCTGCTGCACGACCCAGACCGCGAAGAGCATCACCCCGGCGGCCAAGAGGCTGATGATCGCTGGCGAACCCCAACCCCACTGTGTCCCCTCTGCCACTGCCACCAGTGCGGTGACCAGCGCCAGTGCGAGCAGCACGGCGCCGACGCGGTCGAGCCGGTCAGGGGCACTGCGCCCCGCGCTCGACGGTACGACTGCGGCGACACAGATCAACGCGAGGCCGGACACGAACGCACCGAACCAGTACGCACCCGCCAATCCCCACGCCCCGGCGATCCACCCGCTGATCGGGTAACCGGCGCCGAGGCCGGCCCCCGCCGATACCGACAACAGTGCGATCATCGGCGCGACCTTGGCCTGAGGCAGTGCGTCCCGAGCGGTGGCCATCGCCAGCGGCGCCAGGCCGAGTCCGACGCCTTGCAGCCCGCGGCCGACGAGCAATATCCCCATATTGCCTGCCAGCGCAGCCACGACACCACCCGCCGTGACCACAGCCAAGCCACCGAGCAACGTCACTCGCCGTCGCGAGCCGTCGCCGAGCCGGCCCAGGACCGGGGAACTCCCCGCGCCGACCAGCAGCGCCACCGTCAGCGACCACTGGGCCGCGCTCAGCGACTCATGAAATTCGCGAGCGACAGTGGGGATCAGCGGAGCGCCGAACGAGCTGATGATGCTGGAGACCAGCGTGGCCAGCACCAGCACAGGCCCGATCAGCGTGCTGCGACGCCTCTCCGCCATCACCGTGCCCCTTCGGTCCGCCGCGTGCCAGTCAGCCGTTTGACGACCTCGACCGCGCCGATCATCGTCGCAAGCTCGGTGTCTGCAAGGCTGAGCAACGTGCGTCGGAGAAACTGTGTGATGTGCTCGCCGAACCCCGAGTAGTCGCTGACGACGTCATCAGCGACCGGAACGTCGGACGGCTGGAAGTAGCGCGCGATGTCGACCGCAACGGCGTCCGGCTGACCGATGATCCGCCGGGTCGGCACGTGACGTATGGCCATCAGACCTCCCTCCCAAGAAAATTACGTGCGGCTTGCACGCAACAACTCTACGCCCATTCCGTGCGGTTCGCACGTATCATTGCTGGATGGCGGATACAGGCTTGGCACGTGACCTGGGGCAAGCGCTGGGACAGCTGCTGCTGCGGCGCAACCGGAGCGCGCTCTACGACGCGATCCTCGACTCGGCGCCGACGGGTGTCGATCGTCAGACCTATCCGGTGCTCAGTGGGCTGGCCAGGCTAGGACCGCAATCTGCGGCGCGGCTCGCCGACGAGGTCGGTATCGACCGATCCGGCGCGAGTCGCTATGCCGACCGGCTCGTAAGCGCGGGCCTGATCGAGCGCAGTCCCGACCCCTGCGACGGCCGGGCCACCCTGCTCGCATTGACGCCCAAGGGCCGCGCCACGGTCACCAAGCTCCGCAACGCGCTGACCCAGCACCTCGCGGGCCGGATCGCGAACTGGCCCGATGGGCAGGCGCAGGCGCTGATCGACGGTATTCGCCTGCTCATCGACACTCCCCCGGACTGACGCCTCCGGCCGTCAGCGCCGGACAGCATCCTCCGTTTGGGAAGACGTGCGGGGTGGACCAATCCGACGTCCCACCTGCCCCGTGCCATGGCCTCGCTGCATAACCTCGCCATCAGCGTCTTCCGCCAAGACGGCCAGACCAACATCGCCGCCGCCTTCCGCCACGCCGGCCCCTACGAGCCCTCGGTCTCACATAACGAACCCGGACAGATCTCGATCACGCAATGACCCTGCCCATATGTCCGGGGGAATCGTCGGCGGGCTGCCTCAGGTATGGCGGTACTCCGGCTGCACGTGAAACAGCGGCTGCCACCGTTGTACCTGTTCAGACGGCATCCGCATCTAGTGCAGCGACGGGCTGCCCCTGGCGGTCGTACGCCTGCGGTCTGTCCGGCCAGCACAGACTCACTCCTTGCATGCAGACGAGTGGGCCCTCTCCACGGCAGGGCTCTGATCGGTGTCACGGCCAGTTGTTGGCTCTGAGGCCCCGTTGGTGGCCCAAAGCACTAGGACACCCGAAGCGGGAGGGCTAAGAGCAGGCCTTTGACCGGTCAACTCGGCCAAGTTGCAAGCGAGTTGCCGTCTCGTCGGCCGTCGGCTGCTTCACCATCCCAAGCAAGGGCCCACACGCCTTCGTCAACGGCGGCCGCGCCCTGCAACGGCTCTGGCTCACCGCCACTTCCCTCGGCTTGGGATTCCAGCCCCACACCTCCCTGCTCTACCTGTTCGCCCGCGTGGAAGGTGGCAGCGAGACCGGACTCGACGCCACCGAGACCGACGTTCTGCGCACTCGGTTCGTCCAGCACGATGGCCGTCGTCGGCAAGATCGTGACGATCACCGGCGACGGCCGTCCGGAGACCGGGCCCGGCATGTGCCGCTTCCCTCGTATAAAAGGGAAGCGAGGAGGAGGGGACAACCTCAACACCTATCTCACCGCCGGAATGCGCCGCTACATTCACCGACCGCGACTGGCTCACCGTCTACCAGCTACCGCCCTACGCACCCGACCTCCACCCGGTCGAAGGCATCTGGTCCGTCCTGCACCGCACCACCACCGCCAACCGGGTCTTCAGGACCCCAGCCGACTTAATCACCGCGATCCGGCACGGCCTCCGCCAACTCCAGTACCGACACGACGTCCTCGACGGCTGCCTCACCGGCACCAGACTCCTCGATTCACCGTGACGACATCACGCATTCAAGGTCAGTAGCAAGGAGAGTGGACAGTTGTGCGGGTGGGGGTGCGGGATTAGAGTAAACGGCCGTGCTCGGAGTGGTCGGCGGGGGCCGGTTAACCCGGGCCTGAGGGAAAGGAATTCCGTCTTGACCGAGACCGAGACCGAGAACGCCGCCGCCGCCGATCCCGCGATACCCGACAGAACCGAACGGCCCGACAGCCCCGGCGGGATCGAGTTACTCGCCTCGCTCAGCCCCGACTTCGACGCCGACCCGTACACCGCCTTCGCGCGGCTGCGCGAGCGCGGTCCGGTGCACCAGGTAGTGACGCCCGATAGGGGCGTGGTGTGGCTCGTGGTCGGGTACGAGGCCGCGCGCGAGGCCTTCACCGCCCCGCAGCTCAGCCGGGACTGGCATCGCGAGTGGCGGCAGACCGGCTGGAGCCCGCCGTACGCCCTGAACATGCTCGGCAACGCCAACATGCTGATGAGCGACCCGCCCCACCACACCCGGCTGCGGAAGCTGGTGGCGGGGGAGTTCACGGCCCGGCGGGTCGAGGGGATGCGGGGCCGCGTCCAGGAGATCACCGACGAGTTGCTGGACCGCATGACGGCGGACGGAGCGCGCCGCGCCGACCTCATCGAGGCGTTCGCCTCCCCGCTCCCCATGATCGTCATCTCCGAACTGCTCGGCGTCCCCGGCCTGGACCGCGCCTCCTTCCACGCCTGGTCCAATGAGACCCTCGCGCCCACCAGCCCCGAGGCGGAGAAGGAGGCGTACGAGCAGGTCATGCCGTATCTCACAGAGCTCATCGCCGCCAAGCGCGAGAGCCCCGGGGAGGACCTGCTCAGCGCCCTCGTCCACACGGTCGACGAGGGCGGCGACCGGCTCACCGAGGACGAGCTGGTCTCGTTGGCCTTCCTGCTGCTCGTCGCCGGGCACGAGACGACGGTCAACACGATCGGCAACGCGGTACGCGCGCTCCTCGCGCACCCCGAGCAGCTGGCGGCCGTACGGGCCGATCCGGCGGGGCTGGCGGTGGGGCTGGTGGAGGAGACGCTGCGCTACGACGGGCCGGTGGCGACCACCACGCCGCGCATCGCCCTGGAGGAGACCGAGGTCGGCGGCGTACGGGTGCCGCGCGGTGCCATCGTGCTGATCGCCATGGCCGGCGCGGACCACGACCCGGCGCGCTTCCCCGATCCGGAACGCTTCGACGTACGGCGTAGCGAGGCCCGGGGCCATCTCTCCTTCGGACACGGGATCCACTTCTGCCTGGGCGCCCCGCTCGCCCGCCTCGAGGGCGAGGTGGCGCTGCGCACGCTACTGGAGCGCTGCCCGGACCTGGCGGCGGACGGGGAGCCGGGGGAGTGGCTCCCGGGGATGCTGATCCGGGGGAGGCGGAGCCTGCCGGTGCGGTGGTGATACGCCCGCCGCGGGCGGGCTGACGGGCGGGTGAGCGGTCGCGGCACGCCGTTCGCGCAGGTCAGCGGGGACTGTCAGCGGCGGGGTCCGCACTGTCCGCAGCGCTGCGACAGAGGCGTCACGCACTGGACAGGAGAGAGGCGATCGTCATGACCGCGACCCTGCTGCTGGTGAGCACCAGGAAGGGGCTCTTCCTCGCCCACCGGCACGACAGGGCATGGGAGTTCGAGGAGTCGCCCTTCCCCGACCAGGCCGTGTTCGCCGAGACCATCCACGCGCGGCACTCGAGCGGGCCCCGGCTGCTCGCCTCCGGGGACAGCGCGCACTGGGGCCGAGCGTCTTCCACTCCGACGACCTCGGCGCCAGCTGGCAGGAGCCCGAGCGGCCCGCCGTGCGCTTCCCGGAGGGGACCGGGGTCTCGCTCGAGCGGGTGTGACAGCTGATCCCGGCGCCCGCCGAGGGGCCCGAGGTGGTGTATGCGGGGGCGGAGCCCACCGCGCTGTTCCGTTCTGCGGACGGGGGCGAGATCTTCGAGCTCGTACGCGGCCTGTGGGACCACCCGCTGCCACGACGCGGCCGCCTTCATCGGCGGGGTCAGCTACAGCGAGCTGGCAGCCCATCCCGGGGCCCTCGACCAACTGAGGCAGGACCTGCGCATCGACGGCCGGCACGACGCCGCCCAACTCGAGCAGTTCCTCACCCACCTTGGCGAAGGTGTCACCGCGATGCTGTTCCGCTGCCCCGTCTGCGACACCTATCTCACCTACGCCGACGCCTCATTACGGCCACTGAGCTCGGCAGCTCGCGAGATCGAACTGATCATCCCTTCAGAAGAACCGCACCCAACGCACTTAGCCTCCGGGAGAAGCTCCATGTCTGCTGTTGAAGCCATTGAGCAGCCTGAGTGGCCCGGCCGGGGGCTCGCAGAGGCTGAAGAGGCACCTCACCCGACCGGATGGCCCAGGACCCTGGCCGGGCGTGGTCATTGCACACGAGGTACTCGGCGTTGACGACGTCATGCTCCGCTAAGCCGAGCGCCTGGCCGGCGCTGGGTACTTCACGCTGATGCCCGACCTGTTCACCGAGGGCGGCGCACGGCGCTGCCGAGGAACGCCAGGTCCCGGGCGACCGGGTGATCGTGCAGCTCGGCGGCCACGGCGAGCACGGGCAGGCCGACGGCGGGCAGCAGCGCGGTGGTGACCGCCTGCCCCCGCACGGTGGCGTCGGCGACGGTGAACAGGGCGAGCAGGGCGGCGAGACCGCCGGTGACCGCACCCGGCAGGGAGTGCCCGGCGAGCCCGCACACCACGACCGCAAGCCCGATGCCGAGGACGGCCCGCGCGGCGAAGCACAAGCGCACCCACCCCGGGTCCGGCGCCGCGAACACTCTCTTCAGCACTGCTTCCCTCCCCTGGAGAACACCTGAGAACACCCGCGAACACCTCTGAACAGCTGTGAACACCTCTGAACACCTGTGAACACGTGGACCACCCACATACGAAAGGCGCCGCGGGGATCCGCAGCGCCATCGATGTGTCCATGAGAGCTTCACAGAGCTCGATGGCTCAGGTGTTGTCCTCATCACTGCGCCAATGGCCCATTGCCGGATCAACTCCTCCGCTCACCGGAAAGCCAACGGACCAGGTCGGGCGGCATCTCTGCACTTCGCTCCGCTGAGCCATTGGTACAGTCGTGCCTCATGACCGTGGACGAGCTCGACACCCGCATCCTGCGGCTGCTCCTGGAGCAGCCGCGCACGAGCGTGCGCGAGTACGCCCGGACCCTGGGCGTCGCCCGGGGCACGCTGCAGGCCCGTCTGGACCGCATGGAACGGGACGGCGTGATCACCGGTACGGGCCCCTCGCTCTCCCCCGCGGCGCTCGGCCACCCGGTGCTCGCGTTCGTGCACATCGAGGTCACCCAGGGCCACCTGGACGACGTCGGGGACGCGCTGGCCGCCGTGCCGGAGATCGTGGAGGCGTTCTCGATCACCGGCGGCGGGGATCTGCTGGCCCGGGTGGTGGGGCGGGACAACGCCCATCTGGAGGATGTGATCCAGAAACTGATCAGCCTGCCGGGAGTGGTGCGCACCCGTACCGAGGTGGCCCTGCGCGAGCGGGTGCCGCACCGGCTGCTGCCGCTGGTCGAGTCGCTCGGGCGGGCGGCCCGCGCCTGACCCTTGGCATCCTGGACCGCATGAGCACGCTCGGGACTCTTTCGGTCATCTTCGATCTCGACGGAACGCTGGTGGACAGCGAGCCGAACTACTACGAGGCGAGCCGGCGGACCCTGGCCGAACACGGCGTCCCGGACTTCACCTGGGCGGAACACGAGAGCTATGTCGGGATCAGCACCCTGGAGACGGTCGCGCTCTGGCAGGAGCGCTATGGCCTGCGTGCCCCGCTGGACGAGCTCCTCGCCGCGATGAACCGGCGCTATCTGGAACTGGCCCGCAGCGGCACGCCCGCGTATCCCGAGATGCGGAAGTTCGTGGAACTGCTGGCCGCCGAGGGGGTCCAGCTGGCGGTGGCCTCCGGCTCGTCCCGCGAAGCGATCGAGGCCGTCCTCGCCGGGACCGGCCTCGGCGCGTTCCTGCGCACGGCCGTCTCCGCCGACGAGGTGGCGCACGGCAAGCCCGCCCCCGACGTCTTCCTGGAGGCGGCCCGGCGGCTCGGCGCGGACCCCGCCGACTGCGTGGTCCTGGAGGACGCGGCCCCGGGCGCGGCCGCCGCACACGCGGCCGGAATGCGCTGCATCGCCGTCCCGTACGTGGCCGCCCAGGCGGACGCGCCGGGGTTCGCCACGGCGGCGCTGCTGCTGCGGGGCGGCCAGGCGGAGTTCACGGCACAGTCGGCGTACGCCTGGCTCACGGAAGCGGCCCGCTCGGCCTGATCGGCTCCCCCACCCGTGGGTACCGCTGCCCCTCACCCGCCTCTTCCCCATCCGCTGCGGTGCAGGCACGGAGCGGCCGCTACGACGCAGGCGCGGCGCAGGCGCAGACCGACCGCTGCTACGCAGGCGCGGACCGGCCGTCACGGCGCCGGCGCGGACCGGCCGCTGCTTCGGCGCAGGCGCGGACCGGCCGTCACGGCGCCGGTGCGGACCGGCCGCTGCCAGGGCGCAGGCGGGGACCGATGGTCTCGGCGGCGGCTACGACGCGCGCGGAAGCGCTCCTTGCGTGCGTTGAGCCTGGCGGCTGCTTAGCGTGACCCCATGACCACAGTCCAGGCCCGGCCCGCCCCCGACGACCGGCGGTGGAAGGCGCTCGCGGTCTGTCTGACAGCGGGCTTCATCTCGCTGCTCGACACCTCGATCGTGAACGTGGCACTGCCCTCGATGGAGCACGGACTGGGCGCCTCCGAGGCCTCCCAGTCATGGGTGGTGTCGGGGTACGCCCTCACCTTCGGGCTGGCCCTCGTGCCGGCGGGCCGGCTGGGCGACATGCGCGGGCGGCGCCAGGCCTTCCTGTTGGGGCTCGCCGTGTTCACGCTGGCCTCGGCCGCGTGCGGGCTCGCCCCCAGTGCCTCCTGGCTGGTGCTGTTCCGGCTGATCCAGGGCACAGCCGCGGGCATGGTCGCACCCCAGACCTCGGGGCTGATCCAGCAGATGTTCCAGGGCGCCGAGCGGGCCAAGGCCTTCGGCCTGCTCGGCAGCGTCATCGGGGTCTCGACCGCGGTGGGCCCGCTGGCGGGCGGCCTGCTGATCGACGCCGTCGGTACCGACGACGGCTGGCGCTGGGTGTTCTTCGTCAACCTGCCCATCGGGGTGGCCGCCCTCGTCGCGGGGCTGCGGCTGCTGCCCCGTTACCCGGCGTCCGCGGGCAGGCGGGAGGAGTTCGACCTGTTCGGGGTGCTGCTCCTCGGCTCGGCCGTGCTCGCGCTGATGCTGCCCCTGGTGCAGGAGCAGCAGTGGACCGGGCGGCTGAAGTGGGCGCTGATGCCGGTGGCCGCGCTGCTGCTGGCCGCGTTCTGGGTGTGGGAGCGCCGTCAGGGGCGGCTCGGCCGGGCGCCACTGGTCGACCTGGACCTGTTCTCCTTGCGGTCCTTCACGCTCGGCGCACTGATCAGCCTGACCTACTTCGCGGGCTTCACCACGGTGTTCTTCGTCTACGCGCTGTTCCTGCAGAACACGGTCGGCTACAGCGCACTGGCCGCGGGGCTCAGCGTCCTGCCCTTCGCGGCCGCCTCGGCGGTCGGCGCCGCCATCGGGGGCCGGCTGGTGGTGCGGTACGGACGCAAGATCGTCGTCATGGGGCTCAGCGGGGTGGCGGTGGGGCTGCTCGGGGCGGTCGTGGCGGTCCGGCTGGTGCCCTTGGAGAGCGTCGGGTGGGCCACGGCACTGCCGATGTTCATCGGGGGGATCGGCTCCGGCATCACGGTCTCCCCCAACACGACCCTCACCCTCACCCGCGTTCCCGTGCACCGTGCCGGTGCGGCCGGCGGCGTGCTGCAGACGGGGCAGCGCATCGGCTCGGCGGCCGGGATCGCGGTGGTGGGCGCGGTGTACTTCGCGCACCAGGCGAACCACGGACGCTCCGTCACGGCGATTCAGCTCGGGCTGCTCACCGCCGTGGGGATCATCATGATCGCGCTGCTACTGGCGGTCGCGGACCTGCGGGAGCGCCAGGTGCGTCCGGAGCAGGAGGCCGCGGGCGGGACGGTCCGGCGGGGTTCCGAGGAGGGCGGGGCGGAGGAAGCGGTCAAGCGCGGTGTCTGAGCGGTGCGTGAGGGGTCACGACCTGCGGCGCGGCTTGCCCCGCTTGGCCGGCTTGCCCGCGCCGCCCGATCCCGCGCGGCCCCGTGCGGTACGGCTCGCGGGCTTGCCGCCCGTCGACTTCGCGCCCGTCGAATTCGAGCCTGCGGGCTTCTGCCGGGAGCCCCCCTGCTCCGGACGCTTCTGCTTCTGCTCGGCCTCGCCCTTGGCCGCCGTACGCCCCCGCGTGCTGTTGACCGTGCGGCCGCGGACGATGCCGATGAAGTCCTCCACCAGGTCGGTGGTGGCCTCCTCGGGCCAGGACAGCGCGATGCTCGACTGGGGAGCGTCCACGACCGGGCGGTAGGTGAGGTCCCTGCGGTGGTACAGGCGGGCCAGGGACTGGGGGACGATCAGCAGGCCGACGCCGGCCGCCACCAGCTCGAGGGCGTCCGGTGTCGTCGCGGGGCGCTCGAAGGCGGGCTCGCCGGGCGGGGCGTCCCAGTCGAAGACGTCGTCCAGGGGGTGGAAGAGCACCTCCTCGGCGAGATCGGCCAGGTTCACCTCGTCCACCGCCGTGATCAGGTGGTCCTTGGGGACGACGACCACCGTGGTCTCGGTGTAGAGGGGGATCGCGCTGAAGACCGTGCGGTCGACCGGCAGCCGTACGAGCCCCGCGTCGGCCTCGCCCGCGCGCAGCATGTCCGGTACCTCGCCGGCGGGGACCTGGAGAAGGGTGAGCGGGATGCCGGGCAGGCGCTCGTTCCAGATCCGCGCCCACTTGGCGGGCGTCGCTCCGGGGACGTACGCGAGCCGGAACGACGGTGATTCCTGCGAGCCTGTCACCAGGCCAGGTTACCGGCCGTGGTCGGCCTTGCGGCACGCGGCCGATACCCTTGACCTCATGAGTTCGCAGCAGAGCACCCAGACGATGAAGCCCGCGACCGCGGCGAAGAAGCTGGGTGTGTACCTCCCCGCCACCCCCGCCGAGTTCCAGGAGGGCGTGGTCTCGCGCGCCGAGCTGAACGAACTGCAGGCCGATCCGCCCCAGTGGCTGCGCGAGCTGCGGCAGAACGGCCCGCACCCGCGCCCGGTGGTCGCCGCGAAGCTCGGTGTGTCGATCGCCGGCCTCGCGCGCGGCGGGATCACCGAGCCGCTGACCACCGAACAGGTCGAGGCGCTCAAGCAGGAGCAGCCCGAGTGGCTGGAGAAGGAGCGCGCCACCCAGGCGGAGGTCCGCAAGGAAGCGGTGCGGATCAAGAAGCTGCACCAGGAGCGGCAGGAGAGGGACGGCGCCGAGGGGCGCTGACGCCCATCCGCTCCACCGGTTCACCCGTCCGCCTCGGCGGCTCGCCCGGCCGCTTCCCCGGTCCAGCCGTCCGCCTCGGCGGCTCGGCCGACCGTTTCGCCGGTCCAGCCGTCCGATGCGGCGGTTCACCGCGCCCCTTCGCCGGTCCAGCCGTCCGATGCGGCAGTTCGCCCGGCCCCTTCGCCGGTCCGGCTGTCCATTTCGCCGGTTCGGCCGTTCCGCTTCGCTGATTCAGCCGTCCGATGCGGCGGTCAAGCCGTCCGATGCGGCCTGCCGGCCGTCGTCCGATGCAGCGGTGGAACCGTTCCGCTTCCGCCCCCGCTCGTCCGCAATCCACCGTGGCCGGTTCCGTCCGGAGGCGCGCGCCACGGGCGGCGGACGGCGTTGTCAGTGGCCTCCCCTAGAGTTCCCGTCACTTGATCACTGCGGTGCGGGGAGGCACGTATGGGGTGGGTGTCGGCCGGCGACTACCAGGTCGCGCTCGACGGCGGAAAGGTGGTCTGCCGCAACGCGGCCGGGCGGCGGCTGAAGTCCGTGCCCGCGAAGCTCACCGACGATCCGGCGGTCGTGGGCCTCAGGCAGCTCGCCGAGTGGCTGGAGCGGCACGAGCGGCGGTGCCTGGCCGACGTGGAGCGGTGGATGGTCCGCTCGCTGCCGGTGCCGCTCGCCGTCGTCACCCGCGTGTGGCCGGACCCCGCCTGGCAGGCCGCCCTGCGCGACCTCGTCGTCACCGGTGCCGACGGACGGGTCGCCGGCTTCCTGCGGGACGCCGGCCCCGAGCGCGGCCTCGGCCTGGTGGACCTCGACGGCGACACCGTCCGCACCGCTCCCGACCTCGTCCGCATCCCGCACCCGGTGCTCCTCGACGACCTTGAGGACCTGCGGGAGTTCGCCGTCGAGCTGGGCGTCGAGCAGCGCGCCCAGCAGCTCTTCCGCGAGGTCTGGCACCGCCCGGCCGCCCTCGACGCGGAGGCCACTCAGGTGGAGGAGTACGCGGGCGGCACGTACAAGGAACTGCGCTTCCTGCACGGCAGGGTCGTCCAGCTCGGCTACCGCGTGCGCGGCGGACACGCGGTGTGCTCCGTCCTGGAGGACGGCCGCACCGTCGAGGCCCGCGTCTGGGTCGGCGACTACGACGGCTGGGACGAGGCCGAGACCGGCGCGCTCGTGTGGGCCGACCCCGCGGGTCGCGCGCTGAAGCTCGGTCAGGTGGGGCCGGTGGCCTGGTCCGAGGGCATGCGCATGGCGGCCGCGCTGTACGCCGGACGGGACATCCAGGACGAGGAGCAGGCGGCATGACAGCCATCACCGGGTACGACGAGACCACCGCGGCCGCTCTGCTGGACGCCGGCGCCGTGCTGCCGCCGGGCAGCACCGCGCGCGAGGACGCCGACAGCCTCACCGTCCGCACCTACACCCATCCCGCCCTGGACGACCGGCCTGTGATCCGCCTGGTGCCGGGCACCCTCGGCCAGGCCGAGGACCTGGCGCTGGAGTTCCTGGGCCTCGCCCGCAGGCCGGAGGCGCCCGACGTCGGACAGGTACGCAAGGAGACCCTGGGCTTCCCGGCCTGGGCGCTGGTCAACGACCCGGCGAACGGGCACCACGCGCTCGCCCTCGTCAAGGACGTCGAACGGCTCGCCGGTCAGGCCAAGTCCCGGCCGGGCACGGCCAAGGAGGGCTTCGAGGCGCTCGGCGAACGGCTCGACCGGGCCGTGCCGCACTTCCTGCCGACCTTCTACGAGCAGGCCGCGCGGGTCTTCCTGCAGCACGAGAACACCACGTACGCCGCCGCCTTCTTCGGCAAGGCCCGGGAGGCCGAGCGGGTGCACGCGCTCGCCGTGGACGAGGAGCGGCAGCGGGCGGTGTTCCTGGAGTTCGCCTTCGCCGGAGCGCTGACCGTCAAGGCCCTGAAGGAGCACGTGAAGGACCTCGCCCGACGGCTCGACCCGGCCGCCGCGTGGGCGCAGTTCCGGCAGCTGACGGTGGAGCGCTGTGCGGCCGGAATGCCGCCGTACGCCTCGCTGCCGCAGGACGCGCGAGGGCTGATCAAGGCGGCGGGCCTGGACCGGAGCACCGAGGAATGCGCCCTGGTCGCCGATCTGATCGCCTCCCCCGCCGCCGTCCGGGCACCCGCGTCCTTCTGGAACGCCTACCGCACGGTGCTGCCCGTCCTCGCGGAGCGCCGGCCCGCCGTGCGCGCCCGCCTGCTGGAGATCATGCCGGCCGGGCTCGGCCGGGAGGTCGAGGACGACGAGTTCTGGCTGGCGCTGCTCGCGCAGTGCGGTGCCGAGCGGTTGCTGACCGACGCCGAGGCGGCCGAGGAGCACGACGTCGACCCCGCCGGCTGGCTGAGCCGCTGGGCCGCCTTCCGCAAGCACGGCGGGTCCTGGTCGCGGCGCTCACCGGCCACGCTGGCGCTCGTCGAGCGCATGGCCGGTCCGCTGCGGGCCGCCGGCCGGGCCGTGGACCTGTTCACCGGCCGCTGGCACGCCGGAGCCGACCTCGACCTGCTCGACCTGTGCGCGGCCGAGGGCATCCCGCTCACGGTGCCCGGCACCGAGGTGAAGGTGTTCCTGCCGCTCGCAGACTGGCTGAGGGACCCCCGGACCGGCCGCCGGGACCTGGCGGCCGTCGCGGCCGACCCGCGCCTGCGACGCCTGCTGCACGAGGCCGTCGACGCGGTCGGCACGGACAGGAGCGGCCCCGAACTGCTGAAGACCGTCGCCGCCCACCCCGTGCTCTCGGTCGTGCTGCGCGCGTGGCTGGACGAGGCCGCAGCGGACTTCACGCGCGCGAGGGGCCTGCCCGGTGCCCGCGCCGCCGTGAACCGGCTGCGCCCGTTCCGGTCGATCGCCTCCGAGGTCAACCCGGACGCCGTCGCCCGAGTGGCCGGACATTCGATGGCGCCGCTGCTCGGCCGTACCGTGCGCGCCGGAATCCTGGACGAGCTGGGCTGGCCCGCGCTCGACGAGGCGCTGGAGCTGCTCGACGCCGAGACCCGGAAGGGCGAGGACGACGCCCTGTCGGTCCACGAGGCCTGGCCCGCGCTGATCCTGGCCCGCCGGCACAAGGCCGTCGTGGTCGGACCGGACCGAGTGCTCCTCGACCACGACCTGCGCCTGCCCCAGGACTTGGACCGCTGGCAGCGTCCCCGGTTCCGCTACGCGGACGGCGAGCTGCTGGTGATGTGGCGGCAGGGCAGCAAGCAGCACGGCTACTGGTCGGCCCGCCCCGCCGACGTGTTCGAACTCGGCGGGGAGCAGCTCCCCTCGTACTGGTCCGGGAACGAGGGCGACGCCGCCTCGATCCCGCTGCCCGGTGGCGGCCGCGCCACCGGCGGCCGCACCCTGCACGCCGGGGACACGGTGCTGCCGCCCAGCCGTGCCGTGATCGGCGACGGCACCACACTGTGGCGCCAGGGCCGGCAGGGCCGGGAGACGGTGTGGCTGGAGTACGACCCGGCCACCGGCACGCACGGCCGCGCCTCGCTGCCCGCGCTGCTGCGCTCCGGCATCCGCGAGGACGCCTCGCTGCAGCCCGGCCGGTGCGAGGTGCTCCCCCTGCAACCGGGGCTCGAACACAGCCCGTTCGGCACCGACGGCACGGTGCTGGGCCGCTGGGTGCGCCTGGAGGGCCGGGGCGAGGAGGCACGCAGGACCGCGGGGACACCGGACGGGCGCACGGTCTCCATGCCGGCCTCGGACGACCGGGCGGACGCGGTGCCGCTCGGGGCGCTGCGGCTGCCCGGGGGCGCCGAGCCGGTCGCCGCTCAGATACACCGTCGGGTGGGTCTGTTCGACGCCGAGGACACCTCCCGGGACGGCGAGCTGGGCTCGGTGGCGCCGGGCGACCGGGGCAGCGAGTACGCCGCCGGGACACGGCTGATACCGCCCCTGCCGTTCTGGCACGCGCTGCGTCCCCGCGACGAGCAGGGCTCGGCCGTGCTGCGCGCCCTGTCCGAGGAGCAGGCGGCCGAGCTGCTGCGGGTCACGGCGCTGGCGCTGACCGGACGCCGGCAGGCGCTGGCCGACGCCGGATCGGACGAGGCCGCCCAGGCCGCCGTGCCGTCCGCCGACCATGTCGCCCTGGGAGCGGTCGCCATGACCCTGCCGGACTGCGCCGACGGGCGGCTGCTGACCGGTCTCGCCTCCCTGGTCCGCGTGGCGCTGCGCATCGCCGAATCGGCCACCGCCTTCGCGACCCCGCCCGAGGAGCGGCCGCGCGGGCCGCGCAGCGGTATCGAGGAGATGTTCGCCGATCACAGCCCCCGGCTCGGCGACGACCGCACCCTGTACGACGCCCTCTCCGGTGTCATCGGCCTGCACGGCTGGAGGCAGGGAGAGCAGTGGAGCGTGCTGCGCCAGATCCGGGCCGTGAACCACGTGCTGTCCGGCAGGCACGCCGAGGGCAAGCGACTGCCCGGCGGGGAACCGCTCGCCGCCCTCGCCGACGGGTGGCTCAGCGACGAGCACACCGTCCCCGCGATCGGCAGGGTGTGGCCGCCCGTGCTGGGCGTCCTGCAGGCGCTCGCTGTCCGGGCCGCCTCGCCCACGCTGACCGGGGACCAGCGGGAACCGCTGCTCCTGCTGCTCGAAGCGGTCGCGCAAGGGCCGCTCCTCGCGGCCGACGGCGTGCTCCGGGAGATCGTTCTCGGGGAGCCGCACGACAAGCAGATGCGGGCCGGACAGGTGCTGCGCCGCAACGGCCGTACGGTGGTGATCCTCGGCTGCCAGAACATCGACGGCGATCGGGACCGGGTGAACTGGCTGGCGCTGGACCACGACCCCTCCGGCACGTTCGGTGCGATCGCCCACTTCACGCTGGAGCGCGAGGTCCGGCACTCCCCGGCCGTGTCCGCCGAGGACCTCGCCACCCTCACCCGGCTGGTCCGGGACAAGGGCGCCGCCCCCTGGCGTCCCGAGCTGCCGGAGGCGCTGGTGGCGGCGACCCACGGCGGACTCGGTCCGCTCCAGGCCACGGCGCTGCTGGCCGGCCTGCCGCACGACCCCGGTGCCGAAGCGCTGGCCACCATCGGACTCAAGCCCCGCCAGCGCGAGTTCGGGATCGCCCGGGTGAACGCCCTGGGTCCCCAGGAGCGCAACGCCCTCCTGGGTGCCCTGCTGCCCGCGGACCCCGCCGATCTCTGGGTGTCGGGTCCCGACATCCAGGCCCTGGGCCGGATGTGGACCGAGCGCTTCGGCTCGCTCGTCCGCGTGCCGGAGGACCTCGCCGCCGACCTGGCCGGGACGGGCGCCGGACACGCGGAGCAGGTGCTCAACCCGACCCGCACCCCGTGGCTGACCGGCACCACGGTCCTGCGGCCCGACAAGGACGGCACCCTGGCCTGGGCGGACCCCCAAGCGGTGCCCGGCCGCAACGATCTGACGTACGCCGTGGACGCCCTGGCCGCGCTGGCCTACGTGCTGCCCTACGGCCACCCGCTGCGCGCGTCCCTGCCCGAGGGGCTCGCCGCGCTGCGCCGCCGCCTGGGCGATCCGGAGCTGCTGCTCGACCTGGACGTCGAGTGGACGGAGAAGGGCGGCTCGACTGCCGTCGAACTGCGCAAGGCCTACGGCCTCCCGGCGACCGGGGGCGCCGACGCACAGGGGCTCACCCGGGTCGGCGAGGCGATCGTGCTGCGCCCCTGGTACCGGGACACGGAGACCGTCCTGGTCCGCTCCGCCGCGCTCGGCGGCCCCGACGACGCCGTGTTCGGGCTGCTGGAAGGCCTCGTCGGCGGCGCACGCGCCCGTGGTGTGCGGACGCTGCGCACGCTCCTCGGCGAGGGGCTGGCCCGGGCCGTCGAGGCCGGCCTGGGCACCGGGGAGCCCTCGGGGTACGCGCAGGACCCGACCGTCAGCGCTCCCGCCCTGGTCGCCGAGGTCGCCGCGGCGCACGGCCTGGGCGAGGACGCGGCGGCCCTCTACCTCCAGTTGCTGGCGCTGCCCGATCCGACGGACCGCAACTGCGCGCGCTGGACCGGCTGGAAACCCGCCCGGATGAAGAAGGCCAGGGCGGAGCTGGCAGCGACGGAGCAGGTCGTCGAGGCCAAGCGGTCGCGCGCCGGGCGCACCCTGTTCCTGCCCTGCGGCTGGCGCGAGTTGAAGTCGCCGGCGCTGCCGGTGGAGACCTGGAAGGAGGGTCTGTACCCGGTCTTCGGCCATCAGCGCGCCCTGCCGCTGGTCGCGGTTCCGGAGCTGTTCGCGCGCGCCTGGGACCGCGTCCGCGCCGGGAACGCCCCGGCGTACGAGGAGCTGACCACGCGGGCGAACCGCAGGGGGCGGCGCCGATGACCCGCCGCACCCCGCCCCCCACCCGCACCACCCCGAAGGGCACCAGCCGATGACCACAGTCCTCGTTCCCGACGCGACCCGGCAGATCGTTCCGCCCGAGGACCGCTACGCCACCGAACTCGCCTTCCTCGCCGCGTACGACGCCGGGCCGCGCCCGCCCGCGTGGCGGCTCACGCCGCGGGCCGTCGTCACGTTCGTCATGGGCAGCGGCGGGCAGGCGCTGCGGTTGCCCGAGGACGCCGAGGTGCCCGGCACGGTGCCGCGGCGCCTGGTGGTGGAGGGCAAGTTCGTCGGTGACCGGGCGCTGGTGGAGCGGTGCGTCGTGACGCTCGCAGGTGAGCGGGGCCTGCTGCTCGTCGGCGAGCCCGGCACCGCCAAGTCCCTGCTGTCCGAGCTGTTGTCGGCCGCCGTGTGCGGGACCAGCGGTCTGGTCGTGCAGGGCACGGCCGGTACGACCGAGGACCAGCTCAAGTACGGCTGGAACTACGCCCTGTTGCTCGCGCAGGGGCCCAGCCGGCAGGCGCTGGTGCCGTCCCCGGTGCTGACCGCGATGACCCGGGGTGCGATCGCCCGGGTCGAGGAGGTCACCCGCTGCCTGCCCGAGGTGCAGGACTCCCTGGTGTCGCTGCTGTCGGAGCGGCGCATCGCCGTACCCGAACTGGCGGGCGGCGAGGACGCGCTGGCGCACGCGGCGCCCGGGTTCAGCCTCATCGCCACCGCCAACCTGCGTGACAAGGGTGTCTCGGAGATGTCCGCCGCGCTCAAGCGCCGCTTCAACTTCGAGACGGTCGGCCCGATTGCGGACCTCGATGCCGAGATCGCGCTGGTGCGCAGCCAGGCCAGGGCGTCGGTGGAGCGGGCCGGGGCACCCTTCCGGGTGGACGACGCCGTGCTGGAGGCTCTGGTCACCGCGTTCCGGGACCTGCGCGAGGGACGGTCGGCGGAGGGCTGGGAGGTGGAGCGGCCGTCCACGGTGATGAGCACCGCGGAGGCCGTGTCCGTCGCCGGCGCACTGGGTCTGGCCGCGGCGTACTTCCCCGGTGACCGCGATGTCCTCGGCCTGCTCCCGGGCCACCTCCTGGGTGTGGTGCGCAAGGACGACCCGGCCGACGCGGCCCGGCTGCGCGGCTACTGGGACGGTCCCGTCCGGCGCCGCGCCGAGCAGGGCTCCGCCACCTGGCGGACCCTGTGGGACCTGCGCACGGTCCTGGAGGGCTGACGGCCGTGCCCCACGCTTCTCCCGAGGCGGCCGTCCTGGCCCTCACCGACCCGGCGGCGCCCTGTTTCATCGGTGTACGGCACCATGCGCCGTCCCTGGCCGCGGCCGTACCGGCGCTGCTGGACGCGGCGAAGCCGGATGTCCTGCTGGTCGAGCTGCCCGCCGAACTGCAGGACTGGCTGCCCTGGCTCGCCCACGAGGAGACCCGGGCGCCGGTCGCCCTGGCCGCCGCACCCGGCGACGGGGGCGGCGGCCCGGCCTTCTACCCCTTCGCGGACTTCTCCCCGGAACTGGTGGCGGTGCGGTGGGCGGCACAGCACGGCGTTCCGGTCATCGCCTGCGACCTGCCGCTCGCGGACCGGGCGTGGCGGACGCAGCCGCCGACCGGTGCGCCCGGCACCGGTTCGGAACACGGACGCCCACCGGAGCCGGGCAGCGGCCCCGGCGGGACGCCAGACGGCCCCGCCGCAACGGAAAGCAGCCCCGCCGGAACGGAAAGCAGCCCCGCCGAGACGGAAAGCGGCCCCGGCGGGATGGCAGGCGGCTCCGGCGGGACGGAAAGCGGCTCCGGCGGGACGGCAGAGGGCCCCGGCGTCGGCGGCCTCACCGCCGCGCTCCGCTCCCGCCTCACCGGACGCCCCGGTGACGACCTCTGGGACCGGCTGGTCGAGGCCACCGCCCCGGGCTCACCGCCGGAGGCCCTGCGGCGGGCCGCGCTGCTCACCGGGTGGGCACTGCGCGAGGAGGCGGCGGCTTCGGGCGGTGTGCCCGAGCTGGACCTGCGGCGGGAGCAGTGGATGCGGTCGTGCCTGGCCGCGGCCACGGCGAACGGCGAGCGTGCCGCCGTGGTGGTGGGTGCCTTCCACGCCCCGGCGCTGCTGCCCTCCACCGACAGCCGGGACGACCGGCCCAACCCGGCACCGCTCACACTCACCGACAACCAGCTCGACCGGCCCACTTCTCCACCGC
Source organism: Streptomyces sp. NPDC107581 (assembly GCF_055657175.1). Classification (NCBI taxonomy): domain Bacteria; kingdom Bacillati; phylum Actinomycetota; class Actinomycetes; order Kitasatosporales; family Streptomycetaceae; genus Streptomyces; species Streptomyces sp. NPDC107581. Next base: position 278,495 of record NZ_JBVKBH010000004.1, read on the forward strand.
TCACACCCGCCAAAAACGGCCGGCCGACCTCAGCACCGCTCACACCCACCGACAACCACAACGGCCAGACCGCCCCACCACCACTCACACCCACCGACAACCACAACGACCGGACCGCCCCACCACCACTCACACCCACCGACAACCAGAACGACCGGACCGCCCCCGCGGCCTCGGCGTGGGCCACCTCCCTCATCCCCTACACGTACGCCTTGCTCGACGAGCGCTCCGGATACCCCGCCGGTATCCGGGACCCCGAGTGGCAGCACAGGGTGCTGGAGGCCGCCGGTGCCCCGGCTGCTCTGGAGGAGGCGCTGACCGGGGCGGCCGTACGGGTGTGTGCCGAACTGCGGGCGCTCGGGCACCCGTCCGGGCCCGCCGACGCGCGGGAGATCGTACGGCTCGCGGGTGACCTGGCCCGGCTCCGGGGACTGCCGGCGGCGGGCCGGGGCGAATTGGCCGAGGCCGTGCAGACGGTGCTCGCGCAGGGCGAGCCGTACGGGCGGGGGCGGGCCGTCGCACGGGCGATGGAGAAGGTGCTCGTCGGCAGCCGCGCCGGCCGTCCGGCACCGCAGGCGCCCCGCAGCGGGCTCGCACCGGCGGTCGAGGCCGAGATCGCCGCGCTGGGCCTTCCCGGCCCGGCGGACTCCGGCCCGGGCACCGCCCGCGACCTGCGCCTCGACCCGCTGCGCTCCGATCTGGACCGCCGCCGCGAACTCCTGCTGCACCGCCTGACGGTGTGCGGGGTGCCGTACGCGGAGCCGAAACAGGTCGCGGGCGCGGGCGGCGCCGAGGCGCTGACCTCCCGCTGGGAGGTGCGCTGGACGCCCGCCACGGCGGCCATGCTGACCGCCGCCGGGATCCGCGGGGTGACCCCCGCCCAGGCCGTCGAGGGCCTGCTGCGCGAGCGCCGGCGCAGGGAGCGGGACGAGGGCGGGCCCACCCCGGCGCAGGTCCTGCCCGGCCTGGAGCAGGCGGCCCGGTGCGGGCTCGGCGGTCTCACGGACGAGCGGCTGGCGGACGTCGCCGACGTGCTGCCGAACGCCGGGACCCTCCCCGAACTGCTCGCCGGTCTGGCCCTGATGGACCGGCTGCGCGCCGGACACATCGCGGGCCTTCCGGCGGACGGGGACCGTACGGAGCGTGCGGCGGCCGTGGCCGAGCTGCTCACCGCCGCCGCCGTGCGTCAGGTCGACGGTCTCACCGGTTCCGAGGATCCCGCCGACGCCCATGCCCTGCTGGAACTGGCCCACCGGGCCGACCTGCTGGGGGGAATACGGCTCACCGACGCGCTCGCCCGGCTGGCCGCCGGCGGTTCCCCGTTGATGCGCGGCGCGGCCGGAGCCGTCCGCGTGCTGCTCGGGCACGAGGATCCGCGCGGCTTCGGCGACCGGGTGGCGTCCTGGGTCGACGGGGCCGGTGACCCCGAGTCCCGCTCGGCGCTCTCCGCACGGCTCAGCGGGCTGCTCACGGCGGCGGGGCAGTTGCTCGAGTCGGCGGCGCCCGCGCTGGAACCGCTGCTGGGCCGGGTCTCACAGCTGTCCGACCGGGACTTCCTGGACCGGCTGCCCGCACTGAGGGGCGGCTTCGACACGCTCAGCCCGGCCGCGCGCGACCGGCTCCTGTCCACCGTCGAGGAACGCCTGGGCGAGCGGCACCTGGCCGACACCGGCGCCGTCGATCCGCTCGCGCTGGCCACCTGGACCCGGGCCGACCTCGCGGCCCGCGAGGCCCTGGAAGCCTGGGGACTGCTTCCGCCGCCCCGGCTGCCTCAGGCGTCCCCTGCCGGCTCCGACGGCCCCGGCGACCCCGCCTCCGGCGGTGACCACCGGCTCGCCCCGGCCGATCGCTGGCGTCTCGTCCTGGGCCGCAGCACCGACCGGCTCCCCTCGTCCGCCCGCGCCTTGGCGACGGCGTTGGACGAGCTGTACGGCAGCGGACGCGGCGAGGGCTCCCGGGGCGACCTCACCCGTGGTGGGCCCGGCGGACGGGAGGCGCCGTATCCCGGCGTACGGGAGTGGTCCGAGGAGCTGGCGGCACTGTTCGGGCCGGGCATCCGGGAGGAGGTGCTGGCCGCGGCCGCAGCGGCGGGACGGCCGGAGGCGTTCGCGGAACTCGACCCGGATTCCGTCCGCCCCTCCGTCGATCTGCTGCGTTCGGTGCTCCGGCACGCGGGCGGGCTGCCGGAGGCACGGCTGGCCGCACTGCGCCCCCTGGTCCGGCGCCTGGTCGACGCGCTGACCCGGCAGCTTGCCACCCGGCTGCGCCCTGCCCTGCACGGCGCCGCGCTGCCCCGCCCCAGCCGGCGCCCGGGCGGCGGCCTCGACCTGTCCCGCACGCTGCGGGCCAACCTGGCCACTGCGCGCCGCGCCCCGGACGGCACGGTCCAGGTCATTCCCGAACGTCCCGTCTTCCGCACCCGGGCGCGAAAGGCCGCCGACTGGCGGCTGATCCTGGTCACCGACGTGTCGGGGTCCATGGAGGCGTCCACCGTCTGGGCGGCGATCACGGCCTCCGTGCTGGCCGGGGTGCCCACCCTGTCCACCCACTTCCTGGCCTTCTCCACCGAGGTCATCGACCTGACGGACCATGTCGAGGATCCGCTGTCGCTGCTGCTGGAGGTCAGCGTGGGCGGCGGCACCCACATCGCGGCCGGACTGCGCCACGCACGGGACCTGGTCACCGTGCCCTCGCGTTCGCTCGTCGTGGTGGTCAGCGACTTCGAGGAGGGCTACCCGCTCGGCGGACTGCTCGCCGAGGTCCGCGCACTGGTCGGGGCCGGCTGCCAGGTCCTCGGCTGCGCAAGCCTGGACGACTCAGGCCGCCCTCGGTACTCCACCGGGATCGCGAGTCAGTTGGTCGCCGCCGGGATGCCGGTCGCCGCCCTCAGTCCGCTCGAACTCGCCCGCTGGGTAGGGGAGAAGATCGCATGAGCGAGGATCGCATGAGCCCTGGTCTGCCCCCGGTCGCCCCGGCCGTGACCGCCGAACTCGTCGCCGCCCTCTCGCCCCGGCTGCGCAAGCGGCTCGACGCGGGCATCGCCAAGCTGGCGGACCGCCCGGCCGTGCGCGACGGCGACACCGTGCGCATCGCCGTCGACGACAGCACCGACGTCGAACTGCACGCCCCCGGCGGCACGGTGACCGGCGCGGACGCCGTCCGCTGCGGCTGTCTGCTGGCCCCGGACTGTCTGCACCGCGCCGCGGCGGCCTCGGCGGCACCGATCGCGGAACCGGACACGGAACCGGACGCGGAGCTGATCACGGAACCGGACACAGCCACCCGCTCCGAACAGGCGCCCACCGGTGCGGGTGCGGCCGCGGCTCCGGCTCCCGCTCCGACTGCGGCTGCGGCTGCGGCTGCGGCTGCGGCTGCGGAGAAGGGTGCGCAGGCCCAGCCGGACCAGGAGCCGCCCGAGCGGGCCACCCCCGAGCAGCGCGCCGCCGCCCATGCCCTGCACACGGCCGCGACCGCCGTGCTCGAGGCCGGTACGGACGGTTCCGGGGCGGTGCTCCAGGCGGAACTGCTGCGCGCCGCGCACACGGCGCGGCTCGCGGGGCTCCCCCGGGCCGCCGCCACGGCCGTCTCCGTGGTCACGGCGGTACGCGCGGCCCGCTCGGCCGACCCGGCCCACCGCCTCGCCGACCTCGTCGGCGCGCTCCGCGACGCCCTGTCGGCGGCCCACCGCGTCCCGCGCGCCGAAGGCCGCGAACTGACCGAGCTGCGCGGCACGGTGCGGCAGCCGTACCGCCCGGACGGCTCGCTGCGGCTGTACGGCCTCTTCTCCGAGCCGGTGCTCACGGCGAGCGGCTACGCGGGCGCCGTCACCTGGACCGCCGATGCCGAGGGCCGGCTGTACCAGGTGTCGGACGTGGCTCCGGGCGGTGCGGGGCGGGCCGTGGGCGCGGCCGACCGGGCCGTCCGCGTCGGGGACACGGCGCTGACCCACCGCGAACTGTCCCGGGCCGGGCTCGCGGTGTCGGGGGCCACGGTCTCCCCGGCGGGCCGGCTCGGCGCGGGCGCGGGCGTACGGGCGGTCCGCGCGTCCGGTGCCGAGTGGCGGGCGGAGCCCCTGGACCGGCTCTGGGCGGTACCGGCCGCCGAACAGGTGGCCCGCACCCTGGCCGGAGGGACCGACCTGCTCTTCCTGGAGGTCACCCTCGCCGGAACGGTCCGTGAGGTGGCGGGCGACTGCCTCCTCGCACACTGCGACGGCATCCCCCTGCGGCTCTCGGCCGCTCACGACCACCCGGCGCTCCCCCACCGCGACAACCTCCGTCTGCTGGCCGCGGCCAGGGACAGCAGGCTCCGGATCGTCGCCCGGCTCACTCCGGCCCCGCACCCCCGTGCCCTGCTGCTGGCGACCGAGCACCCCACCGTCCCCGGCACCCGGCTCGACGCGGGTCTGGACCGGCTGCTCCACGCCGACCTGCCCGCGCCCGCCTCCGCCGCACCCACCGGCCCGGCGCCCGCGGCCGTCGCGCCCCCGCCCGAGGAGGCCCCCGTGCACCTGCTGCGCCGCCGGGTGCAGCAGGCGGCCTCGGGCGGTCGGCTCGTGCTGTCCTTCCCCGGGAGCACGGCCGCCGACGTCCGGCGGTTGAGCAGCCACGGTCTCGCGACGGCGGGCGACCTGCTGGACGAACTGCATTCGGCTGCGGCGGAGCGCTCACGCGATGTCTTCGGCCGGCTGCTCCCGGCGGACGCGGACCGGTTCGCCCGGGCCTGGCTGGCGGCGGCCCGCTACACCGACGAGGTGGACCGCGCGCTGTGCGCCGCGGCCTGGGGCGCCTGAGGCGTTCGGGGCGGCGGCCCTGACGGGCGGCCCGCCCGCTCCGGCGCGACACCGCCGGGCGGACTTCCCGCCCTCCGGCGCAGCACCGGCGGGCGGACTCCCCGTCCGGCGCGACGCCGGCGTGCGGGCTTCCCGCGAAAGGGGCAATCCCGAAGGGCGTCGGCCGCGTACCCATGAAGAGAGCCGCAACCCGGGGTACGACACCCGGGGGTACGCCCCGGTCGCGCCGCCCGCGACCGGGGCGCTGCTCTCATGCGGCCGCGGCTGCCTCTTGCGACTGCGGCTGGTCCTCTCGTGGCGCTGTGAGGTGCGCGAGAGGAGGGAAGGCAGGTGCATCCATCATGCGAGCACAACGTGCGACGCGTCTCGCCGCGGTGTCCGCGGTCGGCGTTCTGCTGGCCGGCGGCGCAGCGATCGGCGCGGCGGGCCCGGCCTCGGCAGCGGCCCCCGCCGTGCACACCCGCGTGACCACGGGCGGGTGCGGCGACCGGGGCGACCGGGGCGGAGGCTGCTTCGACCACGGATTCGGTTTCAACCATGGATTCGGTTTCAACCACGGGTTCCGCTTCAATCACGGATTCGGCTTCAATCACGGGTTCCGTTTCGACCACGGATTCCGTTTCGACCACCACGGCTTCTTCTTCAACCCTGGAGGTGCAGTGATCATCATCGGCTAGCACGCCGCCGAGCGGGGCGTCGAAGGAGCGGGGCCGTCGTCGCGTGCCCCGGATCTCGTCGTCACCTGCCCCAGATCCTCCGGTACGCCTCCCGGTAGCCCGACGGGTCCCAGGCCGTGGCACCGTCGGCGTTGTCGGCCGTGGTGATGTGGACCGGGGCCACATAGCCGCTGGCGGGGCGGCCGGAGAAGGCGCGGTTGAACTCGTCCACGGTCTGCCAGCCCTGCAGGGACAGCGGCTCGGGCACGGTGGCCGCCTGGTACTGCTCGTTGCCGATGCGCTCGAAGGCGGACGGGTCGCCGTCCCCGGCGCCGATGTTGAGGGGCGGCCCGGCGCCCTTCCTGTCCGCGGCACGGAAGGCCGGGGCGGCATCGGCGAAGTACAGGTCGTTGATGGCGACCGAATACGTCCACCGGTCGGGGAAGCGGGAGAGGAGTGAGGAGACCTCCTGCGGAGTGCGGCTGCTGGCGTCCGGGATCGGGATGTTCTCGTACGCCAGCAGCTTCACGCCTTGGCAGGTGGCGAGTTCCTTCCTGATCAGTTCGGACTTGTGCTGGGCGAAGGGGATCGAGGCATCGGTGAAGAGCACGACCCCGGCTCTGCCGTTCGAGCGCGCGATGACCCATTGCGCGCTGGCTCCCGCGACGTCCTCCACCTTCGTGGTGATGTTGGTGAAGAGCGGGGGCCGTCGGCTGGGGCCGGGGGACGCGACCGCGTGCCAGCCGACGAGCGGGATGCGTGCCGCCTCGGCCCGTGCCACCTGCTGGGACGTCGCGTCGGGGTCGAAGCCGCCGATGACGATGCCCGAGGGTCTGAGGGCCACGGCCTCGCTCATCGCCGCCTGGATGCCTGCGGGGGTGCCGCCGCCGTCGATCACCCGGACCTTCCAGCCGATGACGCCCGCGGCTTGCCGCACAGCGCCGGCGACGCCCGCGACTCCGGGATTGGTCATGGTCTGGGCGACGTAGACGATGGTCTTGCCGGTCACTGCCACGGGGCCGCTGGCCGGGCCGTTCCACGGGATGTCGGTCCGCTCCGCCCGGTCGACGGCGGCCCGGGCCCTGGCGTGAGCCCCGGGGCAGCCGCTCGGCCCCGAGGGGGTGGGCGCCGGACCGTTCGACGAGCCGCGTTCACAGCCCGCCAGGACGGTGGCCACGACCAGCAGGGCGGCGGCGCACCGGGGCTTGAGGACGCCGGGGGCGGCCTTGCGGTGGTGGTGCACGGATGCTCCTCGCTGGGGGACGGGCGGGAGGATGCGCCCTGGGCGCGGAGATGGGGCGCGCGGCGTGGGTCAAGGAGTGCTGCCCGCCGCGCCGTCGTCCGGGGCGGTCGGCGGCCGGGGTGCGTCGGCGGGTGCGTCGCGGGCCGCGACGGCACCGGTGCGCAGTCGACGGCGGGCGGAGTAGCCGGCCAGGCCGACGGCGAGGAGCAGGGTGCCCCCGTAGAACAGCGGGACCGTCCAGAAGTCCGCGCCCAGCTGCGCGATCCCGGTGAGGCCGACGGCGAGGACGGCGACGGCTACGAGGGTGCCCATGGCGTTGGGCCGGCCGGGTCTGATCGCGGTGGAGCCGAGGAGGGCGCCGGCGAAGGCGGGCAGCAGGTAGTCGAGGCCGACACTCGGGTTGCCGATCTGCTGCTGGGCGGCGAGCAGCACTCCGGCGAAACCGACGATCAGCCCCGATGCGGCGAAGGCGTGGACGGTGTATCTGCGGGTCGGGATGCCGACGAGGCCGGCGGCGCGCGGGTTCGACCCGATGACGTAGAGGTACCGGCCGAGCGGGAGCCGTTCCAGGAGCAGCCAGAGGGCGACCGCGAGGGCGACCACGTAGAAGGCGGGGACCGGAAGGCCCAGGAACGTGGAGTCGTACAGGTCGGTGAAGGCGGCGGGGAGGCCGTGCGGACCGGGGACGATCCGGCCGCCGCCGGTGATCCAGCCGGTCACGGCGTACATCATGGTGCCGGTCCCGAGCGTGGCGATGAAGGAGTCGATCCGCCCGAACTCGACGATCACACCGTTGAGCACGCCCACGACGGCCCCTCCGGCGATCACGGAGAGACAGGCCAACGGCCAGGGCCACCCGTCGGTGACGAGGAGGTGCATCACCATGACGTGCGCCAGACCGAGGCCGTAGCCGATGGAGAGGTCGAACGCGCCGGTCACGATGGGGACCATGGCCGCGAGTGCGAGGACGGCCGGGATCGACTGGGTGGACAGGACCGAGTCGAGGGTGTCCAGGGTGGGAAAGGTGCGCGGCAGGGTGACGGAGAAGACGAGGAAGAGCAGGACCGTGAGGGCCAGGAGGCCGTAGGCGCCGATGAGGTGCCCGGCCCGGCCGCCCCTTCGGCCGAGTCGGCTCAGCGGGCCCCGGCGCGGCGGGCGCGGCCGGGGCGGGGGCGGGGAGGGCGCGGCCGTCACGGGTTCGTCGCGGTTCCGGAGGCAGGCACGGCCGAAGCCGCCCGGGTGAGCGCCGCGGCCGTGAGATGCGGACCGCTCAGCTCGGCGGTCACGGTTCCGCGGACGAAGACCAGGGCGCGCCGGCACACGTCCGCGACCTCCTCGAAGTCGGTGGAGATGAGCAGGACCGCGAGGCCGGCGGTCAGTGCCCGGTCGAGGAGGCGGTGGATCGCGGCCTTGGCGCCGACGTCCACGCTCGCCGTCGGTTCCTCGAGGATCAGCAGGCGCAGGCCCACTCGGAGCCACCGGCCGATCATGACCTTCTGCTGGTTTCCGCCGGACAGGGTGGCGATGGGGGCCTCGCTGTCGCGGGGACGTACCGAGAACCGTTCGATCAGGGTGGCGGCCTCGGCGCGTTCCCGGCGGGGAGCGATCCAGCGCAGTGCCGGCAGGCCCCCCGCGCGGGGGTTGGCCAGGAGGTTCTCCCGGACGGTCAGCCCGGCCAGGCAGCCTTCCAGCTGTCGGTCGCCGGGCACGAGGGCGACGCCGAGCCGGACGGCGTCGGCGACCGTACGGGGCCTGTAGGGGCGGCCGCCGAGGAGGACCCGCCCGCCGAGGAGGGGCCGGGAACCCGCGAGGACTCGTCCCAGGTCCATGTGTCCGGCACCCGAGAGGCCGACCAGCCCCACCGCTTCGCCGGCCCGAAGCTCCAGGCCGACCGGTCCCGCGGCGGCGGTCCGTACCCCGTCGAGGGCCAGGACGACCGGACCGCCGGACGGGGTGGCGGCGGGGCGGTGGCCGGCCGGTTCCGCGCCGATGATGTCGTGGACCAGACGGGCCGGGCTGTGGCCGGCCAGCGGGCCCTGGCTGACCAGGCGGCCGTCACGCAGGACGGCGAAGGTGTCGGCGACCTCGTACACCTCGTCCAGGCGGTGGCTGACGTAGAGGATGCCGTGCCCGCGGTCGCGCAGGTCGTGCAGGACGCGGAACAGCCGGGCGCAGTCGGCGGCGGGGAGACGGGCGGTCGGCTCGTCGAGGACGATGAGCCGGGCCCGCGACGCGAGGGCCCGGGCGATGCCGACCAGGGACCGCTCGGCGGGTGCGAGGTCTGAGACCGGTGCGTCGGGATCGAGATCGGCTGCGACGAGCCGCAGCGCCCCGGCGCAGCGCTCCCGGGTGCGCCGCCAGGAGATCAGTCCGGCGCGACGCTGGTATCCGGTGCCCAGCGCGATGTTCTCGGCGGCCGTCATCCATTCCACCAGCCCGAGATCCTGGTGGATGAAGGACATGCTGCGGGAAGCGGCATGGCTGCCGAGCGGGTGGCCGTCCACCGTGATCCGCCCCGAGTCGGCGTGGTGGACGCCGCCGAGCACCTTGATGAGGGTGGACTTTCCGGCTCCGTTGGGGCCGAGGAGGGCGAGGACGCTGCCGGCGTGGACATCGAGGTCGACCCCGGCGAGCGCGAGGGTCCCGCCGAACCGCTTGCCGAGCCCGCGGATACGGACGAGAGGTTCCGTCGCGCAGGGCGGCAGGGCCTCGGCAGAGGTGTCGTGAGCGTCGTGCACGGACATCTCCGGGGGGTCGGACCGGCGAAGTTCTTCCCGACTGGTACCAGCGATAGTAACGGCCGATATCACAGCATTTCAGACACCCTGCCGTGCGCTGTGGCTCCAACGGGTCAGCGCACCGCTTCAGACGCCGGCCGGCTCGTCAGACGCCGGCCAGCTCGCACTCGGCCCAGATGACCTTGCCCTGCGGGTTGTAGCGGGTGCCCCAGCTCTGCGACAGCTGCGCGACGAGGAACAGGCCGCGTCCGCCCTCGTCGGTGGTGGCCGCCCGGCGCAGGTGGGGGGCGGTGTTGCTGGTGTCGGCGACCTCGCAGATCAGGGTGCGGTCATGGAGGAGCCGTACCCGGATGGGTCCCGCGCCGTGCCGGATGGCGTTGGTGACCAGTTCGCTGAGCATCAGTTCCGCGGCGAACGCGGCCTCGTCGAGTCCCCAGTCGGCCAGCTGCCGCAGGGCCGCGGCGCGCACCTCGCTGACCAGGGCGGGGTCGGCGGGCAGGTCCCAGGTGGCGATCCGCCCGGGGTCGAGGGCGTGGGTGCGGGCGACGAGCAGGGCGATGTCGTCACGGGGGTGGGCGGGTGCCACGGTGTCCAGTACCGCCTGGCAGGTCTCCTCGGGTGCGCGCTCCGGGTGGGCCAGGGCGCCGCGCAGCTGGTCGAGGACCAGGTCGACGTCGCGGTGCCGGTCCTCGATGAGTCCGTCGGTGTAGAGGACCAGCTGGCTGCCCTGGGGGAGGTCGATCTCGGCGGATTCGAACGGCAGACCTCCGAGGCCGAGAGGGGGTCCCGCGGGCAGGTCGGGGAACGACACGGTGCCGTCGGGGCCCACCAGTGCGGGCGGGGGGTGACCCGCACGGGCCATGGTGCACCGCTGCGTGGTCGGGTCGTAGACGGCGTACAGGCAGGTCGCGCCGACGACGCCGGCGCCGTCGGCCGCGGACTCCTCCCGGTCCAGGCGTCCCACGACGTTGTCGAGCTGGATGAGGACCTCGTCGGGGGGAAAGTCGAGTTCGGCGAAGCTGCGTGCGGCGGTGCGCAGCCGGCCCATGGTCGCGGCGGAGAGCATGCCGTGGCCCACGACATCGCCGACGAAGAGGCCGACGCGGGTGCCGGACAGGGGGATGACGTCGTACCAGTCCCCGCCGACGTCGGACTCGGCGGGCAGGTAGCGGTGCGCGACCTCCACGGCCGCCTGGTCCGGCAGGCCTTGCGGGAGCAGGCTGCGCTGCAGGGCCAGGACCATGGCGCGTTCGCGGGTGTAGCGCCGCGCGTTGTCGATGGACAGTGCGGCGCGGGCGGCGAGTTCCTGGGCCAGCGAGCGGTCGTCGTCCCCGAACGGGGCGGGATTCTGCGTCTGCGCACGGTAGAAGGCGACGACGCCCAGCACGACGCCCCGGGCGACGAGGGGCACCGCGATGAGGGAGTGGACGTGGCTCAGCAGCTGCTCGGTCTGCTCGGGCTCGTGCGCGAGCCAGCCCGCGGCGAGCTTCAGGTCCGGCTCCAGCACCGCCTGTCCGCTGGTCAGACACCGCAGGTGGGGCACGGTCGGGCCGTAGTCCATCCGGGTGCCGACCGGTATGAAGGGGCAGTCGTCGCGGATGCCGTGGACCACCGCACGGCGCAGATCTCCGCGGGGATCGGTGGACTCCTCGCCGTGCAGTACGGCCTCGGGCAGGTCGATGGTGACGAAGTCGGCCAGGCGCGGCACCGCCGTCTCGGCGAGCTCCTGGGCGGTGCGGCGCACATCCAGGGTGGTGCCTATGCGGGCGCTGGCCTCCGACAGCAGCTCCAGACGCCGGCGCGCGGCCAGGGCGTACGTCCCCACGTGCGGCTCCCCCACCATCACGAGCCCTCTCGCGGGGGGCGGGGAGTCGAGGTGGTCGTCCGTCGTGCCGTCGACTCCGGCGGCCATGGCATGCCCGCCGTCCGTGGCTGTCCGGCCGGCTGCCGTGCCGGGAAGGTGCCCGGACATCGGGAGGTGGCGGAGATGCCCGGGCACGGCGACGCCGGACGCGGACCAGAGGGAGGCCTGGACCAGGGCGGGCTCGACGGCAGGGCCCGGCGACCGGTCGACGTGGTGCGCGACGGCGACGGGCTCGCGCGGTGCGGGGCCGTGCAGAACGGCCTCGATGACGACGCCCTCCACTCCGGAGGCACTCGTCATCGGGCGGCTCACCAGTGTGACCCGGCGGCCGGTGGGCAGGGACACGTCGACCGCGGCCCGCTGTGCGCGGGAGATCAGCTCGGCGGCCCTCTCCATGAGGATCGCCCGGTCATGGGGATGCAGCTCAAGAGCCAGTTCGTCCATGCCGACGCTGCGGTGAGGCGTTGCAGGCGCGCCGGTGGCCAGGTACGCCCACAGCAGTGCGCGCTCGCGTGCGGAACTCTGCCCCAGAAGCCGTCGCTCAATGGCCCTGGCCGCCTTGCGGATCACGGTGGCCAGCGCCGGATCGTCGGCACTGCGCGGATAGCCGATGCACAGGACGCCCTCGAGACGGCCGCTGAGCGGGTCGCGAACGGGAATGGCCCGGCAGGCGCTGCCCTGGGAGCGCTCGGCGAAGTGTTCGGCACCATAGACCCGGATGAGCTTGCGCTCCGCCAGCGCGAGGCCGATGCCGTTGGTGCCGGCGACCTGCTCGGCGAACACGAACCCCGGGACGCTCTGGATCGCCGGGAGGCTTCTGGCCAGCGACGCCTGTCCGAAACGGCGCAGCAGAACCGTCCCGCTCGCGTCGGCGACGCTGATGTTCATCGCGCTGCCGGCGAACCTGGACTGCAGCCGGTCGAGCACCGGCACGGCCGCGCGGATGATCCGCTCGTCCGGGTCGACGTCCTCCCGGAAGGGGAGGTCGACCTGGTCCGGCGACAGCCCGAGCGACCTGCAGCGCTGCCAGGAACTCAGGATCGGCGTCCGTACGCCCGCCTCGACCGGCTCGCCCTGGAGAAACCGCTCACGAAAGCCAGCGGGTCCCCTGCCGCCTGCCGTTGCACGCCCCGCCGGTATCGGTTCCCCGCCGGACCGGATCACGCTCCGCCTCGCTTCCACCGCGGACAGTCCACATGTGTGAAATATGGAAAATATCTGGCATTGACGAGGATACGGACATTGAGGACGCGAGTCACGGTGCACCAGGTCCGGACCGCGGGCAACCGGGCGGGACGGCCCGTCAGAGCACCGCGACCGGATTGACCGGCGAGCCGGTCCCGCCCGGGACGTTCAGCGGTGCCACGACGAGCAGGAACTCGTACCGTCCTGCCACGGCGGCCTCGGCCGAGAGCGCTTCCAGGTCGAGGTTGTCCAGCAACGGCACCCCCATGGCGGCCAGGGCGAGGGCGTGGACCGGCGAGTGCACACCGTCCACGGGCGAGGGCCGCACATCGCTGTCGCCGTCTCCCCCGAGCAGCGCGATGCCGCGCTCGGCCAGCAGCGGTACGGCGTCCACATGGAGGCCCGCGCTCGCCGCGTCGGCGTCCCAGGCGCCCAGTTCACGGCCGCGGCGGACGCGCCCGGTCCGCAGCAATACCGCGTCGCCCTCGCCGATCCTCACATCCAGCGCCTGCTCCGCGTCCACGACGTCCCCGGCGTGCACGGCCCGCCCCGGTTCCAGCCAGCCGGCGCCGAGGACGACGGGGAGGTCGAGGAGCACCCCCTTCGTGACGAGGGGCCCGAGCGCCGGGACGGCGCCGAAGCGGGCCCCCGCCGGACCGAAGGCCTCCTTCGCCGCCCGACCGTCGTAGAGCTGCCCCCGGTAGGCGATGTGGCACAGCGCGTCGAGATGCGTGATCGCCTTGCCGTGGTAGTCGGCGGCGATGAAGTCCTTGTACGCGGAGGGCTCCGGGCCCTCGGCCTCCCCGAGATCGGTCAGGTGGTGCAGGGCGGGCCTGGGGTTGTCCGGGCCTGGCCGGGTGTTCCAGGGCAGGGCCAGCGGTACGACCGTCCCGGACCGCACCGCGGCCACGGCCCGCCGTACGCACTCCTCGGTCACACGGTTCCAGGCACCGCGGTCGGCCGGGGCCCAGCGGCCCCACGCGCGGACCGACTCGAAGAGGGCGTCGAACTCCGGACGGGAGACGGGGGGCCCGTTGCCGGTACCGGTCGGTCCGGGGTCCGGGGCATCGGTGGAGCCGGAGGTCATCTGCACTCACCGTTCCCTGACGCGGAAGAGCATCGTCCGCGTGATCAGAAATCCAGCTTTGCACAGGCCCGGGGCGGTCCGCCCGTTCCGTCCCGCGGGCCGGCCCCAGAGCGGTCCGCCGTTCCCGTCACGGGTGTCGGTCCAGAGGGCTGGGGGCGCCGGCTCCGCCACCTGCGTCAGCCCAGGGAGGCCGGGTGGTTCCGTCACACGCGTCAGCCCAGGTACGGCCCGCCGGTTCCGTCACACGCGTCAGCCCAGGTACGGCCCGTCGGCTCCGCCACCTGCGTCAGCCCAGGGAGGCCGGGTCGTTCCGTCACACGCGTCAGCCCAGGTACGGCCCGTCGGCTCCGCCACCTGCGTCAGCCCAGGACGGTGAGCCGCACGTGCTGGTCGGGGTCGTCGCGATGGGTGTCCGCCGAACTCCGTCGGGGCAGACCCGACCCTGCCGGCGTGTGCGGGGCGAGGTCGGCCGCAGGGACGAGTCACCCATGGCAGGGGCCCGGCTCGACGCACCGCCGGAGACGCATACGCTCTGAGTGGGCTCCGGGGAGACCGGAATTCCAGGAACGGGTACAACGGGCACGAGGGGGAGCTTCCATGGTGACAGCGCGCCGGTTTCCGCTCGGCTCCGCGACCACGCTCACGGAGCTGGAGGACGACCCTCACCCCCGGCTGGCACTGCTGCGCGCCCGCGAACCGGTCTCGTGGCTCCCCGTGCTGGGCGGCTGGCTGGTGACCCGGCGTCATCTCGCCCTGCGCGTGATGCGTGACGCGGCGACCTTCACGGTGGACGACCCCCGCTTCTCCACCGCCCAGGTGGTCGGTCCGAGCATGCTCTCCGTGGACGGCGCCGAGCACAAGCGGCACCGCGCCCCCTTCACAGACCCGTTCCGCACGCAAGGGGTGCACGACCGGTTCACCGGGTTCGTGGAACAGGAGGCAGCCCGGCTCGTGGAACGCATCCGGCCGCATGGCCGTGCCGAACTGCGCCGGGAGGTGGCCGGGCCACTGGCCGTCGCCGTCGTGGCCGAATCACTGGGCTTGGTCGGCGCGGACGCCGAGGCGGTGCTGTCCTGGTACGACGCCATCGTGAGCGCGGTCTCCGACATCACCGCCGGGCTGTCGGCGAACCCCGCCGGGGCGGCGGCGTTCGACCAGCTGCGAGGAAGCGTCGAGGCGACGGTCAGGGCAGGAGGCGACGCGTCGCTCCTGGTCGCTGCGGCCGAGAGCAAGCGCCTGGAGCTGCCGGAGGTGGTCGCCAACGCCGCCGTGCTGATGTTCGGCGGTATCGAGACCACCGAGGGCATGATCGCCAACGCCGTACTGCACTTGCTGGCGCACCCCGATCAACTCGCCCTCGTGCGTGCCGATCCGCACCTGGTCGACGCGGCGATCGAGGAATCGCTGCGTCTGGAACCCGCCGCGGCGGTCGTGGACCGCTACGCCACCGCCGACGTGACGCTCGGCGGGGCCGACGTGCGGCGCGGTGATCTGGTGGTCGTCTCCCTCGCCGGCGCGAACCGCGACCCCGAGATCTTCCAGGACCCCGACCGTTTCGACCTGCGGCGGGACAACTCCGGCCTCCAGCTGGCCTTCGCGCACGGCCCGCACTTCTGTCTGGGCGCCCACCTGGCCCGCCTGGAAACCCGGGCCTGCCTCCTCACACTCCTCGACCGTCTCCCAGGCCTGCGGCTCGACCCCGCCTCGCCCACCGCGCCCAGAGGCCTGGTGTTCCGGAAGCCCCCGGCTCTACGAGTTCGCTGGGACGCGCCGGTGCAGCCTTGACGCGACGGGGGTCATCTCCGCCCAGCCGACTTGAATCACGCACAAGCGAGCCGGCCTGAGTCACGCACACGCGTACGAGCGCACCTTGGCCGGCCTATGCGCCACGACGGACCCGGGCGGCCTTGCGGGCCTCGGCCAACTGGCGGGCCTCGGCGTCCCGGCGAGACCCGCCGCCACCGCCGGCTCGCCCCGGGCGCGTGCCCAGGCCGCGGAAGGGGGCGCCGCCGCGCTTCGGGCGCTCCACGACCGGCCCGCTGCCGGCGACAGGGACACCGGAGGGGGCCTGGGCGCCGGTGATGCGGCTCAGCTCGGCCTCGCCGGAACGGACCTGTGTGACCTGCGGCCTGATGCCCGCGTCGGACATGAGACGGGTCATGTCCCGGCGCTGGCCGGGGAGGACCAGCGTGACGACACTGCCGGACTCGCCGGCGCGGGCAGTTCGGCCACCGCGATGCAAGTAGTCCTTGTGGTCCTGGGGCGGATCGACGTTGACGACGAGATCGAGGTCGTCGACGTGAATGCCCCGAGCCGCGACGTTGGTGGCCACCAGCACCGTGACGTCGCCGGTCTTGAACTGTGCCAGGGTGCGGGTGCGCTGGGGCTGCGACTTGCCACCGTGCAGCGCCGCGGCCTTTACGCCACTGCTCAGCAGGTGCCTGGTGAACTGGTCGACAGCGTGCTTGGTGTCCAGGAACATGATCACGCGCCCGTCGCGGGCGGCGATCTCGGTGGCGGTGGCGTGCTTGTCGGCGCCGTGCACCTCCAGCACGTGATGCTCCATCGTGGTGACCGCGCCCGCCGACGGGTCGACCGAATGGACGACCGGGTCATGGAGGTAACGACGGACCAGGAGGTCGATATTGCGGTCCAGCGTGGCCGAGAACAGCATGCGCTGGCCGTCGGGACGAACCTGGTCCAGCAGTTCGATGACCTGCGGCATGAAACCCATGTCCGCCATCTGGTCGGCCTCGTCCAGGACGGTGATGCTCACCCGGTCCAGGCGGCAGTCCTTGCGCTCGATGAGATCCGCGAGGCGGCCGGGAGTCGCGACGACCACCTCGGCTCCGGCACGCAGCGCACCGGCCTGCCTGCCGATCGACATGCCGCCGACCACAGTGGCCAGCCGCAGCTTCAGCAACCGGGCGTACGGGGTGAGCACATCGGTGACCTGCTGCGCCAGCTCGCGCGTGGGAACGAGGACCAGGGCCAGCGGCCTCCGCGCCTCGGCACGCTGCCCGCTCGTGCGCACGAGGAGCGCCAGGCCGAAGGCGAGCGTCTTGCCCGATCCGGTGCGCCCTCGGCCCAGGACGTCGCGCCCTGCAAGGGAGTTCGGCAACGTGGCAGCCTGGATCGGGAACGGTTCGTTCAGGCCGAGGCCGGTGAGCATCTTCACCAACTCGACGGGCATGTCCAGGTCACCGAAGGTGGCGGCAGGGGGCAGGGCCGGGGTGACGGTGACCGGCAGCGCGAACTCCCCCTGCGGTGCGGAGGGACGGCGCCCGGTGTTGCCCCGGCCGGCGCCGGGGCGCCCCTGTCCCTGCCCCTTCCCCTGTGGGCGGAAACGGTCATTCGTGCGAGCTGAACGGCTCATGGAGAACCTTCCTCGACAGGGCACGCATCAAGGAATTCCCGACGAGGAATAAGCCGAATGAATTGCAAGAACGAGCCGAATGTGAGACTAAAAGAATTCCAGCGGAATGCGAGAAACAGCAAGCTGGGGCCCCGCCTCAAGGCGGGACCCCAGCTATGTCATGCGCTGCGACGTCAGGCGGGAGTGATGTTCTCCGCCTGCGGGCCCTTCTGGCCCTGCGTGACGTCGAAGTTCACCTTCTGGCCTTCCTGGAGCTCACGGAAGCCCTGGGTGGCGATGTTCGAGTAGTGGGCGAAGACGTCCGGGCCGCCGCCGTCCTGCTCGATGAAGCCGAAGCCCTTTTCCGCGTTGAACCACTTGACGGTGCCAGTAGCCATGTCACATCTCCTTGGGGGCAGTGCCCGCGGGTTCACACCATGTGAACCCCTGCGTTGCCACAATGAACCCCGTCCGGATAAGCACCGGAGATACAAAAATGCCCGGCGACATACAGTCACCGAGGCACTTGAAGTTTCGGGAACCACAACTGCAACTGTCAACAAGTTTAGCACGGTGGACTCATCTGCACCACTCCACCCACGACACAGGGCCCCGGACCACGTGGGGGCACGGGATCAATACACCGGTCGGCGTCAAAGAAAATACGTCCGCAGGGTGAACTTTCGGATCACACAAGGTGCGGACGGGGAGAACTCACCCTCTCCCTCTCCGGCGACGGGCACTCGCCCTCCACGCCCCGTTCGTCGCCTCCGGAGGGCCGGTCGCACCTCTCGGCTCGGACCATCCCGTTTTGATTCCGCGAAAGACAGGCCCGGAATCCCCGGTTCCGAGCTGTTCGAGCCCCTCCCCGCCACGTGCATCGCCTGAGCCACCGCTCGGCTCATCCAACTCCATGCGTGCCGCGATGGCCTCCGGATGGGTGGACCTGTGCCGGATCCGACCTCACGAGCGCGCTGCTCGGTCTGTCGAAGCCGCTCGGTCTGTCGAATACGGCCCGGAAACCGGTGTTCACGTGGGGCATGGCGGCATTTACGTGGGGCGTGGCGGTCTCTCCGTCACGATCTGGTGCTCCCGCGCAGCCTGCTCCTTCATCCAGACTGCTCCTTCATCCGGCTAGGGAGCCCGGCCGCTCAGCGGCCTGCCGTCCCGGCCCGCGGCTTGGCGGTGCCGGACGGCTTGGTCGCCGCCACCATGCTCACGATGCGCCGGTCGCTGCCGCGCCCGACCGCCCCGCATCCCGAACCGCTTTGCGCTCGTCGAGCTCCATCGCCCCCGCGGCGCGCATCATCAAAGGAGGGGAGACCATCGACGAGGAGTGGCGATGAGGTTGTCGTTCCTTGACCCCCTCTACGCGGAGCCGGGCCCGTTCGCCTCCGTGTACCTGGACACCTCCCGAAACGTCGAGCATCCCGACCGGGCGATCGCGCTGCGCTGGGGGCGGCTGCGCGAGAGCCTGTCCCGTCAGGGCTCGGACCGGGCGCTGCTGAACGTACTGGAGGAGGTGGTCGGCGCCGACACAGCGGTGCCGGGGGTGCACGGTCAGGCCATCTTCGCCGCCCACGGCACGCTCGTCCTGGACGGGGAGCTGCCCAGGCCGCCCGAGCACGACTCCGCGCGCTACAGCACCCTGCCGGACGCGATGCCCCTGGTCACCCAGCACCTTCCGGAGATCCCCTACATGGCCGTGGTCGTCCGCTACGGCGGCCTTCCGACGGCCGAGACCCACGGCTGGGTGACCCTGGAAGCGGAGACCGGTACCTGGCCTGCGTCCACCGTCACCCCGGGTGAGCGGCTGCACTGCAGGGTCGCGGTGGCGACCTGGCACCGCACCTCCCTCCGGCTCGGTCACCGGCTGGACGAACGGGCGCGGCGCGCCCATGCCGACGCCGTCGTCGTGGGCGGGGACGAGTGGGCGTGCAACGTACTGATCCGCCGCCTGCCGCTCACCCTGCGGGACAAGGTCGTACGCGTGGGCGGCCGGACCCCCACCGACACAGGACGCGCCCTGTTGGAGCCGCAGCTCGACGCCGTCCTCCGCGGCCGCATGGCCGCGCACGACCGGGAACTCGTGGACATCTTCATCGGCCGTCGCGCCTTGGACGGACCCATGACGGAGGGGCTGGCCGCCACCGTCGCCGCCCTCCAGCGCGGCCAGGTCGCGGCACTGCTGCTGAACCGGCTGCCGGGGTCTTCGCTGCGGCTCTGGGCGGGCTCCCAGCCCACTCAGCTCGCCCTGACCGAGGCGGAACTGATGTCCTTCGGCGTGCGGGCCCCGCGCGAGGAACGCGCCGACGAGGCCCTCGTCCGGGCCCTCGTCGGCACCGGTGCCGAGCTGGTCGTCGTACCGGAGAGCGAGCTGAAGCTGTACGAGGGCGTGGGCGCCCTGCTGCGGTACACCGACCCGGGAACCCCGTCCTGAAACCGACGCGCTGCGCCTCCCGGATCACGGCTCGCCCCGTGCGCCCGACCGCCTCGGACCGCGCCGCGCGCGGGACACGCCGACACTGGGCTGGAGCGGCAGCGCGGCGTATGAGCGGCGGACGGGGCACATGGCTACCGCCAGCGGTGACGCGCTCAGCGCTGATAGGTCCCGACCAGGGTGCCGGAGGCCAGCTCCCTGCCCTTCAGGGCGCGGTGCACGTCCTCGACGCCCGGGTGGTCGTGCAGCGGCAGCGGCGCGGACAGGGCGTACAGGCGGAAGAAGTAGCGGTGCGGCCCGTGCCCCGGTGGAGGCATCGGCCCTCCCCAGCCCACGCGGCCGAAGCCGTTGGGCCACGGCAGGCCTCCCTGGGGCTTCTGGCCCTCCGCCGCCCCGGTGGTCCCCGGATCGATACCGGTCACCAGCCAGTGCAGGAAGGTCGTCCCCGGCGCGTCCGGGTCCTCGCACAGGAGCACCAGCTCCGTGGCCTCGTGGGGCACCCCCGACCAGGTCAGGGGCGGTGAGATGTTCTCACCCTCCCCGCTGTACCGACGGGGGATCACCGTTTTGTCGTCGAACGCGGTGCTGCTGAGTTCAATTCCGCTCATGTGCGCCGCCATACCCGCCACAGCGGCACCGGCACCGGTCCGCACACCAAAACCCCCGCTCGGCCGAGCTCACTCGGGCCGCCTCCGGAAGCTGGGGTGAAGATGGCAGTGTGCCGACAAGGATCCTGCTCGAGGGCCGCCCTGGCGCGGGAAAGACGACCGCCCTGCGTCGGCTGGCGGCGCTGCTGCCCACCCATGCGGCCACCGGCTTCACCACGGAGGAGATCCGGCAGTCCGGCGCCCGCGTGGGTTTCGCCCTGGAGACCCTGGCAGGCCGACGGGAAGTGCTCGCCCATGTCGACCTGCCCGGTCCGCCACGGGTAGGCAGATACGGCGTCGACCCGAGCGTCATGGAACGACTGGCGCTGCCGTCGCTTCGGCCGGCGGCAACCGAGGCGGCAACAGGGCGGCTGGTGCTCATCGACGAGCTGGGGCGGATGGAACTGGCGTGCACGGCGTTCCGGCACGCGGTCGACGCGCTGTTCGTCGCCGAGGTCGACGTCGTCGCCACGGTCCATACGCACCGCGATCCGTTCACCGACGCCCTCAAGCGGCGCGCCGACATTGAGGTCGTTCAGCTCACTCCGGCAAATCGGGACGTCCTGCCGGGGGAGCTCGCGGCCCAACTGCAGCAGCCCCCGACGCACGAAAGGCCTCCCTCTCACGGATGAGAGACCGGCCTCCGACCTGCTGAGAGCCGAGTCGGGGCGACAGGATGTGACGTCGCCCGGGAGGTGCGACCGGCGGCACCCGCTACCAAGGGTCAGTGCCTGCCACCGAGTACGCGGCCGGCATCGCCTTCACCACTCGGTTCGGCGCCAACGGGCTGCCCCTCGCGCAGGGTGCAACGGCCACTGCGGCCCCTGCGCGAAGGCCTGCTGTGACGCACGGTTGGGCGGTGTGACACGTTACACACAGACAACGCTGCGCCACTGTGGGAATTTCAAGTGCCCCTCTTGTCAGCCGAGTTACTGAAAAGCCGAGAGTGAGGTCCGGCCGACCGCACGGATCGCGCCACTCGTCCCATGTGTGTGTAAGAGGCGGAACCGCGGGCCGGCGGGGAACCGGCGAGAGGGGCGGCCCGCATGTGGAGAGGATCGAATGCGCTCTTTCAAAGTCCTGACGATTGATCAGGTGGTCGACACGGCCCGCTATCCCCTGTCGGAACTCGCGAGCGCCCGGGGACAGGCCGTGGTTTCCCGTGCCCGGCGCGACCTGTTGACTCTCGGCTGCACGGTGCTGCCCGACTTCATCCGCCCGTCGCTGCGCGATGTACTGCGGCAGGAGTGCTCGGCCATCGCCCCCCGGGCGCACCACGACGTCGAGACGGTGAACGTCTACAACATCGCAGTGGACTCGGCGCTGCCGGAGGACCATCCGGGCCGGAAGACCTTCGAGCGGGGTAACGCATTCGTCGCGCGGGACCGCATCCCCGCGGACTCCCTCATCGGCCGGCTCTACTCCGACATGGTGTTCCGGCACTTCATCGCCCGCTGCTTCGAACTGCCGGAGCTGCACGAGCTGGCGGACCCGCTCTCCGGGCTGGTTCTCAACGTCGTCGCGCCGGGCATGGAGCACCCCTGGCACTTCGACACCAACGAGTTCACCGTGAGCATGCTCACCCAGCAGGCGCAGGCCGGCGGCGTCTTCGAGTACTGCCCGAACATTCGGACCGCGCAGGACGAGAATTTCGACGACGTCCGGGACGTAGTGGACGGCCGGGGCGAGCGGTTGACCCGGCGCCTCCCCCTGCAACCGGGTGACCTGCAGTTGTTCAAGGGGCGCTACTCCCTGCACCGAGTGAGCCCGGTGCGCGGCGAGGTCGCGCGCCACTCCGCGATATTCGCCTACAGCGAGCGCCCCGGCGTCATCGGGAGCGTGGAACGGACCCGGCAGCTCTTCGGCCGGGTGCTGCCGGAACACCTCGCGGCCGAGGGCCGGGCAGTCCGCGGCGACCGGCTCCTGGACTAGCGGGCGGCGAGCACGCGTAGTCGCCGTAGGCCGTTTCCCCTGCGCCCGATCCGACGGAGGAGTAAGCCCTGTGCGCTTCGACGAGACCGGAAAAGTCTCACTCGACCACATCTACGACCAGCCCGATCCGCGCACCTATTTCAGAGTGCTGCGCCCGCTCGACTACGGCGTTCCGCAGCAGGCCAAGCCCTACTTCACCAAGATCATCACGGAGTACCGGGAGTCCCGGCGCGTCGCGGTACCGAAGGTGCTGGACATCGGCTGCTCGTACGGAATCAACGCCGCCC
This sequence comes from Streptomyces sp. NPDC107581, assembly GCF_055657175.1. Classification (NCBI taxonomy): domain Bacteria; kingdom Bacillati; phylum Actinomycetota; class Actinomycetes; order Kitasatosporales; family Streptomycetaceae; genus Streptomyces; species Streptomyces sp. NPDC107581. The sequence continues at coordinate 300,721 of NZ_JBVKBH010000004.1, forward strand.
TGCTGAAGTACGACGCGACCATGGACGAGCTGTACGCACGCTACGGCGACGAGGAGCGTGCGGGTGAGAGCCGCGAGGCCTTGCTGGCCCGTGACCGCGGGCTGACTCGGTCCCGCCAACCCGCGCGAGCGATCCGCTTCACCGGCCTCGACACCTCGGGCAGTGCGCTGTCCTACGCTCTCGATGCCGGGTTCCTCGACGACGCGGTGCACGCCGATCTGGAGCAGCACGAGCCCACACCGCGACAGCGCGCCCAGCTCTCGGGTACGGACCTGGTGATCTCGACGGGCTGCGTCGGCTACGTCACCGAGCGGACGCTCACACGAGTCGTCCGGGCGCAGGGCACGCGCCGGCCCTGGATGGCGCACTTCGTGCTGCGGATGTTCCCCTTCGACTCCTTCGAGCGCGCGTTGGCGAGTCTGGGCTACCGGACCGTCCGCGTCGACGAGGTGTTCAGACAGCGGCGCTTCGCCTCCCCGCAGGAGCAGGCGCTCGTGCTCGACAGCTTGTCGGCCGCAGGGCTGGATACACAGGGCCTGGAGGCGGAAGGCTGGCTGTACGCGCAGCTCTACCTTTCCCGGCCGTACGACATCACAGGTACCGACGATCCGAATCGAGAGCAGAGTTGAAGACCAGTCAGGATGGGTCAGGCAACGCGACCTTCGCCCAGGAGGACAGCCTCCCGCGCGTGCCGCTGCCTACGCTGGACGCGAGCTGCGAGAGGTTTCTCGCCTGGTGTACGCCGCTGCTGACCGCCGAGGAGCGGTCGGCGACGGAGGCGGAGGTTGCCGCCTTTCTCCGGCCCGGCGGCCCCGGCCGGGTGCTGCATGCCGCGCTGGAGGAATACGACGCCACGGAGGGCGTGCACAGCTGGCTCGACACCTTCTGGCCGTACCGGTACCTGGGCCGCCGGGACCGGATCGCACTCAACGCCAACTTCTTCTTCCTGTTCCAGGACTCCGACCAGACGCAGGTGGAGCGGGCGGCCGGGCTCGTGGCCGGGGCCCTCAACTACAAGCGGCAGGTCGATCAGGGGCTGACTCCACCGGTGGTGCAGCGCGGAGCACCTCAGTCGATGGTGCAGAACAAATTCCTGTTCTCCACCACGCGTATCCCCGGCGCGCAGCAGGACACCGTCCGCGCCCCCTACAGCGAGGAGCGGCCGGGCCCGTCCGAGGCCCGGCACGTCGTGGTGCTCTTCCGGGGCGGCATGTTCCGGCTGGACGTGCTGGGTCCGGACGGTGTCCCGCACAGCCTGGATGACATCGAGGCGGGGCTGCGCGCCGTGATGAAGGCCGACCCGGCCGGCGCGGGCCCTTCGGTGGGCCACCTCACCACCATGGCCCGCGCCGAGTGGGCGGCCGCCCGGGAGTCCCTTCTCGCCTGCCACCCCCGCAACGCCGACGCCCTTGACGATGTCGAGACCGCGCTGTTCTGCGTCGCTCTGGAGGACTTCGCCCCCGCAGACGTCCAGGACGCCTGTGACCAGCTGCTGTACGGCGACCGCGGCAACCGCTGGTTCGACAAGGCCGTGTCCTTCGTCGTCTTCGCCGACGGACGGGCGGGCATCAACGTCGAGCACTGCGAGCTGGACGGGACCACCATCCTCACCTTCACCGACGCCCTGCTCAACACCCCGGCCGAGGAGCAGTCCCGGCAGTCCGGAGCCCGCTCCCAGGGGCTGCCGGCGCTGGAGCCGATCGTGTTCGAACTGGACGACTCGCTGCGAGCCCAGGTGCGCTCCGCCGCCGACGCGTTCGCGGCGTACGGGGAGAACACCGCGACCAGCACGTTGTCGTTCACGGACTTCGGAAGCAGCGCGGCCAAGGCGTTGGGGGTCTCGCCGGACGCGTTCGTCCAGGCCGCTTACCAGCTCGCCCACCAGCGCGCCAAGGGGCACCTGGGCGCCACGTACGAGTCGATCGCCACCCGGCAGTACCGGCACGGGCGGACCGAGGCGATGCGCGTCGTCACCACCGAGATGGTGGCTTTCGTGGCGGCGATGGAGGACCCGGCAGCGGACGCGGACGCCCGGCGCGCCGCGTTTCGGGCAGCCACCGAGGCCCATGTGGCGCGCGCGAAGGCGTGCCAGGCCGGGCAGGTGCCGGAGCAGCACCTGTGGGAGCTGGAGCTGATCCAGCGCCGGCGCGGGGCCGAGCTCGGAGTGACCGAGCAGCCCGCGCTGTACCGGACGCCGGGCTGGTCGACCATGCGGGACGACTACCTGAGCACGAGCTCCGCGCCGTCCGTCAACATCCAGTACTTCGGCTTCGGTTCGACCAGCAGCCAGTGCATCGGTGTCGCCTATGTGCTGCTTCCCGAGCGGTTCAACCTGTATCTGAGCACGCCGTTGGCGGTCGCCGCGCAGATGCGGACGTTCGCCGACCGGCTCCGGGAGGCGATGGACGAACTCCGGGAGCTGCTGACGTCCGAGCGGCCCGAGGACTGAACGGAATCCGCCGCCGGACCGGAACTCCCGGTCGGGGACCACGGTCCGGCGGCCCGGACGGCTTCAGTGGCTGAGTTCCTGAGCTGAGCCGAGAAAGCCCAGGTCAGCGTCGCCGCCGGCGCGCGCCCCGCGGACGTTTCCCACACCTTCGTCCAGGGCAATCGCGACGTCGGAGCCGCAGTCGCCGGCCGGCAGGTCTTGGGTCGTGCGGCTGCTGCACCGGGAACTCAAGGGCAGGAACCGGGCCGTCCTCCAGGTCAGTGCGGAGCGACACACGGGCGCGGCTCGGGGGCGGGGAATGTTGTACGGGCTCATCGATGAGGCCCACCGCCAGGGTGACGACGTGCTCGGCGCCGAAGAACACAGGGCGCTGCGAGCCGGCCTGGAGGGCGGCCGGCAGCGAACCACGACCCCGAACGTGACAGGGGACGGGGAGAGCAAGGCCGGCTGAGAGAAGTACGCACACGCGGCCGGGAACGGACTCGCCGGGATCGTCGGGCTGATGCCGGCCGTGTGGGTGATCGGTGCTGATCCGGTTTCGGTCCCCCAAGCCGACACACCGTCGGCCTTCTCAGCCGCACGGAGTGATGATCTCCCAGTCCTTTGCGGGGTCCCCGGTTAGCAGGTACTCGCTCAGATACATGTCTGTGTCCTCGTGGAGATCGTCCTCCAGGTCCCAGACGGACTCGCACTCGGGGCAGAGGAAGAACCTCTGACCCGTGTCCTTGCGCTCGTAACAGCGCACCCAGTCCTGGCCGCAGTGCGCGCAGGCGACCTTGTCCATCAGTTCCAGCTCCTCGGGAAGGCCGTGATCACTTCGTTGCCGTGTTCGACGGTGATCGAAACATATCCCTCTCCGGGGTTGTAACCCACCTGTCGGCCCATCGGGACGATGTAGGTGGTACGAGCGCCCTGCTGGTTGACCGACACCGCCATGGCGCGCCGGTTCCATGCCTCGTCGACCGTTTCCAGCACGCCCTGGTTACCCGTGTCGAAAACTCCGTGAGCAGGCTTCGCGGGGTTCTCCCGGGTGTGCTGCATGACGTGGGTGATGCGGTGCCCCTCGGCCGAACCCGGACCGTAGTCCAATCCTTCGGGCGAGCGGTACCAGCCACCCCCGAGGTCCTCCAGCTCACAGCCGTACAGACCCAGGGGGTCCGACCAGGTGCCGGGATGGCGGACGTATGCCGAGGGGTTGGGGGCCGGCTTCAGGCCCAGGGGGTCCTGGCTGAGGTAGCAAGCCGTCTCGGGGTCGTAGTAGCGGAAGTAGTTGTAGTGCAGGCCGGTTTCGGCGTCGGCGTACTGGCCCGGGAACCGCAGTGGGCAATCGGCGGAATAGGACTCGACCGGGCCGGCGAGGGAGGTGCCCCACAGAGTGGTCCGGCTCTGCCATGTCATCTCGCCCTCGGCGGTGACCAGCTCGGTGGGCATGCCGACGGGATCCGTCACGACCGCTTGGAACACGGCCACATGGCCGGGTGCCGACTCCTCGGCCAGCCGGGCGAGGAATGAGGCGTCGCGTCCGACAGTTGATCGCCGGTGATCGGTCTGCGCGATCGGCCGGTGGGTGCCGGGCTCGTAGTCCCAGGTGGTCACCTTGCCGTCCGGGCCGGTCTGTTCCGCCAGCCTGGTGTCGTCCCAGAAGAATTCGGTGCGCTCGGCCTGCGTTCCGTCTTCCGCCAGACGGTACTTGTAGAGGCGGCGCCCGAGCGGGTCGTACGCGTACCTCCAGCGTTCGCCGTCCGGCGTGCCGACCTCGGCCAGGCGGTCCTCGGCGCTCCAGGCGTACGTCCAGGTCAGGGTCTGTCCGTTGAGGAGCTTGCGAGTCCTGCGGACCAGGCGTCCCTGGGCGTCCTGCTGGTAGGTGCTGCGGCCCGCGCGGCGGACGAGAGTGCCATCGAAGTCGCGCTCCCCGGCGGAGCCGTGGCCGGGTGCCGTTGCCTGCACCAGGTTGCCGGCCTGATCGTAGGCGTAAGTCTCGGTCCAGCCGTGGGCGCGTACGCCCGTGACGCGGCCCGTCGCGTCCAGGTCGAAGCGGCGGGTGCCCGTGGTGAGCTCGCGGATCTCCGTGAGATAGCCGTCGCTGCGGTAGGCATAGGCGCGATGCTGAAGCAGGTTCTGCACATCGGCCGAACCTGCGGTGAGGGACTGGAGGGTCAGGCGGCCGGCACCGTCCCACGTCTGGGTCAGCAGAACATCGGGGCCGAGACGACGCTCCGTCTCGTGTCCGGCGGCATCATGGGTGAAGGCCAGGCTGCCCGCCTCCGAACGAAGCTCCGAGGGCCGCCCCGCCGCGTCGTACGTCCACAGGGAGACAAGTCCGGATGGAGTCTCGCGACGGACACGGCGGCCCAACGGGTCGTAGGCGTAAGCCGTGACGCGTTCGTCGACCGTCTCGCTGAGAGTGCGCCCGAGAGCGTCCCGATCGAGGATCACCTCGGCGTCTCGGTTGACCGCCCGGGCGAGCAGTCCGTCCGCTCCGTACTCGAAGGTCGTCGTCTCACCGGCGCTGGTGCGCTGCTCAACGGTTCGGCCCGCACCGTCCCGGACGAAGCTCAGCGTCTCCCCGGCCCCGTTGGTACGGGCGACCAGCTGGCCCGCCGCGTCGTGCATGTACGTCAGCGTGCGGCCGTTGAAGTCAGTCTCAGCCGTCAGACGGCCGACTTCGTCGTAGGTGTACGACCAGGTCCGGCCCTGCGGGTTGGTGACGCCTGTCAGGCGCAATTCCGTGTCGTACGAGAACGTGTAATGGGCGCCGTCCGGGTCGGTCCGCGTGGCGGGGACGTCGAAGTGCGTCGCCGTGTGACGGATCGTGTTACCCGCGGGGTCCGTATGGGCGAGCAGATTGCCCTCGGCATCCCAGGTCCACGACTCGCGGGTGCCATCGGGCTGCTCGCGCCAGGACGGCTTACCCTCCGTTGTCCAGCTCAGACGCGTGGTGTGGCCAAGAGGATCGGTGACCTCGATCAGCCGCCCGAACGCGTTGCGGCGGATTGTGGACGTGTGGCCCAGTTCATCCGTGAGAGAGATGGGCAGGCCCGCCGCGTCGTAGGCCACCGTGCGGGTGTGGCCGAGGGCGTTGGTGATGGCGGTCGGGCGGCCCGCCTCGTCGTTCGTGTACCGCGTCTCGGCGCCGGTCGGGTCCACCGTCTTGAGGAGGTTGCCCCGCTCGTCGTACGTGTGCCGCCAGATCGCACCACCCGGCTCGATCACCTCCGTCGGCAGGCCGAGCGCGGTGTAGGAAGCCTGGGCCTGCGACCCGTCGGGGAGTGCGAGTTCGGTCAGGTTGCCGGAGTCGTCGTAGGTGTACCGCGTGGTGTGCCCCAGTGGGTCCGTCACGACGACCGGCCGGGCTCCGTATGCGTCCCACTCCGTGCGCGTGACATGACCCAGCGGGTCCGTCTCCTCCACCACCAGCCCTTCGGCGTTGTACCGGTGGACCGAGACGCGGCCCTGCGAGTCCGTGTACGTCGTCGTGCGGGCCGTGTCGTCGTACGTCAGCGTGCCGGAGAGGATGCCGTCAACACCCTCGGTGCGGACCACGCGGCCACGCTCGTCGTAGACGTACGAGAACCACGTGCCGTTGCGGTCGGTCCAGCGGGTGACGCGGCCATCGGCGTCATAGGTGAAGCGCAGGGGCTCGCCGCTGGAGTTGATGACCTCGGTGAGGTTGCCGGCGGCGTCGTAGCCGTAGCGCATGACGACCGTGCCCTCGTCGGCAGTGGCGCCCGGGCGGTAGCGGGAGGGCGGCTCGTCCAGCAGGCGCAGGGCCGTGATGCGCGGGCCTTCGGTGTCGACAGCGACGTAGTAGCCGCCCGAGTGGCGGATGCCGAACGGGATGCCCTCGTCGTCGCGTTCGACGTCGAGGCGGTTGCCGTTGCGGTCGCTCCAGGAATCGAGGGCCAGGTGGAAGACGCCGAAGGTAGGGGAGGGAACGGGGGCCGAGAAGGTGCGGACCACACCCGTCGCCGGGTCCGTGACCGTCATCGCGCTGTCCGGCTTGCCGTCCCACTCAAGGGGCCAGCGGGCGCCCTTCACCGGCATGGTCGCAACACCCGGTTCCGGCACCGGGTACACCAGGCGCATGCCGTCCGCCGCGGCGAAGACGACGCCCTCGCCGTCGATCTGAAGGCACTCGTCCAGGGTGGATATCCAGGTCGTGCCGAAGCAGACACCGCCCCGGTACGAGGAGAGGTGGGTGCGCGTGAACTCCAGCGGCAGGCTCCCCGGGAGGGTCAGGTCCGTCTGCGTCATCAGCATCGCGCCGGTCGCCACGTCGATCGGCTCGCCCACGCACGGCGTTTCCTTGGCGCCGCGGGCGGCCGGGCCCAGATCCACCAGGTCGGGGCGGAGCGAGGGCGGGCGCAACAGCAACGGGGTGGTGTCGCTGAGCCCGCCCTCCATGCTCGCCTTCAGCAGACCGCCGCCCGCGCCCAGCGCACCGCCGAAGATCATGCCGTCCTTGGCGGCCTGGTTCACCTCGTCCAGGCTGAAGCCGTGCTGCAGACCGGTCGCCATCTTCAGCGGCTGGGCGATGGCGAGGTCGACGGCGACCGACTCGACGCCACCAAAGGCGGCGGCGACGAGGGTGCCCGCGGCGATCTCGGCGACCGTCGTGGTGACCGCGACACCCATCGTGGCGCCGAACTCGATGACCGCGTCCGCCGCCGCGACGGCCGCCCCGGAGGCAAGACCCGCCGTGAAGAAGGCCAGCGCCACACCGCCCGCGATCACGGCCGCGTCGATACCGATCTGCGTCCAGAGCTTGTTGATCGCGTCGTCGATGGCGTCGGCGAACTTCTCCAGCGCGTTGGCCATCTCCCGCGAGGACTTCGCCAGATCGCTCAGCCAGCCGCCGTCCTGGTCCTTGGCGTAACGCCCCCAGAACTTGCTGAACGCCTCGATCGACTCACCCGTGTTGTGGTGGATGATCGAGGACGCGCTGCGGTGCACCGGGGAGCGGACGTCGTCCACGGACCCGGCGAAGGTGCGCCAGGCCTTCGCGGCCTGGCGAAGCTGTCCGGAGTCGGCCTCCGGCCACCACAGACCCAGCTTGAGAAGGATGTGGCGGGCTTTGTCCTCAACGCTCACCGGCACCGTCGCTCTGCTTGTCCGTCTTCACCTCGGTGAACATGCCGGCGATGAGCCGGTCGTTGTCCACGGTTCCGTCGGACATGTCCACCATGGCCTCGTGAATGCTCGTCAGCCCGAGCACCAGGATGCCCGCCGCGCTCTCGATCTTCTTCTGCTGCGGCTTGTAGGCCTTGCCGAACTTGTCGCCCTGCTCGTCGTGGCCCCAGGGCTCACCCAGGCCGTCCAGGGTCTGGATGAGAGTGGTCAGCGCCTTGCTCAGATCGATGGCCCCCTGCTGGAAGGCAGGTGCTGCCGCCTTGATGTCGGCGGTCTTGATGTCCAGTACCTTGCCGGGGACCTTGCCGTCACCCATCGCTGCCGCCTCCCCGGTTCGCAACTGCGGCCTCCGACCCTAGAGGAGGCGAGTCAAGGGAAGGTCATATTAAAGGCATGCACAGGCAATGTGCTGACGGTGACGCAGTGCCCCGTGACGACGTTGCGCGGCACCTTGGAGCTATCGGAAGGCAGCCGCACGTGCGCACAGCAGAGAGGTCAAGTGGCGCCGGCCCGCCGCCGCGACACACCATCCACTCCCGGCTTCGCAGCCTGGGCCGCCACACCCGGCGCGTTCGCCCTTGCATCTTCGGCGACTGCCGTCGTCATAGCGATCGCCGCCCCGACATGATCCGCGTCGATCTTCCCCTCCCAGCACGGGACTGAGGGTCCATCCCTTGGGAGTCATCTGGGAGCCAACCCGCCCCCAAACCCCTTCCAGGTCAGGCGGGACCACCCGGCACCCACCCATGACCGGCGCAAGCGCCATCCGCCCTGGCACGCCCAGCGGCCGAACCTCATTCGGGAGAGGAGTCGCGGGCTCAAATCCCGCCGCCCGACCGCACCAGAGAACATGACGATCACGGGCTGATCCCGCAGGGGCCAAGGAGCATCGGGCGCGGCCGGAATTCGACGCTACGGTTCCGGCACTTGCATCAGCCGAGGAAGCTCAGTCGGACCTTGCGCTCGGGATTGTCCCTGTTCGTATCCACGAGGCACACCGACTGCCAGGTGCCCAGTTCCAGCCGCCCGTCGATGACGGGCAGGGTCGCGTGCGGTGGGACGAACGCCGGGAGGACGTGGTCGCGGCCGTGTCCCGGGCTGCCGTGCCGGTGCTGCCAGCGGTCGTCGGCGGGGAGCAGGGTGTGCAGGGCGGCCAGCAGATCCTCGTCGCTGCCGGATCCCGTCTCGATGACGGCGATACCGGCGGTCGCGTGGGGGACGAAGACGTTCAGCAGGCCGTCGCGGCCGGCCGCCGCCTCACGCAGGAACTCCTCGCAGTCGGAGGTCAGGTCGACGACCCGCTCCCGGGAGCCGGTGGCGACGTTCAGCATCCGAGTGGTGAAGGCATCTGGCATGCCCCCCATCCTGGCCCATGCGCCAGGTTTCGCACTTCCTGGCGCGACCATCTCACGGAACCGTGGGTCCACAGGACGAGACGCCGTTGACCGCGGCGCGCCCATCTGGCTACTTTCTGCCGCATGTTGCGTTCAGCCCTGCTCACCACGCGCGGTCACATCGACCTGCTGCGGGTGGCCTCCGCCGCGTGTCGCCGCGGCCGCTGACGCCCCCTCCGCCTTCTCTCTTCGGCACGGCCCGCCGCCGCACCCGCACGTCATCCGTGATCCGCCCCTGAAACGGGCGTGTCGCGGCGGCACCGAGCCGCACCCCCTCACCTCCGCTCTCTCCTCTGCCGTGGAGCGCCCATGAGCATCAGCCATGCCCCACCCCATTCTCCTGATCCCGACATTTCCGGTATATCAAAGTCCGCTTCGGCCGGACCGGATGAGCCCGGGCGAGCGGCACCGGATCTGCAGGCACTCGTTCCCGCCTCCTCCCGCCGGAGCCGCGTCCCCCGCTGGCTGCGGCGCACCGCCGGACCGCTCCTGCTGCTGGCCCTCTGGCAACTACTGAGCGGCACCGGCGTGCTGGCCGCCGACGTGCTCGCCTCGCCGGGCCGGATCGCCCAGGTCGGCTGGGACCTGACCGCCGACGGTTCGCTGCCCTCGGCCATGGGCACCTCGCTGCAGCGCGTAGCGGCCGGTCTGCTGTTCGGCACCGTGACCGGCACCGGACTCGCCCTGGTCTCGGGGCTGTTCCGGATCGGCGAGGACCTGGTGGACGCGCCGGTGCAGATGCTGCGGACGGTGCCGTTCGTGGGTCTCATCCCGCTGTTCATCATCTGGTTCGGCATCGGCGAGGCGCCGAAGATCGCGATCATCACGCTCGGTGTGACGTTCCCGCTGTATCTCAACGTGTACGCCGGCATCCGCGGTGTCGACTCCCAGCTCATCGAGGCCGGTGAGTCATTGGGTCTGTCCCGGTGGGGGCTGGTGCGCCATGTGGTGCTCCCGGGCGCACTGCCCGGAGCGCTCACCGGGCTGCGTTATTCGCTCGGCATCGCCTGGCTCGCGCTGGTCTTCGCCGAGCAGGTCAACGCCGACGCCGGTATCGGCTTTCTGATGGTGCAGGCGCGGGACTTCCTGCGGACCGACGTGATCGTGGTCTGCCTGATCGTCTACGCCTTCCTCGGGCTGCTCGCCGACTTCATCGTCCGCTCCCTCGAAAGGCTGCTGCTGCAATGGCGACCGACGTTCACCGGCCGGTGAGCCCGACGGCCACCGGGGCCGCCGAGGCGGTGCGGGTCGAGGGCCTGACCCGCTTCTTCGACGGCCGTGCCGTCATCGACGACCTCCGCCTCCGCATCGGGCCCGGGGAGTTCGTGGCCCTGCTCGGGCGCAGCGGCTGCGGCAAGTCCACACTCCTGAGAGTCCTCGCCGGTCTGGACCGGGACATCGAGGGCACCGTCCTCGTCCCCCGGCGCCGTGCGGTCGCCTTCCAGGCGCCCCGGCTGATGCCCTGGAAGAAGGTGTGGCGCAATGTGCTGCTCGGGCTGCCCGGGCGCCCCGAACGCGCCGTGGCCGAGCGGGCGTTGGACGAGGTGGGCCTCGGACATCGCGCCGATGCCTGGCCGAAGACCCTCTCCGGCGGCGAGGCTCAGCGGGCCTCGCTCGCCCGTGCGCTGGTGCGCGAGCCCGATCTGCTGCTGCTCGACGAGCCGTTCGGCGCCCTCGACGCGCTCACCAGGATCAGGGTGCAGCGGCTGGTCGGCGAGCTGTGGCAGCGCCGCGGCTGCGCCGTGCTGCTGGTCACGCACGACGTCGAGGAGGCCGTGCTGCTCGCCGACCGCGTCCTCGTGATGGACGGCGGCCGCATCGCCCACGAGCAGCGCATCGAGCTGGACCGGCCGCGCGTGATCACCGATCCCCGGTTCGCCGAGCTGCGCGCCGGGCTGCTGGAGCGGCTCGGCGTCCGCGCGACCGCCGAAACCGCCTGACCGCCCGGCCCACTCCCGTACTCCCCTCCGCCGCTCGCCTCCCCCGCTCCCTTTCCCCGCTCCCCTCGACTGCTCCCCTCGGCCGACTCCTCCGCACACGAACGGAACCGCCATGCGACGACGCCTCGCCCCCGCCGCACTGCTCCTCCCCTTCGCGCTCCTGCTGACCGCCTGCGGCGGGAACGCGTCCGCCGGCACCGGCACCGACGGCTCGGGGTCCGTCACGCTCGACGTCGGTGACCAGAAGGGCGGTTCGGAGGCCATCCTGCGGGCCGCCGGCGAACTGAAGAACCTGAACTACAAGATCAAGTGGTCGACCTTCACCTCCGGCCCGCCGCTGCTGGAGGCCGTCAACGCGAACGCCGTGGACATCGGCGGCGTCGGCAACACCCCGCCCGTCTTCGCGGCCGGCGCCGGCTCCGGAATCGCTGTGGTCGCTGCCTGGCACGGTACGTCCAAGGGCGACGCCGTCCTCGTGCCGAACGGCTCACGGCTGACCCGGACCGACCAGCTCAAGGGAAGGTCGATCGCGGTGGCGCAGGGCTCCTCCGCGCACTACCAGCTGGTCGCCTCCCTCAAGGCGGCCGGCCTCGGCCTGAACGACGTCAAGGTCGAGTACCTGCAGCCGGCCGACGCGCTCGCCGCGTTCACCTCCGGCAAGGTCGACGCATGGGCGGTCTGGGACCCGTACACCTCCCAGATCCTGCAGACCGGGCAGGGCCGTGTGCTCACCACCGGCGAAGGCGTCACCAACGGGCTCAGCTTCCAGGTGGCCGCGCCGTCCGCCCTCGGGGATCCGAAGAAGGCGGCCGCGATCAAGGACTATCTGGCGCGGCTGCGGCGTGCGCAGGACTGGGCCGACAGCCATCAGGAGGAGTGGGCCAAGGTGTGGGCGAAGGACACCGGGCTGCCGTACGAGGTGGCGCTGGCCTCGGTGAAGCGCACCAACTCCACCCGTGTGTCCGTCGCCGTCGACAAGCCGCTCATCGCCTCCGAGCAGCAGATCGCCGATGCTTTCACCCAGCTGGGGCTCATCCCGAAGAAGGTGGACTTCGGCGCCTTCGTGGACACGCGGTTCAACGGCGGTCTGCCGCCGTCGACGACTCCCGCCAAGAGCTGACGGCGGGCGCCGGACGGCCGGGAAGATCGGTGGCCGGCACGCTGTTGGCAGGGGCGTGAACGAGACACGCGAGGTCGAGGTGGTCGTGGTGGGCGCTGGACAGGCGGGACTGTCCAGCGCCTATCACCTGCGGCGCACCGGCTTCGAGCCGGACCGCGACTTCGTGGTCCTCGACCACTCCCCCGGACCGGGCGGCGCCTGGCAGTTCCGCTGGCCGTCGCTGACGTACGCCAAGGTGCACGGGATGCACTCGCTGCCCGGTATGGAGCTGACGGACGCCGATCCGGCGCGGCCCTCGGCAGAGGTCGTCCGGGCGTACTTCGACCGGTACGAGCGCACCTTCGACCTGCGGGTACGGCGACCGGTCGATGTGCGGGCCGTACGCGAGGGCAAGGGCGGACGGCTGTTCGTGGAGACCTCGGACGGCACCTGGTCGACCCGGGCGCTGATCAACGCCACCGGCACCTGGGACCGGCCGTTCTGGCCCCGCTGTCGCGGCCAGGAGACCTTCCGGGGACGGCAGCTGCACACCGCGCAGTACGCCGGGCCCGGGGAGTTCGCCGGGCAGCGGGTCGTGGTCGTGGGCGGCGGCGCGTCCGGCACCCAGCATCTGCTGGAGATCGCCCCGTACGCGGCCGCCACCACCTGGGTGACCCGGCGGCCCCCGGTCTTCCGCGAGGGCCCGTTCGGCGAGGAGGCCGGCCGTGCGGCGGTGGCGCTGGTCGAGGAGAGGGTGCGGCAGGGGCTGCCGCCGCGGAGCGTGGTCTCCGTCACCGGGCTTCCGCTCAACGACGCGATCCGGCAGGGCCTGGCCGACGGCGTCCTGGACCGGCAGCCGATGTTCGACCGGATCACCCCGGACGGGGTGGAGTGGAACACCGCAGCCGAAGGGAACGACGCGGTGGAGGCCAACGGCGGCGGGCACGGCAGGCATGTCTCCGCCGACGTCATCCTCTGGGCCACGGGCTTCCGGCCCGCCCTCGATCACCTCACGCCGCTGCGGCTGCGTGAGCCGGGCGGCGGGATCCGGGTCGAGGGGACACGCGCGGTCGCCGATCCGCGCATCCATCTCGTCGGCTACGGCCCCTCGGCCAGCACCATCGGCGCCAACCGCGCCGGACGCGCGGCCGTGCGGGACATCGGACGGCTGCTGGGCGAGGAGCCCGTCGCCGCGTGACGTCCCGCCGGCTCGGCGGGGCGGCTGCGTGGCCGGAGGCCGCTACGGGCTCGGGCTCGCCCCCTGGGCAGCCCCGGCACTCGGGCCCGCACCCTGGGCAGCCCCAGGACTCGGACTCTCACCCTGGGCAGCCCCGGCACTCGGGCCCGCACCCTGGGCAGCCCCAGGACTCGGGCTCGCACCCTGGGCAGCCCCGGCACTCGGGCCCGTTCCCCGGGGCTGCCCCGTCGGCTGCTGAGCGGTGTTGAACTGGGACACGTTACGCAGATGCTCTGCGTAGTCGGCGGTGAAGCGGGTGTCGCCGGACTTCACGGTGACGAAGTACAGCCAGTTGCCGGCCGGCGGGTTGATCGCCGCGCGCATCGCGTCCTCACCGGGGTTGTCGATCGGCGTCGGCGGCAGGCCCATGCGCTGGTAGGAGTTGTACGGGCTTTCCAAGTGGGTGTCGTCGACGCTGGTGCGGACGGTGTTGCGGTTCAGCACGTAGTTGAGGGTGGAGTCCATCTGCAGGGGCATGCCCCGCTGCAGCCGGTTGAAGACGACCCGCGCGACCTTCCCCATGTCGGACTTGGTGGCGGCCTCGGCCTGGACGATGCTGGCGATGGTGACGGTCTGATAGACGTTCATCGCGTTGCGCTGCGCCCCGGCCGCGACCGGCGCGACGCCGAACCTCCCGTCGGCCGTGTCGACCATGCGCCTCAGCAGCGACTCGGGGGTGGAGCCCTTCACCACGCGATACGTCGCCGGGAAGAGATAGCCCTCGGGGTTGCCCCCGGCCTCGCCCGGCAGCTTCAGGGCGGCCTTGGCGAGGGAGTTGCGGGTGCTGCCCGGGGGCAGCTTGAGGACCTTGTCGACGGCGGCGTAGACCTGGCTCGCGCGCCAGCCCTCCGGGATGACGAGCAGGGCGGGCTTCGACTCCTTGTCACCGCGTACCAGGCTCAGCAGCGGCACCGCCACGGCGGTGCCGGCCAGGACGGCGCCGGTCACAAAGAGGACGAGCTTGCCCCGGCGCGTCAGTCGCATCGTGCTCCGTCGCGGAGTGTTCATCTGCATGCGGGCACGGTAATACGCCTATCACTACAAACCCGACATATCGTCAGCCTGTCGGCCGAGGTGCCGCGTCAGGCGGCCGGTTCCAGCTGCGCGTCCCGGCGGAGCAGGGCCGCGTACCGTCCGTCCAGCTCCAGCAGTTCCTCGTGCGCACCGCGCTCGGCGACCCGGCCGGCGTCCAGGACGACGATCTGGTCGGCACCGCTAATGGTGGACAGGCGGTGGGCGATGGTGAGGGTCGTCCGGTCGGCCGACAGGGCGTCGATGGCATTCTGCACCGCCGCCTCGGTGCGGTTGTCCAGGGCGCTGGTCGCCTCGTCGAGGATGAGGACCGGCGGATCGCGCAGGATGGTGCGGGCTATCGCCAGCCGCTGCTTCTCGCCGCCGGAGAAGCGGTGCCCGCGTTCGCCGACGACGGTGTCGTAGCCGTCGGGCAGCGCGGCGATGTGGTCGTGGATCTGGGCGGCCCGGGCCGCCGCGTGCAGTTCCTCGTCGGTGGCGTCCGGCCTGGCGAAACGGAGGTTGTCGGCGACCGAGGCATGGAAGAGGTACGTCTCCTGCGAGACGACGCCGACCGCGCGGGCGAGCGTGTCGAAGTCGAGGTCGCGCACGTCGACACCGTCGATGGTGACGCGGCCTCCGGTGACGTCGTAGAGCCGGGGCACCAGGTAGCCGAGCGTGGACTTGCCGGCGCCGGTCGGGCCGACGACCGCGAGGCTGCCGCCGGCCGGGACGGTCACGTCGATGCCCTCGAGGACCGGGCCGCCCTTGTCGTCGTAGCGGAACTCGACGCCTTCGAAGCGGACTTCGCCCTTGATCTGGTCGAGGTGGACCGGCTGCTCGCGCTCGGTGATGTCGATGGGCAGGTCCAGGTACTCGAAGATGCGCTGGAAGAGCGCGAGCGAGGTCTGGATCTGGACGCCGGTGGCCAGCAGGCTCACGGCCGGGCGGAACAGGCCCTGCTGCAGCGAGACGAAGGCGACGATGGTGCCGAGCGAGGCCTGCGGGCCGCCGAACTGGAGGGCGAGACCCGCGGTCCAGTAGATGACGGCGGGCATCGCGGCCATGACGATCGTGATCACGGCCATCCGCCAGCGGCCGGCCATGTTCGACTTCACTTCGAGGTCGACCAGCCGCTCGGACTCGTCCGCGAAGGACGCCGTGAGCGAGTCGGAGCGGCCCATGGTGCGGCCGAGCAGGATGCCGCTGACGGACAGCGACTCGGTGACCGTGGCGGCCATGGCGGCCATCTGCTTCTGCCGCTGGGTGGTGATCCTCCTGCGCTCTTTGCCGACCCGGCGGCTGATCCACACGAAGACGGGGAGCAGGAGGAGCGAGACGATCGTGAGGCGCCAGTCCAGGGCGATCATCGCGACGATCGTGGCGACGACACTGGTCACGTTGGAGACCAGGGAGGTGGCGGTGGAGGTGACCGTGGCCTGCATGCCGCCGATGTCGTTGGCGATGCGGGACTGCACCTCGCCGGTGCGGGTGCGGGTGAAGAAGGCGAGCGACATGCGCTGCAGGCGGCCGTAGACGGCGGTGCGCAGATCGTGCATGACGCGCTGGCCGACGGTCGTCGAGATCAGCGTCTGCAGCACGCCGAAGACGCTGGAGAGGACGGCGCTGAGGATCATGCCGAGCGCGAGCAGGCTCAGCAGGCCGGTGCGGCCGTCCGGGATCGCGACGTCGAGAGTCTCCTTCAGGAGGAACGGCGTCGCCACCGAGACCAGCGAGGCGGCCCCGACGAGGAGGCCGACGATCGCGAGCCGCCCGCGATAGGGGCGGAAGAGTTTCAGGATGCGGCGCACCTGCCGGGGCTGTTCCCTGGCGTCGGCAGGTGGTGTCCAGGTGAGTTCACGGTCGGGATTCATGGGCTCCTACGGAGTTGAACGGGCGTCGGCGCACAGGCGGCCGACGATCACTGACGGATCATAGCTCATTGTTACCTATACTCACAATGAACGGCATCCTGATATTGTTCCCGCATGACCACCCCCGATCCCGACGGCCTGCTCGCCGAGCAGTTGCTGCGGCTCACCCGCCGGGTGCACCGCATCCAGAAGCGCCACATGGACCGGCGCGACCTGGGCGTCACCCCGGCCCAGTCCCGGCTGCTGCGCACCCTCGCGCACTACGGCTCGCCCCCGCGCATGGCCGACCTCGCCGAGCGCCTGGAGGTGGTGCCGCGCGCGGTGACGACGCTGGTCGACGGGCTGGAGACGAGCGGCAAGGTCCGCCGGGTGCCGGATCCGGCGAACCGCAGGGTGACCCGGATCGAGCTGACGGACGAAGGCCGCGCGACCCTGCGCGAGCTGCGCGGCGCGCGCCACTCGGCGGCCGAGGAGATCCTCGCCCCGCTGACCGAGAAGGAGCGCCAGGTGCTCGGGGTGCTGCTGGACACGCTGATCGACGGCGAGACCGCCAAGCGTTGCTGACCGCCAAGCGCTGCTGAACGGCGACGAGACCGCCGAGCACCGCGTTCGACAGCGGGACAACCGACCGCCGCCGAACGGGTGCGGCCCCCGCTCCGGAAGGTCGGATGCCAACAGCATCCGGAAGGTCGGAGCGGGGGCCGCGTGCGGTAGGCGATCGTGCCCCAGGCACCCGCGTGACGGCCAGGTACATCACCTCGCGCGTGCCGCGTTCCGCACCGTCGGCGTCAGCAGCGGCTGCGGTCCTCGGTGAGCACCCCCTGAACCGTGGCCAGCGAACGGTCGTAGCAACCGTGCGGACCGTAGAGGCGGTAGCGCTCGCCGGAGGTGCCGACCGCATGCCGCTGGTCGCGCGGCACATCGGTCGTGTACGCGGCATCGCCGCTGTACGCGTCGTCCAGCCGCGACCACAGGGTGCGCCGGCCGTCCTGCCGCTCCTCGGCCGTGGCCCGGTCGCCGAGGGTCAGCACGGTGCGCAGCCGGTTGTCGGCGCCGAGCGTCGTGGCTCCGTTCATCGTGTACGTCCGGTGCGTGTGCGTCGTCCGCTCAGGGCCCCGTCCGTCCGCGCTGACCGTCTCGTCGTCCGTCCAGGTCGCGTCGAGTCCGTCCATGTTCTCGCCGTCGGTCCAGCGGTGCGTCGAGCTGTTCGCGAGCGTGCGGGTGACGGTGGTGGTCAC
Organism: Streptomyces sp. NPDC107581; assembly: GCF_055657175.1. NCBI lineage: Bacteria > Bacillati > Actinomycetota > Actinomycetes > Kitasatosporales > Streptomycetaceae > Streptomyces > Streptomyces sp. NPDC107581. The sequence goes on from NZ_JBVKBH010000004.1 coordinate 318,093, forward strand.
CCGGCCGTGCGAGGTGTCGAGGTATCCGGAGACGGTGAGCCGGTGTCCGGCCTCGGTGTCGACGCGGTTCTCCGTACCGGGCGTGTAGGCCGAGGAGTTGGCGATGGCGGTCGCCCTGTCCGCGGTGAGCGCGCCGGGCACATGGGTGCGGTGCGCGTCCTGCCAGACCAGTACGTTCACGGGGGTGCTCCAGCCGGTCTGTCCTGCGGGCACGCCGACGACGGAGACCTCGACGCGGTGCGGGCGGCCGTCGTTGAACAGTCCGGCGAACGGCGTCAGGTCGTACTCGACGGGCCGGACGTCGAAGGCGTGCGGTCCTGGGACGACGTACCAGAGGAAGGGGTTGGACCAGCCGCCGGTCCAGACGTTCGGGAACGGCGCGGCGATGCCGGCCAGGTGCCCGTCGACCTTGATCTGCACCTCCCGGTAGGGCCCGTGGTCCGCCTTGCAGGAGTACGACGCCGGGTCGGCCACGGTCAGGTACCAGAACTCCTCGCAGCCGCCTCCGGATCCGGTGGCGTAGACCTCGGCGACGATGCGCTCGCTGTTGCGCGGTGCGGTGAGGGTCGCACCGTCGGGCGAGTCGGCGAGGGTGAGGACGCGGTCGGGCGCGGGGGCCTTGGGGCGGCCCGCGTAGAAGGTGAGCGTCACCTTGACGTCGATGACGCCGGTGTAGGTGTCGTCCACGACGTTCCCGATGAGCATCTCGACGTCCCGCGGGCCGCGGAAGGTGTCGCTGTAGCGGGTGACGTCCTTCTCCACGTGCCACTCGATGCCGTCCGGAGACGGCTCGGGCGTCGAGGTGCGCAGGATCTCGACTCCGCCCACGTGCAGATAGCCGAGGCGGTCGTACTGACGGCCCTTCACCTTGCCGTCGAGGCGCAGGACGACCTTGCTCCAGCGGTCGCCGCAGCCCTTCGGCGGTGTGTACGCACCCCGGTAGGGAGTGAAGTCACGGAACCGGGCCTCGGCGAGGGTGACCCGGCAGGACCTGGTGCGCGGCCGGTCGACGGGCGGGGCGGCGGTCACCGGGTCGTGCCAGTCGGTGCCGAACTCGACCGGAACGTCGGCCGTCCGGGCAGCAGCCTGAGCGTCAGCGGCCCCGGTGCCGAAGAACGTGCTCGCCAGGAGGGCCGCCCCGCCGAGCATGGACATGACTAACCGTCTTCTCATGGCCGGTGTTCTACGGGGAGACCGGCCCGCCCCGCAATGCGGCCCCGGACGGATCGGCCAATCCGTCAGGCGTGCAGTTCCCGCCGGTCGCCCATGACCATCACCGGATGCCGGGCGGGGTCGAGCGTGCGCAGCAGGTACTTCATGACCTTCTGGGAGACGCCGATGCAGGCCGAGGTGCCGCTGCCGTGGTCCAGGTGCAGCCAGATGCCACCACCTTTGTCCGCGCCCTCGGGACGGGTGGCGTCGCGCGGCGGGGTGCCCTTGACCCGGTTGTAGTCGATGGCGAGAACGTAGTCGAAGTCGTGCTGGTGCGCCTCGTCCCACCCCGCCGGGGGCGCGTAGGCACCCTCGTCGTGGTCGTACGGCAGCCTGGTGCCCGGGTCCGGGAGCACCCCGCCCGCGTCGGAGAGGGTGAACACGCCCACCGGGCTGCGGCCGTCGCCCGCGCGGTGGCCGGTCGTCCAGCCGTGGCGGCCGTTGTGGGCGGCCCAGCCGGCCACCCGATGCCAGTCGGCGCCGTGCCGTGTGTACAGCACGACCGTGGAGTCGGCCGAGTCCCTGCCCTCGCCGTACACGGCCACGACCTGGCCCGAGTCGGCGGGAATCCGCCGGTACAGACGGTCACCGACGCCGGGGATCCGGGTCGGGTCGACCGTGCGGACGGCCGCCCCGGAGGGGGTGTGCGCGGCCCGGCCTGCGGGACCCTGCGCACCGTCGGCGCGGTGCACATGGGCGCCGCACGCGCAGAGCGTCGCAAGGAGGGTTCCTGAAGCCGCCACCACGGCCGCCGCGCGCCGCACGCCGTCGATCTGCACGCGCCCATCGTGGCATCACGTTCCGGGTCGTGGTGCGCACTTGGGGACACTCGCCGCATCGGGCGTCAGGCCCATGGTGCGTCCGTCCCGGCCGGCGACCGGACCTGGCCGGAACCTGACGGATTGTGCGCACCGCCGGGAAAAACCGTTTGAAATTCGGCACTGCGCGACGCGACCCTTTCACGGCCTGTTACCGCTCCCCTCCACCCCGACACGGCCGCTGCCCCTGCCCACCCCTGCTGTCCGCTCCGCTCCCCACTCTCCTCTTCTCCCTCTTCTCCCTCTTCGCCCTCTCCGCTTCTCCCTCCCTCCGCCTATCCCCTCCCCTCCCTGACACGAGCCACTGGGACGTCATGCAGATCCAAGACCTTCCGTATCCCGACCCCGGTGTACCGGACGCACGCTCGGGGCCTCGCTTCCTGTGGTGGCTCTGGCGCAACCAGGTGGGCGACCAGCTCAAGTCGCTGGCCTGGGGCCTGCTGCACTTCGTCTCGGTCTCCGCGCTGCCCTTCTGCGTCGGTCTCGCCGTCCAGGCGGTCATCGACCGCTCCGGCACCCGGCTCGCCCTGACGGGCGGTCTGATGGCGTTGTGCGGTACGGGGATCGCCGTCGGCGACACCTTCCTGCACCGGACAGCCGTCACCAACTGGATCACCGCCGCCGCCCGTGTCCAGCAGTTGCTCGCACGCAAGGCGGCCCAGCTGGGTTCCGCGCTGACCCGGCGGGTCGCGGCCGGCGAAGTGGTGGCCGTCTCCACCGGGGACGTGGAGAAGATCGGCTGGTTCGTCGAGGCCGTCTCCCGGTTCACCGCCGCCGCGCTGACCGTCGTCGTGGTCTGCATCGGCCTGCTCGTCTACCAGCCCGCTCTGGGCGTGGTCGTCGCCGTGGGCGTGCCGGTCGTGGCGCTCGCGGTGCTGCCCCTGCTGCCCCGGGCCACGCGCCGGGCCGACATCCAGCGCGAGAAGGCGGGCCGGGCCACCGAGCTCGCCTCGGACACCGTCGCCGGGCTTCGGGTGCTGCGCGGCATCGGCGGCGAGGAGTTGTTCCTCGACCGCTACCGCCGCGCCTCTCAGGAGGTACGGCGGGCCGCCGTGCGCAGCGCCCGGATGTGGTCGCTGATCTCCGCGATCCAGGTGCTGCTGCCCGGACTGCTGCTGATCACGGTCGTCTGGCACGGCGTCCACCTCGCCCGCCAGGGCCGGATCACGGTCGGCGAACTCGTCACCGTCTACAGCGCCGTCATGGTCCTCAACTACCCGCTGCGGCACTTCGAGGAGATCGCCATGGCGTACTCCTTCTCGCGCCCCTCGGCCAAACGCGCGGCACGCGTCCTGTCGCTGCAGCGGACCACGGACATCGACGGGACACGCGAGGCCCAGGTGCCGGGCGGCGACCTGTACGACCCGGCCACCGGTCTGCTCGCGCCCGCCGGCCGGCTCACCGCCGTGGTGTGCGGCGACCCGGACGCCGCGGGGCGGCTGGCGGAACGGCTGGGCGGCCACCCCGCCGAGCCGGGCCCCTCGGTGCTGCTCGGCGGGGTACCGCTCGACGAGCTGCCCCTCGGCAGCGCCCGCACCGCCGTCCTCGTCCAGGACAAGGACCCGGTACTGCTGTCCGGCTCGCTGCGTGAGCTGCTGGACGTGCCCTCCTCCGGCGCCGTCCGGGCCGAGGACGCGCTGGCAGCCGCGCAGTGCGGAGACGTCCTGGAGGCACTGGTGCAGGGGTCGCTGGACAGCGCCGATCCGCTGGACGCCCGCATCACCGAGCGCGGCCGCTCCCTGTCGGGCGGCCAGCGGCAGCGGCTCGCACTGGCCCGCTCCCTCATCACCGACCCGGAGGTGCTGGTTCTGGACGAGCCCACCTCCGCGGTCGACTCGCACACCGAGGCCCGGATCGCGGACGGGCTGCGCCGGCTGCGCTCGGGCCGGACGACGGTGGTGTTCACCTCGTCACCGCTGCTGCTGGACCACTCGGACCGGGTCGCCCTGGTCCATGAGGGCGAAGTGGCCGCGGTCGGCGTGCACCGCGAACTGATCGATACCGAGCCGCGGTACCGGGCCGTGGTGACCCGGGAGACCGAGGACGAGCCGGCCCCGGCCCGCCCCGGGAACGAAAGCGCGGCCGACGGGAGCGCCCTGCTGGGCGCTCTCGAAGAGCTGGAAGAGATCGAGGAGAGCGCATGATCGGCGTTGCGCCGCCGGCCTACGACCCGGCGGCCCCGACGACCGCCTCCACCCTGCCCGTCGGCGCGGCCGCGACCGTGCGCGCCTACGTGACCGAGCTGTTCCGCCGGCACCGCCGGGCCTTTCTGCTCCTCATCACCGTCAACACGGTGGCCGTGGTCGCCTCGATGGTGGGCCCGTACCTGCTCGGCGACCTCGTCGAACGCGTGACGGACCGGTCTCGGGATCTTCACCTGGGGCTGACCGCCACGCTCTTCGTCCTCGCACTGCTCGTGCAGGCCGTGTTCGTCCGGCAGGTGCGGCTGCGCGGTGCGATGCTCGGCGAGCGGATGCTGGCCGACCTGCGCGAGGACTTCCTCGTCCGCTCGGTGGGACTGCCGCCGGGCGTGCTGGAGCGGGCGGGCACGGGCGACCTGCTCTCCCGCATCACCACCGACATCGACCGCCTCGCCAACGCGATGCGGGAGGCCGTACCGCAGCTGGCGATCGGTGTCGTGTGGGCGCTGCTGCTGCTCGGCGGGCTCGTCGTGACGGCACCGCCGCTGGCGGCCGCCGCCCTGCTCGCGGCACCCGTGCTGGTGGCGGGGTGCCGCTGGTACTTCAGACGGGCGCCTTCCGGCTACCGCTCCGAGGCCGCCGGGTACGCCGCCGTCGCCGCCGCGCTCGCCGAGACCGTGGACGCGGGCCACACCGTCGAGGCACACCGCCTCGGCGACCGGCGCATCGCCCTGTCCGAGCAGCGGATCAAGGAGTGGACCGCATGGGAGCGGTACACCCTCTGGCTGCGGTCCGTGCTCTTCCCGGTCATCAACACCGTCCACGTCATCGTGCTCGGCTCGGTCCTGATGGTGGGCGGCGCCTTCGTGCTGCAGGGCTGGATCGACGTGGGCCGGCTGACCACGGGTGCCCTCATCGCGCAGATGCTCGTGGACCCGGTGAACCTGATCCTGCGCTGGTACGACGAGGTGCAGGTCGCCCAGGTGTCGCTGGCCCGGCTGGTCGGCGTGCGGGACATCGAGCCGGACGCCGGGGACACCTCGCTGACTCCCGGCGGACGGGACGTCCACGCCGACCGGGTGCACTTCGGCTACCGCGAGGGCGTCGACGTGCTGCGCACCGTCTCCCTGCAGGTGGCCCCGGGCACCCGTATGGCCCTCGTCGGCCCTTCCGGCGCCGGCAAGTCCACGCTGGGCAGGCTGCTCGCCGGGATCTACGCGCCCCGGGACGGCCGCATCACCCTGGGCGGCGCGGAACTGTCCCGGATGCCGGCGGAACGCGTCCGCTCGCACGTCGCCCTGGTCAACCAGGAACACCACGTCTTCGTCGGCTCCCTGCGCGACAACCTCCTGCTGGCGCGCACCGACGCCGGCGACGGCGCACTGTGGGCGGCGCTCGGCGCGGTCGACGCGGACGGCTGGGCACGGGCGCTGGACGACGGTCTGGACACCGAGGTCGGCTCGGGCGGGGTGGCACTGACGCCGGCGCAGGCCCAGCAGATCGCGCTGGCCCGGCTGGTGCTGGCCGACCCGCACACGCTGGTCCTGGACGAGGCGACCTCCCTCCTCGACCCGCGCGCCGCCCGCCACCTGGAACGCTCTCTGGCCCGCGTCCTCCACGGCCGCACCGTGGTCGCCATCGCCCACCGTCTGCACACCGCCCATGACGCCGACGTGATCGCCGTCGTGGAGGACGGCCGCATCAGCGAGCTGGGCAGCCATGACGAGCTGGTCGCGGCGGAGGGGGCGTACGCGGCACTGTGGCGGTCGTGGCACGGATGAGGGCTGGGGAAGGACGAGGGGTCGGCTGAGGCCAGGCCGGAAGCAGGGGCCCAGTCCGAGGCGGGGAGGGAGACAGGACGGGGCCGGGGGACAGGGCCGGGCCGAGGACGGGGCCGGGGGACAGGGCCGGGCCGAGGACGGGGACGGGGGCAGGCCGGGGGCGGGGGCAGGCCAGGGCCGTGAGCAGGGACAGGTCGAGGACGGGGACAGGTCGAGCAGCGGGGCCGGGCCGGGGACGGGTCGAGGACCGGGGCCGGGAGCAGGCTGGTACAGGGGCCGCCGGGTCTGCCCTGCGGCGGCCTCGGGCACTCGGCGGGACCCGCGGGCCCACCCGGTCGGAGGAGGCGCTCAGGCCTCGTTGCGGGGCTCCGGGCAGGCCCGAGTGGCCTTGCCGGGCCCGAAGCCTGGCCCCGTGCCGTTGCGCGGTGCCGAACAGGGGTGGAAGGCTGGATAACGGCACCGGTTCGGGTAGCGCCGGGGAACCCGTCGGTTCCCGCCGTGTGAAACCCGTGCCGAGCGTGCCGACGGCGCACTGCCCCTCGCGGGGGCATGAGGCCGTCCTCACCACCTGGAGGTACCCCGTGGACAGCGCCGACGGATGGGGGGACGACGTCTACCAGCCCGACGCCTCGGAGGTCCGGGAGGACTCGGGCGTGCTCGACGTAGAGGACACGCTGGACTTCGACGGTGTCGACGACCCTCTCGACCGCGGCTGGTCCCCTCCCGAGCGGCCGTGGGCGGTGGAGCGCTCCGGAGTGACGGCGAGTGAACGCCTCACCGGGGAGACGCTCGACCAGCGGCTCGCCGAGGAGCTGCCCGATGCCCTGGCGCCCGACAGCGACGGCATCGGCGACTGCGACGGCACCGACGGAGAACTCCTGGACAACGAGGTCGGCCATTTCCGCTCCGGCCGTCTGGTCGCACCCGACGAAGGCGCGCACGAGGACGAGGAGAGCGCCCTCGTCGCCACGGACGTCGGTATCGACGGCGCCGCCGCGTCCGCCGAGGAGGCCGCCATGCACATCGTCGACGAGGACTCCCTCTCCGGCTGATCCGGAGGCCCCCTGCCCGACCGCCCCGCGCGAGGAGCCGCCATGCAGCAGGACAAGCAGCCCGACTACCACCCCGTGGTCTTCCGCGACCGCACCGCCGGATACGCCTTCCTCACCCGGTCCACCGCGAGCAGCGAGCAGACCATCGAGTGGGACGACGGCCGGACCTATCCGGTGATCGACGTGGAGATCTCCTCCGAGAGCCACCCCTTCTACACGGGCAGGGCCCGCACGGTCGACACCGAGGGCCGCGTCGCCCGCTTCGAGCGCCGGTACGGAGGAGAGGACCCTGGCGAGGGCGCCTGACTCCAGCACCCGCGCAGTCGGGCGGAACCGGGCGCTGGAGCCCTGAGCGAGGGCGCCTGACTCCAGCACCCGCGCAGTCGGGCGGAGCCAGGCGCTGGAGCCCTGAGCGGGGGCGGTGCCTCAGATCACGTTGAGGGCGGCTGCGCAGCCCACTCCCCCGAGCAGCATGAACACGGGCATGAGCACCTTCAGCTCGACCCAGCTGCCCGCCCGGAACCGGATCGCCTTCGGCGGGCCCAGCGGGTACCAGCGCTTGCGGCCCACCGGGATGGGCCACAGGATCGGGCATCCGGAGACGGTCAGCGCGTCCCCGATGTCGTGCACCAGCGCGCCCAGCACGATCGGCAGCCCCAGCCACAGGTACTCCTGCCCGGGCGCGGTGAACAGCCAGTCGGAGCCGTTGCCCGGCTTGTCCAGTATCTGAGCGAGGATCCACGCGCTGGTCGCGGCGAGCAGCCAGACCAGGATGTCGCTGCTGGAGCCACGCGCCGCCCGCCACAACAGGCCCTCGATCGCCAGCACCATGTGCACGAAAAGGATCGCCAGCACCGCCCAGCGGCCGCCGGTGATCGCCACCGCGGAGCTGCCCGCACCGATGAGGACCGCCCACAGCCAGGTGTGCGTGAGCGTGCGGTGGCCACCCGTGCGGCGTGCGTCGCCCTTCTTCCTGGTGGCCTTGTAGACGGCGTACGACAGCTTGTCGACGATCTCGCAGACCCACCGTGAGAGGGGTCCGAACGCCCTCGAGATGGTGGCGGCCTTGTGGTCGAGGTCCGGGGCGAGCGCGGCACCCGCGCAGATCAGGGCCCCGACGAGCAGGACCGGCCAGGGCATCGGGTGTCCGGCCGCGGCCGCGGCCGCTCCGACGCCGAGCCAGGCCGCAGCCCCCGACAGTGAGTGTGCTGGTCCCATCATGGCCGCTTTCCGCCCCATTCCTCGTGTGCCGCTGTCCAGTTGACCTGGTGCACTGACGCGCCGTCGGCGACACAGCGTAGCCGCCATGATCTTCGTACCCACAGCCGATTCCCCCCTTGGGGACGAGGCCAGGCAAGATGGGGGCGTGACCCTCATCGATCAGCTGCCGCCGACCGCCGACCCCGACGCCCTGTACGAAGCCTTCGAGTCGTGGGCGCAGGAGCGCGGCCTCACCCTCTACCCCCACCAGGAGGAGGCGCTGATCGAGGTGGTCTCCGGGGCGAACGTGATCGTCTCGACGCCCACCGGCTCCGGCAAGAGCATGATCGCCGCGGGTGCGCACTTCGCCGCGCTGGCCCGGGACGAGGTCACGTTCTACACGGCACCGATCAAGGCGCTGGTGTCGGAGAAGTTCTTCGAGCTGTGCAAGCTCTTCGGCACCGAGAACGTCGGCATGCTCACCGGCGACGCCTCCGTCAACGCCGACGCGCCCGTGATCTGCTGCACCGCCGAGGTGCTGGCCTCGATCGCGCTGCGCGACGGCAAGAACGCGGACGTCGGCCAGGTCGTCATGGACGAGTTCCACTTCTATGCGGAGGGCGACCGCGGCTGGGCCTGGCAGATCCCGCTGCTGGAACTCCCGCAGGCGCAGTTCATCCTGATGTCGGCCACTTTGGGAGACGTGTCCTTCTTCGAGAAGGACCTCAACCGCCGTACCGGCCGTCCCACGTCGGTGGTCCGCTCGGCGACCCGACCCGTGCCCCTCTCCTACGAGTACCAGCTCACCCCGCTCACCGAGACGCTCACCGACCTGCTCACGAGCAGGCAGGCCCCCGTCTACATCGTGCACTTCACGCAGGCACAGGCCGTGGAGCGGGCGCAGGCCCTGATGAGCATCAACATGTGCTCGCGTGAGGAGAAGGACCAGATCGCCGAGCTGATCGGCAACTTCCGCTTCACCACCAAGTTCGGCCGCAACCTCTCCCGTTACGTCCGCCACGGCATCGGTGTGCACCATGCCGGCATGCTGCCCAAGTACCGGCGTCTGGTGGAGAAGCTCGCCCAGGCCGGTCTGCTGAAGGTCATCTGCGGCACGGACACGCTCGGCGTGGGCGTCAACGTGCCCATTCGGACGGTGCTGTTCACCGCGCTGACCAAGTACGACGGCAGCCGGGTGCGCACGCTGCGGGCCCGTGAGTTCCACCAGATCGCGGGCCGGGCCGGCCGGGCCGGCTTCGACACGGCGGGCCTGGTCGTCGCGCAGGCGCCCGAGCACGTCATCGAGAACGAGAAGGCCCTCGCGAAGGCGGGTGACGATCCGAAGAAGCGCCGCAAGGTGGTGCGCAAGAAGGCGCCCGAGGGCTTCGTCGGCTGGACGGAGAACACCTTCGAGAAGCTGATCTCCTCCGAACCCGAGCCGCTGACCTCACGGTTCCGGGTGACGCACACGATGCTGCTGTCGGTGATCGCCCGCCCCGGCAACGCCTTCGAGGCGATGCGCCACCTCCTGGAGGACAACCACGAGCCGCGCAGGCAGCAGCTCAGGCACATCCGCCGGGCGATCGCGATCTACCGTTCCCTGCTGGACGGCGGGATCGTGGAGAAGCTCGACCAGCCGGACGCCGAGGGCCGCATCGTCCGGCTGACGGTCGACCTCCAGCAGGACTTCGCGCTCAACCAGCCGTTGTCCACCTTTGCGCTCGCCTCGTTCGAACTGCTCGACCCCGAGTCGCCGTCCTACGCCCTCGACATGGTGTCCGTGGTCGAGTCCACCCTGGACGACCCGCGGCAGATCCTCGTCGCCCAGCAGAACAAGGCGCGCGGCGAGGCCGTCGCCGCCATGAAGGCGGACGGCGTCGAGTACGAGGAGCGCATGGAGCGCCTGCAGGACGTCACGTACCCGAAGCCGCTGGAAGAGCTGCTCTTCCACGCGTACGACACCTACCGCAAGAGCCACCCGTGGGTCGGCGACCACCCGCTGTCGCCCAAGTCCGTCATCCGGGACATGTACGAACGGGCGATGTCCTTCACGGAGCTGGTGTCCTTCTACGAGCTGGCCCGCACCGAGGGCATCGTGCTGCGCTACCTGGCCAGCGCCTACAAGACCCTCGACCACACCATCCCGGACGACCTGAAGTCCGAGGACCTCCAGGACCTGATCGAGTGGCTCGGCGAGATGGTGCGCCAGGTGGACTCCAGCCTGCTGGACGAGTGGGAGCAGCTGGCCAACCCGGAGGAGATGACCGCCGAGGAGGCCCGGGAGAAGGCCGACGAGGTCAAGCCCGTCACCACCAACGCCCGCGCCTTCCGGGTGCTGGTCCGCAACGCCCTGTTCCGCCGCGTGGAGCTGGCCGCCCTCGACCAGGTCGACGAACTCGGCCAGCTGGACGCCGAGTCCGGCTGGGACGCCGAGGCGTGGGGCGAGGCGATGGACAAGTACTGGGACGAGTACGACGATCTCGGCACCGGTCCCGACGCCCGCGGCCCCAAGCTGCTGGTGATCAAGGAGGAGCCGGAGAACGGTCTGTGGCGGGTCCGCCAGATCTTCGACGACCCGAGCGGTGACCACGACTGGGGCATCAGCGCGGAGGTCGACCTGACGGCCTCCGACGCCGAGGGCCGTGCGGTCGTGCGCGTCACCGAAGTCGGCCAGCTGTGAACACAGGAGAATCCCACCCATGACGAACCCGGCCGAGAGACTGGTCGACCTTCTCGACCTGGAGCAGATCGAGGTCAACATCTTCCGCGGCCGCAGTCCGCAGGAGTCCCTGCAGCGGGTCTTCGGTGGCCAGGTGGCCGGCCAGGCCCTGGTGGCCGCCGGACGCACCACCGACGGTGAACGCCCCGTGCACTCGCTGCACGCGTACTTCCTGCGCCCGGGCCGGCCGGGTGTGCCCATCGTGTACCAGGTCGAGCGGGTCCGCGACGGCCGGTCGTTCACGACACGCCGGGTGACCGCCGTGCAGCAGGGGCGCACGATCTTCAATCTGACCGCCTCCTTTCACAAGCCTGAGGAAGGACCGTTCGAGCACCAGCTGCCGCCGGCCCGCGAGATTCCGGACCCGGAGTCCCTGCCGACGGTGACCGAGGAGATCCGCAAGCACCTGGGCGCACTGCCGGAGCAGTTGGAGCGGATGGCGCGCCGCCAGCCCTTCGACATCCGTTACGTCGACCGGCTGCGCTGGAACGCCGAGGAGATCCGGGGCGCCGAACCGCGCAGCGCGGTGTGGATGCGCGCGGTCGGCCCGCTCGGGGACGACCCGCTGGTGCACACCTGCGCGCTGACGTACGCCAGTGACATGACCCTCCTGGACGCCGTCCGGATCCCGGTCGAACCCCTGTGGGGTCCGCGGAACTTCGACCTGGCCTCGCTGGACCACGCCATGTGGTTCCACCGGCCGTTCCGCGCGGACGAGTGGTTCCTGTACGACCAGGAGTCGCCGATCGCAGTGGGTGGGCGGGGTCTGGCCCGGGGCCGCATCTACAACCTCGAAGGGCAGCTGATCGTGTCCGTGGTACAGGAGGGGCTGTTCCGCAAGCTGGACTGACCTGCGGTTTCACCAATCGTCGACCGGCCCGCGTGGCGTCGTGCGACGCTCCGCGGGCCGGTCGTTACGACGTTCTTGCCGAGGCATCGATGATGCGCTGCACCATCTGCTCCCGCCGGCCGTGGATGCGCTTGCAGTACGTGTCCATCAGGATCGCCACGCTGTGGCCCGCCGTCTCGGCCACCTCAGCGGCGGGGACACCAGAGTTCAACCACAGGGAAACCGTGGCATGACGCAGGTCGTACTGTCTCCTCGCAAGGAGTGAGTCCCTCGCCCGTGCGTCCAACTCGACGAGGCGATCATCGACTTCGCCCCCGGCACCACGACAAAGTGGGAAGCCCTCACCGATCTGAGGGTCGGCCGGTACGACGCCTTCGGCAACTACGTCAACGACCTGGACATGCCGCGCAACGCCCGGCACGCGGTTCGCATCGGGACCCACCCGGGCCTGGCCGGTGTCGCGCACGTGACGGTCGCCGCAGCCGCGGACGCCGTCGCGGCCGAGCTCTCCCGCTTGGCGGCGTCCGTGCCGGTGGCCCGACCCCACGGCCGCGCGGCACACGCGCCCGAAGGCACCCCGGGACGGGAACCCGGACGCCTGGCAGTTGTTGAGGCGCCCGCTGTCACTCGTACGGCGAACCAACGGAGGCGGCCGGTATCGGCCGAGCGCTGGATGATCAACCGGTGATGCCGCGCAGGCGCACGCTGTTAGGTTCGGCTACGTGGTCAGGGCTCCTCCCTTTCGCTCCGGTCGACACCACCCCGCTTCGGGCCCGCTCCGGCGCGCCACGGCTGGTGCGGGTGGCAGCCCGGGCGCCGGCGGGCCCGGCAGCAAACGGCGACGCGGGTATGGGCTGACAGCAAGGACGCACGATGACGACGTTGGATCGGATGGACATACGGCTGCGGGCCCTGCACCTGCTGGAGGGCCAGCGCATGGCGCAGCGCCTGTTCGCGCACGTGATCTCCACGCAGGTGATCAAGCCCGGGCGCAGCGAGGAGGAGGTCGACAACCGGATCGCCCTGATCGCCCGGGAGGTGTTCGGCGTACGGGCAGGCCTGGTCGGCCGTCGGTTCGTGCGGTCGGGGCCGAACACCGTGGTGGGCGTGCAATGGCCGGTCCGGGTCATCGGCGCGCAGGACCTGGTCGTGCTGGACTTCGAGTCGCTGTTGGCCCCGTACGAGACGGGGTTCGCCCGGACCGTGGCCCTCGGTGACGGTCTCGTGCGCCGGCGCCTCGTGCACGACCTGGCCGTCGTGGCCACCGGCGCCCGGGATGCCTTTCGGGCCGACGATTCCATCACCGGTCGCGCGCTCTACGCGCAGGTCCGCAGCCTGGCGGCCAAGGCCGACCTGAGTCTGGGCGCCTGGCATTGCGGTCGGCTGACCGGCATCGCGCCCGCCACGCATGCGCAGGCGACACGGCCGGAGGCCTTCATCGGTCCGGACAACGACCGGCCCCTGCGCCGGACGCTGGAGAAGGGGTGGAGGGCCCACTGGATCCTTCAGATCCACCTCGTCGACGAACGCCGTGGCCACGCCGCTGTCCACACGGAACTGCTCGACCTCGTATGACCGCTCATTGGTCCGTGCGGACCTTGCCGGGGCCACATGCGGCTACCGGGTGAGCCGACGGGGCACTTCTGGGGCCGTGGCACAACACAAGAATCATCGATACGCGATCACCGTCGAACGTCGGGGTGGCGCCTGGCAGAGCACCCGCCTGGACCGCACCGGGCTCGGCGAGGCGGTCGCCGCGGTCCGCGACATCGGGCCTCGGAGGCGGTGTTCGGGTTCTTCAACCGGCGCACACCCGGCTGGAGATCTGGGCATCCTCGCCGACCTGGGGCTCACGGCCGAAGCCATGGACGTCATCCTGGCCCGGCCGGACGGCGTGCCCGGCGAACAACTACGGCCGTCGCGGCCCGGTGCGGATTCACCGCCGAGTTCGACCGCCTGCGCCGACGGCTTCGCTCTCCCTGGAGTGGTTGCGGTCCGCGAGCCGGTTGACGAGGCGTATACGGTCCCCGTCCGTGGGCAGGACGTCGGGCACGTCTGCCAGTGCGGAACAACATCACCGCCACCGCAACGACCTGACCCACCACGATGCCCTACCGATCAAGAACTGCAGCTGCCATGTCCGTCATCATCCCTCCCGTGGGCAGGAGGGAGATGCGCCATGACCGGCCATGCGCGTTGGAAAGCCATCCGTGCCGGGCATGACGCTTCCACCGTTGCTACGTCGGCGTCGGCTTGATCGGCTCGATGATCGGCGCGCCGTCCTTGTCGGTCATGAAGTCGCGGTGGACCGGCTTCTCGTCCGTCGGCTCGGGGAGGTTCGGGCACGCGATGCCGTCGCCGTCCCGGTCGAGCCCGTTCGGGTCGAGTGCGTCCGCTCGCAGCACCGCTTGCGCGTCGGCCTGGGTCTTGAACGCGTCGCAGTCGACTACATGCCCCTTGTGCACATAGGGAGCGACGTCGAACGCATGCTGCGGGGGTCCATTGCCGCCGCAAGCGGTCAGCGTGATCGCCGCGATCACACCGACCGCCGCGATGGAGGTGAGACGACCCGGTCGTAGCCGGTGATCCGGGCCCTTGTGGAAGTTGCGTGGCTGGTCTGGCATTGCCTCAGGCCGATCCTGTCCGAAACACCGCGACCGTTCCGTTCACCGGATCGACCGCATACGTCTTCCCCGTAGTGTTGTTCGTGGCCAACGCGCCGAACTGACGAGGTGTGCCAAGCGGAGCTTGCGGTAGCAGGGTGCTGCCGTCGGCCACCGCGAGGCCGCCCGGCGCACCGCCGACATTTTGTTGTGCGACGAAGATCCTGTTGAAGTTTCTCAGCACGGCGACCTTGTGCGCTTGGTTCCCGGGGGCAGTTGACACTCCGCAGACTGATGCCTGCCCCGTGACCGTCGTCCCGACGATGCGGTCGATGCGTCCACCAGAACCGCCGCAGTTCGCTCCACCGTCCAAGTAGACGTAGACCGACCCTGCCGCGGAGTCGTAAACCGCGGAATTGGGACCGTAGGGCGTTCCCACCAGGTCGTTGATCGCTGTGGAGCTGCCGTCGCCGGGGTTGATGGCGATCGTCGTCGCGACGGCTTTCCACGGACCCGAGGGATCCGCCGGGTTCGGAACGCACCTCTTGGCAAGGAGGTAGACCAGGTTGCGGCCCGGATCGACAGCGGTGCTGCCACGAGCGGTGTTTGCGACAAGGACGTTCCCGGCGTTGGTGCCGCAGGATGTCTTCGTCGGGAACTGCGCTACGACTGTGGCGGCGTCGTGGGTCTGCGCCGAGATGGCGAAGAGGCCGATGCCGGCAGCGAGGCTCGTACCGCTGCCGACACCCGCCTTTGCGAGGTACACCGCGTGGTGCACGGTGTCAAAGGAAAAGTCCATCCCGCTGCTTGCGCCCACGACTCCCGCAGCGGGCAGTGGGATCGGCGTCGCCGACGAGCTGCCGGCCGCGATGTGGGCGACCGCGGAGGTGCTTGCAGTACCGCCGCCGACGTAGACGTCGCCGTTCTCGGGAGAGACGGCCAGGCCGGTGACGGTCGTCGTAAAGCCGCTGACGTGGGTCACGTGATTGGCGTTGGTCGTGTCGATGATCGCGACGCCGCCCGTGCCCCCGACGTAGACCTGCCCCGTGCCGGGGTTGACCGCGATGCGGGTCGGGCTCGACACAGCACTGGAAATGTCGATCGGAGGACCGATCGGGGCGTCGGTCTTGCCGTCGATCACGGTCACGTCGTTGCTACCACCGGCCACGACGTACACGCGATTGGCCTTCTCATCGACCGCGAGGTCGGCCGGATTCGCGCCCACCTGGATTGCGTCCGCTCCGCGCTCCGTCGGTGTGGATGTGTCATGCAGCGTGAACGACGACTTCTCGCCTCGACCGCACTTGTTCTCCTCGCCGACCACCACCACGTTGTAGACCGGTTCGCCGGACAGCAGCCCGTCAGCTTTCAGATCATCGGCTGTCCCGTAGTGTCCGTGCCGCGCGCAGTAGGACTCTTCCGCCGTTCGCAGCGTAGCCGCGTCCGCGGCGATCGCGTTCTTCCGGCCCTTGTCGCCGATGCCCCTGACGGAGAACACCACGATCGCGGCAACGACGCCAAGGATCACGATGACCACGAGCAACTCGATGAGCGTGAAGCCGTCCTGGCGTCTGGCGCGCAATGAGAGCGGGTGATGGTCCGATGTCATGGCAGTCGGGGCTTCCTTCAATCGATGGGTCACGTTCAGCCCGAGCGCACGCGCGAGCCCTTGCCGCGTCACAGTGTTGCCCGTCGCACGGGCTTGACGTCTTTTGGTCCCGGCAGGTCCGGGCACGCGATGCCGTTCCCGTCGTCGTCAAGGTGATTCGGGTCGACCGGCTCGAAGCGCAGGACGGCCTGCGCGTCCGCCTGGCTGGCGAAGTCCGGGCAGTCGTAGGCGTCATTGCCGTAGCGCAGGAAGTAACGAGGGTCGAAGGACCGCTTCGGTTGTGGGCAGAGCGCGCTGCGGGTGTCGCCAGGACCGCACCTGAAGTGCTGTGCGATGCCGGCAACCGGTTTGGTGTCGCGCGGTTCCGGCAATCCACGGCACGCGACGCCGCCTCCGTCGTCAAGGTGGTTCGGATCGCTGGGGTTGTCCCGCAGCACCGCCTGGGCATCCGCCTGACTGGCGAAATTGATGCATTCGAAGGCGTTGCCGTGGGTGGCGTATTCCTTTGCGTCAAACACCTTGCTGTGCGGGCAGAGCGCGCTGCGCTGGGTGCCCGGCGTGCACCACTCGGGGTCGTGCTTCTGGGCTGGGGCGGCCGCGTCCGACCCACCGCGCGCAAGCGCCACGACGACCAGCGCCGCCGCAACCACCGCGAGAACCAGCACACCCCGCCTGATCGCGCGCGAGCGCGACCGTCTGCTCAACCGTGCCATTACACGCCTCTGCCCATCGTGCCGCCAGCCCCTCTCGTGCGTCCTGCAGCGGGCCGACGGCACACTCGTCCGCCGGCCCGTTGCAGGCTGGATACGTGCATTACATGCACAGCGGGCGCGGTTGTCAATCATTGACTACTGGGTTCCCGAGTGAGCACCATCTAGGCATGTGCGGCACTGCCATGCCGAAAACCTGGCAGATGCCCAGGAGTTCTCGGACATTTCCTGGTCCCACCAGCAGGGTGTCCGTGCGGCGGCCGCCGCCAACCGGATCGACGAGGAGTAGCAGATGCAACGAAGGTCCAGACGGGTTCGGAGCGCCCCGAACTCCGGCTTCACCGCGATGCGCCGGATACGGAACGCGTTCACGATGGGCGCCCTCGCGACGGCGCTGATCGCCGCCGCGGCACCCGCAGCACTCGCCACGACGGACTCGCAGGTCGGGATCGCGAACAACATGTATCCCGCGACGAAGGACATGAAAGGCACGATCGAGTCGCTCGGGTCGTTCACCGCGTTCACCGCGAATGGCGCATCGCAGATCGGCGGGTTCTGGAACAAGCCGGCCATCGATACGTCGACGATGCGGGGGATCACGTCGGGAAGCCTGCGTCAGCAGCTGAAGAGCGCCGGCCCCTACACCACGTGCGATCCGTCTTCGTCGAACAACTGCGTCAACGGGCCGTTGCACATTGACGCGTTCCTGTCGGCGGACGAAGCCAACGTGGACGCGGTCATCCCGACCGCGGATGGTGGGACGTGTACGGCGAGCGGGAGCGTCGAGTGCAACGGCGCGATCTCGAGCAAACATCCTGTGGCCATCGGGCACCTGGCGATCTACAGCTGTAGCGGCAGCTGGGCGGGCTCGACTCACGGTGATGACCCGTCCAACGCCGGGACCCCGCCGCTGGCGTTCGGCGCGGACGCCAATGGCAGCGGCAACGGCAAGCCGCAGTCGCCGCGGTGTGATGCGTCGTCGATCGCCGGCGGCGCGCCCACGACGATGTCGGGCGTGGTGAGCTGGCTTGCGACGAGCGGGCACCGGATCGCGATCGCCGACCCGGCTTCCGCGCCGTTCGGTGCGGCGTCCAAGCAGGCGTTGATACAGAACGGGTTCTCGTGGACGGCCAGCGGGGCGGGGCAGAACGTGTTCACCGGAAGCGCGTGCGACAGCGCCGGCACGGCGTGCAAGGTGCGGCTGGAATCAGGGATCAGCCAGGTGCGTGGCGCGGTGACGGCGAATGCCGGCGGGAACACCCAACTGGGTCTTGTCGCGAAGTCGAACATCATGCACGTGAGCTGGACGTCGAGTTCGCTGAACGGCACCACGGGCAACGATCCCAACACATGGACCGACGTTGATCCGAGCGCGTACTCCGGCTACGGAGACATCCAGCAGTTCGGCGTCGCCCTGAACGGCGGCAGCACCGGCGCAGAGGCCGCCTGGGACAACCTGTTCAACACCAAGTGGGACAGCAACACCACCATCCAGTCGACCCTCGCCGCCTACGGCTACTAGGCGATCCGGAGCACTGGGCAACGGACCGTCAGCCACGCGTGAACATCGCCCGCCGGCGGTCCCGGCTCACCGATCCCCGTCGGCGGTCCCGCTGCCGATCGGCGGCAGGACCGCCGAAGTGCGCATCCCGAGGCTACGCCGACACCCGCTCATCTTCCGTCCGGAAGATCCCCTTGCTCACACCTCGCGCGCGCGAGGGAGACAGCCTGCTCAACAGTGCCTCAGCACGCCTCCGTCCATCGCGCCGCCGACCGGCGGCAGGCTGGACAACGCGCATCGCGTACGCCGCAGAAGGTGCCCTCGCGGCTGCCGCCAACCGGAAGTCGGTTCACGCCACGCCATCCTGCCGTGAATGCCGGCCGAATCGGTAACTACCGCCGATCGATCCGCCGATCGGCGGTCGTACCGCCGAAATGCGTTACCGACCCTTGTTCATCAGGCCCTGAGGAGGGGCCTCACCCATGTGCAGATCACCACGTCGGCACCTCACCGTGCCGGACGGCCGCTCCCTTGCGGTCACGCGCGGTCGCTCACGCCGAGTTCCGGCGCTCATCTTCGCGGTAGCGACCGTTGTGATGGCCGGCAGCCCGGCTTCGGCGGCCGTCGCCGACACGACCAGCTTCAGTACCGCGGTGAACCTCGACGACAACGGCCGCGGCGGCTCCGCCGTCGCGATCGGCGATCTCAACGACGACGGGCTACCGGACGTCGTGACGGCGATCCGTGCCGAGGGCCTCGGCGTGTTCCTCGGCTCGGGCGGCGGCAGCCTCGGCGCCGTGACGAAGTACGCGGCACCGCGCACCGTGTCGAGCGTCTTTCTCGGCTCTGCAGTGATCCGCGACGTCAACGGCGACGGCCACATGGACGTCATCAGCCAGGACTCGCGCGGCAACGTCGCTCTGGTCTGGCTCGGCGACGGCTCTGGCGCTCTCGGCGCCGGAGCGGCGGTGCAACTCAACCCGACGCCCGGGTGCGACACCACGGGCGACAACCCGTGTGTCGCGCGCTTCCCGACAGACGTCGCCGTGGGCGACTTCGACGAGGACGGCAAGCCGGATCTCGCGACGTCCGACGCGAACACGAACAACGTCTCGGTAGTGCTCGGCAACGGCGACGGCACATTCGGCGCGGCGACGCAGTTCGGACTGGGCGGCGGTACCGGTCCGCAGGGCATCGCGGCCGCCGACCTCAACGGCGATGGCCATCTGGACATCGTCACGCCGAACTCGTCGACCGGCACGCTCTCCGTGCTGCTGGGCGACGGACACGGGGGATTCGGCACGGCGTCGAGCGTCCCGGCCGGTGTGACACTGCCGTCCAAGCTCAAGCTCGCCGACGTCAACGAGGACGGCAGACTGGACGCCGTCATCGTGGCGCCCGGCTCGCCGGGGCGCGTCGCTGTCCTGCTCGGCGATGGCACGGGCGGGTTCGGCACCGCGAGCGTCCTGTCGGCGGGGACGAACCTCAGCTCCGCGTCGGTGTCCGACCTGAATGGCGACGGCCACGCCGACCTGGTCGTTTCCAGCGCCGATTCGGACGAGGTCGTGGTGCTCGAGGGCGACGGCACTGGTGCGTTCGGCAGCCCGCTCGCATTCGGGCTCAACGGCGGCAGCAACCCGCAGGCCACAGCGGCAGCCGACCTCGACGGCGACGGACGTCCCGATGTCGTCACGGCCAACAGCAACAGCTCGGCGACGTACGTCAAGGACGCGTCGGTGCTGCTCAACACGACGAACCGGCCGCCGACGGCCGCGAACGAGTCGTACAGCCACGTCGGGGCGGACACCCCGCTCGTCGTCGGCGCTCCTGGTCTGCTCGGCAACGATACGGATGCCGACGGCAACACGCTGACGGCGTCGGTCGTGACCGGGCCGACGCACGGCACCCTCACGCTCGACCCGGACGGCTCGTTCAGCTACCAGCCCGGCAGCGCCTACGTCGGAAGCGACAGCTTCACGTACAAGGCGACTGACGGCACGGACGACTCGAACATCGCGACCGTGACGATCAGCGTCTCAGCCGGCTGTCACGGTCTCGCCGCCACGATCACCGGCAACGGGGTCGTGAACGGCACGAGCGGCGCCGACGTGATCGTGACCGGCAACGGGAACGACAGTGTCAGCGGGAATGGCGGCAACGACACGATCTGCGCGTTCGGTGGCAAAGACGCCGTGTCGGCCGGCAGCGGCGACGACTACATCGACGGCGGTGACGGCAACGACGCCATCAGCGGTGGTGACGGCAACGACGTCGTCCATGGCGGGGCGGGCGATGACGCGCTCTCCGGTGGTGGGGGCAACGACATCGTGGTCGGTGGCGCCGGCAGCGACACCCTCGCCGGCGGTAGCGGCACGGACGTCTGCGCCGGCGACGACAACGGCGGTCCGACGCTCCCGGGCACGGATTCGATCGCGGCCGGCGGCTCCTGCGAGACCATCGTTGAGGTGCCGTAGCCGACGAGCCGTTTCCGGCGGCTGCCGATGAGACGCCGACGTGCGTCGCGGGCTCGGCGATTGCGATGATGCGATCGCCGAGCCCGTCTCGCCGGCGCACGCGCATCGTCGAGCACGGTCCACGGCTACCGGGTGTGGTGCTGGACGCGTATGTGAAGGCTGCCGCGGAGCCGCCGGGGTGTCATCCGTCGTGGTCGTGCCGGACGGCATCAGCCGGGTCGAGTCATGGCACGCGCGCGGCGGTGACGTGAATGCCGAGGGGAGGACGATCATGAGCGTGACGTCAGCCGGTCTTGACGGCCGGCTGCGTCGAGTCGACGTCGACGGCGTCGAGAAACCGGCGCGCGGCGCGGACGTGTTCCAGTCGCCAGGCGTAGACCGCGCGGCCGACGTGGTCGCCGGCAGCGTGCTCCTTGGCGCGCAGCGACTTCTCGATCTCGTCGATGACGACCCGTTGACGCTCGACCAGACGAGCCGCGCTGGTGTCGCGACGCTGCAGCAGCAGAAGCTTGCACGTGAGATCGGCGCGGACGTCGAACAGTTCGGTCACGGGCTCGCTGAGCCACCGGCTGACCGTCGTCTTCGCCGAGCGGGTGGCGGCGTAGATCATGCGCTGCGGTCCGCGATTGCCTTCCTCGGAGCCGACCGGCGTGATCAGTCCACGCTCGACCAGCCGCGTGATCGACCGGTAGACCATGGGGCGCGAGATGTACCAGAACTCACCGATTTCCGCGCCCTCCGCGGTGAGGGTTGCGATGGCGAAGCCGTGGTTGGGGCGTTCGGCCAGGAGTGCGAGCACGATCCACTCGGCCAGTGGCAGATCAAGTTCCTTCATAGGGACAAGGGTAAGGATCGTCGGTGCTGTTTGCGATGTCGACCGAACCTGGAGCCGGAAAAGGCTGACAGGGACAAGATCCCAGGAGAACAGGCCGATCGGTCCGGCAGGCCCGGATGATTATGGTCAGTGGCGGACCGTTGTGAGCGGCGCACCCGTCGCGTACGGGTCACTCACGCTCTCGTACCAGTGGACGACAGGAGCGCCGACGAGGATGGCGGCGATGGCGCCGGCGGCGAGGAACACACCGAATGGCAGGCGGGTACGGCGGGTCGCTCGCCCCGCCGCCATGAGTGCGATGCCCACCAGCAACCCGGCGGCGCTGCCGGCCACCAGCGCGAGGACGAGATACCACGGACCGAGCCAGCCCAGCCCGGTGCCGAGCAAGCCGGCCAGGCGCACGTCGCCGAATCCGAGCCAGGCCGGCCGCACCCAGTGCAGGGCGAAGAAAACGGCGAATGCGCCGAATCCGCATGCCGCGGTCACACCGAGCCGATGCCACTGGCCGGTGGCCGCCGCGGCCGCGAGCAGACATGCGGCGGTGAGCCCGAGAGTCGGGTAGATCAGCCGCCGCGGGAGCAGGAACTGTTCGGCGTCGCAGGCGGCCAGGGCCAGCAGCCCTGCGGTGAAGACCAGTTCGGCCGGTAGCGCTGCCGACCAGCCGAAGCGCAGTGCCTCGGCGAGGAACAGGATCGCGGTGAGCGCTTCGATGAGCGGGTAGCGCGCGGGGATCGGAACCCGGCAGTCGCGGCAGCGCCGGCCCAGCAGGAGCCAGGACACGATGGGGATGTTGTCCCGGGCCGCGATCGGCGTGGCGCATCGCGGGCAGGCGGAGCGGGGCCGCACGACCGAGCGGCCGGCCGGAACCCGGGAGACGGCGACGTTGAGGAACGACCCCACCGCGAGCCCCAACAGACCGATGATCACGACAAGTGTGGGTGGCATGGGCGCAAGAGTGCCGTACCGCGCGTGCCCGTCGCTACCGCCACGATGCACATGCTCAAGACCTGTACTGCGGGCCTCTTCGACCCTCGCCGCGACCGACCTCACCATCCGCAAAGTGGTTCAGGCCGCCGGCAATTCCGGCGATGCCGCAGGCCGCCGACCACGGTTCGCCGGGTGGCGCTTCCGATGCCACCCGGCGAACCCAACCCCCTGACGACCGCCGGCCGGGCGACGTCCGGTGAGGACTCCCCCGTATCAGGTGCAGGGGTTCGACTGGCCGCCCGGGAGTGCGGCCTTCGGCGTGATGTCGTACGTGGCGCCGCTCGGTTTGACGTCGTACCAGGTGGAAGCGCTGGACAGGAACCCGCCGTTCACCAGGTCGTCCATGGTGCCGTACACGCTGCGGTTGTCACTGGCGAAGTATGCCTCTTCCGCAGTCTGGATCGTGGACTTGTCGGTCTTGCACGCCGAACCCTGGCCCTTGTCATTGATGCCGCGGACGGAGAAGACGACGATGGCAGCCAGGACGCCGAGGATCACGATGACCACGAGAAGCTCGATGAGCGTGAAGCCGGCTTCTGCCGTCTCGTTCAGTGCACGCATTCGCTGGCGCAACTTACCTTGCAGGTACGTGAACATCTTTCTCCCTCTACGGCGACCGGTGCAAGCAACGTCGAGTACTAGTAACAGACTGATTAATCAGCCGTAGACTACTTAGCGTGCAGTGGGCCTTCAAGCACTGATCCCGACGGTCACAACGGAGACGGCGCGGACGACAGCGCGGTGGTGTGATGTAGTATCCGGCTGACTAATCAGCGACTGACTAAACTGCGGATGCACTCGTGTCGAGTGATCCGCGTTGTTCTGGATGCGCGAAAGGGGTGGGTTCCTTGGCGAATCGCCGGCTTCTCCGGCGCCGCGCGGCGACGACAAGCCCTGCGGGCGAGGACGGCACCCCGCCCGACGGAACGCGGGGCCCGGCGCCGTCTCCGGTCCCGGCGGGCGAACCGGTCAGGGACGCGACGTCCGGCATGGCGCAGTCGTCGCCCGCAGGGCAGAAGCGGCCGCGTATCGGGGAACTGCTCGTGCGGCGCGGGCTGCTCACCCCGGCGCAGGTGGACGAGGCGCTCCTGCAGCAGTCGGCGTCGGGCAAGCGACTCGGCGCCCTGCTGGTCGAACTCGGCATGGTCGACGAGCGGTCACTGGTCGAGGCGCTGTCGGCTCAACTCGACGTCCCGGTCGCCGACCTGCGCCAGAGCGAACCTGATCCCGAGGCGGCCGCCCGGGTGCCGGAGGCGCTGGCCCGCTCGCTGGGCGTGGTCGCGGTGCGGCGGGCCGAGGGCACGCTGCTGATCGCGGCGGGCGACCCGGGTGACCCACGCGTACTCGACGAGGTCGGCCGGGCCGTCGCGCCGGATCGGGTGCAGTTGGCGATCGCGGCTCCCTCGGACATCCGGCGCTCGATCGACAGCACCTACCGGGCGTTGGCCGGCGTCAGCAGCCTGGTCGAGGCCTTCGAGGCGACCGAGACCGGCCGCAACGCCGACTCCGGTGCCAGGGTGGTGAGCGAGGACGCGCCGGTCGTGCACCTGGTCAACCTCATGCTGACCCAGGGCCTGCGCGACCGGGCCTCGGACATCCACATCGAACCGCACGCCGACCGGGTCCGGGTCCGGTACCGCATCGACGGCGCGCTGCACGACGTACTGAGCCTGCCGGAGAACATGGGCCCGTCTCTGGTCAACCGGATCAAGATCATGGCCAACATGAACATCGTCGACCGGCGGCGCCCGCAGGACGGGCAGATCGCCACCGAGATCGACGGCAGGTCGGTCGACATCCGGGTAGCGACCAGCCCCACCATCTGGGGCGAGAAGGCGGTGCTGCGGCTGCTCGACAGCAACCGCACACTGTTCCGGCTGGGCGAGCTCGGCATGCCCCCCGCGACCTACGAACGGTTCTCGTCCCTGCTGCGCTCCCCGTACGGCATGGTCGCTTGCGGCGGACCCACCGGCAGCGGCAAGACGACCACCCTGTACGCCACGCTCGGCGAGCTGAACCAGAGCGAGCGCAACATCACCACCATCGAAGACCCGGTGGAGTACGTGTTCCCGTCGATCAACCAGATCCAGATCAACGACCAGGCGGGCATCTCGTTCGCGACCGGGCTGCGTTCGATCCTCCGGCAGGACCCCGACGTCATCCTGGTCGGCGAGATCCGAGACGCCGAGACGGCGCGGATCGCGGTCGAGTCCGCTCTCACCGGCCACTTCGTACTGTCGTCCATCCACGCCGCCGACGCCTGCTCCGCGCTGCACCGGTTCGTCGACATGGGCATCGAGCCGTTCCTGATCACCTCCACGGTCGCCGGGGTGGTCAGCCAGCGACTGGTGCGGCGGATCTGCGATCAGTGCCGCGAGCCCTACCAGCCGGGCGTGGACGAACTGGCCTTCTTCGCAAAGGCCGGCGGGTCGACCGACACCGGGTTCTGGCAGGGCCGGGGCTGCAACTTCTGTTCCCGGACCGGCTACCAGGAGCGGATCGGCGTCTTCGAACTGCTGGTGATGAGCGACGCGGTCAAGCGGCTGCTCGTCGAGAAAGCGCCGATCGACAGCCTGCGCAAGGCCGCCCGCGAGCAGCACATGGACAGCCTCCTGGACGGAGGCGTCCGTCTGGTGGAGGAGGGGATCACGACCATCGCCGAGATCATGTCCAGCGTGTACGTGGTCTAGTGCCGCAACAGGCAACGTTCGCCGCTGCACTGGTGCCCGGCTCGCCGGCTGCCGCACCCCAACACTGACGACGCGAACCTCTGACACTGGAAACCGGGAGGGATCGGCATGGCCACCTTCAAGTACGTCGCGGTCGGCCCGGACGGGAAACGGGCGACCGGCGTGCTCAAGGGCTCCAGTGTCGACGGCGTGACCGACAGCCTGACCCGGCAGGGCTACGACGTGCGGTCGGTCAAGGCCGAGGGCCGCAACCTGCTGCAGCTCGAACTCACCGCGGAAAAGGTCGACCTGGTCGAGCTGAGCAACTTCTCCCGCCAGATGGCCGCCTTCATCAAGGCCGGAGTGCCCATCCTGGACGCCCTGGAGATCATCCGAGCCGAGACCAAGGACAAGAAGCTGGGCAAGGTGCTCGTCGACGTCATGGACTCGCTGCGATTCGGCGAAAGCTTCGCCGTCGCGATGGCCGCCCACACCAAGGCGCTCCCGCCGTTCTACATCTCCGTCCTGCGCTCGGCAGAGGCGACCGGTGAGCTCGATGTGGTGATGGCCCAGCTGTCCCGCTACATCGAGCGCGACGTCGAGGGCCGGCGCAGTATCCGCTCCGCCCTGACCTATCCGAGCCTGGTGATGGGTCTGGCCGTCGCCGTCGTCCTCGTCATCGTCATCTTCGTGCTGCCCCGTTTCAAGACGTTCTTCGAGTCCTTCCACGCGAAACTGCCGCTGCCGACCCGGATTCTGCTGGGCCTCACCGACTTCGTCACGGCCTGGTATCCGGTCATCGCCGGCGTGCTGGTCGCGCTCGTCGCGGCACTGATCGCCGGTTTGCGGACCGAGCGGGGACGGGCACTGCGCGACCGCTTCCTGCTGGCGATGCCGGTGGTCGGCGACGTGGTCCGCTTCATGATCATCGAACGGTTCTGCCGCATCCTGACCTCGATGATCAAGGCCGGCGTGCCCATCCCGGAGGCGCTCAGCCTGGCCGGCTCGGGCGCCAACAATCTGGTGTACGAACGGTCCATCGGGACGGCCCGGATGGAGATGCTCGAAGGCGGCGGCATCTCCCGGCCGATCGCCCGCACCAAGCTGTTCCCCGGGGCGGTCACCCAGATGATGCGCGTGGGGGAAGAGACCGGGACCCTCGACGATCAGCTCGAGAACGTGTCGGAATTCTACGAGAAGGAACTGCAGCACAAACTCAAGCGGCTGACCAGCATGTTCGAGCCGATCGTGGTGATCATGGTCGGGGTCGTCGTGGGGTTCGTGGCCGTCGCCCTCATCTCGGCGATCTACGGCGTCTACAACCAGGTCAACGTCCAATGACCGGCCCGGCACGCCGCCCGTGGCGCAGCCGCGGCGAAGAGGGCGAGACTCTGATCGAGGCTCTCGTCGCCGTGGTACTCATCGGCGTTGCCTTCGTGACCATCCTCGGGGGCATCGGCACCGCGATCATCAGCTCGGTCACGCAGCAGAAGGTGACCACCGCCGACTCGGTCATCCGCAGCGCCGCCGAAAAGGTCGTCAGCGACCCGTACGTGTCCTGCGCCGGCAATTACGAGACTCCGACGCCGCCGGCCGGGTACACCGTGACCGTCGAGATCGAGTACTGGGACGGGGTGGGTGCGTTCGGCCGGCCCTGCCCGACGGCCGATTCCGGCGTGCAGAAGGTAACGCTCACCGTGCGTTCGACCGGCCCGCACCCCGTCAGGGACGCGACGCTCGAGGTGGTCAAGCGGGAGTCGATGCTGTCATGACGACGCAACGGCCGACCGGGCGTTCGGAGTCGGGGTTCACCCTGACCGAGTTGCTGGTCACGATCGTCATCGTGGCCGTCATCGGGACACTGCTGTCCAAGGCGATCATCCTCGGACTGCGGTTCACGGCGGGCACCGAGAAGCGGGTGGCCGCCACCAGCGCGGTGGGCTCGCTCCACCGCTACTTCTACGGCGATGTGCAAAGCGCGGACGAGGTCACGACCGACCCCGCATGCGGCGTCGCCGGCGTGATCGTCCACCTGAGCTGGACCGGCACCGACGTCGTCTACACCTACGACCCGCCGACCGGCGCACTGAACCGGGTGAAGTGCACCGACCGAGGCGTCGTCAGCACGTTGCTGGGCCGGTTCGACAACGCCACATCGACCCATCCGGTGACTCTGACCTGCGGTGCCGAGACCTCGTGCACCTCGCCCACGGAGGTAACGCTGACCGTGCAGAGCGACCCCGCCGCGCCGCCGACGGCCCTCACCGCCGTCCGACGATCGAGCTCGTCATGACCGGCCGCCTGGATCCGCGCCGCCTGCGCGACGACGAACAGGGCGCGACACTGATCCTCGCGCTGGTCTTCGTCGTCGTCTTCAGCCTGGTCACCGTTTCGGTCCTGTCCTTCGTCGGCACGGGGCTGAAAGCCGCGAGCGTGTATGTCGACCAGGGCAAGCGGAGCTACAGCGCGGACGGTGCCACACAGCTCGCGATCAAGAACTTCTCGCAGGGCAACCCGTGCGCCGACTACACCGCCCCGCCGATCAACGGCCGGCAGATGATCGTCCACTGCGACCCCCTCAACACGTCTCCCGCAACCACGCGCGCGACCCAACCACAGGACGCGCTGCGCAGCCTGGGCCAGGCGGCGGAGGACGGCATCAACGTGACCACGCACGGCCTGCGCGTGCAGGGCAGCGTGTTCTCCCACTCGAACATCACCACCGGCGCCCGCGCCTCGATGGTGGTGTCGGGCGACGTGTCCGCCGTCGGCGACTGCTCCAGTGCCGTGTCACAGACCCGGCTGCCCCCGACCCAGGCGCCGTACGTGCACGACTGCGCCAACGACACCCCGTCGGCTCCCGCCGACGAGGTCGTGGGCGCCGACCCGGACTACACCCCGCCCGCCACGGCCGTCCCCGTCCGGCGGACGGTGCCCGCGTGCCCCGGCCCCGGTTCCTGGCTGGTGCGGTTGCAGCCCGGCTACTACGACGACGCCCGCGCCCTCACCCGTCTCACCGGTGGCGATTGCCCCCACGTCGTCGTGTGGCTAAAGCCGGGTGTCTACTACTTCGACTTCACCTTCACCGGCGGCACCGCGGTCTGGACGGTCGACGACCCCACGGTCAGCGTGGTCGGCGGCACGCAGGCAGGCTGGGATCCCGGGGCCCCCACCCGCCCGGCCATCCCCGACCCCGGCGGTTGCGACAAAACGCGGCCCGAAGGCGTCGAGGTCATGATGGGCGGCGGCAGCCGATTCCAGGTCGATCGTGGACACGTCGAACTGTGCGCCCCGGTGACCCCGGACGCGCAGCAGGTGGCGGTGTACGGGGTCAAGCCGCCGAATCCGTCACACACGCTGAAGCCGACAGCGGTGGTCACGAACACCGGCTTCGCCGACCCGGTCCATGCCCTGACCAGTGGCGAACAGCCGACCCTGCCCGGGTGTTCGCAACCGACGGGCACCGCGAGCTGCACGGCCGACGTCGTCCTCGACCCGACGCAACGCCGGTCGGCCTCGATGCAGCTCGCCGGCTTCACCCCGCAGGTGCCGCCCGGCTCGGTCATCACCAGCGCGACGCTGCGTGTCAGGCACGAGGACGACGGCGACCTGACCGCCCCCGGCGCGGTGAAGGTCACCACCGCCGTCGGCACAGACACCTGCCGCACCGACAACCTGCCCCGGCACACGGCGCTCGCCACGGATGCCCCGATCGACCTGCTGGGCGCGTGCGGGCTCACCGACCCGGCCCGGCTCACCGGCCTGACAGTGACCTACGCCGCCACCCTGGACACCGACGGCACCACCGCCACGGAGCGCCTGGACGGCATCTGGCTGAAGGTCGCCTACCGCACGCCGACCACGTTCAAGCCGACCGCCGTGACCGCATCGACCGGGTTCACCGCCACCGGCACCGATCCCGACAACGCCCTGGAGATCGGCGAACAGCCGACATCGCTGGTGGCCGGCGCCGATCTGACCACGGCGGCCCCGGCCGCGTCGATCACCCTGACCGGGTTCGGCCAGCCGCCCTTGCCGCCGGGGTCGACGATCGACTCTGCCGTGCTGCGGGTGGCCCATCAGGAGACCGGCGACGCGGCGGCGCCCAGAATCAACGTCACCCCCGCGGGCGGCGGTGGCAGTTGTAGCAACCTGCGGCTCACCGCGCGGGCCGGCCTGGGCGACGACCGCGTCGACCTGAAGGCATGCGGCATCACCGACCCCGCACAGCTGACCGGCCTGACCGCGACCTACACCGCCGGACTGAACGTGGGCGGCACCGCGGGCGCCGATTCCCTGGACGGCATATGGCTCGAAATCGTCTACGACCCGCCGCCGCCGCGGCCGGCGACGAGCGCGGAGTCGACGACGTTCATCCCCGCGGCCAACGCCAAGGCGATCGACGGCGCCAAGACGGCCCATGCCACACTCGACTCGGACACAACGCCGACCGCCACCATCGACCTCGGCGGTTACGACACCCCTGCGGTGGCACCCGGCTCTGTCCTGGACGGGGCCCTGCTGCACATCGCGCATCGCGACGATCCCGGGGCGACCGGAGGACCGCCGCCGACGGTCGCGGTCACCCTGACCGGGCCCGGCATACCCCGCTCCTGCACCACCGCGCAGAAGCTCGCCACGCACCAGGACGCCCTGACCACCGACACCCTGGACCTGGTCGCCGCCTGCGGGCTGACCGACCCCGCCCAGCTGACCGGCCTGGTCGTGACCTACACCGCCACCCTCGGCGCCGGCAGCACCACCGCCACCGATCAGCTCGACGGCGTCACCCTGGAACTGGCCTACCGACCCCCGCTCTCGGTACGGCCCACCAAGGCGATCAGCACCGCGACGCCCACCGCCGCGGCGTTCCTCAACCCCGAGAACGCGCAAGCGATCGACACCACCACCTCGACCGCGACGCTTGCCACGGCCACCCCGTCGGCGTCGATCCGGCTCGGCGCGTTCGCGATGCCGCCCCTGCCGGCGGGGGCGGTGATCGACAAGGTCGTGCTGCGCGTATCGCACGAGGACGACGACACCACCCCGGCACCGCCCTCGCCGACGGAGCCACCCACGGCCGCGCTGACCGTCTCCGGCACCGGTACCGCCTGCGACGCGAACCACGCCCTGACCGCCCATGAAGGGGCACCCGGTGTCGACGTGGTCGACCTCGGCGCCTGCGGGGTCATGAAGGGCGACCAGTTGTCCCAGCTCGCTGTCGACTATGCGGCGAGGTTGGGCACGGGCAGTACCGACGCCTCCGACCGGCTCGACGGCGTCGAGCTCGACATCGTGTTCCGCGCCCCGTCCATCAGGGCCCTGTCCGGCTGCCTCACCGCGGGCAGCCGTTGCGCGGTGCTGAAGTCGACCGACGACGCCGACACGACCACCGATCACAGCTGCCTGGTGATCAACGGCACCGTCTACGCGCCGACCGCTGCCGTCGACCTGTCGATGAGCCAGGTCGGCTCGCAGGTCGTCACTCGCGGCATCATCGCCCGGACCATCGATCTCGGCATCAGCCCGGCCACCGGATACCTCCGCCCGGTGATCGGAATCCCACCGGAGCCGGTGCTGTTCACGACCTATCCGGCCGTGATCGCGAAACCGGCGTCGGTCACCGCGATCACCAGGTTCACGACCCCGGCTCCCGGCGCGCCCGTCGACGTCACGGACGCCACCGTCCCCGGCGGTGGCCGGGCGTCCCTCACGTTGGGCGGCTACGCCCAGCCGGGACCGGCCACGACCGGACGGCTCGACCACGTCGTCCTGCAGGTGGCGCACCACGACGACGGCGACGTGGAGTCAGTGAAGATGTCGGTGGACTTCACCGGCAGCACCTGCACCGGCGTCAACTCACTGGACGTGCCGGTCCATCTCGGCTCGAGCGGTCCGGTGACCGACCAGGTCGACCTCGCACCGTGTGGCCTGACCGAAGCCTCCCAGTTGGCCGGGCTGACCGTGACCTACACCGTCACCGCCGGGAGCGGCGGCGCGACCGAGCACCTCGGCGGCACCCAGATCGACCTGCTGTCCGGCCCGCTCCTCCAGGCCGCCGTGTCCTTCGACGGCCACGCCGGCACCGTCAAGCAGTGGACGGTCCTGCCATGAGCAAGCACGCAACCTCGGAGGGCCACCATGCCCGGGCCAAGTTCCGCGATCATTGACCACCTGCTCGGTGAGCTGTGGGAGCGGGGCGGCAGCGACCTGCTGCTCACCGCCGGATCGGCTCCGTTCCTCCGCGTCGACGGCGCCCTGCGACCGGTCGAGGGGGCCGCGCTGACCGAGCCGGAGGTCGATCGCCTGGTGACCGGGGTGCTGGGCAAGGAACTCACGGAACGGTTCCGCCGGGAGAAGCAGGTCGATTTCGCGTTCAGCTGGGGGGAGAGGGCCAGGTTGCGCGGGAACGCTTTCGTGCAGCGCGGCGCGTCGGCGCTGGCGCTGCGGATCATCCCGTTCGACGTGCCGTCGTCCGAGCAGCTCGGGCTCCCCCCGGCCGTCAGCGGGTGGGCGGGCATGCCGCGCGGGTTCGTGCTGGTCACCGGGCCGACCGGGTCGGGGAAGTCGACAAGCCTGGCGGCGCTCCTCGACTACGTCAACACACACCGGTCGGTGCACATCCTCACCATCGAGGACCCGATCGAGTACCTGCACCACCACAAGCGCTCGGCGGTCAACCAGCGCGAGGTCGGCACCGACACCGACTCGTTCCCCGCCGCGCTGCGCTCGGCCCTGCGCGAGGATCCCGACGTCCTGCTCCTCGGCGAGATGCGCGACCCGGAGAGCATCTCCGCGGCCCTGACCATCGCCGAGACCGGGCACCTGGTGTTCGCCACCCTGCACACCAACGACACGTCGCAGACGCTGGACCGCATCGTCGACGTGTTCCCGGCGGAGCAACAGCCACAGATCCGGCTGCAATTGGCGCACACCCTGGTCGGCATCCTCAACCAGACGCTCATCCCCCGGATCGGCGGGGGCCGGGTGGCCGCCTTCGAGGTGCTCGTAGGCACGTCGGCGATCCGCAACCTGATCCGCGAGGGCAAGACTCGCCAGATCCGCAACATGATCTCGACCGGCCACCGTGACGGCATGCAGACCCTCGAGACCAGCATCAACGCCCTCGTCGCGGCAGGCGCCATCGCCTACGAGGAGGCCGTGCTGCACACGGCCTACCCGGAGGACATCCAGCGGCCCTGCGTCCCGGTCGGCCGCACCTGACCGTCCGATGGGTACCCTTCGCCGTCGCGGCGTCCAGCGGCACGTGCAGCAGCGAGCAGGAGACGACCACGTCCACCCGATCTTTGAACGGGGAGCTCTGCGATCAGACTCGCCTGGGACCGTCCACCGCGGGGGCATGCCCGCCGCCCTCTTGCCCTCCATGTCGTCCACCGCCCGTGCCGCGCGGACGAGTGGTTCCTGTACGACCAGGAGTCGCCGATCGCCACCGGCGCCCGCGGGCCGGCCCGCGGGCGCATCTACGACCTGCAGGGTCGGCTGCTCGTCTCGGTCATACAGGAGGGTCTGTTCAGGGCCCTGTAGCGGGGTTCAGACCTCGGCGTGCCGGGGCTTTCTGCGGCGCAGCCAGGCTCGCAGTCCGCGGGCCGGCCGTGTCGCCCCCGGCTCGTTCTCGTGGGCCCGGGGCGGACGCGGCGGGACCGGCCGCGCCGGGTCGCCGGCGTGCCGTACGGCCGTGGGCGACGCGGGGTGGGCGTGGTGCGCGGCCGGGCGCCGGACGGGGACCGTGGGCCCGGCGGCCGGGCGTGGGGCGGGTGAGTGGGCTCGCGCTTCCCGTACGGCGCCAGCCAGCTCGCTGCGCAGCCAGGCGGTCTCGTCGGGGTCGTGAACCGTCATCAGCTGCTCGGCGAGGTGTGCGGAGGGCGATCCCGGGGCGCCGTGGTCGGGCGGAGCGGGCCGGAAGCGGTTCAGCCGGGCGCGCTCGTAGGGGTCCTTGACGATGTCCGAGATCTCGACGGGTGTGAGGAACGCGGCCACCGCCCCGGCCCGTGCCCATGGGTCCTCGGCCTCGCGCAGCAGGAACCCCAGGTGCCGTCCACGCCAGTTGCGGGCCCGCAGGTCCACCCCGGCGGCCAGCTGCCCCCGCAGGGTCTCGGGCGTGCGTCCCGTGAGCAGGCGTGTGTTCTCGGCGTCGGCCGCGAACTGCCGCAGTTCCTCTGCCAGATAGAGCCAGACCACGGCCCTGTAGCGGTTCACATAGAAGCGCACCGGCACCAGCAGGCCCAGACGGGCGAGCCGGGTGAACCTGGCCGCCGGGACATCCATGAGCGCGGCGCCCTCCGCCGTACCCACGACCTGCACGCGCTCGCGGAGAGTGTGGGGGAATCCGTCCTGGGCGCGGAGCCGGTCGATCTCGGCCCGCTCGACCCGTCGCCCCCCGCCGCCCTCGTCGGGCACGGTGCGGATACGGCCGAGGTTGACGGCGAGGACGAACTCGCTGCGCTTCAGGCCCAGTTCACGCGCCGCGCGGCTCGGAGCGCAGGTGACGGGACGGGATGGGACGAAAGTGCTTCCCGACATGGTCGTACTCCCCCGTGGAGTCGGTGGCTCGCGCCTTGTGCGTTGGCCGTTCACACACCGTATCCGGCTCGGCACATGCCGTGGCGAGCCTGTGGAAAACTCCGCAGAGCGAGGCGAACGCGCAGGTCAGAGCTCTGTCGTGGGAGCGCGTTCGGGTTGCCGGGCGTCCACTCCGAGATGTTCGCCGACCCGGTTGACGAGCAGGGTCATCTCATAGGCGATCTGACCGATGTCGGCCTCCGCGCCGCTGAGCACGCACAGGCAGCTGCCGGTGCCTGCGGCGGTCACGAACAGCACGGCGTCGTCGTACTCGATCATGGTCTGGCGTACCCGGCCCGCGCTGAAGTGGCGTCCCGAGCCCTTCGCCAAGCTGTGCAGCCCGGACGCAACGGCGGCCAGATGCTCGGCGTCCTCGCGGCGAAGGCCTGTGCTCGCTCCGGTGACCAGGCCGTCGTTGGACAGGACCAGCGCGTGCCGTACGTGGTCCACCCGCTCGGTCAGATCGTCCAGGAGCCAGCCGAGTCCCTGGTTGTGCGCCATGTTCCGACTCCCCGTGTGACGTCTCCCCCCTGGCTGGAGGAACTGCCCGCCAGCCTTCCCCACGACCGGCGTCCGGGCAAGCAGGATGGACGTATGGCACAGAAGATGACCGATGAGGAATGGCGGGCGTTCGTCTCGTACGGCACCCGAACCGGCAAGCTGTCCACCGTCACCGCCGATGGGAGCCCCCATGTGGCCCCGATCTGGTTCCTTCTGGACGGGGACGACGTGGTCTTCAACACCGGCAAGGAGACGGTGAAAGGGCGCAATCTCGCCCGTGACGGACGGATCGCCCTGTGTGTGGACGACGACCGGCCGCCGTTCCATTTCGTGGTGTTGAACGGACACGCCCGGCTGTCGGAGGATCCGGACGAGCTGCGACTTTGGGCCACTCGGATCGCCGCCCGGTACATGGGCGAGGAGCGTGCCGAGGAGTACGGCGCCCGCAACGGCGTCCCGGGCGAGCTGCTGGTCCGGGTCGCCGTGGACAAGGTCGTGGCGGTGAAGGACCTGGCCGCCTGAGGCTCAGCCCACCGAGTCGAGCAGCCGGGCGGTGTGCATCCGCCCGGCGTACTCGACCAGGCGGATCAGCACCTCCTTGCCGGAGTCACGGTCACGCGCGTCGCACAGGACCACAGGTGTTCCCCGGTCCAGATCGAGCGCCCGGGAGACGTCGTGGGCGCCGTAGGCGCGCGCTCCGGCGAAGCAGTTGACGGCCACCACGAACGGGATGCGCCGGTGCTCGAAGTAGTCGACCGCCGGGAAGCAGTCCTCGAGCCGCCGGGTGTCGGCGAGGACCACGGCCCCGAGGGCTCCTTGGGAGAGTTCGTCCCACAGGAACCAGAAGCGGTCCTGCCCAGGGGTGCCGAACAGGTACAGGGAGAGGCCGGAGCGGATGGTGATGCGCCCGAAGTCCATGGCGACGGTCGTGGTGACCTTCTGGTCCACGCCGTCGGTGTCGTCCACCAACTGCCCGGCTTCGCTGAGCATTTCCTCGGTGCGCAGCGGCCGGATCTCGCTGACGGCCCCCACCAGCGTCGTCTTGCCGACACCGAAGCCGCCGGCGACCAGTATCTTCAGCGCCAGGGCCGACATGTCGTCGGCGTCGTCGGAGTGCTCGGACACCATGATCACTTCTCTCGGGAGGGCCGGCTTCGGTCGGGGGCAGGTACTCGGAACGGGAAGTCGGCATCATGACAACTTCGGCACCGACCTGGGCCGTTGGATCGGAATTCGCCTGCTGTGATTCGACTTGCGCCCGGTTGGTTCCGGAAGCTGCCGGGAGCGGGGTGCCGCGAGGCTTCCGATGGGTTGTGAGCGTTCATCTACAGCGCCCGCAGCCCTTCGATGACCTCGCGCAGAATCCGTTCGTCCGGCAGCCGGGCCGGGGGCACCGGACGGCTGATGGTGACGCAGCCCAGTTCCAGGAGATCGCCGAGGAGCACCCTGACCACACCCACCGGCAGGTCCGCTCCGGCCGCGAGTTCGGCGACGGACTGTGTCTCCGCACGGCACAGGCCGATCAGCGACCGGTGTTCGGGGCCGAGCGCGGTGCCGTCGTCCAGCGCCGGTGCGGCAGGGTCGAGGGTGACGAGGGCGATCAGGTCGAAGCGCACGCCGGTGGGGCCCGGCTGGGTGCGTCCGCCCGTCATGGCGTAGGGGCGGACCAGGGGCCCGGCCTCGCCGTCGTACCACTGGCTGCCCTGCTCGCGCGGGCCGCCGGTGGGGGTCTCGGTCATGGGTACGCCCTTTGGGCTCATCCGGCGGCGGGCGGCCGGGCGGTACCGCGTGGTGCCGTGCGCAGATGCTCACCCACGCGCTTGACCAGACGTGCCATCTCATAGGCGACCAGTCCGATGTCGGCGGTGACGGCGGTGAGCACGGCGAGACAGGAGCCTTCGCCGGCGGCGGCCACGAACAGGAAGGCCTCGTCCATCTCCACCATGGTCTGACGTACGCCACCTGCTCCGAAGTGCCGGCCGGCACCCTTGGCGAGGCTGTTGAAGCCGGAGGCCACGGCGGCAAGGTGCTCCGCGTCCTCCCGAGCGAGGCCGGTGGAGGCGCCGACGGCCAGGCCGTCGTTGGACAGCACGACGGCGTGCCGTACCTCGCTCACCCGCATCACCAGGTCGTCCAGCAGCCAGTCGAGTTCGCCGGACTGCTGGGCGGCGGTCCTCGTGTCGGGGTCCTGGATCATGCCGGGTCTCCTTCGGTGCTGTCACTGCCCGTTACGGCTTGCGGGGCGGCGCCGCGGCCGGGACGACGGCCGCCGCCGCGCGCCCAGCCGTCGCGGTAGGCCGTCATGCGGTCCCGCACTAGTTCGGGGGTACGCCGGTCCTCGGCGCGCGGGGCGGGTTGGGGCGCCGGTTCGGCGGGACGCTGGTGGCGGAGCTGCGGGGCCAGGCTCGCCTGGCGCACGCGGCGCGGGAGGTCGTCGGAGGGTTCGGAGTCGTGCGGCGGGCGGTGCAGCCTCAAGGCGGTGACTCCGGGGGGCGGGGGTTCGTGCACGGGTGGCGAGGAGGCCGGGGCGGGGGTCGGGGCGGCGGGAGCGGGGGGCGAGGCGGCGGAGGCGGGGGAGGCGGGGGCCGCGAGGGCGGGCCGGGCGCCGGCACCGGACTGCGCGGTGACCGCGGACGGCTGCCGGGGCGCGTCGGGCACGCGCGCGTAGGCGCGTTGCGGCTCCGGGAGGGCCTGCGCCTCCTCGTGTGCGGGGCGTTTCGCGGAGCCGGTGTGCAGCAGCGGTGTGGGCAGGAGAACGACCGCGGTGGTGCCTCCATAGGGCGAGGTACGCAGGTGCACCTTGATGCCGTGCCGGGAGGCGAGCCTGCTGACCACGAAGAGTCCCAGGCGGTCGCTGTCGAACAGATCGAGCACCTCGGACTGCTCGATCCGCCGGTTGGCATCGGCAAGGGTGTCGGCGCCCATGCCGAGTCCCCGGTCCTCGACTTCGAGGGCGTAGCCGTTGCCGACGGGTTCCCCGTTGACCCGCACGCGCGTGTGGGGCGGCGAGAACTGTGCCGCGTTCTCCACGAGTTCGGCCAGCAGGTGCGTGAGGTCGGCCACCGCCGCGCCGGTGACGAACGCCTCCGGGAGCCGGCGCACCTCTACGCGCGCGTAGTCCTCGACTTCGGAGACGGCGGCGCGTACGACGTTCGTCAGGGACACCGGCATGCGCCAGGCCCGGCCGGGTGCCGCCCCGGAGAGGATGATCAGGCTCTCCGCGTGGCGCCGCATCCGGGTGGTGAGGTGGTCGAGGCGGAAGAGGTCGCTCAGTTCGTCGGGGTCGTCGGAGCGCCGCTCCATACTGTCCAGGAGACTGAGCTGGCGGTGGACCAGCACCTGGCTGCGCCGGGCAAGATTGACGAAGACACCGGAGATGCCGTTCGCGAGTTCGGCGCGCTCCACCGCGGCGTGCAGGGCGGCGCGGTGGACGGTGGTGAGGGCCTCGGAGACCTGGCCGGTCTCGTCCTCGGCGGGTGGTCCGGCCGGTGCCTCGGCCTGGATGTCGATCTCCTCGCCCGTGCGCAGCTTCCGCATCGCCGCGGGGAGTTTGCGGTGGGCGATCTCCAGGGCGTCATTGCGCAGGCTCACCAGCTCGATCACGAGAGCCCGTCCGATGCGGACGGAGATGACGAGCGAGGCGGCGACGGCGGCGAGGCCGAACAGCACGGCGGCGCCCGCCGGGCTGAGCAGGCCGCGCGTGACCGGGTCGGCGCGGCCCGCCACCGCGCGGCCGGTGTCGGTGGCGATGGTCTGCATCCCGTCCCGCACGCGTGTGTGGGCGGTGCTCCAGGTGGCCGCCGGCGCCACGTCGGCCGCCTTGGTCCCGGGACCGGCGGCCAGGATCGTGTCCTCGGTGGCGGCGAGCGAGGTGTACGCGCTGCTGTCGGCGAGGTCGTGCCAGGCGGTGCGCTGGGTGCCGGGCAGGTCGGCGACGGCAGCCTCGGTGAAGGCGCGGCGTGCGGCGACGGCCGCCCCGAAGAGCCGCAGCCGCTCACTCTGCAGACCACCGGCCGGAGGTGTGCTGCCGAGGACGGCGTCCTCCTGAGCCAGCGCCTCGGCGGCCCGGGAGAATTCGAGCAGCACGCGCGCGTCGGTGCCGACGTCCGCCTGCTGGGCGCCGGTGAGGGAACCGTCCACCGTGAGGGCCGTACCGACGGTCTCCGTGTACCGGGCGTACACCTCGCTCCAGCCCGTCCTGCGGTCCAGTACGGCGGTCCGCAGCGCGCGCAGGTTCTCGGCGCCGGTGACGAATGCCTGCAGACGTTGGGCGACCGCGGCGGGCAACTCCTGGCTGTCCGCGACGGTGCCGTCGCCGAGCCGCAGCCCGGCCAGCGCGCGGTCGGTTCGGGCCGCGAGTCCGCGCAGGGTTGCGCCGTCTCCGGCGCCCGGGTCGGCGGCATAGCGTACGGCGGCGGCCCGCTCGGTCTGCAGCGCGGTGACGGCCGCTGCCACCGGGGCGCGCAGTTCGGCGTCGACCTGTTGCGACCGGCGCAGCCGGGCGACGTCCTGGGCGGTGCTGACGGTGGCGTACGCCCACAGGGCGAGCAGCGAGACGACGGGGACCATCAGCAGGCAGATCACCTTGGCCCGCACCGTGCGGGGCCGAAGACGCCAGCGGCCCGCGCGCGGGGGCGCGTCGGCCGGCGGCGTGTCGAGGGACTGTTCCGCGTCCTCGTCGGCCGGTGGTCCGGCGTGCGCGCGGCGGCCGCGCGGCGGGGGCGGTGACTCCGGGGTACCGGCGTTCGGGGTGCTACGGGGTGGGCGCATGGCCTCCTCGCTCGGGACGTGGGTCGGGGCTCCGGGGCCGGACTCCCGCTAGCGGGCGGTGCCCTGGACGGGCACCGGGCCCGGGGCGGACGCCTCGCGCTCGTCGGCCGCGGGTGAGAGGGCGACGAAGGCCGAGGTGAGGAACAGGTAGGAACCGAGGCCGACGGCGAGGGGGAAGATGAACTGCATCGCCGTGGCCCCGGGCAGCACCTCGCCGGAGGGGGTGACGCGCACGCTCACGGCGAACATCCCCGTGTAGTGCATGCTGCTGACGGCCGCCCCCATGACGAGGGAGGCGAGGGTGACCGCGCGGGGCGACTTGATGTTGAGTCCCGCCCACAGGGCCGCGGTCGCCGCCACGACGGCGATCAGGACCGAGAGCCCGACGAGGACGGGGTCGTAGTGCACGTGACCGTGCAGCCGTACCGCCGCCATCCCCAGGTAGTGCATGCTGGCGACGCCCAGCCCGGTGGTGAGCCCACCGAGGAGGAGTGCCCGGTTGCGGTCCCGGCTGTATCCGACGGCGAAGACGCCGGCGCAGACGACGACCATGGCGACGACGAGGCTGAGGATGGTCAGCGGCACGTCGTAGCGGATGCCGGTGCCGCTGACACGGAAACCGAGCATGGCCACGAAGTGCATGGTCCAGATGCCCGTCCCGATCGCGGAGGCGGCGGTGACGAGCCAGTTGCGGCGAGAACGGCCGGTGGTGCCGAGCGCGCGCACGGTGCAGCGCAGTCCCAGTGCGGCGCCTGTGCAGGCCATCACGTACGACAGCACGGGGGTCAGCCAGCCGAAGGCGGCGTGGTCCAGGTGTCCCATGGCCCCGGGACGCTAGCCGGAGCAGGGGCGCGCGAAGGGGGCGCATTTCGAAAGGTGTTGGAATATGACACAGAGAGGCGATGGAACGATCGCGTCCCGCTCGAACATGCGCGCAGGACGGTCCCCCGTGCCGGTGAGGGATCATGCAGAACATGAACGACGACCACACGCATGTCCGGGAGTTCTTCACCGCACGCGCGGCCGGCTGGGACAGCAAGTTCCCCGACGACGGTCCCGCCTACGCGGCCGCCGTGGCCGATCTGGGGCTGCGTCAGGGCGACCGCGTGCTCGACGCGGGCTGCGGCACAGGCCGCGCCCTGTCGCCCTTGCGTGGCGCCGTGGGGCCCTCCGGGGTGGTGACCGGGGTGGACCTGACCCCGGCGATGCTCCAGGCCGCCGTACGGGCGGGCAGGGACCGGCACGGACGGCTGCTGCTCGCGGACGTCGCCGCACTGCCGCTGCGGTCCGGCTCCTTGGACGCCGTGTTCGCTGCGGGCCTGATCGCCCACCTGCCGAATCCGGCCGAGAATCTGCGGGAGCTGGCCCGCGTGGTGCGACCGGGTGGCATGCTCGCGCTGTTCCACCCCATCGGCCGGGCGGCCCTGGCAGCACGCCAGGGCCGCCGGATCACGCCTGACGACCTCCGGGCCGAGGGCCGTCTCGGCCCGCTCCTCGCCCGCTCGGCATGGCGCATGACGTCATACGTCGACGAGCACTCCCGGTTCCTCGCACTGGCCGTCCGCGAGGACTGACGGCCGGGCCGGGTCAGCCCTGTCCCGCGACGGCCGCCGCGAAGGCGTCGGGGTTGTCGAACATGACGTTGTGCCCGGCGCCCGGCACCGTCGTCACACGGACTCCCGCGGCTTCCAGGTCCTTTCGGCCCGGGAGTTCACCGCTGTGCTCGCCCTGCAGGTAGACACGGTCGACCGCGAGGCCCTCCAGCATCGTGCGCATCACGGGCTCCGAGCCGCGGCGGAGGCCGACGGCACTGCGGTGCAGGGCCCGCGGATCGGCCAGCCGCATGGTGGCGGCCCACAGCGGGCCGACGGCCGCAAGTACGCGCGCGTACTGCTCTTCCACGAACTCGTCCTCCCTGTAGGCGGCGATTCCGCTGCTGGCGGCCGTCGACGGCGGATAGGCGTCGAGGTTGGCTTCCGCGAGGACCAGCCGGGAGACGAGCTCGGGCCGACGGTGGGCGAGCACGATGGCGACGGCGCCGCCCATGCTGTGCGCGACCAGCTCGGCGCCGGTGACGGCGGCCTGGTCCAGCACGGTCGCTACGGCGTCGGCATGCTGGTCCAGCGTGTAGCCGAAGTGTTCGGGCCGGTCACTGATGCCGTGCCCGGGCAGGTCCAAGAACAGGCTCCGCCGGCCGGTGAGTTCGGGGCGTGCCGCGATGTGCGCGTGGTACACGGCGGAGACGGATCCGAGTCCGTGCAGGTACACGCGCGCGGGCTCGGCCCCGGGCGTCTCCGTCCAACGGATCATGCTCCCCTTGTTGTCGAATGCGGCCTGTTTCACCGTGTCCCTCCCCAACGTCTGCGCTCTGTGCCACACAATACATCGATACCGATGTATAGCGAGAGCGAAATACAACCTCAACGATGTACCGCGGATCTGCGAACGCACAGCGGAACCGAGAGAGAATGCGCCCATGCTGGAGCTCGCCATCCTCGGATTCCTGTACGACGCACCGCTGCACGGTTACGTCCTGCGCAGGCACATCGCCGCCCTCACCGGCCACGTACGGCCCGTCGCCGAGAGCACGCTGTACCCGGCCATCAAGCGGCTGGAGAAGGCCGGGCTCCTGGCGCGGGCCACCGAGCCCGGGGCCGTGGCCGCGCCGCGTCACGTGCTGACGCTCACCGGGGAGGGCAGGCAGGAGCTGCGGCGCCGTCTCGCCGACCCCGGGCAGCGCGAGATCACCGACGAGAACCAGTGGTTCACGCTGCTCGCGTTCCTGCGGCACCTCGACGACACCGCGGCCCAGGCGGCCGTGCTGAGGCGCCGGCTGGCCTTCCTGGAGGAACCGGCGAGCTTCTTCTACGAGGGCGACCGGCCACTGAGCGCCGAGGAACTCGACGACCCGTTCCGGCGCGGTGTCCTCACCATCGCACGCGCCACGAGCCGGGCCGAACTCGCCTGGCTGCGCGAGACCCTGCGGTCACTCGAGGATGCCGACCGCTGAGGCGCCCTGGGACAAGGTCCGCGTGGGGCCCCACGGAATTTCGAACGCCACGTAGAGCCGGTGGACCTGCGCCTCATACGCCGCCGGGTCCGTCCACCGGATCCGACCGGGCCGTCCGAAGCGACTCGCCGTGGCATCCATCCCGCTACCGGGCACGTCCTCAACTCCGCTTCCATTCAGGTGAGTTCATCGAGCAGCGGCGCGCTCCTTCCAGGCATGAGGCCATCCCCGCGTTCGACGTAGGTGCACGTGCGACGTCGGATTCCGCACCTCTCCAGGCATGCAGGCATCGGCGCTCGGCCCAGGCGTGCACACAGCTTGTTCGAAG
This sequence comes from Streptomyces sp. NPDC107581, assembly GCF_055657175.1. Lineage (NCBI taxonomy): Bacteria > Bacillati > Actinomycetota > Actinomycetes > Kitasatosporales > Streptomycetaceae > Streptomyces > Streptomyces sp. NPDC107581. The sequence goes on from NZ_JBVKBH010000004.1 coordinate 360,443, forward strand.
CCACGTCCGGACATGCGGAGAGCCTGCGCGGAGGACGATCACTGCCGGATCGAGGAGCTCGCGGTCTGCCTGCAGCCGGAGGTGTTCTCATCCAGGGTGCGCAAACCGGGGTGCCAGGCCGCCCCCGCCCCCGACTCCGTCCCCGTCCCGCCGCCCCCCGTCGTCGTCGCCGTCGCCGTCGCCGTCGCCTGGAGCACGACGAATCGAGCCACGAGGGGCCGCCCGCGCCCTCCCCGGACTTTTGGTGATCTGAGCGGAAGACCGTGCCGACTGTTGGTCATTTCGCCCCCCTCCAGGTGGAAACCTGCAGCTCCGCGTGGTGTGCGGAGTCGTGACAAGCGCCTTCCGCTCGCACTAGGGTGCGCGCCGATGGATGAACCACTGGGAGGCAGGGATGGCCGGAACGGACGACGAGGCCGTCGCCGCCGCGGACGAGGCGCTGTATGTGCTCACGGCGGTACTGCTGACGCCGGCACAGTTTCCGAGCGTGCTGGGCGACGACTATCCGGAGGCATGCACGGCACTGGGTCTGGCACCGCGCGCCGACGGGTACGGCCTGGTGCTCGGGCAGGACGGTGACGGCGCCCGCTGGACGGTCGTCATCGACGACGTGTCGCTGGTCGCCGTGGCGATCGCCTCCTGGGACTGCGGCATGGAGTACGAGCTGTCGCCGGACGAGCGCACGGTCGTGGCCGCCCTGCCGGGCTGGCCGCTGGCGGTCGCCGTGGCCGCACCCGGTGTGCCCGCGCCGCACGACCCCGACCCCGAGACAGCGGACGGCCCCGCGCTGACGCCGCCGGACACCGGCTCCTGGGGACCGGCCCAGCGGCGCCTTGGTGCCGACGAGATCGCGCTGCAGTGGGCGGTGTGGCGGGAGCAGATCGGCGAAGGCTACTTCGCCTCGTCCGACGAGCAGGCGACGAGCGCGCAGGCCAGGACGGACGGCACGGCCAGAGCCACGACGGAGGACGCGACCGGGGCCACGGCGGACGGCATGGGCGAAGACACGACGGACGGCACGTCCGGCGGGGACGCGGCGGACGGCACGACCGGCGACGCGGCGGACGGCACGACCGCGGACACGGCGGGCAGCGAGGAGGACGCGCCGAAGGGCGGCCACCAGGGTGTCCGGCGGGTACTGGCGGAGGCCCGTGCATACGTCGACTCGCCGCCTCCGCTGGGCCGGGTGCGCTCCTCGTTCGCCCCGGGGGACGCCCGTACGCTGCGCGCCGACGGCCCCGGATGGTCAATGGTGGCCCGCACCGACGACATCGCGTTCGTCCTGCTCGACGAGGAGCCCGGTGAGGTGCTGCCGGTGGGCCGGGGCCCGGAGCTGCCAGGGCTTCTCGATGCGCTCGACAAAATGGCCGTGCGACCCAGTTGAACCCTCGGGCACCGCGCTCTCCGTGGAGGCGCGGCGTCCGAGGCTCCACCGGCGAGCGCGCGGGCACCTCGGCGAGTGGCCCTGGCGCCTCGCCCGTCGCTCAGCGGCCGAGTTCCTTGCGCGTGACCCGGCGGAGCCTGCGCCGCTGCGAGGGGTCCAGCGTCAGGTACGCGGCGGCGGGCACCCCCACCACAATGAGGAACGCCACCCACCAGGGCAGCCATATCAGCAGGATCAGACCGACCGCCACACCCCCTGCGGCGACCTTCGCGGTCTTGGACATGAGCATTCTCCTTCGCAGCCACTGCCACTCTCTGCTCTGGAAACGGCCCCGCGCTCCCAGCGGTTCCGGACCTCGCCCCTGAGACATCCCTGAGACACGCCCCCTAGTGGTCCAGGTCACAGACTAAGCCTTCGGAGCGCACTCCTGGCGTGCTGTACCCTCGGCGACTCCAAGCGAGTAGTCAAATTTGAGGAGTGCGCGAGGCTGTGCAAAGGATTCCCACGGCACGACCCTCCGAGATGCCCGAACTGGCCCGCTGCTGCGCGGTGTTCCTGCCGTCCGACCCCGCCCGTGCCGGTCTTATGGCCTTCTGGCGGCCGGACGGCGAGGCCCTCCCTCCCGTCGCCCGGGGCTCCGTCTCGGAGCTGGATCTGGTGATTCCCGCCCAGGGCCGGGCCGTCCAGCGGGTGCGCCTGCCTGCCCTGCTGCTCCCGATGCGCACGGCCCTGCCGGTGCTCACCACCTTGCCGGCACTCACGCGCGCGCGTGCAGAGACGGAGGGCCACCGGGCCACAGCCTTCTGGTGCAGGGCCGGCCTGCTGGCCCTGCACCTCCTGGCCCGCGGTCTGCTCCTGCCCGGACTCTCCCCGGACGACCAGGACACATGGCGGGTGGGTCCGCTGGCCGCGCCCGATGAGCAGCTTGTGCGCGACCTTGCCGCGGCGATGCCTCCAGAGGCACACGCCGTACCTCTCGCCGTCGGCGGCCGGCCCCGGCTGCCCGACCCCGAGCGGCTGCTGCGCGCCTTCCTGGACGCGGTCGCCGACACGCTCCCCCGCACTCCCGCCGCACCGTTCGTGACGGGCGGCACCGCCTATGCGGCTCCCGAGCCGCAGCAGCTGCCCGGCCTCAGGGCGTGGGCCGACGACATCGCCGCCGGACACGACGCCGGCGTGCGGCTGTCGTTGCGCATCGAGGCGCCTGGCCTCCACGGCGCCGAGCGGGCGGACGACGACACTCCGGTGCGGTTCCGTGCGGTGCTCCAGGTGCACAGCGCGAGCGGGGCGGCGGACGTCGCGGACGCCGCCGAGCTGTGGGCATCCTCGGGAACCGGGCCCGAGTCGTTCGGCCCACGCGCGCGTGCGGATGCGCTGCTGGCGCTGCGCCGGGCGGCCCGGACGTGGCCGCCGCTGGCACCCCTGCTCCGCGCCGCCGCTCCCGACTCCGTGGACCTCGCCGACGACGAGATCGCCGACCTTCTGGGCGAGGGTGCCCGGGCGCTGGCCGCGGCAGGCGTCGATGTGCACTGGCCGAAGGAGCTGTCGCGCGAGTTGACCACGCACGCGGACGTCGGCCCGCCGGACGGCGCAACGCCCCGGGGCGAGACGGCCTTGGCGCCGCCGTCGTCGTACGTCCCGGCGGGCGCCCTGCTCACCTTCCGCTGGCGGTGCGCGCTGGAGGGACAGGAGCTCTCGCGCGAGGAACTGGAACGGCTCGCCGAGGCCAAGCGCCCCCTCGTACGGCTGCGCGACCGATGGGTCCTGGTCGACCCGCGCGAGGCAACCCGCGCCCGCGCCCGGCAGGAACGCTCCATGACCCCGGTCGAGGCGCTGGCCGCCGCTCTGACGGGCTCGGCCGAGGTCGACGGCCGTCAGGTCGAGGTACGGCCCACGGGATGGCTGGCAGAGCTGCGGGAACGGCTCGCACACCCGGAGGCGGTACAGCCCGTCGGACAGCCTCCGGCGCTCACCGCCACCCTGCGCGACTACCAGCTGCGGGGCCTCGGCTGGCTGGCCCGGACGACGGCCCTCGGGCTGGGCTGCTGCCTGGCCGACGACATGGGGCTCGGCAAGACGGTCACGCTGATCGCGCTCCATCTGCACCGTCGGACGGACTCCTCGGCGGCCGGTCCCACGCTGGTGGTCTGTCCGGCCTCTCTGCTCGGCAACTGGCAGCGGGAGATCGAGCGGTTCGCCCCCGGCACACCGGTACGACGGTTCCACGGACCGGGGCGCGCTCTCGGCTCCGTGGCGGACGGGGAATTCGTCCTCACGACCTACGGCACGATGCGCCTGGACGCCGGACGGCTCGCCGAGGTGCCCTGGGACATGGTCGTCGCCGACGAGGCACAGCACGTGAAGAACCCGTACGCGGCGACCGCGCGAGCTCTGCGATCCATCGGCGCACGCGCACGCGTGGCGCTCACCGGCACACCGGTGGAGAACAACCTCACGGAACTGTGGGCGATCCTGGACTGGACGACACCGGGGCTGCTGGGCCGACTGGGCAGTTTCCGCGCACGATACGCACAGCCGGTCGAGGGTGGCCGGGACCCCGCCGCCGCGGAGCAGCTCGCGCGGCTGGTACGGCCATTCCTGCTGCGACGCCGGAAGTCGGACCCCGGCATCGTGCCCGAACTGCCGCCGAAGACCGAGACCGATCACCCGGTGGCTCTGACACCCGAACAGGCCGGTCTGTACGAGGCGTTGGTACGCGAGACGCTCGAGCGGATCGCGGCGGCCGACGACATGGCCCGCCGGGGCCTGATCGTGAAGCTGCTGACGGGGCTGAAGCAGATCTGCAATCATCCGGCCCAGTTCCTCAAGGAGGACGATCCGCGACTCCCCGGGCGCTCGGGAAAGCTGGAACTGCTGGACGAACTGCTCGGCACCACCCTCGCGGCGGGGTCGAGTGTGCTGGTCTTCACGCAGTACGTGCGGATGGCCCGCCTGCTCGAACGGCACCTGACGGGCCGTGGGGTGCCCACGCAGCTGTTGCACGGCGGCACCCCGGTCGCAGAGCGCGAGACGCTGGTGCGCCGTTTCCAGGAGGGCGGGGTGCCGGTGTTCCTGCTGTCGTTGAAGGCCGCGGGAACGGGCCTGAACCTCACACGCGCGGAGCATGTGGTGCACTACGACCGCTGGTGGAACCCTGCGGTCGAGGCGCAGGCCACCGACCGTGCGTACCGGATCGGGCAGACCCGACCGGTGCAGGTGCACCGGCTGATCGCCGAGGGGACCGTCGAGGACCGCATCGCGCAGATGCTCGGGCGCAAACGGGAACTCGCGGACGCCGTGATCGGCGCCGGCGAGGCCGCGCTGACTGAGCTGACCGACGCGGAATTGGCCGCGCTGGTGCAACTGCACGGGGAGGCAGGATGAACCACCACGACCGCGACGACGACCACGAGCACGACCAGGACCAGGACCAGGACCAGGACCACGAGCGTGATCTGGAACGAACGTTCGCCGCGCGACCGCCCGCGCGCGGGCGCGGGTTCGCGCAGACCTGGTGGGGCCGCGCCTGGCTCGGGGCCCTTGAGGACGCGGCGCTGGACGCCGCCGCGGTCGCGGCGGGACGCCGCCTCGCACGGGCAGGGGCGGTCGGCGCGGTGACCGTGCGACCGGGCCGGGTGACCGCTGTCGTCCGCGATCCGAAGGGTGTGGCACACCGGGCCGACGTGCTCGTGCCCGAACTCTCCGCGGAGGAGTGGGTCCGGTTTCTGGACCTGGCTGTGGAGCAGGCGGGACACCTGGCCGCGCTCCTGGACGGTGAACTGCCCTCGCACTTGATCGAGGACGCGGCCGCCAGGGGGATCGACCTGTTGCCGGGACTGGGTGATCTGGAGCCCGAGTGCGACTGCGGCACGTGGGATCACTGCGGGCACACCGCTGCCCTGTGCCACCAGGTGACGTGTCTGCTGGACGGGGATCCCTTCGTGCTGCTGCTGATGCGCGGACGCGCAAAGGCCGCGTTCCTGAAGGAGTTGTACCTGAGGAGCACCGCAACCCCGGACGAGGCCGCCGAGAACGAAGGCGACTCCAAGGCCGCCGAGGGTGAGGGCGTTGACGCGGCGGAGGTCTGGGCGGCCGGGGACATCCTGCCTCCGCTGCCCGCCCTTCCCGGCCTCCCGGGGACCCCCGGCAGGGCACCGTCCTTCGACACCGCGATGGACCAGGTACCCGGGATCGACTCGGCAGCACTGGAGTACCTGGCCGGGCGGACAGCCGCTGAAGCCCACCGATTGCTGGGACAAGCGCTCAGCACTGACGGGCGAGGAGAGGACCTCTTCCAGGAGTTGACGGCATACCAGGATGCGGTTCGGCTGGCCGCCGGGGCGGCGCCCGATGCCGTGGCCGACCGGCTCGCCGAGAGGTCGGGACGAGGCCGCGACGGTTTGGCCGCGGCCGTCCGTGCCTGGCACACCGGAGGTGTGGCGGGTCTGGCCGTACTCGACGAGGAGTGCGGCGACGCGGCTCGGACGGGCCGGTGATCCGACCGCAGGTACCTGAATCACGCTGTGCCTGCGTCAAGGCTGTCCCGCCTCGGTCTCCCGCTGCGGCTGCGGCTGCGGCTGCGACTGCGACTGCGACTGCGACTGCGAACGTCGTGGACGCGGCAACGGCACCGGCATACCGACCGCGCCGTAGGTCCGGTGGCCGAGGGCTGCCAGGAGGGGCTTTCAGGGGAGCTCGTCCGGGAGAGACGGCAGGATCGTCTTCAGGTCACTCGGGAGCGTGCTAGGGAAGCCGGACGGCAGTCCGGTGGGCAGCCGCGAGGGGAGCCGGCTGGGCAGTTCCGTGGGGAGCCGGCTGGGCAGCCCGGTGGGGAGGCTGAAGGAGGGCCGGGGAGGGCGGCTCGCGGTCGTACCGCCGCCCTCCGGGCCCTTCTTGCCGGTCGAGCCGTCATGCCCCGAGGTCATCAGCACCACGGTGAGGACGGCTGCGGCTGCCAGCAGAACGGCCAGAACGGCGGACAGCGGGCCGCGTCCGCGCCGGCCAGGCTCCGCGGGCTGCGGCCGCCCCGGCTCGCCGGCCGGGGGCGGTCCGTAGCCTCCGGAGGGCGGTCCGAAACCGCCGGAAGGCGGTCCCAAACCGCCGCCCGCAGGCGGAGGCGCGGTTCCGCCCGGTGGTTCGGGTGGCAGAGGTGGTACCGGCGGCAGAGACATACCCTCCAGAGTCGCCGCCGTTGGCTCAGATGGGGACCGGCGCACCGAAGCTGACGGCGGCTCATGGCGCGGACCGTGCGGCTCCGCCGTGTGCCGCGCGGAAAGCGGTCAACCGACGGCGGCTCAGGACACGGACCATCGGGTTGCGCCATGTCCCGCGCGGAGAGCGGTCAGCTGGGCAACCAGTCCACCGGTGTCTGCGAACTCGACATGCACGCGCGCGTGCCGGGATCCAGTGACCGGACCCGCCCCCACGCGCGCGTGCGGGCTCAGCCGCGTGCGCCGAGGAGGTGGTCCATCGCCAGCTGGTCGAGCCGCTCGAAGGCCATCCCGCGCGCGGCGGCCCCCTCCACATCGAAGTCCTCGAAGGCGGTGCGGTCGGCGAGCAGGGCCTGCAGGCCGTCCGCAGCGGTCGGGCGGGCCAGCTGGTCCAGCCGAGAGGCGCGCAGAGCCTCCTGTACCTCCGGGTCGGCACGGAACGCGGCCGACCGCTCCTTCAGGACGAGGTAGTTGCGCATGCAGCCGGCCGCGGACGCCCACACGCCGTCGAGGTCCTCGGTCCGCGGCGGCTTGAAGTCGAAGTGGCGGGGGCCCTCGTAACCGGCGCTCTCCAGGAGGTCGACGAGCCAGAAGGCGGCCCTCAGGTCACCGGCGCCGAAGCGCAGGTCCTGGTCGTACTTGATGCCGGACTGGCCGTTGAGGTCGATGTGGAAGAGCTTGCCCGCCCACAGGGCCTGCGCGATGCCGTGCGGGAAGTTCAGCCCCGCCATCTGCTCGTGGCCCACCTCGGGGTTGACGCCGTACAGCTCGGGGCGCTCCAGGCGCTCGATGAAGGCCAGCGCGTGTCCGACGGTGGGCAGCAGGATGTCGCCGCGCGGCTCGTTCGGCTTGGGCTCGATGGCGAAGCGGATGTCGTAGCCCTGGGCGGTGACGTACTCGCCGAGGAGGTCGAAGGCCTCCTTCAGCCGGTCGAGAGCCGCGCGCACGTCCTTTGCGGCGCCGGACTCGGCGCCCTCGCGGCCGCCCCAGGCGACGTAGGTCTTCGCGCCCAGCTCGACGGCGAGGTCGATGTTCCGGATCGTCTTGCGCAGCGCGTAGCGGCGGACATCGCGGTCGTTGGCGGTGAAGGCGCCGTCCTTGAAGACGGGGTGGGTGAAGAGGTTGGTGGTCGCCATCGGCACGGTCATGCCGGTCGCGTCCAGGGCCTGGCGGAAGCGCTTGATGTGCGACTCGCGCTCCGTGTCCGACGCCCCGAAGGGGATCAGGTCGTCGTCGTGGAACGTCACTCCGTACGCGCCGAGCCCGGCCAGGCGCTGCACGGTCTCGACCGGGTCGAGGGCCCGGCGGGTGGCGTCGCCGAACGGGTCCCTTCCCTGCCAGCCGACGGTCCACAGGCCGAAGGTGAACCTGTCCTCGGGGGTGGGCTGGTAGTTCATGCCGGCTCCTCGCTGCGTACGACTATTTCGTCATGGCCGTTTACAAATTAGTATGCCGACGCACCCGGGGAAGGGACAAGATGTCTTCGACGACAAGGTGTCTTCGACGGATGTCTTCGATGGACGTCTTCGACGGGTGTCGTTGCGGACGTCTTGCCAGCTCACAGCACATCCCGCAGAGCCGGGGAAGAGGGAGAGCCCGATGTCAGCAGCCGAGGGTCCGCTCGTCGTCGGCGTGGACACATCCACCCAGTCCACGAAGGCGCTGGTCGTGGACGCGGCCACCGGGGAGGTCGTGGCGAGCGGCCAGGCGCCGCACACCGTGTCCTCCGGGGCGGGCCGGGAGAGCGATCCGCGCCAGTGGTGGGACGCCCTGTGCGAGGCACTGCAACAGTGCGGTGACGCGGCCCACGAGGCCGCGGCGGTGTCGATCGGCGGCCAGCAGCACGGCTTGGTCACCTTGGACGAGCAGGGCGAGCCGGTACGCCCGGCCCTGCTGTGGAACGACGTCCGCTCGGCGCCGCAGGCCCGTCGGCTCGTCGAGGAGCTGGGCGGCCCGAAGGCCTGGGCGGAGCGCACCGGCAGTGTGCCCGGGGCGTCGTTCACGGTCACGAAGTGGGCGTGGCTGGCCGAGCACGAGCCGGAAGCGGTCCGTGCCGCCAGGGCGGTGCGACTCCCCCACGACTACCTCACCGAGCGCCTGACCGGGCAGGGCACCACGGACCGCGGCGATGCCTCCGGCACGGGCTGGTGGGCGTCCGGGACGGAGGCGTACGACGAGGAGACCCTGGCGCACGTGGGGCTCGACCCTGCCCTGCTGCCCCGGGTGGTGCGGCCCGGCGAAGTGGCGGGCACCGTGCGCGACAGCCACGACCTGCCGTTCTCCAAGGGCACCCTGGTGGCGCCCGGTACCGGTGACAACGCGGCGGCCGCCATGGGCCTCGGCCTGCGCCCGGGCACTGCGGTGCTGAGCCTCGGTACGTCCGGCACGGTGTACGCCGTCTCCAAGCACCGCCCGGCCGACCCGACCGGCACGGTGGCGGGCTTCGCCGACGCGCACGGAGACTGGCTCCCGCTGGCCTGCACCCTGAACTGCACGCTTGCCGTGGACCGTGTCGCGGCGCTGCTGGGTCTGGACCGCGAGGCCGTCGAGCCCGGGACTTCCGTCACCCTGCTGCCGTACCTGGACGGCGAGCGCACCCCTAACCTGCCGCACGCCTCCGGTCTGTTGCACGGGCTGCGCCACGACACGACCGCCGGCCAGCTGCTGCAGGCCGCTTACGACGGCGCGGTCCACTCGCTGCTGGGCGCACTCGGCCTGGTCCTCGACGAGGATGCCGACCGCAGCACCCCGCTGCTGCTGATCGGCGGCGGAGCCCGGGGCACCGCCTGGCAGCAGACCGTACGGCGGCTGTCGGGACGGCCGGTCCAGGTTCCGGAGGCCCGGGAGCTGGTCGCTCTCGGAGCCGCGGCACAGGCCGCCGGTCTGCTGACCGGTGAGGATCCGGCCGCGGTGGCCCGCCGCTGGAAGACGGCCGCGGGACCGGTGCTGGAGGCCGTGGAGCGGGACGAGGCGGCACTGGCCCGGATCAGCGGGGTACTCTCCGACGCGGCCCCGCTGCTGGAGCGGGGAACGCAGTCCCGCTGAGCCTGGCCACGGCCCCGGAGCCGAGCCCGGCCGCAGAGAAACCAAGGATGAGGCCGCGGCCCCGGAGCCGAGCCCACCCGTGGAGACCGAGGATTGACGGAGGCATGACCGCATCACCGCACGAGGACGGCGCGCCCGGGACCGGACGTTCCCTGCCGGACACCCAGCGGGGCATGCGCCGGCGCAACCTGGCCCGGGTGATGCACGCCGTCAGTGCGGAGGGTCCGCTGTCGCGCGCCACGGTGGCCTCGCGCATCGGTCTGACGCGGGCTGCGGTGTCGACCCTGGTGGACGAGCTGATCCGCTGGGGTCTGCTCGAGGAACTGGGCCCGGAGCGGCCCGGCCGGGTGGGCCGCCCCGGCTCGGCCCTCGCGGTGAGCGGACGCGGTCCCGCGGGCATCGGGGCGGAGGTCGGCGTCGATCACCTCGCGGTGTGCGCGGTCGATCTGCGCGGCGCGGTCCGTGCGCGGGCCGTGCGGCGCGGTGCGAACCGGGGCCGCGCCCCGGGGCCGGTGATCGAGGAACTGACGACGCTGGTCCGCCAGGTCGTGGGCCAGGCGCAGCGCGAGGGGCTGTGGCCCGCGGGCCTCGCGGTCGCGGTGCCGGGACTGGTGTCCCGGGACGGCCGTACGGTCGTGCGTGCCCCGAACCTCGACTGGCACGACGCGGATCTCGGCCCGCTGCTGCCCGGCGACCTGCCGTTGGCCGTCGACAACGAGGCCAACTTCGGTGCCCTGGCCGAGCTGTGGCTGGGTTCCGGCACTCCCCTCGACTTCCTGCACGTGTCGGCCGAGATCGGCATCGGCGCCGCGGTCGTCGTGGACGGACGGCTGCTGCGCGGCACGCGCGGCTTCGCGGGTGAACTGGGCCATGTGCCCGTCCGCCCGGACGGACCTCCCTGCCCGTGCGGCGGGCGCGGTTGCCTGGAGCAGTACGCCGGTGAGGAGGCCGTGCTGCGGGCGGCCGGGCTGGAGCCGCGCGAGGATCTCGTCGGCCTGCTCGCCGGACGCGCCGAGGACGGCGACGAGGCCGTACAGCGGGCCCTGCGGGACGCCGGTGCGGCGCTCGGAATCGCGCTGACCGGAGCGGTGAACCTGCTCGACCCCGAGACGGTCGTCCTGGGCGGGGCCCTCGCCGGCCTCTCCCCCTGGCTGCTGCCGTCGCTGGAGGCCGAGTTGACGGGCCGTACGGCCGGACCGGCCTGCCCGGTGTCGGTGTCCCGGCTGGGCTCCGAGGGCCCGCTGCTCGGCGCCGCCCACTCGGTCGTCCGGGCCGTACTCGACGATCCGGCGGCGGTGGCGGACCGGCCCTGAGGGTACGGGCGCCCGTTTGGAGCAGGGGGGCGCGCGGGGGCCTGCGCAAGCCCGGGCTCACCCGTTCGGGTGGCCGGGTTGTCCACAGTGCGCGGGTTGTCCACGAAACCCCGGCGCACCCTTCTGCCCAACTCTCCTGCGCCGTACCGTGATTCGAACGAGACGCAGCCGCCGGTCCGCCGCGGGGCAGCGCTCGTACGGCGAAGGGATCCGCACGAGGCGAGCGCCTGCGGAGGCTGACACACATCGGGGGACACATGCGCGAGGAGTCGACAGGGGCACTGCGGCATGACGCCGTGGGCTTGCGCGAGGTGCTGTTCCGGAGCATCACGGCGGTGGCCTCGGTCATGGGGGTGGCCCTGGCCGTCGCGACGGCCCTCGCCGCGACGACGGCCGCGGTCGCCCCGGCCGTCACGAAGGCGCTGGGCGCCACGACAGCCCCGATAGTCGCGGTGGCTGCGGTGGCCGCGGTGGCCGCGGTCGTCGCGGTGGCTACGCTGGCCGCCTCCTTTCCTTCCAGCGGGGCGCTCGCAGGCGGCGGATTGCCGCCGGCCGTGCCGATCGCCATGGCGTCCTGCCTGTTCACGGGGGCCTGCGTGGCCGAACTGGCCCGCGATTCACCTGTGGCGGGTTCGGCGGCCGGGCGCGGTCCGAGAAGGGCCGCGTGTCCCAGGTCTGCGAGTTCCCGTTCTCCAATCCGCAGACCGGTCCCTCGCGAGGCGAGGGCGCCGAGCCCGGCGACACCGTGGCCGTATCTGCGGAGTGGCCGTGGAGTGCGCGATGAACACCGTGGTGATGGCAGAGCCCCTCAGGGACGTCGCCACACCCCGGCCCCGGCTGGAATCGGACACCCCTGTCATCTCGTCCGGCTCGGCGCGCCCGCTGGAGGACGCGTTCCGGACGGCGCAGCTCGATCTGATGCAGTGGCTGGTGCGTGACGTCGGATCCAGTGAGCTGGACGCGTACCAGTTCGCAACCCGAGCGGTGGAATCACCGTTGGCCAACGTGTGCGACACCAACTACACGTGCGTGGCCAAGCTCCGCAAGGAGCGGCTGCCCGCGCGGGAGACTCACCGCGGCTTGCACGCGCGGCTGCGGGAGACGGCCCAGGCACTTCGCCTGTGACCTCGCCTCAGTCGCCCAGGCATGCGACGTCCCCCCACACCCGCCCCTGAAAGGCAGCCGACGATGGACACGAACCGGCCCCGACCACACCTGAGCAGGCGACGGATCCTGAAGGGCGCGGCCCTTGCGGCCGTCCCCTACGCGCTGCTCCCCGACGCCCGCGCGGGAGCGCAGGCAGCTGTCGACTACCCCCCGGCCGAGTGGCAGCCGGCTAGCGCCGGCAACTACACCTCCTCCGACCGTCCCCTGGCGTACGACATCGACCGTGTGATCATCCATGTCACGCAGGAGACGTACCCGAACACGCTGGCCATCTTCCAGAACCCGCTGAAGAAGGTGTCCGCGCACTATGTGGTCCGCTCCGCCGACGGGCACATCGCACAGTGCGTGCGCGAGGCCGACATCGCCTGGCACGCGGGCAACTGGGACTACAACACCCGCAGCATCGGCATCGAGCACGAGGGCTGGGTGGACCAGCCGGCGTACTTCACGAACGCCCTCTACGAGCAGTCCGCGAAGCTGACGGCGGCGGTCTGCGCCAAGTACGGCATCCCCAAGGACAGGGAGCACATCATCGGCCACTACCAGGTGCCGGGCACCGACCACACCGATCCGGGACCGGACTGGGACTGGGTGCGCTACCTCAGGCTGGTCAATTTCGCCTAGCCGGACGTCGAACCGGTTGTCCGCGCGGACACGGCGCGTGACGATGGTCCCAGCAGTTTCACCGTCCGGGGAGGGCGAGTTGACGGATCCGTGGGTGGCCCTCGAGCCGGGGGCCGACCCCGCCGAGCGAGTGCGGGTGCTGCGCCGGGCGCACGAGACGTTCACCACGGCGGGCACGGTGCCGCGGCCTGTCCGGTCCGTGGTGGCCGAGTCGTGGCGGCGCAGCGCACGAGCCGGTGTGGGTCCGGACGGCACCGCCAGCGTGGAGCTGACCGACGGCGACCTCGGCGCCTATCGGGCCGAGCACCAGCTGGCGCGGGTGATGCCGCTGTTCCGGGAGCTGATGGGCACGTTCGCCGCCGACGGCGAGCATCTGCTCGCGGTGTGCGACGCGCACAGCCGGCTGCTGTGGGTCGAGGGGCATCCGGCGACGCGGCGCCGCGCGGACGGGATGAACTTCGTGCCGGGCGCACGCTGGTCGGAGGCAGCGGTCGGGACCAATGCGCCGGGTACCGCGGTCGCTCTGGACCGACCGGTTCAGGTGTTCGCGGCGGAGCACTTCATACGGCGGGTGCAGCCGTGGACGTGCGCGGCCGCGCCGGTGCACGATCCGCACACCGGCCGGGTCCTCGGCGCCGTCGACATCACCGGTGGCGACGGGCTGGCGCACCCGCACAGTCTGGGATTCGTGCAGGCGGTGGCACGGGCCGCCGAGTCGCAGCTCGCGCTGCTCGCCCCACTGCGGTGTGTCGAGGACACGGCCATGCTGAGCGCGCTGGGCCGCGACGAGGCCGAACTCCGCCTGGACGGACGACGGGTCAGGCTCAGCCGTCGGCACAGCGAGCTCCTCGTCCTCCTCGGCCGCCGTCCCGAGGGACTGACCGGCGACGAACTGCTGTGCGCACTGTATGCGGACGAGTCGGTGACCCCTGTGACGCTGCGGGCCGAACTGACCCGGCTGCGGCGGCTGCTGGGGCCGGGGCTGCTCTTATCACGGCCGTACCGGCTGACGACTGCCGTGGAGTCCGACGCCACCGTGGTGGAACGGCGGCTGGAGGCGGGGGCGCTCACGGCGGCGGCCAAGGCGTACGCCGGCCCGCTGCTGCCGGGTTCGCAGGCCCCGGCGGTGGTGCGGCTCCGGCGCCGCCTGGCCGACGGGCTGCGCACGGGCCTGATCGCCCAGGGCGACCCCGATCTGCTCGCCGACTGGGCGCACGCGCCCTGGGGCGAGGACGACCTGGATGTGTGGCGGGCCCTCGCCGCGGTGCGGCCCACGGCACAGGTGCGGGCACGGCTGGCGGCACTGGAGGCCGAGTTGGCCGTGCCGGCCGGCCAGGCCGCTCCACGGGTCGGCGGCGCAACGTACTTGCAACGTCCGCCCGCCTAGCCTCGCGCCCGGAGCTGTCCAACGGCGGGCAGCGCTTCACCGGGAGGCAGACCAGCATGACCCGTTACGCGGCGCCCGGCACCGAGGGCGCGATCGTCTCCTACCAGACGCGCTACGACCACTTCATCGGCGGCGCCTACGTACCGCCGGTACGCGGTCAGTACTTCGAGAACCCGTCGCCGGTGAACGGGCAGCCGTTCACCGAGATCGCGCGCGGCACGGCGGAGGACGTCGAGCGGGCGCTGGACGCGGCGCACGAGGCCGCGCCCGGGTGGGGCCGTACGTCGGTGACGGAGCGTTCCGACATCCTGCTGAAGATCGCCGATCGGATGGAGGCCCACCTCGAACCCCTCGCGGTGGCCGAGAGCTGGGAGAACGGCAAGCCGGTACGTGAGACGCTGGCGGCCGACATCCCGCTCGCCATCGACCACTTCCGCTACTTCGCGGGCGCCATCCGCGCGCAGGAGGGCTCGCTGGGCGAGATCGACGACGACACGGTGGCGTACCACTTCCATGAGCCGCTCGGGGTCGTCGCACAGATCATTCCGTGGAACTTCCCGATCCTGATGGCGACCTGGAAGCTCGCTCCGGCGCTCGCGGCGGGCAACGCGGTCGTCCTCAAGCCGGCCGAGCAGACCCCGGCGTCCATCCACTACTGGATGAGCCTGATCGCCGACCTGCTGCCGGCGGGTGTGGTGAACATCGTCAACGGCTTCGGCGTGGAGGCGGGCAAGCCGCTGGCCTCCAGCCCGCGGGTGGCGAAGATCGCGTTCACCGGTGAGACCACGACCGGGCGGCTGATCATGCAGTACGCCTCGGAGAACATCAAGCCGGTCACCCTGGAACTGGGTGGCAAGTCTCCGAACATCTTCTTCGACGACGTCTGGGCACACGACGACGACTTCCGGGACAAGGCGCTCGAAGGCTTCACCATGTTCGCGCTGAACCAGGGCGAGGTCTGCACCTGCCCCTCGCGGGCGCTCGTCCAGCGCGGCAACTACGCCGAGTTCCTCGAGGCGGCCGTGGCCCGCACCCGGCAGATCAAGCCGGGGCACCCGCTCGACACCGACACGATGATCGGCGCCCAGGCCTCCAACGACCAGCTGGAGAAGATCCTCTCCTACCTGGACATCGGCCGGCAGGAGGGCGCCAAGGTCCTCACCGGCGGCGAACGCGTCGAGTACGACGGCGAGCTGAAGGGCGGCTACTACGTCCAGCCGACCATCTTCGAAGGCGACAACCGCATGCGGATCTTCCAGGAGGAGATCTTCGGTCCGGTCGTCTCGGTGGCTTCGTTCAACGACTTCGACGACGCCATCAAGATCGCGAACGACACGCTGTACGGCCTCGGCGCGGGCGTGTGGACGCGGGACATCAACACCGCCTACCGCGCGGGCCGCGCCATCCAGGCGGGCCGCGTGTGGACGAACTGTTACCACGCCTACCCGGCGCATGCGGCGTTCGGCGGCTACAAGCAGTCCGGCATCGGCCGCGAGACGCACAAGATGATGCTGGAGCACTACCAGCAGACGAAGAACATTCTCTGTTCGTACAGCCCCAAGAAGCTCGGGTTCTTCTAGAGCTAGAACCCGAAGTCGGTTGCCTGGAGGCTTCGTTGCGCTCCAGGCAACCTGACACTGGAGCCTTTCCTCGTCATCAACGCGATACCTCGCGCCCCTGTCCGGGCTTCAAGTGCGCGTGAGCCCTCCCCTGGGTCGTGGCCGATGGCCGGCCGTTCTTGCTTGCATCTGTTGCCGGCAACCCGTCCGCAACGGCGCTGTTTCGTCAAGGGGCCGGCCGGCCCCGCGACTGTCTCGCCTCGAGGCCGGCCCTGGCCGGCGGCTCAGCCCAGGCAGAAGTCGCGGCGGTCTGCCACGAACGCGTGGATCGACTGGGGGGCGGTGCCCGTCACGCGCTCGACGCCGTCGGTCGTGCGGTCGTAGCGGTTGTCACGGTGCAGTTGGGCCATGGTGGCGATGTGCCGTTCGATGTGCAGCGGCAAGTTCATCCTGGAGAGGCCTTGGGCCTGCCATCGGTCCAGCGGCACGTCCACGTAGGACACCTGGCGGCCTAGAGCTCGCGACACCGACCACACCGGTCTAGATGCCGATGGCCCTGGGCTGCTCCTCGCACTCGAAGACGTTCATGATGATCGCGAGGGCGGCGGGCAGGATGAAGGCACCGCCGAAGCCCATCACGCCGCGGAAGGCCATGAGTTGCCCGGAGGAGTCGGACAGCGCGGACAGGGCGGATCCCGCGCCGAACACCAGCATGCCGAACAGCAGCACCTTCTTGCGGCCGAGCCGGTCCCCGAGCAGACCCGCGGTGAAGAGCAGTCCGGCGAAGACCAGCGTGTAGGAGTTGACCGCCCACTCCAGCTGGCTCTGGGTGGAGCCGAGGCCGGCGGGAGCGGGCTGAGCGATGGTCTTCATCTCCACGCTGAGGATCGAGTTGTCCAGCATCACCACCAGAAGGCTGCAGGAGAGCACGGCCAGGATGGCCCAGCGCCGGCGGTGGACCGCCTCGGAAACGCGCCTTGCCGCCGGCCGGGCGGCTGGGATGGCGTGGACTCAGCGGGCGCTGAGGACTCGGCGGGAGTGGGTGGTGATGCCACAGGGGGCTCCAGTGTTGTCGGCGGTCCCGCGCCTGCCGGGCGAAGGCCGTCGACCCCGGACGGAGGAAGGGCAAGGCCCGGCTCGCCCGCCACCAGGAATAGATGCCATACATAACTACTGGAGGCAGCCCGCGCGGCACTCACCGAGAGCGGCATCAAGCAGTCCGAACCACATCAGCACACGGACTGACCCGGGGGGCAGCCGATGGCGGCGACCGCACGGTGCGAGCCGCTTCTGAATCGATGGCCCGAGCAGCCTCAGGCCGACGATTCCATCGGGGCGAGCCGCTCCTGAACCGACGGCACCAGCAGCCGCGGGCCGATGACGCCATGGCCTTCGTCGACTGCATCCGCACACTGACCAGCCGGCGCCGACCTCCCTGTCCGGACCCGGGCCTTCCCGCCGAAGGCCTGCCCGAGCACTGGGCCGGCCTCGGAGCTTCCGACATCGTCTTCGAGCTGCGGAGCGAGCTCGAGGGCCCCGATCACATACCCTTCCGCCCGAGAATTCCCGGTCCCCGACCGAGCCCCTCAGCGGAGACCCTTCACGTCCCACACTTGCACGGCGCCGTCGTCGTCCGCGCCTCCTATGGCGAGGCTGCGGCCGTCCGGACTGAACGCCACGCACTCGGGGCTGGTGACGGCGCCGCTGTGGATCTGACCGGTCTGTCGGTGGCCGGCGACGTCCCACAACCGCACTTGATAGGAGTTCACCGTGGCCAAGGTGCGGCCGTCCGGGCTGAACGCCACCGAGGTGACCACGGAGGTGTCCGGGAGCTTGGCGACTTGCCGGTGGCTCGCCACATCCCACAGGCGGGTGGTGCGGTCCCAGTCGCCGGCGGCCAGGGTACGGCCGTCGGGGCTGAACGCCACGCTGGTGGTGTTGATGAACTTCCCTATCGGCTGGCCGAGTTGCCGATGGCTGGCCACGTCCCACAGGCGCACTGCCCCGTCGCTGTCCCCGGTGGCCAGGGTGCGGCCGTCCGGGCTGAAGACCACGCTGTTGATGATGGCGAACGGGGCGCGCCCGAGTGGTCGGCCGAGCTGCTTTCGGTCGGCCACGTCCCACAGCCGCGTGTCGCCGTGGCCGTCCCCGGTGGCGAGGGTGCGGCCGTCCGGGCTGAACGCCAGGCTCTCGACGGGGTTCGCCCCGACCGTCAGGAGATGGGCGAGCTGCCGGTGGCCGGCCGCATCCCACAGCTGCACGGTGCCGTCGAGGTTCCCGGTGGCCACCGTCCGGCCGTCCGGACTGAACGCCACAGCGCTGACGGCGAGCGGACCGACGGCCAACGGGCGGCCCGCCTGCCGGCGGCCGGCCAGATCCCACAGCCGCGCGGTGCCGTCGTTGCTTCCCGTGAGCAGCGTACGGCCGTTCGGGCTGAACGCCAGGCCCGTGATGTAGGACTCGTGGCCGTACAGGGTGACGGGCAGAGGGCCGGCGGGCGTTGTCGCGGGCCGGGAGCCGCTGCCGTGCGGCGAGGCGGAGGTGCTCGCCGAGGCCGTCGCCGGACGCCCGCCGCCACCTGCGGCTCGGCGGGAGGGCCACAGCGTCCAGAGCAGGATGCCGGTGAGCAGCACAGCAAGGCCGACGAGGGCACCGAGCCGTTTCACGTGCCATGTCCGGCCTCGCGGGCCGGCGGAATCGCGCTTGTTCGCACCGTCCCCTGCGTCGGGTTCCTGGTCGGTAACCGGTTCCGGTGATGCGTCGAGGAACCGGGCCAGGTCGGTGTTCCGCCTGTCGATCAGGATGTGTACGGCAGGGGGCCAGGGCTGTGCGGATGGCGTGATCTCGCCTATGGATTCCAGGAGTTGGTCGGGTGTGGGCCGGCGGACCGGATCCTTGGCCAGGCACGGCCGGATGACGCCGCGCAACCGGTCCGGGATCATGTCGAGGTCCGGTTCGGCGTGCACGACGTTGTACAGCGTGCGCGGTGCCGAGGGTCCGGCGAACGGCCCCTCCCCGAGGCACGCCGCGACCAGCACGGCCCCCATTGAGAACACATCGCTTCTCGGGGTGCAACGCCCCTCCGAGACCTGCTCCGGCGCCATGAATCCTGGCGAACCGACCAGCCAGGCGGTCGGCGTCAGCTCGCTCCCGCCCGCGCCGTCCGTCGCCCGCGCGACATGGAAGTCGGTCACCTTGGCGCCGTCGGAGGCGAGCATGACGTTGGCGGGCTTGAGATCACGGTGGACCAGACCCGCCCGATGGATTGCGTTCAGCGCGGAAGCCAGCCCGGCGGCCAGGCGGAGCACCGCCTCCTCGGGCAGCCCTCCGACGACGTCCACCGCCTCTCGGAGCGACACCCCCGGCACGAACTCCGTCGCCAGCCAGGGGACCGGTGCGTCCGCATCGGCATCGAGGACCGCTGCGGTGTGCACCCCCGTCACCACGCGAGCGGCCTCCGCCTCGCGGCGGAGCCGCACACGGAAGCCGTCCTCGTCGAGGAAGTGCTCGCGCACCCGCTTGACGACGACCAGCTGCCCGTCCGGCGCGCGTGCCAGCGACGCCCGCCCCAGGGCGCCGCTGCCCAACTCGGCGAACAACCGGTACGGCCCGATCATCTCCGGGTCCGACGATCTGAGCCGCCTCATGCTCCTCCCCCGGCAGAGGCGCGACGGATCGGCGTCCGCCCCGTCAACACCGCCGCCCGCGACCGGCGGTCAGTGAAGTGTCCACAGGTCCACCTTGTCCACGATGACACCGGCCAGGGTCTTGCCGTCCGGGCTGAGCGTGACGGATACGACGGACGAGCCGCCCCCGGCGAGAGTGAACCTGCCGAGGGTGGTGACGATCTTGCGGGTGGCGACGTCCCACAGCATGACCATCCCTGCCAGCGTGCCGCCGATGAGTGTCCTGCCGTCCGGGGTGAAAACCAACGAGGTAACGGTGCCCGCGTCGCCTTCCTCCGACGTGTCGGTATAGGTGAGGTCGGCGATCTCCTTGTGGGTCTCGACGTCCCACAGGTGGACCGTCTTGCCGGCGGTCGCTCCCGCGAGGACCTTGCCGTCCGGGCTGAACGTCAGGGCGCCCACGCCCGTTTCGTAGCCGGCGAGGGTGGCGATCTTCGCGTAGGTGGTCCCGTCCCACAGTTCGACCAGTCCGGCGACGTTGGAGCTGGCCAGGGTCGCGCCGTCCGGGCTGAACACGACGGAGTTCACTTCCTTGGTCGTGGTGTGCGCCTCGGCCACGGCATTGTTGAGCGTGGCGATCTTCGTGTAGGCGGCAGCGCTCCAGATGGAGATCGTGCCGTTGCCGTTGGCGCTGGCCAGGATCGCTCCCTTGGGGCTGAAGACGACCGAGTTGACCGATACGACGCCAGGGTCGGTGAGGGTGGCGACACGCCTACGGGTAGCCGTCTCCCACAGCGAGATCGTGCCGTTGTAGTGGGGGTTCTTGCTGGGGTCCTTGCTGTCGGCGCCGGCCAGGAACGCACCGTCCGGGCTGAACGCCACGGCATTCACCCCCAGGAACGATGGATCGGTGAAGTCGGTGAAGGTCGCGGTGCTCTTGCGGGTGGCGATGTCCCAGAGCGAGATCGTGGCGTCGAAGTTGCCGAGAGCCAGCACCTTGCCGTCCGGGCTGAACGCCGCATCGGCCACTCCGCTTGCGGGAAGCGTGGCGTACAGCGTGGGGTGGGGTCGCAAACCCCGGCGCCCGGTGGGTTCGGCACCCTTGCCCTTGGTGCTGCCGTCGGACGAGGAGGCAGCGGACAGGCTCAGCGGAACGGCTACGGCGGTGGCCGCGACCCCGATCCCCGCGAACAGCAAGGCCCGGCGCCCGTGGAGGCGCACATGTCCCTTGTCCTCCTCCTGCCCGTCCGGGTCAGGGGGATCGAGCGGGCCGCCGCCTGGGGGCTGCTGCCACCCGGCAGGTTCGTCAACCGGAGCATTGTCGCCGGGAGTTGCCTCGTAGAGGGCGTTACGGGCGAAGGGGAACCGGTGGGCGTCGCGCACGCCGCCGTCGACCGGCTGCGGCAGCTTCGCCCGCAGCAGACGGGCCCTTGCCTCGACAAAGATCTGACGTAGAGTCAACTCTGCGGGTTTGCCGGGGATCCCGGTCCTCACCACGTCGATCAGGGTGTGGGTGAAGTGCGTCAGCCGGCCGCCCAGAGGGGTCTTGGCCTTCTCGTAGCGCGAACTGGCGCCCACGAAATACAGCCCGTCGACCGGCCAGAGGTCCGTCAGACCGGCGGCCCCCGACTGGAAGTGGAAGTCGGCGTCCAGGCCGAGTTCGGCATGGCAGCAGTCCAGGACCACCAGCTTGGTGGCGGCCGGCGATCCGCGCAGGACCTCGAGCAGCCGCGGGTAGAGCAGCGCCGAGTCCGGGAGCACCTCCGGATCCGAGGAGGTGCCCGTCAGGGCGAGCGCCAACTGCCCTTCCCGGGTGCGCATTCCGTGGCCCACGTAGTAGACCAGCAGGACATCGGTCACGTCGCGTACCTGCGCGACGAGTTCCATCACGACGTCCCGCGGGCTGTCCATGTCCTCCAGCGCCGTGATGCGGTCGCGCGGCCAGCCACACAGGTCGCCGGTCAGCAGCTCCGCCATGGCGCTGACGCAGGTGTCGGCGGGCAGCGGCCTGATCGCCAGGTCACGGTAGTGGGAAGTACCGATCAGGATGGCCCGCGAGCGGGAGCGATCAGCCCTCGTCATCGAAGAGTTTCTCGAGCAGGGGCAGCACCTCGTCGACGTTTCTCGCGGTGACCTCCAGGCGGTCCTCGCCGCGGCGGAAGGTCAAGGTGATCCCGGACCCGCGGGATTCGACGAGCGTCTTGACGATCTGGAAGAGGATGGTGATCGCCCCTCCGGAGCAGGCGACGGTGACGAACTCCAGCACGGAGCCCTGTTCACCGGGGGACGCCGCGGCCGGCACGCCCCGCACACGGAGCCCGGACACGCCACGCAACTCGTTGTACACGGCGTCGAGATCGTCCGGATGCCCACTCCGGATCTCCACTGCCCCGCCGTCCCCACCACGCACCTTGGCCCCCGCCCTCCGTCGTGCATACGGCTGTCCCTCGACGATTATTCCAGGAGGCGGCGCCCAAGCGAAGGAGACGGACGCGACTGTCGTCGAGCAACTGACCGTGAGCAGGGCACCGGCCACCCACCACCCAGCCGTCGACCAGGCCGTCGTGGTGGTACGGGAGGACCGTCCCGGCGACCGGCGGCTCACCGGGTACGTGGTGCCCTCGGACAGGCCGCGCCGGCCCGGTCCGTGCGTTCGCCCGGATGACCGCGACGGGCGAGGCCGAAGGGCTCACCCCGCACCGGCCTCCGAACGGAACGGCGCTGTTCGGGCACAACCCGTCGGAGATGGACTTCCTGTACCAGGAGGTCTTCCAGCGCGAGGAGTACGTCCGGCACGGGCTCACCCCGCCGGAGGACGCAGTCGTCTTCGACGTGGGCGCGCATATCGGGTTCTTCTCGCTCTTCGTGGCCCGGACCTGTCCGCGTGCCACGGTGTACGCCTTCGAGCCGATCCCTGAACTGTTCGGGCTACTGTCCCGCAACGCGCGGCTGTACGGGGCGGACATCCGCCCGTTCGACAACGGCATGGCCGAGGCACCGGGCAGCGCCACCTTCACCTGCACAGAACCTGGGACGCACGGACCAGGGTGGACGGGGAGGCTCAGGCACCCACGCCCGAAATGGCCGTGACCCCGCCGTCGATCAGGAAGTCCGCCCCGACGACGTACGCAGAATCGTCCGACGCGAGGTAAACGGCCAGTTTCGCGATTTCCAGCGGATCGGCCATCCGTTTGCTCGGATTGTTGGTCCGGAGGATGTCCTTGACTGTCTCACCCTGCTCTTCCCCCGGGAAGCGACCGAACATTGCCGTGTCCGTCGGGCCTGGACTCAGGGTATTCACGCGGATTCCGCGGTCCACGAGTTCGGCGCTGAGGATTCGGGCGAGATGACCGACCGCGGCCTTGCAGGCCGAGACGGTCGAGGTCGTCGGCCACCCCTTGTGTGCACCAACGGAAGAAGTGATGATTACGGACGAGCCCTGCCTGAGCAGTGGCAAGGCCTTTTGAATCGTGAAGAACACCCCTTTGAAATTGACGGCCACCACCTTGTCGAAGCTCTGCTCCGTCACATCTTCGAACAACAAGAATTCACTGTGACCCGCATTGGCGAACACACCGTCCAGGTGTCCGAACTCCCGCTTGATCGTGGCGAACATCGTGTCCAGGTCGGGGAGATGACTGACGTCCGCGCGAACGGCGAGACTCCCGACTCCAAGCGTCTCCTTGGCTGCCTGCAGCGCCTGCTCATTCACGCCGCAGATAGCGACGCGCGCACCCTCTCTGCCGAATTCCTGCGCCGCGGCCAGCCCGATCCCACTGCTTCCGCCGGTGATAAGGATATTCTTGTCCGCCAGCCTGCCCATTGTCGTCGCTCCTTTAGATGAAGCATGTTCAAATCGGTAACGGTTTCCTGCAGATCCAGCCGACGCCGGGTGTCACAGGCCAACGCTGCAAACGCCGAGTCGGCATGCGTGCACCTGATTCTCGGGGCGCAACGTGACGCACTCCAACACACCGGGCCGGTTCGCAACAGATTCATCCATGTTCCGTTGCTGAAGCCCTTTCAACTCGCCCCCCATAGGGGTGAGTCACCGTCCGTGACGGCGAGTTGTGGCGCAGCGCGTGGTGTGCGGCTCAGGGTGGGCGGAGCTCGTCGCGCAAGCGGCAGGAGGGCTTGGGCGTGTGGTCAGGGTGCGATGACGAGGCGTTCGATGAGGTGGTCGCGGAGTGTGAACCGGTAGTACAGGTCGACGGTGCCGCCGGGGAAGTCGCCTTCGAGGTGGTGCGTGGCGGTGTAGTGGGAGGCGTCGGTCCGTTGGGCGCCGGTGAGTTCGATGGTGTAGGTGAATTCGGTGGCGGACCGGCTCAGCCACTGCTCGATCGCAGCCTTGCCCTCGTAGGTGTTGCCGTCGTCGGTCACGGTGGCATCGCTGGTGAACGCGGTGATCGCGGTGGCGGTGTCGTGGGCGCGGTGGGCCTTGAGGTAGCGGGTGATCGCCTCGGGGAGTGTGTCCGCGGCCATGGCGTGCGACTGGTCGTCGTGCATGACATTCCTTCGCGTGGTGGTGGGGCGAGTGGTGGTGGGGTTCAGACGGTGGGGGTAGTGCCGCCGTCGATGACGTGTTCGGCGCCGACGATGGACGAGGCGCGGTCGGAGACGAGGAAGGCGACGAGTTCGGCGACCTCTTCGGGCCGGTTGGGGCGCCCGAGGGGAATGCCGCCGAGGGAGTCCATGAGCCGTCCCAGCGCCGCCTCCCGGGTGACGTCGGCTTCGGTTGCGATCCGGGCGACCAGTCTGTCGGCGGCGGCGGTCCGGATGAAGCCCGGCGAGACGGTGTTGACGCGGACTCCGTGCGGGGCGACCTCGTTGGACAGGCCCTTGCTGTAGGTGGTCAGTGCCGCTTTGGCCGCCGCGTAGGCAAGGGTGCCGTTCCACAGTGGCATGCGGCGCTGGATCGAGGTGACGTGCAGGATCACGCCCTTGCCGCTCCCGATCATGCCGGGCAGCAGACCGCGGTCGAGGCGGACGGCGGCGAGCAGGTTGGTGTTGAGCTCCCTGGCCCAGTCGTCCTCGTCGAGCGCCGCGAATCCTCCGGCCGGCGCCTCGGAGCCGCCGAGGGTGTGGACCAGGATGTCGACGCCGCCCAGGCGTGCTTCCACTTCGGCGATCACGCGGGTCGCGCCTTCCCTGGTGGACAGATCGGCGGCGATGAATGCCCGCTCCTCCACCTCCTCGGGTCGGCTGCGGGATGTGACGAGCACGTTGGCGCCGGCTTCGGCGAGGCGCCGGGCGATCGCGGCTCCGGTGCCCTTGGTGCCGCCGGTCACCAGGGCTCGGCGGCCTTCGAGGGATTCGCTGACGGGGATGGTCACGGCACGTTCCGTTCCTGGGTGCGGGCATGGTCCACGGCATTCGTGGCTGCTAAAATAGAAGCCAGTAACTTCGACTTTAGCAGCAACCGAGGAGCTGGTCACCGTGGCGAGCAGGATCAGGCTGGAGGACCGGGAGTGCCCGCTGTCCACGACCGTGGAGCACGTGGGCGAGTGGTGGACGCTGCTGCTCCTCCACGACGCGTTCGACGGCTACACCCGCTTCGACCAGTTCCAGGAGAACCTGGGCATCTCCTCCAGCATGCTCACCACCCGCCTGAAGACCCTCGTCACGGACGGACTGCTGGAGCGCCGCCCCTACCAGACCAACCCCGTCCGCCACGAGTACGTGCTGACCGAGCTGGGGCGCTCCCTGCGCCCGGTGATGATCGCCCTGGCCGCATGGGGCAACTCCCGCCTGGCCCCGCACGAGCGCAGCATGGTCCTCGTCGACGCCGGCAGCGGCGAAGAGGTCGAGCCCGTGGTGGTCGACGCCAAGACCGGTCGCCGGCTCGACGACAGTGACACCTACGTCTTCACGGCGGGCCCTGCCGCCAGCGACGCCATGCGCAACCGTTACGCCCAGCAACGACCGGCGGCCCCGACGACAGGGGCGTAGGACACGCCGTCTCGACCGGGCACCTGTCCGCATGCCTGCATGCGCTGCGGGCCGGCATGTCAGAGGCGGCCCGTAGCCTCAGGCGCCATGGGGATTCAGATCGATGCAGTGGTGAGTTACCCGATCAACGACGAGATGGAGAGGGTGCTCGGGTTGGCCGAGGCGGTCGGCGAGCCCGTCTCCGTCACGTTCGTGTGGGAGGGGGGCAAGGAGGCCGAACGCGCGGTGCTGGTGCCCGCGGCCACGCTGGCACTCTGGGAGCACTGGGCCCCCACGGCCTACCCGACGAGTGGCGCCAGTGGGACGAGTGGCGCCGGTGAAGAGAACCGGGCCGTGGCGGAGGAGCCGGAACTGGCCCACCCTGAGGAACCGGAACTGGCCCACCCTGAGGAATACGGCGCGTTCACGCTTTTCCGTCGTCGCACACGAGGGCGCACGGCGGTTGCCCGCAAAGGCGTGGTGGTCGCCGAGCTGCTGGACCCCGACGAGGCGCACTGGCTCCAGGAGAAGGCCCGGTCTGTCCGCCAGGGCTTCATGGATCCGAAGCAGAAGGCGGCGTTCGAGGAGTTCCTCGCCCGACAGGCATCCCTCGATGATCAGTGATGCGCCGACTCGTGCTTCGCGGCTCGGTGATTGACCTGTGGGCTCAGGCCCGGCTCAGGCCCGGTTCGAGGTCGCGTTCGAGAGGTTGGGTCTCATGCCTGGTCGCTCGTGCGGCGGGCACGGAACGCGGCGGCCTTGACCCGGTTCTGGCAGGCCGTCGAGCAGAACTGGCGGCCGGCGTTGCGGGAGGTGTCCACATAGACCCGGTCGCAGTGCGGGGCTGCGCAGACCCCGAGGCGTCCGGCGTAGTCACCGCCGAGGGCCATGGCGAGGCCGGTGGCGCAGCCGGCGCTCCAACCGACGGCGTAGGAGTCGTCGGCACCGTGGAAGTGGACCTGCCACGGCTCCCCGGGAGCACGGTCGAGTTGGGGGCGGGCTCCGGTCTCGACCAGCAGCGCGTTGAGGGCGGGAGCCGCGTCGTCGAGGCGGTTGGCGGCCACCGCCTCGAATACGGTGCGCAGGGCGCGGGCGGTGTCGGCCAACCGGTCGGCCTCGCCGAGTCCCAGGTCCGCCCCGGCGGAGAGCGCCGCGCGGACCGCCCCGACCCGCTCGGCGCCTTCGGGGGCGAGGTAGCGACGGCCGCGCGCCTCACCGTCGGTCAGCGCGTTGACGAGCGCCACCGAGGCATCGAGCAGGGTCCGCATGTGACTGTCGAACAACACTTGACCAGTTACCTTTCACGCGCTTACGGTGTCCGTCACCGACAATAAACGATTGACCAGTGACGGGAGGTGTCGTGCCGCGCTCCGAACCGCTGCCCCGTACCGTCCGCCTGTTGCTGCTCGCCCGGGTCGTCAACCGGCTCGGGGCCTTCTCGCTGCCTTTCCTCACCGCGCTGATCTGCACCGATCACGGGGCGAACCTGACCACTGCCGGGCTGGTCAGCGCCGCCTTCGGACTCGCGACGATCCCGTCACGGCTGGCCGGAGGACGGCTGGCCGACCGGTTCGGACGGCGCACGACCATCGTGCTCGGGCTCTGCGGATGCGCCGCCGCACAGCTGGCGATCGCGGCCTCCGCATCACTCACCTGGGCAGTCGTCGGGGCGGTGTTGCTCGGACTGGCCTTCGAGCTCTACGAGCCGCCGAGCCAGGCGATCATCGGCGAGTCCGTGCCGGAGCGGCAGCGGGTGCACGCGTTCAGCCTGTTCAGTGCCGCGCTCGCGGCGGGCGGGATGGGCGCCGGGCTGCTCGCCGCTCTGCTCGGGCGCCGGGACCTGCGCTGGCTCTTCGTCATCGACGCCGCCACGTGCCTGGTCTGCGCACTGATGATCCGGCTGGCCCTCCCCCGCGACCGCCGTCGGGCAGCGCCCGGAGTGGTCCAGGACGACACCGCGGTGCGACCGCTGCGGGACCGAGCCCTGCTGAGTGTCCTGGGCACGGGGATCGCCTACGCGCTGATCAACCAGCAGACCGTGATGACCCTGCCGATCGCGCTCGCGCGGCGAGGCCTGCCCGCCGCCGACGCCGGGCTGTTGTTCACCGCCACCGCGGCCACCACCGTGCTCGCTCAGCCTTTGGTCCGGCTGCCCTGGGCGAGCCGGCTCTCGACGCCTGCCGCGCTCTCCCTTGCCCATCTCCTCCTGGCCGCAGGGCTGACGGGCTACGCCCTCTCCCGCACCCTGCCGGCGCTGCTCGCCTCGGCCGCCGTGTGGAGTCTCGGTGACCTGCTGGTCATGGGCCGCGCCTACGCGCTCGTCACCGACCTCGCGCCACCTGGCGGAAGCGGCCGCTACCTGGCCGTCTTCGGTACCGGCTGGGGCGTCGCCGCGACGCTCGCCCCCATTCTCGGCACCCAACTGCTCGCCCGCGCAGGGACGACCGCGCTGTGGTCGGTGATGGCCGCGCTCTGCCTGCTGCTCGCCGCGCTGCACCTGCGTGTGACGCCGGAGTCGCCCGGTCTCCGCAACGCCGCGGAGGGGGTTCGCCGCCGGGCCCCGAACGCTGCGCGGACCACCCGGCCTTCCGTGGAGAAGCAGTCCGAGCCGGCCCTGAGCCGTTCCGCACCGAGGACCAGTTCACGCCGCCGGCTCTCGAACTCGGCCGACGGGCCGCGACAGAGGTGACTGCGCCGAGGGAGGAGTACCCGGCTCTGCCGGGCATCGCCCGATGGCCGACGCCCAGGCCGGTGCGGCAGGGATTCCGGCGAAGCGGGCGGGGCGGGCCCCTTGCCTGCGAGCCCGCCGCTGTATGCGATGGGGCCGCGTCGCCCGGCCCCGCCGCTGTATGCGGTAGGGCCGCGTCACCCGGCCAGGCAAGCCGCCCAGGGCCGGCTCGTGTCACCGTCGCCAACGGACCGCCCGGGTCGCCGAGCAGGTACCGACCCGTACCCGCTCGGCTTCACCACCGGGTCAGCCAGGGTGACGCATCCGAACGCCGGCGGCGTTCCGGGAGCCGAAACCGCAGGTGGACCAGCCGAAGGCCATCTCGGCACCGGCCGGAACACGCGACCTGGGCGACCTGACCAGCCGTTACTTCAGTTTCACCGCGTCCCCGGCCGACACGACCTGCGCGGTCGTCGTCGTGCCGGGGAAGACCCAGCGCCAGCTGCCGGCCGAGGTGGCCGTGACCTTGGTGCTGAGCTTCCCGGCGTCGGCCGTTCGCACCGTCTTCACCGTGCGGTAGTGGGCTGCGCCGGCTGCCTTGAACTGGAGCTTGACGTTCTGCCCGGTGAACCCGTGGTACTTCAGGTCCTCCCAGTTCGCCCGGGTCAGCTTGCCGGAGACGGTCAGCTTGGCACCCTTGGCGACGGGCTCGGGTGAGGCGTCCGTGGTGAGCTTGGAGGCACGCTTCATCTTGAAATCAGCGATGTCGTCGGCGATCCAGTAGTCCCCGTCGTTCGCCTCGACGGTGGCGTTGACCTGCCAGACGCCCGCCGTGTGGTTGACGTCCTCCGGCAGGCTGCCCGGAAGCCACTGCGGGGCGATCGTCATCGTGGCCGTGCAAACCGAGGTGGTGGAGCTCTTCTTCACGCACTTGGTGGCGGTCCAGTCGCTGAAGCCCCAACCGATGGTCTTGTTGAAGACACTGACGTGCAACAGACCCTTCACACCTGAGTTGTCCCGGATGGTGATGGCGATCGGGTAGGTGACAAGCCGGGACGTGCCGATGGTGACGTTCTTCCCGCTGTTGACGACGGCGGCCGTGACGCGGACGTCCCCCTTCCCTTCCGCCTGGGCCCCCGTGGCGGTCACCAGCGTCAGAGCCGCAGCCCCGCCGGCAACGGCCCACGCTGCTCCGACCGTTCTCTTTTTCATGATCCCTCCCCTTGGGTGTGAGAGGAGAGATTACACAGCGAGTGCACAAGGATCGCACAGACGTTCCCTCGGGTCTGCGACTGGAGTCTCCCTCGGCGACATCTCCCTGGTCGTGAACCGCCGCCTTCGCTTCGACGCGACGCCCTCGACGGCGTGGGTCGGGGTGAAGCCGATGACACCGGTCCGCTCATGGCCCGGAGCCTGGCCGGCCGGGACCGTCGCCCCCACCGATCGCTCAGTGTGCCCGCGTCGCAAAAGCCGATTCGGAACGCCTTGTCGACGCCGTACCGTCTTCGGAGACGATCTCCAGGAGGGGCGGAATGGCGAATGATCTCCAGTTCGGTTGGGAACTGAGCGGCAGTGGTTGGGCGATCTGCCGCATCAAGGACGACTCCGCAGAGCGGAAGGACGTCGTCAGCTACTGCACGGATGCCCTTTCCGACTTGCTTCACGGTGTGGCCGGTCTCTACGGACCCATTCACGTCCAGCGTTTCTCCTTCGATCTGGAGCCGGCCGAAGTGAGGTGGGTACTGCGCAGCCGGGGCGCGGACGTCGACATGGCGATCTACCGCTTTCCAGACATGTCCACGGCCTTCGATGTGCCGGACCAGGACGGCACACTCGTCTGGGGTTCCGCACAACCCCGAGCCGTTCTCGGTCACGCCGTCATGGAGGCTGCTCAATCCGTACTGCGGCTCCACGGTGAGGACGGCTATCTGGCGAACTGGGTCCAGCACCCCTTCCCCATAGCTGCACTGCAAGACCTCCGTCGACTGCACCTGCAGCACGACGGGTGTGAACGCCAACACGATGTGACCCTCCCGTAGAGCCTCGCGGAGCACCTCCGCGCCGGGCGCGATCACCGGGACGGTGCCACGCCCCCGGACCTGATCACGCTCGCCGCGGTCCGGCGGTCCGCTCCCGTCGTTCCACTGGCATCAGTCCGGCGGACCCTGTGGCCTCACGGCGTCGAACAGGGGTCCCGCCGCACCGCGGGAGCCCGCCGTCGCCCTCAGCCCGGCGGAGGGCCCGCCGGACATGCCGGCTAGGCGGCGAAGGCGTTGACGCCCGTCAGCTGCGCCGACAGCTCCCACAGCCGAGCCGCCTGCTCCGGATCGATCGCCCAGTCCTTGACGCCGACACGCGCCTCGCCCTCCGGTGCGACCTCGGCGATGTCGCAGTCCTCCAGGTAGACGCCACCGAGACCGTCCAGCTGCGGCGAGGTCGCGGCCCACACCTGGGTGGCCGCACCCTGCTGCGGACTCTTGAAGCCCTCGGGGTTGAGCACGTTGCCGTCCTCGTCGATCCAGCCGCGCTCGATCATCTCCTCCTTGGGCAGGTGCCGTTGGAGCGGGGTGATGATGCCGCCGGGATGCAGGGCGAAGGCACGGACTCCGGCGTCGCGGCCGAGCGCGTCGAGCTGGACGGCGAACAGGACGTTGGCGGTCTTGGCCTGGCCGTAGGCCTCCCACTTGTCGTAACCCCGCTGCCAGTGGACGTCGTCCCAGCGGATGCCGGAGAAGTGGTGGCCGCGGGAGGAGACGGAGACGATGCGGGCACCGCCCGGCGCGATCGCGGGCCACAGGCGGTTCACGAGGGCGAAGTGCCCGAGGTGGTTGGTGGCGAACTGGGCCTCCCAGCCGGGCCCCACCCTGGTCTCCGGACACGCCATGATCCCGGCGCTGTCGATCACGATGTCGATGGTCCGTCCGGAGGCCAGGAAGCGCTCGGCGAAGCCGCGCACGCTGTCCAGGTCGCCGAGGTCCAACTCGTCCTGTTCGACGCCGGGGATGTCGGCCAGCGCCTGCGCGGCGGTGGCCGGACGACGCGCCGGCACGACCACCTGGGCGCCGGCCTTGGCGAGCGAGCGGGTGGTCTCCAGGCCGATGCCCGAGTAGCCGCCGGTGACGAGGGCGAGCTTTCCGGTCAGGTCGATGTCCTGCAGGACGTCGTCGGCGGTGCTGGTGGCGCCGAAACCGGATCCGATCTTGTGCTGTGCAGTGCTCATGCCGGAACCGTACGAATTGGAGTCCGCTCGAAGTCAAGCGGCGCCCCGCACCGCACACGGGGTTGACTCCGGCCAGGCACCGCACATGATCGACAACCACACCGACGGGTGGTTTGCCGCCCGTACCGGATCGGGACGGTCGGGGTGCGCGTTAGAAGTGAGGCCGATCAGACGGTCCGGCCACGCATCAGAAGTGAGGCCGATCGGCCGATCCGGCCGGTCTCGACCGGTTCCGCCCCGACATCAGCGCCCGTGCACCACGGGCTCCAGGAGACGCCCATGAGTCGTACTGCCCTTCCCGGTCGTGATTCCCTGCTGTGCCGCGGTCTCGGGGAGTGGAGCATCGCTCTGGTGGCCTGGCGGCTGCTGGTGCTGCAGAACGCACACCCCGCCGTCGCCGCCGGTGTCGCCCGCTTCTCCACGTACCAGGCCCACCCCTGGCGCCGCATCGAGCACACCATCGACAGCGGATCGCGGCTGTTCTTCTCCGACCGTGACGGCCTGCGCCGCGAGATCGCCCGTCTGGAACGCGCCCACCGCCGCATCCGGGGCACCGACGAGAAGGGGAGGCCGTTCACCGCGGAGGACCCCGCGGTACGCGCCTGGGTGCTGGTCACGCTGTACGAGTCCGTCACGGCGATGCGCGAACTGTCAGGCAAGCCCTTCACACCTGCCGAACTCGACCAGCTCTACGGCGAGTTCAGGACGGTGTGTGCCGAGTTCGGCCTGCCCGACCATGTCTTCCCCGCCACCGCCGGCGACGTACCCGCCTACATCGACAGGACCATCCGCGACACGCTCGAATACAGCCAGGTCGTGCACCACCTGCTGTTCGAGATGTTGCACCAGGCCCCGCCGCCACGCCGGTTGCGACGCCTGACGGTCGCGTGGCCACTGCTGCGTACGCTCGCCGCGCATACGCTGGGAGCACTGACCGTCGCCGATCTTCCGCCCGCCTTCGGCGAGCGGTTCGGCCTCTCCCGGACGCGCCGGGCCCGGATCCTGTCCTTCGCCCTGCACCACGGCACGCGCCATGTGCTGGCCCGCCTGCCGGACCGGTTGCGCTACCGCACCTCACCCGCCGGCGCCGAACCGTCCGCGGCCGCCGTCGACAGCGGCACCCCGGCCGCCGCCGGACGCCTGCCCAGGCCGCGGCGCCCGCATCGGGCCGACACCCGTCGCACACGGCTGGAGCTGTTCTTCCGCCAGGTCCTCGACCAGACCGGCGACGGCCGCGTCGACGCCACCGACCTGCAGGCCATGGCCCACAACATCTGCTGGCAGCTCGAACTCACCCCGGAACGCGAGGCGGAGGTGTACGCCGCCTTCGACACCTGGTGGGAGCACATCCGCGCCACCATGGACACCGACGACGACGGACGCGTCGACCGCGCGGAGTTCGTCACCGCCATGATCGCGGGAGTGGACCGCGACCCGAGCTATCTCGAAAAGGGCCTGCACGTCGCCGTACGCGCCCTCTTCCAGGCCACCGACACCGACGGCAGCGGATACCTGACCGCCGACGAATACCGCACCGTCTTCGGCGGTTCCCGCGTCCATCCCGCCGAACTCAACCACGGCTTCCGCCAACTGGACACCGACGGCGACGGCCGGATCAGCGAAGAGGAGTTCCTGCGCGCCTTCACCGACTACTTCACCGCGCGCACCGACACCACCGCGGGCAGCCAGCTACTCGGACGGCCGTGACCCGCCGGAGCGCCGGCGATTCGGGTCAGCAGGTCCTGGGAGGCCTCTGACCCGGACGGGCCGGGAAGGGATGTGGCGGGGTCGGTGGCCGGCGGCCACAACACCCAGGGCACCGGCCATGGGCCAGCGGCGAAGAGGTTCTGCGGCGCGGCCCTCCGGCGCCGGTGGGGCCAGGCGCTGCCAGGAAGGCGAGCGAGCCGGACGGGTACCCATCTCGTGGGCGTGCGTGCCCTCACACAGTCGCCAAGAGCCGGTCACGGCCGCCGCCCGTTCGGATACGCTACGCGTCCGAACAACGGGGGGCGCAAAAGATGTTCGACAGACGACTGAGAGCAACGCTCGGCTCGGCGGCGGTCCTGCTGGCCACGCTCACCGCCTGCGGCCTGGACGGGCCCGATCCCGTCTCCGGCCTCAAGGACGACCTCCGGCACATCCCCCGGAAGACCGTCCCGGCCACCCGCCCGCGCATGGTCAAGCAGTGCACGACGGACACCGTCCGGGTCGGCCACTCCTCCACCACCGGCTCCGGCAGCCACCGCCGGACCCGTACCTGGTACACCACCGAGCGCCGGCAGAACTGCCGCAGGGTGCAGCACGGCACCGAGACCTATCGCAAGGAGATCCGCCCGGAACGCTGGTGCGTCCGCCTGGACGACGTCAACGGCGACCACGACCGGGACAATGTCTGGTACCGCGTCGAACGCCGCGACTACACACAGGTCCGGTTCGCCCGCTACCACACCCATGTGAAGTTCGTCCCGGCGTCCTCGTTGACCTACTGCTGACGGCACGGCAGAACGCATGCGCTCCGGCTCGCGGGATGCGCGACGCCGGGGCGGCTCGGGCTCCCGGCCCACGAGCGGACGGAGGTCCATCCGCTCCGCCCTCGGCGACATGGACCACGGCCGTGCCTGGCCAGGCGCAGCCGGTGACGACGAAGCCCGGGGCCGGTGGCAACCGGCCCCCCTTGGCCGTACCCACATCGAAGAGACGGATCGCCACGACGAGCTGGGTGTCCACGTCGACTGCCGAGGCAGTGGGCGGACTGGCATACTCCGCAGGTGACGACTGATCCCGGCTCCCATCTGACCTTGACCACCGGTGAACGCGACCCCGAGCTGAACGACCGGCTCTCCGAGGAGCTGGTCGCTTTCAACACGGCTGCCACAGGTGCGGTCGATCGCGGCACGTTCTCGGTCAAGGTCACGGATGAGGCCGGCGAACTGGCCGGCGGGCTGGCCGCCTGGACCTGGGGTGGTCTGTGCGGCATTGAATTGCTCTGGGTGCGCGAGGACAGCCGCAAGGACGGCTGGGGCAGCAAGATCCTGAGGGCCGCCGAGGCAGAGGCCCGGCGGCGCGGCTGCGACCGTGTGGCCGTCTCCTCCTTCACCTTCCAGGCCCCCGGCTTCTACCAGCGCCACGGCTATGCCGAGACCGGCCGGACCCTGGGCATTCCCGGCGGCCATGCGGACGTGCACATGTTCAAGTCGCTGGCATCAGAGGCCACACCCGCGGGCCGGTCGTGAACGCTCGGCCCACAGCCACTCGTTGACCGCGGCGCTCAGCACGGTGGCCTCGCGGCGGACGGCGAGTCCGGCGTACCCCGTCGCCACGGTCCGGTGCCGACCGGGTTGCCGCGCGGACGGGGCGGGAGCCGGCCCTCGGCCTCAGCTCACTCAGGTGCCGGGGGCACCGAACCAACGGCTGACGGCCCGTTCGAACGCTTCTCGATCAGGGTCGCGATCACCTGCCCAGGCGACCACGCCGTCAGGCCGGACAAGCACGGCACCCCATGCGAGGTCGCTCCTGGCCGGCCCGGCCGCATAACGTATGCGGCTCTCCCGGCCCAACGCTGGACCGTGCAGGCTTCGGTCACTGCTGAAATCGAGTACGACGCCACGTCCGTCCTGCAGCATGTCGCCGAGGCGGGTGCCGTCCTCCAGACGAAAGTCCGGGGCGTTGCGGCCGACCAGGGGGTGCTCGCTGCCGAAGTCGTAGCGGTTCGACAATCCCGACATCCTGTCGAACACATAGGTCGCTCCGTCACCGGTGTCGATCAGGTCGTGTATCACCTTCTGGATCGCCTGGGAGTGCGGGTCCGGCCCCATGGCCGCCACCTGGGCGCGCGACCAGTCCAGTACCCGCGCGCCGACCGGATGGCGCTCGCGGGTGTAGGTGTCGAGGAGCCCGTCCGGCGCGCTCCCCCGCACGGTCGCCGCGAGCTTCCAGCCGAGGTTCATGGCGTCACCGAGGCCGAGGTTGAGGCCCTGCCCTCCGAGGGGCGAGTGGATGTGGGCGGCGTCGCCCGCGAGCAGGACGCGCCCCTGCCGGTAAGTCGTCGTCTGCATGGCCCGATCGGTGAAGCTGGAGGCGAGCTGGACGTCGCTCAGCGTCACGTCGGTGCCGGACACACGGCGCAGGACTGCCTGGATGTGTTCGCGGGTCGGCCGCTGCGAGCGGTCGTACGCGCCGCCGTCGAGATCCATGATGCCGAGGTGCCCCTTCGCGGGGGCCTGGAGGTACATGCCTGTCGATGTCAGGTTGAACCCGGGGCGCAGCTTCTCGGGATCGGCGATGGTGGCGAGAACGGCGTAACCGGTGAGCTGCGGCTCGGTGCCGACGAAGTCGAAGCCCGCGAGCCCGCGCACCGTACTGCGTCCGCCGTCGCAGCCGACGAGCCAGCGCGCCGGGTACTCGTCCTCGCCGGCTTGCGCGACCACGCTCTCGCCGTCCTGTGCGACGGCTGAGACGGTGGCGCCGCGCTTGATCTCCACGCCGAGCTTGGACGCCTGCTTCGACAGCACGGCCTCGACCGCTTCGAGGTTGGTGAACATCCCCTCCGCTGCCGGAGTGGGAAGCCGGAACGGCAGGGCGGTGACGTCGACCTTGGCCGGGTCGAGCATCATGCCGGCGAAGTGGCCCCCGAGACGAGGGGGTGTCACCTCGTCCTCGTCCGAGTACGCGCCCGTACCGTCGTCGACGCCCGACGCCGTCATCAGCGGGAGCAGCATCCCGCGGCGGTAGAACGCCTCGACCGATGCTGCGGACAGGCCCCGCATCCCGAGCGGGGCCGCCCTCCAGGGGGAGAGGGGCTCCGCCTCCCGCTCGAGGACCAGGACCGAGCAGCCCGCGAGGCCGAGCTCGCAGGCCAGGAACAGACCGACCGGGCCGGCGCCCACGATCACTACGTCATGCATGAGGGTTCCCTTCCCCGAAGCCGATGAATGCGGTGACTGCGGTGAATGCCGTGAATGCGGTTAATGCGGTGGATGCCGTGATCGAGCCGTGGGGTGCGTCGTCGCCGTGGAGAGCCCGGGTGAAGGTCAGTCCCCCAAGCCCAGCACCGACGATGGTGACGTCACTGTTCATGCTGACTCCTTGCGTGTCGCACGCCTGCCGAACGTTCCTTCGGCAGGACCTTGACAAAGGTCCCAGACCCCACCGATACGCCGCCGATATCCGGCCGACAGTCCCGACAGATGACCGATACGTCATCCCGTCGCCGGCCGGACGAACCTGACGGCAGAAGCCGGCCCACAGGCGAGGTGCGCGTCCGCGTAGCAGCCGCCGGTCTGCGGAGCAGCGGCACCGAGCGAGACCGCCGCCGATTTCGTGGTGGCCAAGGCACACACCGAGGCGCCCGAGGCGCTCCTTCGCACGCCGGAGGGCACCGGCGACGAGGCGCCCTCCCCTCCGTCCCGCTCCCGCCCTTGCGATACGGAACGACGTTCCGTATCGTCTAACGGAACACGGTTCCGCTTGCTCGTGACGTCCAGGGCAGCGGGCCGGCAGTCGAGCCGTGTTGTGCCATCGGGCACCACGCCGCATCGCAGATGGAGGAGACACGTCATGCAGTACCGCACGTTGGGCCGCACCGGTGTGCAGGTCAGCTCTCTCGCGCTCGGCGCGATGAACTTCGGCAAGATCGGGCGCACCGGCCAGGACGACGTCACCGCCCTCGTGGATGCCGCGCTCGAGGCCGGGATCAATCTCATCGACACCGCCGACGTGTACAGCGGCGGCGAGTCCGAAGAGATGGTCGGCAGGGCCATTGCCGGCCGCCGCGACGACATCGTGCTGGCCACGAAGGCCGGGCTGCCCATGGCCGACGCACGCAACCACCGGGGCAGTTCACGCCGCTGGCTGGTCAGCGCGCTGGACGACAGCCTGCGCCGCCTCGGCGTCGACCACATCGATCTCTACCAGGTCCACCGGTGGGACCCGAGCACCAGCGACGAGGAGACGCTCTCGGCCCTGACCGACCTCCAACGCGCCGGAAAGATACGTCACTTCGGCTCCTCGACCTTTCCTGCCCACCGCCTCGTGCAGGCACAGTGGGCCGCCCGCGAGCACCGCCTGAGCCGTTACGTCACCGAGCAGCCCAGCTACTCGATCCTGCAGCGCGGCGTCGAAGCCCACGTCCTGCCCGTGACCGAGGAGTACGGGATGGGTGTGCTGGTGTGGAGCCCGCTGGCCTCGGGCTGGCTGTCGGGGGCGATCCGCGCGGGCCGGGACATCACCACCAGCCGGTCGGCGTTCATGCCGCAGCGCTTCGACCTCACCGTTCCGTCCAACTGGGCCAGGCTCGACGCCGTGGAGCAGTTGGTGAAGGTGGCCGACGAGGCCGGCCTGACCGTGATCCAGCTCGCGCTCGGCTTCGTGACCGCGCATCCGGCCGTGACCAGCGCGCTCATCGGCCCCCGCACACTGGAGCACCTCCACTCCCAGCTCGCCGCCGCCGACACCGTGCTTCCCGCCGACGTGCTCGATGCGATCGACGGAATCGTGGCTCCCGGCACCGACCTCGCCGCGCACGAGAAGAACGACACCCCGCCCGCTCTGCTCGACCCGTCGCTGCGACGCCGCTGATGCCGGCGGAATCCAGCGCGACGACCGACACCCACCTCAGCGCCGCCGGCGTCCGCACCGGCCTCCCGCGCACCGATGGCAGGCCAACAGGCCCACCGCTGCCGTGCAACGCCATGGAGAGGTCGGCGGCGCAGAAGTGAACGCGCGGTACGGCTGTGGCCGCGTCAGTCGGCTTCGGCGGTCTTCGCGTTCCAGCGGTGTTCGACGCCCGCCAGGCGCCAGTAGGCGATGGCGCAGGCCCAGACGACGACGAAGAGACCGACGATGATGTAGCCGACGTTGTCCAGGTCGATGCCGGAGATCCAGTCGGTGATCCCGTCCTGGAGGCCGAGGTTGTCGTGCAGGACGCTGACGAGCTCGATGGTGCCGATGATGAAGGCGACCGCGATGGAGAGGCCGGTGATGGTGAGGTTGTAGTAGACCTTGCGGACCGGGTTGGAGAACGCCCAGTGGTAGGCGAAGTTCATGAAGCAGCCGTCGAGGGTGTCGAACAGGCTCATACCCGCGGCGAACAGCAGGGGCAGGCACAGGATCGCGTACCAGGGCAGCCCCGCGGCGGCGCCGGAGCCGGCCATGACCATCAGGGCGACCTCGGTGGCGGTGTCGAAGCCCAGCCCGAACAGGACGCCTACGGGGTACATCTGGCCGGGCCGGGTGATGGACTTCGTCAACCGGCCCAGGATGCGGTTCATGAAGCCGCGGTTGTCGAGGTGCTTCTCCAGCTCGTGCTCGTCGAACTCACCGGCGCGCATGGCCTTGAAGACCCGGTAGATCCCGGTGAGGGCGACCAGGTTGAGGGCCGCGATCAGGTAGAGGAAGGTGCCGGAGACGGTGGTGCCGATCAGGCCGAGCGTCACATGGGCGTCGGAGTTCTCGTTGAGCAGGGTGCCGGTCACCCGGGCGCCGGCGGCGATGAGGGTGGCCATCGCGACCACGATCGTCGAGTGCCCCAACGCGAACCAGAACCCGACCGACACCGGGCGCTTGCCGTCCGCCATGAGCTTGCGGGTGGTGTTGTCGATGGCCGCGATGTGGTCGGCGTCGAAGGCGTGCCGCATGCCCAGGGTGTAGGCGGTGATGCCGAGTCCCACACCGAACACCTGCTTGCCGACCGTGTAGTGGTTCGGGGCGACCAGCATGATCAGGATCATGAAGGCCACGACGTGCAGGGCCGCGATGACGGCGAGCAGACCGCCGGTGCGAAGCCAGTCACGGCGCTCCCACCGCAGCGAATGCGTGGCCGGTATTCCGGTGTCCGAGGACGGCGGGGCGGGGTTTTCGGGCAGGGTCATGTCGGGCAGCCTCTCCAGCACCTCGTGGACGGGTCGTCGTACGGTGCCGTGGCCGGTCTCCTGGCTGACGGGTCGAACGTCCGCGCCGCCCGGCCTTCCCAGGCGCGGCATGCGCCCAGTGGCCGCCTGCTCCCGGCGAGGAGCAGGAATGGTGCGAAGACTTCCCGATCACAGTGGCGAGGGCCGCTCCGGACTCCCGTGTCCGAACTGATCGGACACGGTGCACCGGTCTTCCCGAGCACCACGGCCGGACCAGGTTAGCCGACCGACCCCGGCACGGCGGCGCTGCCCGACTCCGCTGCTCTTCCGCCCGAGGCCACGGCCTGAGGCCGGCAGTCACCCGACACACCCGGCGTCCCGTGAGTCGCCCTCGCCCCCAGGGCCGGTCGAGCCTCTCAAGCCTTGTGCTGCATGGAGCTCCGGGCCGGGTTGCCCTGTTCGGCAGCCTTGGGGTCCTTCTCGTCGGCCTTGGCCCGTACGCCGTCGGCGATGCGCTTGCCGATGGTTTCGTCGATGTTCGACCAGTAGGCGAAGGCACGCTCGAGGACGGGTTCGCTCACTCCGTCGAGGAGATGTCCGACGACGTTGTCGACCAGCCGGTCACGGGCGGCGTCGTCCAGGACCTCGCGCACCATGGTGCCGGGCTGCCCCCAGTCGTCGTCCTCCGAGTGGGAGACGTAGGCGGCGCGGGTGATCTCGCCGTCGGCCGTCCAGCTGGGCGGGGATCCGTAACGCTCCGTGTCCGCCGTGGGGCCTCCCTTGGAGTTCGGGGCGTACACCGGGTCGGTCGTGTTCCGGTAGGCCATCGCCCCGTCCTTGGAGTACGTGTGGACGTCGACGACGGGGGCGTTCACGGGAAGCTGCTGGTAGTTGGCGCCGATGCGGTGGCGGTGGGCGTCCGCGTAGGAGAACAGCCTGGCCAGCAGCATGCGGTCCGGGCTCGGTCCGATGCCGGGGACGAAGTTGTTGGGCTGGAACGCCGCCTGTTCGATCTGAGCGTGGTTGTCGGTGGGGTTACGGTCGAGCGTCATGCGGCCGACCGGGATCAGCGGGTAGTCCCCGTGCGGCCACACCTTGGTGAGGTCGAACGGGTTGAACCGGTATCCCGCGGCTTCCTCGTACGGCATGACCTGGACGTACAGGGTCCAGCTGGGGTAATCACCGTCCCTGATGTGCTCGAAGAGGTCCCGCATGTGGTAGTCCGTGTCGGCCGCGGCCATCTGGTCGGCCTCGTGCTGGGTGAAGAATTCGATGCCCTGATCGGTCTTGAAGTGGTACTTCACCCAGAACCGCTCGCCGTCGGCGTTGATCCACATGTACGTGTGGGAGGTGTAGCCGTTCATGTGGCGCCAGGTCCGCGGAATGCCCCGGTCTCCCATCAGCCAGGCGACCTGGTGGGCGGACTCAGGGGAGAGCGTCCAGAAGTCCCACTGCATGTCGTGGTCACGCAGGTTGTTGTCGGCACGACGCTTCTGGGACCGGATGAAGTGCTGGAACTTCATCGGGTCCTTCACGAAGAACACCGGAGTGTTGTTGCCGACCATGTCGTAGTTGCCTTCGCCGGTGTAGAACTTCACCGCGAAGCCGCGAGGATCACGCCAGGTGTCCGGGCTGCCGCGCTCGCCGGCCACGGTCGAGAAGCGGATGACCAGGTCGGTGCGGGTGCCGGGCTGGAACACGGCCGCCTTCGTGCAGGCACTGACATCGTGGGTCACCTCGAAGGAGCCGAAGGCGCCGCTTCCCTTGGCGTGCGGCTGGCGCTCGGGAATCCGCTCCCGGTTGAACTGCGCCATCTGCTCGATCAGGTAGGCGTCCTGCAGCAGGATCGGTCCCCCGGGACCCACGGTGAGCGAGTGTTCGTCACTCTCCACCGGTGCGCCGGAATCGCTCGTGGTGGCGGGTCGGATCTCCGTCATGAGTCTGCCTTTCGTGATGCGTCAGCAGTGACGCCGCGTCCTCGGGCATCGACGTCCGATCGGCGAGGTGCGGCTGCCGCTCTCACTGCGCCGCACGCCGCACAGACGCGGTGTGGACGGTCCCGGCCGGCACCTCGTTCCCACAAGGTCGCGTGACCCGGAGAGAGCGGGATAAACACCCTCGCCTCAACCCTCGACACAAGGGCACACCGGTATAGACCAAATGGAAGACCTGGCAGCTGGTGCCGGCGATCGATCGAGGAACGGGGCCAAGGGCAGGCCGGCCGCGGTGCGCGGGCCCGCCTCGGTCGAGATCCGGACCATTCCCTGCGCCACCACCTGCACGGCGGAGGCGCGCGAAGAGGATCCCGGAGGCCGCACCGAGGGTGTCCGTCCTCCACCGGAGCCGCACGACCACCTGTACAGGAGGCCGGGAGGGAGTCCTGTTCTTCGTGGCTTCTGCCAGTACGACCGCCTGCCGTAGTCCGTAGAGACTGCCAGCCACAGGCCACGAAGGGCCCCGGAGAGGGGAGGCCGTGGCCGGCAACGTGACGGAACACGGGGAGGACAGCACAGTGAGTGCGCAGCAGTACGACGAGATCGGTGAGGCGTTCGAGGGGTTCAAGGCCCTGCCGCTGGAGCGGTACGCGGTGGTGCCCAGCTTCCTGGCCATGGTCGGGGAGGTGCGCGGGAAGTCGGTCCTCGACCTGGCCTCCGGCACCGGCTTCTACAGCCGGGAGTTCAAGCGGCGCGGCGCCACGGACGTGCTCGGCATCGACATCTCCGGTGAAATGGTCTCCGTGGCACAGGCGTTGGAGGCAGGAGATCCGCTGGGCGTGCGGTACGAGACGGGCGACGTGTCCGAACTGCGTTCCCTTGAGCACCGGTTCGACATCGCCCTGGCGGTCCAGCTGCTCAACTACGCGGAGGACATCGCCACCACCGAGCGGATGTGCCGCAACGTGCGCCGAAGCCTGACGCACGGCGGCGAGTTCTTCCTGCTCAACCAGTCGCCCGACTTCCGCTTCGACGGGCCGCCCCCGGACAAGTACGGCTTCCGCAGCGTGCTCACCGGCGAGGAGGCCGAGACCGGACCGCAGGTGCGGACCACGGCGCT
Organism: Streptomyces sp. NPDC107581; assembly: GCF_055657175.1. Classification (NCBI taxonomy): domain Bacteria; kingdom Bacillati; phylum Actinomycetota; class Actinomycetes; order Kitasatosporales; family Streptomycetaceae; genus Streptomyces; species Streptomyces sp. NPDC107581. The sequence continues at coordinate 402,475 of NZ_JBVKBH010000004.1, forward strand.
GCTCGACCCGCCGATCTCGTTCGTCGCCAACCGTCCGCGCCGCGAGGTCTACGAGGAGTGCCTGCGGGCCGCCGGATTCAGCGAGGTGACCTGGGTCCCGCTGACGGTGTCGGCGGCCGGCGTGCACGAGTTCGGCGTGGACTTCTGGGCGGACTTCCACACCAACCCGCCGCTGGAGATGCTGCGCTGCCGCGCCTGACGACCGGCCACCCCGGCGGCCCGGCCTCGTGCAGTGCGCCCGCACGGGGCCGGGTCGCCGGCCACGACCACGTCCCCGGCCCGCGGCGGCTCAGGACGTTCGGGCGCGGCCCGAAGCAGCTCACACCCATTGATCGCCTTCGCCGCCATCGGAACGGCTCATCAGCCGAGCAGTGCTCTCAAGGGGGTCGCAGGCGACATCAGGTTCGCTGTCTGCGGCTGATGTCTCATGAGACATCGGGAAGTCTGGAGAAGGACGGGTGCCGGGGTGGGTTCTCCAGGGAAGCCGGGGCAGCTGTTGCCGCGCTCGTCCGGGACTCGCACGCCGTGGGCCGCCTGGTGCCGCGGCCCCTTCCCGCCGCGATCCGGCAATCCCCCGACGGGGTGACTGTCCCTCGTTCGAATGGGTTTGACGAGCGGCAGCCAAGCCCCCGGGGTCCGAGCGGCCGAATCGGAACATGCGTTCACACGCTGCTCCCGAAACGGCCGTGACGGCATCAGATCTGGCGCGTTCTTAGAGCACCAGTGCCATCCCGGACCCCAAATGGAGGACCCCATGAACCCCCTGCCCGTCACCACGCATCGGCCTACTCGATTCGAACAGCGGCGGCCCGTAACCCTTCACGTCGTCAGCCCGGCACAGCACGTTGACGCCACCGACCTGCGCTCGTCACGACCGGATACGTGGTGGTGGGCATGACCGGCGCCGCACAGCAGCCGCAGCAGGCCCAGCCGTCCAGCGAGCCGTCGTCGTCCGAAAAGCTGCTCTTCGGCGGCGAGCTGGAGTACGACCTGGGCTGGAACCAGCACCGGGGGGCATGGCTCAAGCTCGGCATGCGCAACATGGCCGCGAGCCTGCCCCGGCAGATTGCCATCGCCGTACGCCTGGCCCGGCAGGCCGACCCCCGTGCCCTGTACGTCCTGGCGGCCGCCGAGGTCGGGCGCGGCGCCGCTCAGGCCGTCTCGCTGGTCGCGGTCAACCGGCTGCTGGCCGAGCTCCTCGCCGCGGGAACCACCGTCGACCGACTCCGCGGAGCACTCCCCGCGGTGGTCTTCGTCGCGGTGATGGCGATGGCGGGCTCGATGCTGAAATCGGCGTCGACGGCCGCGACGGGGATCCTGGAGCCGAAAGTCCAACGGGTCGCCACGGAACGCTACCTGGGACTGGTGGCGAGGGTGGAGATGAAGGCGGTCGAGGACGACGCCTTCCACAAGCTGATGGACTCGGCGCAGTGGGGCGCGGACTCCGCCCGTCGCATGGTCAAGTACTGCACGACCGTGGTCAACGCCACCATCTCCCTGATCACCGCCGCCGGGGTGCTGACGGTGCTGCACCCGGTGCTGCTGCCCCTGCTCACCGCGATGGCGCTGCCGAGCGCCTGGGGCTCGCTGGAGATGGCACGGCAGCGATACACCAGCTGGCAGAGGTTCGTTCAGCACGCCCGCGCCGCGCAGTTGCTGAGCCGACTGCTGATCGACCAGAAGGCCGCGGGCGAGGTCCGGGTGCACAACGTCGGCCCGTTCCTGCTCGAGCACTTCCACGGTATGGCGGAGACCAGCGAGCGGGAGCAGACCCGGCTGGCGTGGGCCGGGGCCCGTACCGGCCTGACCGCCGACACGGCACGCGGGCTGGCCACGCTGGCCGCGTACGGCGTGCTCGGACTGCTCCTGTGGAAAGGGGCGATGCCGCTGGCGGTGGGCGGCACGGCCGTCCTCGCGATCCGCACCGGCTCGGCAAGCATCAACGCCCTGGTGCTGACCGTGGCCGACGTACAGGAGGAGTCCCTGTTCGTGGCCGACCTGGACCGGCTGTGCAGCGAGGCGGAACGCCAGGCCATCCCGACTGCCGGGCTCGATGTGCCGCCCGCCTGCAGGGAGATCCGCTTCGAGAAGGTCACCTTCACCTATCACGGTGCCGACCGTCCTTCGCTGCGGGAGGTCGACCTCGTCTTCCCCCTGGGCAGGACCATTGCGCTGGTCGGCCGGAACGGGTCGGGCAAGACGACCCTCACCAAACTGCTGTCGGGCCTGTATCTGCCCGACAGCGGCCGCATCTTGTGGGGCGACGTCGACACCGCGCAGGCCAACCGCGCTTCGATCTTCGCCCGGATCGCGATGGTCGCCCAGGACTTCCAGCGCTGGCCCTTCACCGCACGGGTCAACATCGGCATCGGCAGCCCCGGCCGCCCCATCGACGACGCCCGCGTGGACGACGCGGCGGCGTACTCCGGGGCCGATGAGGTCCTGGCGAAACTGCCCCGCGGCAAGGACACGCTGCTGGTCCGCGGCTACCAGGGCGGGCAGGACATCTCCGGCGGACAGTGGCAGAAGGTCGGACTGGCCAGGGCCAAGTACCGCACCGGGCGCGACGCGGGCCGTCCCGGCAGCGGACCGGGGAGTGCTGACGGGCGGGCGTCGGGAGCCGACATCCTCGTCGTGGACGAGCCGACCAGTGCGCTCGACCCCGAGTCCGAGCAGCAGGTCTTCGACCAGATCCACCGTCTCGCCGGAACGGGGCAGACGACCGTGCTGGTCACCCACCGCCTGCACAGCGTCCGGCACGCCGACCTCATCTACGTCCTCGATGAAGGCTGCGTCGTCGAGTGCGGCACCTTCGACGAACTCATGGACCCCGAGCTCTGCGGCGGGGTCTTCCGCAGGGTGTACGAACGGCAGGCCCGACAGTTCCAGACCCTGCCGGTGCCAGGGCAGGGCGGCGGCCCGCCCGCCGCCTCGCGCGCCGGAGGGCCGACCGCGCCGTGACCACGCGCCCGGACGGCGCGTGCCGCATGACCGGCATCCGCCGCCAGCCCACACCCACACCCACGCCGACACCCACACCGACACCCACACCCATGCCCGTTACCACTCCCGCTCCCATGCCCATGCCCATGCCCACATAAGGAGTGCCATGTCCCCCTGACGTGTCCGTTGCCGCGAGCGCCCGGCGTACTGCCACGGTCGCCTGCCGTCGGAGTAGTGCATGGCTCACCCGGCCGGGCATCGGCGGGCGCCGCCCCTGCCCGGCCCTCACTCGTTCGGCGCCGGTACCGCGCCGGGCAACCGACGTCATCCCAGGATGAGCAGGAGGCAGGGCCCGGGATGAGTGAGGAGGAGGGAGAGAGGGACCGGGTCCGTGTCCGCCCGACCCGTCCCCTCACGAGGAGGCCCCCTTGGGACACGCGGTAGGTGACGTGCTCGGACTGGCCGCCGGTGTCGCGGTCAGCCCGCTTCCCATCGTGGCGATGATTCTCATCCTGGCCACTCCGCACGGTCGTCTCAACGGCGTCCTGTTCGCCGTCGGCTGGGCCGCGGGGCTGGCAGCGCTGACAGCGATCATGCTGGTGATCGGCGGTAACGACGGTGCGTCCACCGGCAAGCACCCGGCCACCTGGGTGGGGGCCCTCAAACTTGCCCTGGGTGTGCTGCTGGCCCTGCTCGGAGCGCTGCTGTGGCGGCGGCGCCCCACCGACCCTGCTCAGGCGCGGCTGCCGAAGTGGATGGCCGCAATCGACAGGTTCACCCCCTTGAAGATCCTCGGACTGGGGCTCGCGCTCTCGGCGGCCAACGCCAAGAACGCTCCGCTGAGCATCGCGGCCGGCGTGTCGATCAGTTCGTCCGGCATCCCCGTGCCGCAGCAGATCGCGACGGTCGCCATTTTTGTCGTCATCGCCTCGGTGGGAGTGGTCGCACCGCTGGTGGTCTACCTGGTCATGGGCGAGCGGGCGCAGGTCGTTCTCGGCAACTGGCGCGACTGGGCCGCACAACACAATGTCGCGGTCATGGCCGTCCTCTTCTTCGTCCTCGGACTCAAGCTGACCGGGGACGGCATCAGCATCCTCGCCTTCTGAGGTCACTCCGGATCCGCGGGCTCGCGCCGCATCGCCGGACATGCGCGGCGGTCGTCACGCCGTGGGATGCCATCCGGGTTCCAGGCTGTCGAGGAGGGCGTGGAAGGCCTTGTCGGCCCGGTCCCAGTGGCCGTCCGCCAGAGGGGCGATCAGGAGGCCCAAGGTGGCATCGGTCAGGAGGGTGGCCTGGGTCCGGGCCCGGTCCTGATCCAGGCCGAGTTCGCGGAAGGCGGAGGTGAGCAGGCCGGTCCACTCGGTGACCATGTCGCGCATGACGGGCCCGTAGCGCTCCGGGTGATACACGCTGTCGCTCATGATCTCGAGGTAGAGAGGGAACGAGGCGCGCAGGTCGGGGTCGCTGAACCGCCGCCACAGCTCCTCCATGAAGCGGCGGAGACCCGCCGGGTCGGTGGGCGGGCCGAAGGCCGCCATCAGATGGCGGGTGCGCAGGAGGGGGCGGCGCTCGTCGCCGGCGAGGGCCTCGGCGACCATGCGTTCCTTGGTGCCGAAGTAGTACAGGAGCATGCGGTCGCTCGTGCCCAGGGCGCGGGCCAGGGGGCGCAGGGAGAGGTCCGCCAGCCCGTTCCGGATCACGTAGTCGCGGACGCGGTGGAGCAGATCGCGTCGTTTGGCCGGATCGGGCGGGCGAGGCATGGGGGCTCCCGAGTGCGAGCGCCGAGGACAACGGTTTCCGGGACAACAGTTTCCAAATGTCCGATAAAGCGCTTTTGGTGAGGTCTTTACTGTAGCACCCGCTACGTCTATATTTGGGTGTAGCACCTGCTACATGAACGGGTTCGACGCACGCTCGGCGTGTACACGGCGGACCGTCCGTCGCCGGCTCTGAAGGGACTGATCCGCGTGGTCATCCAGGCCATCGGCCGCTCTGTCGCGCTTCGCCGGCGGGACCGGTTCTCTCGGGCCGCCGCACCCTCGTGGATTGCCCGGCAGTGGGCTCTGTGGTCCCGCATGCTGGCACCGCTGCGACCGCTGGACGCGCCTCGTGGCCGCGTCAGCGCCTGGGACGCCTCCTGGCCCCTGGCGCGGGAACTGACCTCGGCGCGCCGAGCCCGGCGTCTGGTGACCGCGCAACTGGGCGAATGGGCCCTGGACGACCTGGTCGACACGGCCGAGCTCCTGGTCAGCGAGCTGGTCACCAACGCCTTGCGCCACACGCGGGGCCCGCTCAGGCTGAATCTGCGGCTGTACCACTGCCGCCTGCTGTGCGAGGTCGAGGACACCGAGCCCGCCGGCCCCGTGCGCAACGTCGTCGCCCCGGACGCGGAGGGTGGCCGCGGCACCGAACTCCTCGATCTGCTCGCCGACGCCTGGGGCAGCATGCGGACGGCCACCGGCAAGACCATCTGGTTCGCCTTGCGGGTCGAGGACGGAAGCGGACCGCGAGAGAGGCAGGGGGCGTGACGAGAGTGGCCCGAGAAGGCCTGTGGCCGTGCGCCACCGTCGGCGGGGCCTCGTAGGGCCGGCGTCGGAGCACCCGGGGCGAGCTCGCCGGAGAACCGGTCGTGCGGTGTCGGTGCGGTGTCAGTCTGCGGCCTCGCGCCGGGCGGTCCGGTAGACGGCGATGAGAGCTGTGAGCTGCCGGTTGAAGCCCTCGGCCTCCTGGAGCACCGCGTCCGGCATCGGGTCGTCGGCGGCGAAGCCGAGGGCGGGGCGCCCGTCGAGGTGCCCGCACAGGGCGTCCAGGTGGTCGACGAGGGCGGCGCGGCGCGCCTGCTCGGGGGTCAGCGACCGCAGCCAGACCAGGCGGTCCGCGGCCGTCTCGGGGCGTTGGGGCAGGGCTCGGCGGATGCTGTCGGCCCGCCCGGCGAGGGTGTTCCACACGGGCAGGCGCAGCGCCGCCACCAGCACCTCGGGGGTGACGTCCATGGTGGGTGTCCTCATGACCCCACGGTCGCAGGGGGCACTGACAACGCAGCGCACCCCGGACGCCGGGTCAGCCGTCCGGGGTGCGCTCCGTGAAGCAGTTGGGTCAGCCGGTGTCGTCGGAGCATCCACCGGGCCCCGGCATCACCGCGCCCGGGTCGGCCACCGCCGGAGGCGCGGGAGGGACCGGGCCCGAGCGGATTCCAGCGATGACTGCCGTGATCGCCGACGCCGAGGGCACCCCGACGGATCAGCCGAGGGTGAGCAGTTCCTCGTAGAAGCCGCCGAACTCCCGGTCCCGGTCGACCAGATGGATCTCCAGGATCCAGTGGCAGCGGCGCCCGGCCTTGTCGGTGCGCCTGAGCGGGGTGTCGTTGGCGGGGGCGATGTACGACTCCGCGTCCGCGCCGTCGATCGTCTCGTGCGGGAATTCACCGACCAGGTGCCCCGCGTGCCAGCCGCCCAGCTCCCAGCCGGCCTCGGCGGCCAGCCGTTCCACCTCGGCGTACAGCGTCTGCCCGGTGATCTCCGGATCGCTCTCGAAGAACCGCTTGCCCGCCGCGAAGACCTTCGGCAGGTCGTCCCGCAGGCGCTGCTTGACCGGGTCGTCGCCGAGGACGAAGGTGCGGCCGAAGTCGGCCTCGTACTCCTCGAAGATGGGTCCGAAGTCGGCGAACACGATGTCATCGGCGCCGATCGGACGGTCCGGCGGGTTCTCCCGGTACGGCATCAGCGTGTTCGGCCCCGAGCGCACGATCCGCTTGTGCCAGTGCCGGGTCGTGCCGAACAGCTCGTTCGCCAGGTCCCGGATCCGGTCGCTGACCGCCCGCTCCCCCTGCCCCGGTGCGACGAGCCCGCGCTCTTCAATCTCCGCGAAGAGCCTTACGGCCTTGGCCTGGGCGTCCAGCAGCCGTGCCGCGCGCGTGGGTTCGTCATCCGTATCCGTCATGGTGGCAAACGTACGGTCCTCCGTTCTTCTCCGGCAAACCCTTTCGACCTTGAGGAGAGGCGGGCGCCCGGCACATGAGGCACCGGGCGGGGAACTCGGCGCGTCATGAGGAACCCAGCACGTCATACGGTCCGCACGGCACGGGCCAGGAACTGCCGGGGCGCGTCCTCGTAGGCGGTCGGCGCCCAGCCCGCCGCTTCGAGGGCCGGGCGGAGATTGTCCTCGGCCAGAGGGTCGTCCGGATCGAGGGGGCGGCCGTGACGGGCGGCGCGTTCGACGCGGCCGGAAGGGTGGAAGAGCAGAAGGACGCCGCCGGGGGCGGTGACCCTGGCCCACTCGCGCAGCGCCGCCGCCGGGTCGGGGACGTGGTTGAGCAGGCCTGCACTGAAAATGCCGTGCACCGCCCCGGCGGGCAGCGGCAGACGGCAGGCGTCGGCCAGCAGCAGCCGGGCGAGACCGGTGCGGCCCTCCCGTCCAGCGGCCGCGAGCATCGCCAGGGTGACGTCCACTCCGAGGACCAGACCCTCCGCACCGACCTCGGCACGGAGCGCCGGAAGGGCCCGGCCGCTGCCGCAGCCCACGTCCAGGGCACGCTGCCCCGGACGAAGTCCCATCCGGGTGACGGCCGTCGCGTACGCGGCGTTGTCGGAGGCGAAGCGCTCCTCCCAGGTGGCGGCGCGGGGGGTGAAGAAGGCGCGGGTCGCGGTGAGGGCGGCCCGTTCGGCGACGAGGGCGGCGAAGCTTGCGAACACGCCGTCGCGGTGCGGAGCGAGCACGGCCGACTCGACGGGGGCGGGCTCGGCACGGTCCAGGGCGGTGGTCGTGCGGGCCGGGAGCCCCGCGCCGACGGCCGCCCCGGCCACCGCCGGGTGGAATTGCAGGCCCCAGGCCGAGCCGCCGATCCGGAATGCCTGAACCGGGTACCGGTCGCAGGAGGCCAACGACGTGGCGCCGGGCGGCAGCTCCACGGTGTCGCCGTGGCCGTGCGGGACGGGGAGCCGATCGGGCACGTCGGCGAGGAGGGGGTCGGCACGCGCGGAGGGAAACATCCGTACCCCGACGCAGCGGGTCTGCGGGTCACCACTGCCGACACGACCCGTCTGCGAGTCACCGCTGCCGACACAACCCGTCTGCCGCTCACCACTGCCGACACAACCCGTCTGCCGCTCACCACTGCCGACACGACCCGTCTGCGGGTGCGGGTCACCACTGCCGGCGCGGACCATGCCGCCCGCGGCCACCGCCAGCAGCTGCGCGCCCAGGCTCACCCCGAGCACCGGCACCTCTGCGTCCAGCGCGGCCCGCAGCAGTGCCAGTTCGCGGGCTCGACCGGGAAAGTCCTCGTACGCCGCCGGCGGTCCGCCCATCACCACCAGGGCCGCCAGGCCGACCAGGGTGTCCGGAACCGGGTCCCCGGCCCAGGTGCGGCACCTCCGCACCGGCAGCCCGGCCGCCTCCAGCGCCGTACCGGCGACGGTGTACGCGCCCTCGAACGGCGTGTGCTCGATGACCAGGACGTCGGCCACCGGCTCCGGACTCACTCGTCCCCTCTCGTCACGGTCACGTCCACGCGGTGTAGCCGCCGTCCACGTGGATCGCGTCGATGCCGCTGATGTGCCGCGCCCCGCAACGGTCCTGGGGCAGGACGAGTTGGGGTCCGGCGCGGTCGAGCGGGGTGTCGTCGATGGTGACCCCGAGCAGGACGGGAGCGCGCCCGAAGTCGGGGTCGATCTCCGCCCAGGACAGCAGGGCGTGATGGCCGTCCGCGCCGCGTACGGCGATCAGGAACCGCATGCGGTCCTTGCGGCGGGCGGGGTCGAAGACGGGACCGGCGTCCGACAGGACGTCGTGGAGGAGCGGGCCGGTGAAGGTGTGGTGCTGGATGCCGCTGGTGGCGCACTCGAAGCTGACTCGCGCCCGGTGTTGGGGCCAGGCCAGCAGTTCGGACACGGTCAACCGGACCGGTCGGGCCAGGTCACCGGTGAGGAAGACCTCCGCTACCCGCATGGCGGGCGTACCGGCAGCTGCCAGGGATTGACTCACGGGCTACCACCTCCCGCATGACCGTACCCGAATCAGCCACGCCCGCAAACGCGTATGCCACCCCTGGAAGCACATCATCTGGCTGATGCAATGCGACAGTCCACATGAGCCTTGCATCTGCCGAAAGGTGGTCAGCGCATGCCCCTCCGCGGAGCAGGACACCGGCAACGCCGTCCACCGCCGGGCCGGGACGCACGCATCACGTTTACATGACTCAGGTCACATCAACTTCGTTGAATTTCAGACAACCATTTTCGGGCATCGCGGGTCGTCTCTGCGTACGCTTTCGGCCACTCACGCCCTTGAGGTTCGCATGAAGCTTCGCCGCTCCCTGGCTCTCGCCGCCGCGACGGCCGCCATGGCTCCGGCCGTCCTGCTGGCGGCGCCGGCTGCCTATGCGACGGATGACGACAGCACCGCCCCGGCCGTCAGCGAGACGGCTTCCGCCGATGGGCAGTCCACGCCCGCCGCCGACGCCACGACGCCCGCCGCCGAGGACACCGCCCCGGCCACGGACGACACGACTCCGGCGACCGACGACACCACGTCGGCGACCGAGGGCACCACGCCGGCAAGTGGCGAGAACGCCCCTGCCGCCGCCCAGTCCGCCTCCTCCAGCGCGTCCACGTCGGGCACGCCGTCCACCACCCCCTCGGCGTCCGCGTCCGAGTCGACGGACCCGTTCGACTGCAACGAGGACGACCTCCAGGTCGACAAGAACCTGCAGACCGACCTCTCCGGCCTGCCCTCGAAGATCGTGGCGGGCAGCGGGTTCCACGGCTTCCGGCTGAACGTGAACAACACCGGTGACCGCGCCTACCAGCGTGTCGACCTCGGTGTCTTCGCCGCCCAGACGGACGAGGACGAATACTTCATCGACACCAGCCACCTCACCCTGCAGTACAAGGACCCGTCCTCCGGCAAGTGGGTCGACATCTCCCTGGACGACAACGACGAGGGTGCCGGCTACCTCGGCTACACCGACGTCAAGGCCCACGAGTCCTTCACCATCGACCTGCGTCTGGCCGTCGACAAGACCGCCCGGGCCGGCCTCGGTTACGCCATCAGCATCGGCATGTACGCTGACGACAAGGGCAACTGCGTCTACTCCGGCGGCGACAGCTACTACGAGTTCGACATCCTCAAGGCCGGCGCCGCTCCCGGCACCCCCGGCGACGCCAAGCCGCAGGGCGGCAAGAAGCCGCTGCCCAAGCACCAGCCCTCCGGCAACACCAAGATCGAGCCCCAGGGCCACCTCGCCCAGACCGGCTCCAGCTCCGCACTGCCGATGATCGCCCTGGCGGGCGGCGCCGCGGTGGCCGTCGGCGCGGGCGCCGTCTTCGTGGTGCGCCGCCGCAAGGGCGCCGGCTCGGGTGCCGCAGCCTGACAGCGGTGACTCCCCCTGAACGCGAGATCCGCACGTCCGCACGTCGGCGGGCGTGCGGACCCGCGTCCACAGGGTCCGTGCCGTTCGAACATCCGTACATCCGGGTGATGGCCTCGGACGCCTGCCGGAACCCGGGCCGTCAAGCCCGCACTCTCCGCCGGACAGGCCTCAGGCGTTGATCGGTCCGTCGCCGTCCCGGAGTGTGCCCGGCCGGCGCCGGTCGAGTGCTGCCAGCACCTCCGCACAGATGGCCAGGGCCGTCTCCGCCGGCGTGCGGGCACCGAGATCGAGACCGATCGGACCGTGGATCAGGCGCAGCGCGCCCTCGTCCAGGCCGGCGTTGACGAGGGCGGCGGCGCGGCGGGCCTGGGTGCGCCGGGAGCCGAGGGCTCCGACATAGGGGACGCCGAGGGTCAGTGCGGTGTGCAGACAGGGGACGTCGACGTCGGGCTCGTGGCTGAGCACCACCAGGCAGGCGGCCGGGCCTGCGCCGAGCAGTTCCCCGGCTTCCTGCGCGGTGTCCGTGACGGTCGCCTGCCAGCCCAGCACATGTGCCTGGGTGACGAGGAGCTCGGCGAGTTCGCCGTCGCCGACGATGACCAGGTGCGAGACGGCGGGAAAGGTCTCGATCAGGACGAGTCCGGCGTCGGTGTAGCGGACCTCCCGGCCGGACCGGTGCCGGATCAGCAGCCCGCGGGCCTGCTCGGCGGCGGCTCCCACCGGTGCGGCGGAGTCCGTGTGTGCGGGGGTGACGACGGCGCTGACGGCCCGGGTCTGCGCCTCGTCGAGGCGGGTGACCAACGCGGCGTCGGCGCCCTCGGCCAGCAGATCCCACCAGCGGACGGGGACGGTGTGGAGCGGCTGGAGCAGGATCTCCGCCTGCCCGCCGCAGGTCAGCCGCGCCTGCTTCGCCTCGTCGTCGTGGACGGACACCTCGCAGACCCGGGCGGTGTGCCCGGCGGGGATCCTGGCCGCCTCATCGGCCAGGTGCGCGTCGAACGCTCCGCGGTACAGGGTGCCGCAGCAGGTTCCGTCCCCGTCGACGAGGATCGCGTCGGCAGGATGCCGGGGACCGAAGCCTTGCTCGGTGATCGGCCGGGCGAGCACCGCCCTGCGTCCCTCAGCCGTCCACCGACGTGCGGTGTCCGCCAGCTCACGCATGGTCCTCGCCCTCCTCGTTCCGGGCCCCTGAGCACATCGGCACTGATGAACCACCTGGTGAGCGGCAGTGCCATGGCCGCAAGTGTAGTGAGACGGCCCGCGGCCCGGCCGGACGGTCTCCGGCCGGCCGGACGGCCCCTGGCCCGGCCCGCCGCTCCACTGCGACGCACCGTGGCGGGCCTCCGCCTCCGCGTCACGAGGAGTGGGCGCCTACGCTGCACGGACAGCAGGCCGATGAGAAGAGATGAAGAAAAGAGGGTGCAGCCCGTGGCCGGTGAGCGTCCGTCCGCGTCCGGAGTGTCCCGGCGCATTCCACCCGGCCAGCGCCATGTGCACGGCTGGCCCGTCTCGCACTACGGCCCGGTGCCCCGCTTCCGGGCCGACCGCTGGAACCTGCGTGTGTTCGGTGCCACCGCCTCGGGCGACCGGCACGAGTGGACCTTCGACCAGCTGACCTCCCTGCCCCACACCACGGTCGTCGCCGACCTCCACTGCGCGACCGGCCCGACCTCCACCGAACACGAGTGGTACGGGATCCCGGCCGCCACCGTCCTGGAACTGGTCCCGCCTGCCCCGGAGGTCACGCACGTCATGGCCTGGGCGGAGTACGGCTACTCGGCCAATCTGCGCCTGCACGACTTCACCTCGCCGCACACCCTGATGGCAACGCACCACAACGGCGAGCCACTCACCGCCGAACACGGCTTCCCGCTGCGTCTCGTCGTCCCCCATCTCTACGGCTACAAGAGCCCCAAGTGGCTGCGCGGCATCGAGTACATGACGGCTGACCGGCGCGGCTTCTGGGAGGAACGCGGCTACCACAACATCGGCGACCCCTGGCGGGAGCAGCGTTACTCCTACCAGGAGCAGGAAGACGACGGCCCGCACACACCGGCTTCCTAACCCGCCGGCCGCGGCGGAAGCCGGCCCCGATGCCGTCCTGTCCGCGGCCTTCGCTCACTTCGAGAAGGCCTCCGCCTCCGTCCTCACGAGCGCCGGCCGGACGGTGGCTGCCGTCACCGCGGTGTCCGGGGCCGAGCGCCGGCTGCCGCCGCGCCGCCGGTTCCCCGACAGAGACGAGCCCGAACGGGACGGCAGGACCGCCGCGTTCGCTCAGCGGACCGTCACGTTGAACACCGGTGAGGCCGTGCTGCCGTTGACGATGCGCAGGTCGTTCTTGCCCTTCATTCCGAGCTTGACGCCCAGCGAGTAGGAGCCGCTCTTCGAGATGGGCGCGGAGGCGGGCAGGGCGACCCACTTGCCGTGCTGCTTCTGCTGCAGCGTCACCTTGCTGCCCGCCTTGAGGCCGGTGGTCTTGCCCGTGACCCGGAACAGCTGCCAGGCGCGGACCGAGGAGGCCGACGGCGTGGCGGTGATGCCGGGCTTGGCGGCGGGGGCCTGGTGCGCGACGACGGGAGACGCGGTGTGGGCGGCCGGGGTGGCCGCCGTCGCGGTGCCCGCGAGGGCGAGGGAGGCCGCGCCGAGGACACCGACAACGGCTACGCGCAGGGAGCGTCGCTTCGAGACCATCACAGTTCTGTCCCTTTCTGGGGTGACAACAGATTTTTGCGCCGAAGGCGACCTACGTGCCGATTGGCGCAGTCACTAGAAACGACGACACCGCAGTGACAGGCGTTCATCGGCGATGTGTCGCTGTCTTGTAACAGCCGGGCTCGTCCGCATTCGGCCGCACCCTGCTGCACCCGGCCGCTCTCCAGTGCACCCGGCTCGCTCTCGGCTGCACCCGGCCGCACTCTGCTGCGCCCAGCCGCTCTCAGCCGACGAGTTGCTGGCCGCCGTCGATGTCGTACGTCGCGCCGGTGAGTGCCGTGTTGGTCATGAGGTGAACGGCCAGCGCCGCGACGTCGGCCGCTACGACGACTCGGCCGATCGGCAGCGTGGCGCGCAGTTCCTCGCGGCGGGCGTCGAGTCCGTCGCCGAGCAGCCTGGCCGACAACGGCGTGTCCACGAAGCCGGCAGCGATCAGGTTGACCCGGATCGGCGCGAGCTCCAGCGCGAGACTGGCGGTGAGGGCGGGCAGCGCCGCGGTGACGGCGGGCGCGATCCCGAGGCCGGCCCTGACCCGCCGGGCGCCCGTGCCGCCCAGGAGCAGCAGCGTGCCACCCGGTCGAACCGTGCCGGCGACAAGGCGCCCGACCTCGATCGCGAGCACCATGTGCCCGTTGGCCGCCCGGCGCGCGTCATCGGGGTCCATGTCCAACAGGCGCCCGTAGGACGGGTGTCCGGCCGTGACCAGCACATGGTCGACGGGCCGGGGCAACTCCTGGAAGAACCGCCGCAGTTCGGCCGGTTCGTCGGCGTCGAAGGCTGCGGTGCTGAGCGCTTCGACCTCCGCGGCGGCGGTACGCAGCCGTTCGGGGTCCCGTCCGGTCAGAATGACCGCGGCTCCCTCGGCGCGGGCGTGCCTGGCGGTCGCCAGCCCGATGCCCGCGCTGCCGCCGATGACGACGAGCGTCTGTCCGAGCAGCGCCGGCTCGCGGGGGTGGCGCACCGCCGATGGCTCAGAACTCATGGGTCCTCCTCCGCCGTGGCCGCCCGGGCTGTCTTCCGCGGGCGGGGCCGGGATCTCCTCACCGCTCGGGCGGCTGTGACAGGGCGTCCTTGACCTGCCTGGTCCGCTCGTCGGCGAGGACCTCGACCCGGTCGTGCGCCAGGGCTTCCATGGTCTGCTCCGCGACGTCTGCCGCGCTGATCTTCGGTGCGTCCGTGAAGGAGCTGAGATCCGTCTCCACATAACCGGCGTGGACACCGACCACGAGCGTGCCCTGCTCACGCAGGCCCTGCCGCAGCGAGCCCGTCAACGACCACTGTGCCGCCTTGGAGGCCGCGTACCCGGGGTACTGCGGCCGCGCGGCCCAGGAGGCGGCCGACAGCATGTTCACCAGTGCGCCGCCGCCGTTGCGGGCCAGGACGGGGGCGAAGGCGCGCGAAACGGCCCAGGTGCCGAAGTAGTTGATCTCCATCGCCTCGTGCGCGCCGTCGAAGGAGCCTGTCAGGAGCTGGGTTTCGAAGCCTCCGACGCCGGCGTTGTTGATCACAATGGTGACGTCGTCCGCGGTGGCCGCCGCCGCGGCGATGTCCTCGGGCCTGGTGACGTCCAGACGCACCGGGACGAGGTCCTCGTCGTCCATGCTCGCCGGATCGCGGACACCGGCGTAGACCTTGACCGCCCCGCGGTCGAGCAGTGCGTGGGCGAACGCGCGGCCGATGCCGCGGTTGGCCCCCGTCACCAGGGCGATCGATCCCTTGATCTCCATCGCGCTTCCTTCCTGCCGGCGCCTGCCGTGCCCGGTGGGCGCCGGGGACACGTCCTGCTCCCGCGACGGCGCGGCTCGCCCCGCACCGCGCCGGACACGCCGATGTCCCTGCGCGAGGTGCGGGGAGAGGAACCCGTCGGCCGGGACGGGATTTCCCGGCTGCGTCACGGGGCGGCGCCGGACGGACAGGTACTCGTGCGCGTCGGCGCACCCGTGGAACACGCTTCCTCCACTGCCAGCCTGCACCACATGCCGCGGCATCGCATGTGCCGGACGGCGGCCCGCCCACGGTGCGCCCAGCGTTCCCTGCTGACCTGCGGTTTCAGCCGGGACGGCGCCCGGTGATCTCCACCGCGCCGTCCGGTCCGGTGCGGGTGCGCCGTCGTGGCCGCCGGCGGGCGAGTCGTTCGGGCCGCCGCCGGCCCCGGCCCGGATGTCACCCGTTGGACGCAACGTCCTGCCCGACCCGCTTGCCGCTTCCGCCATCAGGGCATCGCACCCCTCGGTGGTCTTTGCGTCAGACAGGAACCCTCATGGGCCCTTCCCGACCGGATCAAGTGAGCCGACCGATGAGCAAGGACAGCGCCCGGACGCGGCAGGGCGTGGCGGGGGCCGGCACGTTCGGCATACGGTGCCGCGGCGAACCGGACCTGCGGTGGCGGGTGGCGGCGGGGCTGCTGCTGGTGGCCGCCGTGACCTACAACGACTGGCTGCTGCAGTTCTGGGTGCGGACGGGACTGGATCAGCGTGACTCCTACGTCAGTGAGGCCTTCGCCGCCGACCAGCCCCACCATGTGCTCTTCAGCGTGGTGGAACTGGCCACGGCGGCCCTGGTGATCGGCTCGGCGGGTCTGGTCGTGACGGCGCTGCCGTGGGGTTGGTCCGCGGCCGGGTGGGGGGCACTGCTGGCGTTCGGGGCCTGCTCGGTGGCGGACGTCGCACTGCCGATGCGGTGCGCGCCCTCCCGGGAGGCCGGGTGTCCTGCGGACAACGTCGCGCACACGATGACGAGCGGCCTCGTGCACTTCGCCCTGTTCGCCTCGATGACCGCCTTCGCCGTCTCCGCCTGTTCGGCTTCCGGGGACGGCTGCCGGGCGGGGCGCTGGGCCCGCTGGCTGCTGCCCGTGTCCATGGCCGCGGCGATCTCCTCCACCGGCCCCTACGTCGGCCGCCCCGGCGGACAGGGCATCGCCCAGCGGGTTCATCTGCTCACGGTCGGCCTGTGGTTCTGGCTGCTGGCGGCCGAGCTGTGGCGCAACCGGCGCGGTCAGTGGGGACCGTAGCCCCCTCGCCGCATCGCGCCGTCCACCGGGCTGCGGACGACAGGACCCGTCCGTGTCCCGTCCGCGTCCCAGCCGTGCGGCCGGCCGTTCCGTCGCGTGCCGTGTCACGCCCTGCGGTTGCGTGCCGTGTTACGCCCCTGTGACACCGACCGGACCGTTCGCAGATCGCGGCCTGGCAGGCTCGGTTCCCACACAGAGCGGCAGGCGGTCGCGCGGCCTTCGGCGGCCCGGGCGACGGCGGGGCGCTCTGGCACCGGTCGACCGACCCACCCGACCCGTCGATGTTCCTGGGGGAACCAGTCATGACTTCGCGTACTCGCATCACGGCGGCCGCCATCGCCGTGGCCGCAACCGTCACCGGCACGGCGCTGCTGGGCGCATCCGGCGCCGCCTCGGCCGCCACCGGCGCCTCCCACGGCACCCTGACCGTCAGCAACGGCACCAAGTACGTGCTGATCAACGGCCACCGGGTCAACTTCGGGGTGACCGTCCGGGACCTCGCCTGGTCCCCGACCGGTGCCAAGGCCGCCTTCATCGACGGCTCCGGCAACCTGGACATCGCCAACCCCGACGGCAGCGGGCGGGTCGTCGTCGCCAAGAACCCCGGTGACCAGAACTGGTCCCACCCCACCTGGCAGGTGACCGCGAAGGACACCCGGTACGGCATCCCGGCGAAGAACAACCTCATCTTCGCGGCCCGCGCCAAGGGTGTGTCCCGGTTGAAGTACGTCTCCGCCAAGGCAGTGCACGGCACGCCCAGGACGCTCCCCCTGGGCGGCGCCCCCGAGCCGGACGGGGCGGTGCCGCAGACCGGCAACGTGTGGCCGAACGAGGCCGGCCACTACGGCACTTCGGTCTACGCCAACGTCAACACCGGCGATGTCTACATCCGTGACGACTACCTCCGTCAGCAGGGCGGCAAGCTCACCAAGGGCTCCCAGCCGGCCCTGTCCCCGAACGAGGAGGAAGTCGTCTTCGTGCGGTCGGTCGCCGGCCACGACCACGTCCTGGTCGAGGACTTCATGCACGGCAACCACATCAAGGACCTCACCCCGCACGCCACCACCGACTACACCGAGCCGGCCTGGTCCCCCGACGGCAAGACCCTCGCGGTGCGCACCCCGTCCGGCACGGTGACCCTGCCGTCCAGCGGCACGGGCCACCCGACCAAGGTCACCTCGACGGCGGGTCTGGCGGCGTACCGCCCCTGAGGCGGGGCGGGACGACGGGCCGGGCGAGGCCGGTGCGCGGAGTGCGGGTCACTTCGCGGACCGGGCGAGCTCGGCCCTCAGTTCGTCCAGGTGTGCGTCGGCCGTGTCGTGCGGCAGGAACTCGACGACGTCCAGGAAGCGGAAGAGCACCTGGCTGCCGGTGACGGCGTACTCGTACTCCCCGAACCCCACCACCGCGCCCATGGAGCCCCGGACGGCTCCCCGGACCACGTGCGAGGTCATCTCGTCCGGCTCGGCCGCCGACAGCCCGCGGCGGGCGTTGGGCCTGGCCAGGTACGGGCAGACCATCGACGCGTACAGCATGCACGCACGGTGCCCCGGGCCTTCCAGGGTCGGCGCGAGATTCCGGTAGGGCCGCCCGGCGGCCAGCGCGTCCGCGATCGCCGCGCTCTCCGCGGCCCCCACCACGCGCCACACCGGTCCCTGGGGCATGCCCTGGTTGCACACCGAGCACAGCCGCCGGCGCGCGCACGCGGCGCTGCGTTCGTAGTCGGTCAGCGCGAACTGCGGCTCCTCCCCTTCCCATGGAGTGATCGCCGGCACGGGATATCCGCGAACGTCGCGGGGCCGTGCCTCGACTCCCGCCGGCATCGGAACACTCTCGAATCGCACACGCCATGCCTACCAGCCGCTGCCCCGCAACGCCACCACCAGCAGCGAAGCGGACACCGGCGCTCCGGGAGCAGCCGCCCGCAGGCTCCCGCGGGGCCGATGGACCGGTACGCCGCCGACTCCTCGACGGACCTCACCTCACCCGCGACCGCCCCACCGGGTGGCGGCACCGTCCTACGGCGGCCGTCCCGCCGGGTGGCGGCACGGTCCTACGGCGACCGCGGCCGTTGCGGGGTCCGCGGGCCGTCGTCGGGTCCGGGGCTGCCGTGTGCGATCCGGGTCAGATCGGTCATCAGCGAGTCCAGCCACGACACGGTCGCGTAGTACAGCCGGGGCGCACCGGGCGGTTCGGCGAATCCCCCGAGGGCCGGGTCGATCAGCGGGATCGGCCCGGTCGGGGTGTCCGCTCCGGGATCCACCGCCGCCGAGACCAGCAGCATCCGCCCGGCCACCCGCTCCCCCAGCCCGCTGACGGACTCCGCCGCCGCGGGGTCCAGTCCGGTGAGCGGCGGCTCCAACAACCGCTCGGATCCCCACAGGGTGTGGTGGCCGGCCATCAGCGTGGCGTGCCAGTCCACGCTGCGCGGGGCGCACCGGGGCGCCGGTCCGCCGAAGGGTGTCGGCTCGCTCTGGAACTGTGCGTACGCGGACTCGGCGAGGATGACCGCTTGCTGCAACGAGCGGTGACCTGGCACTCCCGACGGTGCGTTCACCGCGCCGCCGCCCGCCACCGAGGCACCGGTCGCCACCACGATCTCGGCCGCCCTGCGCAGGAGTTCGGCCGACGCATGGCGCAGCTCGTTGTGCGCCCCGCGGGGCCAGGCCAGCAGCCCGAAGACGGCGCCGATCGCACTGCCGATCAGCACGTCCAGCATCCTGACCTCCGCCAGCCGCCAGGTCGGCGGTGCCAGCTGGGCGAAGACCAGGGCCACGAGCACGGTGAACAGGGCCTGTGCCCAGCCGACGCCCTTGACCGGCCCCACCGTGAAGGCGAACAGCATCCACACCGGCAGCACGACGGCGTAGACCTCGGTGTGGGTCCCGACCAGGGTCAGTGTTCCGGCGGTCACCAGAGCCCCGGCCAGTGTCCCCGCGAGCGCCACCCGGATGGTGCTCCAGGTCTCGTCCATGGTGGTCCGGGTCAGGGTGAGGGTCGCCAGTGTGGCCCAGAATCCGTGCGGCAGCGTGTCCACCCCGGCCACGAGCCGGGCCGCGGTCAGGGCCAGGGCGATGCGCACCGCGTTCTGGAAGAACACCGACCGGCGCCCCGCGTGGCCGCGCACCCGGTGCCACCACAGCATGGGGGCCCGGGCCGTGGCGTACCAGAAACGGCCCGGCGCGACCTCCACCGAGGCGTGCCGGCCGAGTACCGCGAGATCGGCCGCCGTACCCATGGCGAGCGCGGCGTCGGCGATCTCCAGCACGGCGGCGTGCCGGAGCAGGACGGCGGGCGGGAAGTCCGGCGGGCGAGCGGTTCCCGCGGCGGGCACGGGCGCGGCAGCCGCGGGGGGAACCGGGCCCGCCGACCGGTCCGACAGGTGCGCGCGGGCCTCGACGAGTCCCTCGTACGGCGCCACCGGTGACGACCCGGACCGCAGGCAGCTCGCGGTCGCGGTGGCCAGCCGCGCCACCGCGTGCAGTACGGCGTTCACCTCGGGCCCCGGATGTCCGCCGGGCGCGGCGGGCAGCTGTCCGAGGCGGCTGAGGAGGGTGCGGGTGGCGAGGCCGGTGTGGGCGAGGGCGCGGTCGCGCACTCCCGGTCCGGCCGGACGTTCCGCCTCCGGCACGGTGACGGAACGCAGCGACCGGCCGGCCTCGTAGGCGGCCCGGAGGTCCGTGCCGGCCAGGGAGAACGGCGGTGCGGCGAGGAGCGTCGCACAGTGCGCGGCCGTCTGCGCCGCGTGGGCGGCCCGCTCCCGGTACGGCGGCGGACTGGGCTCGGGAAAGATCAGCGACTCGGCCGCGATGAAGAGGGCCAGTCCGACGGTGGTCCCGATCAGCCGCTCGCCGAGCGTGGCGGGAGCGTAGGGAGGGAACGACGGGAGGATGTAGAGGAGTTGCAGTCCCGGCGCCGCCCCCGCCGGACCCGGGCCGCCCACCGCGCTGAAGGCCAGCATGAAGCCGACCGCCAGCATGCCGACGACGGCGCACCAGGTCCGCACCGACAGATAGGTGCCGACGACGACCAGCAGCCAGCACACCGGCAGCAGGCGCAGCACCAGCGCGGCCCGCTGGCGGCCGGTGCCCGGGATCTTGGAGAGGCCGCCCACGGCCACGGCGGCGAACAGGGCGTACGTGGCCGCGACAGGGAGACCGAGGCCGTAGCGGAAGAGGTAGAAGCCGGCCGCGGCGGCCAGCGTCACACGCACCGCCCGTCGGCCCGGGGCGGCGTAGGCCGCCGGGATCCGGCGGACTGGGACACGACCCACCCCTACAGAATCTCCCACCGGCGAACGCCCGGCACGTCGCCACCGGGGCCCGGCGGTGGTCCGCGGACGGACGTCGAGCCGCGGACGAGCGTCCGGGGGGGCTCAGGGGTGCGTCACCCCCTTCGGGTCACCCCACCGCGTCACCCCAGAGTGAAGCGGACCGGAGTGGCCACCGCGGCACCCCACCGCGTCACCCCAGAGTGAAGCGGACCGGAGCGGCCACCGCGGCACCCCACCGCGTCACCCCAGAGTGAAGCGGACCGGAGCGGCCACCGCGGCACCCCACCGCGTCACCCCAGGGTGAAGCGGACCGGGGTGGCCACCGCCGCCTGGGCCGCCGCAGCCAGGGCGGCCTCGGCGACGACGCCGATCACCGGATAGCCGCCGGTGGTCGGGTGGTCGTGCAGGAACACCACCGGGCACCCGTCCGGAGGCACCTGCACGGCGCCGAGGACCATGCCCTCGCTGGGCAGCTCGCCGGCCGACGTGCGTTCCAGCGGCGGCCCTTCGGTGCGCAGGCCTATGCGGTTGCTGTGCTGCGACACGCGGTAGGTCGCAGCGGTGAGGGTGCGCAGGGCGGCGGGGGTGAACCAGTCGGCGCGGGGGCCCAGTCGCAGCGGCAGGGCCAGCTCGGCGGGCGGCGCCGGCCAGGGAGCCGTCCCGGGGAGCGCCGGTTGCCGGGCGGGAGTGCCCAGCGGGAGGACGTCCCCGTCGCGCAGGGGCGCCGGGCCGAGTCCGGACAGCAGGTCGGTCGAACGGCTGCCGAGGACCGGTTCGACGGCGATGCCGCCGGTGACGGCCACGTACGAGCGCACGCCCGCCGTCGCGCCGCCCGCGTCCAGGACGGCGCCCGCGGGCACCCGTACGGGCGCTCCCCACGCCGCCGGCCGTCCGTCGACCGTCACGGGGCAGGGCGCGCCGCCGACCACGACGGTCACGCCGCTCCTGGGGCGCAGGGCGCAGCCGGTCAGGGTGGTTTCCAGGACGGCGGCGTCGGGGGCGTTGCCGAGCAGCCGGTTGGCCAGGGTCATGGCGGGGGCGTCCAGGGCGCCGGAGCGGGGGACGCCGAGGTGGGCATGACCGGGCCGGCCGAGGTCCTGGATCGTGGTGAGGGCGCCGGAGCGTACGACGGTGAGCTCGGCGGTCACGGCGTGCCGCCCTGTGCCACGAACCGCACCCGCGTTCCCGGCACGAGCAGCGCCGGTTCGTCGCGGGCGAGGTCCCACAGTGGTGCCGGGTCCGGCATGGTTCCGATCAGCTGCCAGCCGCCGGGGGTGGCGCGCGGGTACACCGCGCTGTAGGGACCGGCGAGCGCGACGGCACCGGCCGGGACCCGGGTGCGGGGCGTGTCGCGGCGCGGCACGTGCAGCTCCGGGGGGAGGCCGGTGAGGTAGCCGAAGCCGGGGGCGAATCCGCAGAAGGCGACGCGGTAGGTGCAGGAGGAGTGCCGTGGGGCGACCTCGTCGACGCCGACGCCCCACAGGGCGGCCACCCGGGCCAGGTCCGGGCCGTCGTAGCGCACGGGGATCTCCACCGCTCCGCCGTCGTCGGCGCCGCGGTCCGGCACGTCCCAGCCGGTGATCCGGCGGGCCAGCTCCTCCGGGTGCGCGATCCCGTCCAGCAGTACGGTCCGCGCGCCCGGCACGATCTCCCCGACCGGCGGCAGGGTGCCCGCCGCGCGCCGCCGCAGGAGTTCGGCGTGGAAGGCTCCGGTGCGCTCGGCGTCGGGCAGCTCGACGAGCAGTGCGTGCCGCCCGGCGGGGCGCACCTGCAAGGACCGGCCCTCCGTCATGCGAACGCCCCGATCCCGACCCCGGCCGACTCGAGGGCCTCACGCACCCGCGCCGCGATCCGGGCGGCGCCCGGGGTGTCGCCGTGCACGCACAGTGAGCGTGCGGTGACCGCAACGGCTGTACCGTCCACGGCTTCGACCGCTCCGTCCACCGCGAACGCGAGCGCACGCCGTACGACCGCGTCCTCGTCGGTCACCACGGCGTTCGGCTCGCGGCGTGGCACGAGGGTGCCCGCAGGGGTGTAGGCGCGGTCCGCGAAGGCCTCCGGTACGGCGGTGAGGCCCGCGTCCGCGGCGGCGGACAGCAGCCGCGACCCGGGCAGGCCGAGCACCGGCAGCGCCCCGCCCGCCAGCCGCACACCGGCCACTACGGCCGCGGCCTGTTCGGCGTCGTGGACGGTGCGGTTGTAGAGCGCGCCGTGCGGCTTGACGTAGGCCACCTCGGCCCCGGCGGCCTGTGCGAAGACGCGCAGGGCCCCGATCTGGTAGGCCGTCTCGGCCGCCAGCTCGTCGCCGGGCACGTCCATGGCGCGCCGGCCGAAACCGGCCAGGTCGCGGTAGGACACCTGGGCGCCGATCCGTACGCCGCGTTCGGCGGCGAGGCCGCAGACGCGGCGCATCACCGAGGGGTCGCCCGCGTGGAAGCCGCAGGCGACATTGGCGCTGGTCACGACGGAGAGCAGGGCGTCGTCGTCGGTGAGCGTCCAGCGGCCGAAGCCCTCACCGAGGTCTGCGTTGAGGTCGATCACCTCTTCAACGTAGCGATCGTTGAACGATCCGACAAGGCATTGATTTTCTGAACCCACCCCCTTGTTCGATCGTTGAACGATCCCCTAGGGTCCGTGCAATCCCCCCACGGATTCGGCCCTCCGGATCCGCGCCGCCAGGGCGTCCCGCCCGCTCACGCCTGAAGAAGGCCACCGCATGATCGTTCTCCTCGGAGTGGTCGTGGTGATCCTCGGATTCGTCACGCGCCGCAATCCCGTCCTCGTGGTGGGCGTCGCCGGTATCGCCACCGGGCTGCTCGGCAAGCTGAGCCCGCTGGAGGTCCTCGCCGCCTTCGGCCGGTCCTTCGCCGACAGCCGGTCGGTCACCGTCTTCGCCATCGTCCTCCCGGTCATCGGCCTGCTGGAGCGCTACGGGCTGCGCGAACAGGCCCGCAGCCTCATAGGCCGTCTCGGCGGCCTCAGTGCGGGCCGCTTCCTCGCCGTCTACCTGCTGGTCCGCCAGATCACCGCGGCCTTCGGCCTCAACAGCATCGGCGGCCCCGCGCAGACGGTACGGCCGCTCGTCGCGCCCATGGCCGAGGCCGCGGCCGAGCGCTCGACGGGCGCGCCGCTGCCCGACCGCCTCCGCGAGAAGGTGCGTTCCTATGCCGCGTCGGCCGACACCGTGGGCCTCTTCTTCGGCGAGGACTGCTTCATCGCGATCGGTTCGATCCTCCTGATCACCGGCTTCGTGAACTCGACGTACCACGAGAACCTCGAACCGTCCCAGCTGGCCCTGTGGGCGATCCCGCTGGCCGTGTGCGCCTTCCTCATCCACGGCGCCCGCCTGCTGCTCCTGGACGGGCGGCTCCAGCGGGAGATGGCGCTCGCCGCCGCCGAGCACGACCTGCCGCTCCCGAAGGGGTCCGACAAATGATCAAGGTCGAATGGCTCTACTGGCTGGTGGGCCTCGTCTTCGTCGTCATGGCCGTGCAGATGGCGGCCGACCGCACCAACCCCAGGCGGTGGACGACCGCCGCGTTCTGGGGCCTGCTCGGGCTGACCTTCCCCTACGGCACCGGCGTGGCGAACGTCACCGCGCACAACGGCGGCTGGACGCTGCCCGCCGAACCGCTCGGCGTCGCCGTCCTCGCCCTGATCGTGCTCGCCGGATTCAGCTTCCTCGGCAAGGGCGTCCCGGTCACCGGCACCGCCGGGGAACGCGAGGCCTCCGCGGCCCGGCTCGGCAGCAGGATCTTCGTGCCGGCGCTGACGATCCCGCTCGTCGCCATCGTCTGCGCCTCCCTGCTCGACACCTCCGGACTGTTCGAGACGGGCAAGGCCACCCTCCTGGGGCTCGGCGCCGGGTGCCTCGTCGCGCTCGTCGTCGGCATGCTGGTCACCGGCGAGCGGAAGCTCTCCGTCCCGCTGCACGCCGGGCGTTCCCTGCTGGAGGCGATGGGCGCCGCCCTGCTGCTGCCCCAGCTCCTCGCCGTACTCGGCTCGATCTTCGCGCTGGCCGGGGTCGGCACCCAGGTCGGCAGGATCGTGCACGACGTGCTGCCGGACCATGCGAAGTACCTTGCCGTGATCGCGTACTGCGTCGGCATGTTCCTGTTCACCCTGATCATGGGCAACGCGTTCGCCGCCTTCCCCGTGATGACGGCGGCGGTCGGCTGGCCCGTGCTCATCGAGCAGATGCACGGCAATGCGCCGGCCGTCCTCGCGATCGGCATGCTGGCCGGCTTCTCCGGCACGCTGTGCACGCCGATGGCCGCCAACTACAACATCGTCCCGGCCACGCTGCTCGAACTGAAGGACCAGTACGGGCCCATCAAGGCACAGATCCCGACGGCCCTCCCGCTCCTGGTGTGCAGCACTGTGATCATGGCGGTCTTCGCGTTCTGACCGTCGCGGCCCACCCGGCCCCACCCCCTGCCCCGCAGTAAGGAAGTGCCATGACCCGCGTGCTCGTCACCGGCTTCGCCCCTTTCGACGGCCGGAGCACGAACCCGTCCTGGCGGGCCGCCTCCCTGGTGGCCGCCGAACCGCCCGCCGGGCTCACCGTCACCGCCGCCGAACTCCCGTGCGTCTTCGGCGAGTCCATCGACGTACTGCGCGCCGCCGTCCGCTCCTCGGAGCCCGACCTGATCCTGTGCCTGGGCCAGGCGGGCGGCCGCCCCGGCGTCACCGTCGAACGCGTCGGCATCAACATCGACGACGCACGCATCCCCGACAACGCCGGCCGGCAGCCCGTCGACGAGCCCGTGGTCCCGGGCGGCCCCGCCGCGTACTTCTCCACCCTCCCCGTGAAGGCCTGCGTCGCCGCCGTCCGCGCGGCCGGTGTCCCGGCCGCCGTCTCCCACACGGCCGGCACCTTCGTCTGCAACCACGTCGCCTACGGCCTCGGCCATCTCATCGCGACCGAGTTCCCGCACGCCCGAGGCGGCTTCGTGCACGTGCCCTGGGCCCCGGAGCAGGTCACCGACGGCACCGCCCCGGCCCTGGAACCCGCCACGGTCGCCCGCGGACTGCGCGCCCTGCTGCTCGCGGCGGCCGGCACCCCCACGGAGCGGGACCTGAAGGTCACCGAGGGGGCCACCCACTGATGCCGCTCACCGCGCACACGGCCGGCTTCGCCCGGCCCACCCTCACCGACGTCACCCGCGAGCAGCCCGGCCTGTCGCCGCCGCCTCCGGCACAGCCCCTGCGGGCCCGGTGACCTGCCCGGAGTCCCCGCGGTCACACCTCCAGGCGACAACGAACCAGACATACGGTCCCATAGTGCCCCCGCGTGCTCTCATCGACTTGTTCCGGGCCGTTCAAGCGTGCAGCGCCCCCGGACGAAGACCATCGAAAGGAACACGTCGTGTCTTCCCACTTCACCGTCTACCTGGAGCGCAACGAGGCATTCGCCGGCACCGACGCCAAGCGCCATGTGCCCGAGATCCCGTTCATCCCGTTCCAGCAGGTCTACCTGCTGACGTGCATCGATCCGCGCGTGGAGCCTGGAGCGATCATCGGAGCGCGGCTCGGCGAGGCGATCGTCGCGCGCAACATCGGTGGTCGAGTCACCGACCCCGTGATCCGGGACATGGCGTGGATCTGCCATCTGCACGAGAACAGGACTCCCGACGCCGACTGGTTCGAGGTCGCGATCGTGCACCACACGGGCTGCGGCTCAGGGCTGTTCACCGATGCCGAACTGCGGCGCACCTACGCGGAGCGCGGCGGCTACGACGAGGAGACGGCTCTCGGCATGGCGGTCATCGACCCGGCCGCCACCGTTCGGCACGACGTCGAACTGCTGCGCTCGGCTCCGGCGCTCGCCGGCAGTGTCGACCACTTCAAGATCGGTGGTTACGCCTACGACCTGGAGACGGGCCGGCTGACCACGGTCGTCGAGCCCGGCTAGGAGCTGCCCGGGGGGCAGGCCATCGCCTCGCCCGGGGGCCGGTACCGTCGACGCCTCTTGACGAGTTGGCCGGGCCGTATGGTCCAGAAGGGGGTGATCATGGCTGATCGCAGCTGGTACGACGACAGCGACCGCGACGACGCGGTCCATCGGGCTGAACGAGCCGCACGGTTCGGCTGGGCAGCGATCGCCGGGACTGCAGGAGTGCTCGGCTGTGCGCTGATCGCTGTGGCCGTCGTCTGTCTGGTCGGGATTCTTGCGTGCCTTTACGTTGTGGTGGCGATGGATCACTAGGGCTTCCCCGGATCCGTCAGGCGCAAAGCCGGACGACCAGGGCGGCTGCGGTGGCGGTGCCGCGGCAGCCGCAGGCGGGCCATGACGTCCGTGAAGGCGGGCGCGTCCCCGGCCTGACCCGCGGTGAGATGGAAAGCCGGCGGCCGGCAGCGGTCGTCGGCAGCAAGATGAATCTTCGTGGTCAGCCCGCAGCGGGACCGGCCGATGGCATGGTCGTCCGGTTCACCTGCTGGGCCCCCTTTTTTTGCGGGCGCCAGCCGCGTGCCGGTGAGCGCGCACGATCGTGGAGTCCACCGAGACAGCCCAGTTGAGGTCCTCCTCGGCGTCCGCCAATCCAACCGAAACTGCCCCGCCGCCCCGCCGCCCCGCCTCCCCTCGGACGATTGCGGCGGGAACACGGTTCAGTCCATGCGGATGACGGCGCTTTCACCACAGCCCCGCCGTGTGATCAGATCGGCCGGTACCAGCAGGTAGCGGCTCGGGGAGGGGCCGCGGAGGGGGGAAGTCGTTATGCCCGATATCGCAAGAGAAACGACACAGCTGTGTCCGGAATGCGGCACGGAGATCCGCGGCGACAGCCGGTTCACCGCCTCGGCCTTCGCAGGGGACATCACTCCCCAGGTCCCGGCATCGACCCCGGAGGCTCCCTGGACGTAGACCTTGCCGTCGGCGAAGGTCTCCTCGACGTGCGGGATGCCGGCCTGCGGGAAATCGACGGCGAGGGAACCCCGGTCGCGGGCGAAGTCGAAGCGGCCGTCGACGGTGAGGGCGTACTCCGCTCCCCCGCCCGAGATCTCGATGCGCTCGTCCAGGCGGGCCGTGGTCGCACCGGTCCTGGCGACGGCAGCGCGCACGGCGGAGCCGGGGGACGGGGAGGACGCGGCCGCCTCGGGCTTCGCGTCGTCCGCCGCGGCACAGCCCGCACACAGCAGCACGGCGACAGCGGTCAGGGACAGGGCACAACGCATCAGTTCTCCGGTGATCGTGACCGAGCACGGTGTCAGATGCGTCGTTCGATGCGTCCCGCGTGGCTCGACATGGCGGATGCCGCCGGCGGTCGGACCGGCGCGCAGCGCCCGGCCGACTTTACTACGTCATTACCGTGCGGCCGCCGGGAGGCCGGTGCGGGAGCCGGGGGACCCCCGCACCGGCGGGACGGGTCAGATGCCGAACGGAGCGGCGTAGCGGACGGTGCCGCCGGGCAGGCGCCGGCCGTCGTCGAGGGCGAGCACCATCAGGGCCTTGTCGGGTACCTCGATGCCGAGGCCGATGCCATGGGCCGAGGCCACGATGGACGGCGTGAACCCCCAGCTGGCCGGCGCCGCCAACACCACCCGTCAGATCGGCGGCGTCCTGGGCACGGCCGTACTGGGTGCCCTGCTCTCCGCCCGTCTGCACGCCGGGCTCCAGGACGAGGCCCAACGGCAGGCCTCGCAGCTGCCCTCGGACCTGCGGGACACGTACCTGGCCACGGCCGGCGGCGCCGAGCACTTCCGCCCGCCCAGCCCGCCCGCCGGCCTCGGCGCCGGTGACACCGCCCTGCTCCGGCGCCTGGGCGGCGAGGCGTTCACGACGAGCTTCACGAACGCCATGCACACCACGCTGCTGGTCTCCGCCGGCATTCTGATCGCCGCCACCGCCTGCTGCGGCCTGTTCACGACGCCACGCAAGGACGACGACACCGCACAGCAGCAACCGGCCCCCGGGCAGACCACCCCCACCCCGTCACGGGACTGATTCCGGAGCCGGAGGGGAAGCGGGCCGCACCCCGCGCCCGCTTCCCCGCCCGCCGTTCGGCCACGGGACCCGGTGTCCCAGGGACCTCGCGGTTGCATTTCTGCGGCTGCTCACGGTCGCATTCCTGCGCCCGGCGACGGGACATGGAGCGGCGAGGCATGGACGGCCGCGCGGCGCACCCCGGGTCACGCGGCGCATCCTCAGGCCGCACGACGCACCTCGGGCCGTGTGGCGCACCCCCGGCCACACGACGCACTCCCGGGCCGCACGTCGTACCCCGGGCTCTGTGGCGCACCCCAGGCCGCACGGCGCACTCCCTGGCCGCACGGCACGCTCTCGGGCCGCACGGCGCACGCCTGGGCGCCTCGGCCCGTCGGCCGGCGGACCCCGAAACGCATAAATGATCTCTTACTGTCATAGTGCGGACATGGACAACACCTCGGAGCGGGGCCGGGTCCACCGCGGCGTCCGTACCCGCCGCGCGGCCCTCGCCCTGACCGGTGCCATCGGCATCACGGGTGCCGCCGTCTGCATCGTCGTCGTCCCCCGCACGGAGCACCGCGCACCGGCGCACGACGGACATCCCGCCCCCGGCGCCTCCGCCGACGCCCCGTCACCCGACACCTCGTCACCCGACTCCCCGTCACTCGACACCCCGTCACCCGGCGCCCGGGGCATCGGCGACCCGCTCCTGCCGCTCGACGGCAACGGCGGCTACACGGTGCGCCGCTACGCCCTCGACTTCGACTGGCGTGCGCCCCGCACGCCCTTCCCGGCGACCGCCGCCATCAGCGCCACCGCCACCCAGGCCCTGTCCCGCTTCGACCTCGACTTCGCGGGCAACACCCTGCACACGGTCACGGTCGACGGCACACCGGCCAGGGCCGCACGCAAGGGTGACGAACTCGTCGTCACTCCGGCACGGCCGATCCCGCGCGGCCGTGCGTTCACCGTCCGGGTGGCCTACACCGCCGACCCGGCACAGCGGCGGCACCGCGACGACGCGATCCAGGACTACGGCTGGGTGCCGACCTCCGACGGCACGCTGCTCTCGCTCCAGCCCGACGGCGCCAAGATGGTCTTCCCGGCCGACGACCACCCCAGCGTGCGGGCGCCGTTCACCTTCCGCATCACCACCCCGCCGGGCCTGACCGCGGTGGCCAACGGGCGGCTCGTCGACCGCGTCCGGCAGCCCGACGGACGCATCCGGTGGACGTACGACTCCGAACATCCGGTCGCCGCCCAGCTGGTCCAATTGGCCGTCGGAAAGTTCACCTTCGTGGACGCCAGGGGCCCGCGCGGGCTGCCCGTGCGGGACGTGGTCCCGGACGGCCTGGTCGGAGACACCGCGGCCTACCGCTCCCTCACCCCGGGGCACCTGGCCTGGCTGGAACAGCGGCTCGGCCCCTACCCCTTCCGCCGCTACGGCGTCCTGGTCGGGGACACCGACCTGCCGGTGGCGCTGGAGACGCAGTCGCTGTCCGTCGTGCCGAGCGCCGATCTGCTGGGCGACCGGATCGATGCCGAGCGCAACCTCGTCCACGAGCTCACACACCACTGGACCGGCGACAGCGTGGCGATCCGGCGGTGGTCCGACCTGTGGCTGAGCGAGGGTCACGCCCGTTTCTACGAACTGCTCTACGCCGACACGCGCGGCGGTCCCGACCTGGAGGACATGATGCGGACCGCCTACGCGCAGCACGACCAGTGGCGGCACGACGACGGTGCGCCGGCGGAGCCCACCGAGCCGGGCCTGTTCCGGCAGATGCGCTACGACGGCTCCGCGCTGGTGCTCTACGCGCTCCGGGAGAAGGTCGGCGAGGACGCCTTCGGCCGGATCGAGCGGTCCTGGGTGACCACGTACCGGGGCCGGGCGGCCGGAACCCGGGACTTCGTCAGGCTGGCTTCCGCCGTCGCCGGCGAGGATCTGACCCCCTTTCTGACCCCGTGGCTGTACGGGGCGCACACCCCGTCCATGCCGGGGCACCCCGACTGGCAGGTGGACCCGGTCGAGGAGGACTGAGGCCGCCCCCGCCGGAGCGGGCGGGCTGCCGCCGACCGGGTGGCCTGTGCCCTCGGCTGGTCCACGCCGGTGACGCTCGGCGCGACGCGGCGCCCGAGGCACGGAAACGTACGAGGGGTGACGTGTCGGGCAACCGTCTTTGCCCCGAAGGGCAACCCCCTTTGCCCCGGTCGCATTTGTCCTGGCCGCGCCGAACCTCGTTGGAGGCACCTCCATGAAAAAACGCGTCGCCCACCGCGCCTCCAGTGCCGTGCGCGGGCACCGGCGGATCATCTGTGTGACCGCTTCGGCGGCGCTCCTGGTGCCGTTGCTGATCGACCGCTCGGGCGAGACGGGTCCGCCGTCCGACCAGCTCCTGCAGGACGACTACACGGCCGCCGCGAACGAGTACCACGTGCCCCGAAGCGTGCTGATGGGCGTGTCCTACCTGCAGTCGAGATGGGACTCCCATCCGGGGGTCGCGAGCGTCGTCGGCGGCTACGGGCCGATGCACCTGGTGGACGGTGCCCGCGGGTCCCGGGACCAGCAGCAGCCGGGCCGGCAGAGCCCCTCGCCGCGTGCGGCGACGACCGGGCCGCCCGGCGCCGGCGAGAAGGCCTCCCCGGCCGGCCCCCTCGGGCAGCCGGCCGACCTGCAGAAGGCCGCCGGCCTGATCGGAGTCCCGGCCGACCGGCTGCGGACCGACGACGCGGCCAATGTGCGCGGCGGCGCGGCCCTCCTGGCGGCGACCCAACGGCAGCTCGGCAAGCCCCTCAGCGCCAATCCGGCGGACTGGTGGGATGCCGTGGCGCGCTTCCCGGGCACGAGCGACCGGGCGTCGGCGGCGGTGTACGCGAACGACGTCTTCGATGTGATCCACCGGGGCGCCCGCCGCACCACCGACGCCGGACAGCGGGTCAGCCTCCCCGCCAACCCCCGCGTCCGCCGGCACCCCGCACTCGCCGGGGGTGCGCAGCGGCCGAAGGACGTCGAGTGCCCGGCGGAGCTGTCCTGCTCCTGGCTCAGCGCGCCGTACGTCGAGATCGACGACGACGAGTACGGCAACCACCAGCTGGCCGACCGGCCCAGGGACCAGCGGATCGACTACATCGTCATCCACGACACCGAGGCGCCGCTGGCGTCGATGCTCCAGACCATCCAGGATCCGGAGGAGGCGTCGTGGCACTACTCCATCCGCTCCAACGACGGCCACATCACCCAGCACATCAAGATCAAGGACGCGGCCTGGCACTCGGGCAATCAATTCATGAACGCCCGCTCGATCGGCATCGAACACGAGGGGTTCCTCCGGCACCCCGACGCCTGGTACACGGAGCAGATGTACCGCTCCTCGGCCCGCCTGGTGAAGTACCTGGCGAAGAAGTACGGGGTCCCGATGGACCGGCAGCACATCTTCGGCCATGACAACGTACCGGCGCCGACCGAGGACTCCATCCCGGACATGCACGACGACCCCGGCCCCTTCTGGGACTGGCGGCACTACTTCGACCTGCTCGGCGCGCCGCTGCGGGCCACGGCCGGGCCGGACAGCGACATGGTGATGATCCTGCCGGACTTCGCCCGTCACAAGCCGCTGTACACGGGGTGCACCAGGACCGGCGTGCCGTGCGCGCCGCACGGCTCCAGCGCCGTCCGCCTGCACACCGAGCCGGACAACAACGCTCCGCTCATCCAGGACCCGGGCCGGCACCCCGACGGCGAGGACTCCACGGAGGACGTCGACGACCTGGGGTCGCGGGTCTCCACGGGCCAGACGTTCGCGGTCGCCGAACGCAGCGGCGACTGGACGGCGATCTGGTACCAGGGCCACAAGGCGTGGTTCGAGAACCCGGCGAAGCAACCGACGGCCGTCGGTGCGCGCGGCCGGATGGTGACACCGAAGGAGGGGCTGAAGGAGGTCGAGGTGTTCGGCCGTGCCCTGCCGGAGGACGACGCCTACCCGGAGGGCACGGACGAACTGCCTGAGCCCTCTCCGCTCCCGTACACCATTCGCGCGGGTCAGCGGTATGTGACGCAGTCCCGTGTGCTCGGATCCGTCCTGGAGAAGGCGACCGACGGCGCTTCCCTGTCCACGGTGGTGAAGGGCCAGGAGGCGTACTACGAGATCCAGCTCGGCCACCGGCTCGCCTACGTCCGGGCCAGCGACGTGGACGTGGTGAAAGCGTCGGCCACGGCGGGCCCGCCCGCACCCCCGGCGGGCACCCCCCTGAACTGACCCGCCGGCGGCCGGCCCCGGGGCAGTCCTGCCCGCGCTTCCTGCGGCGCTCCCGGTTCGGCCGTCGCGGGCGGTGGACCGTGTCCGACTCGCCCATGGCGGCGCGGACATGAGGCGGATCGTTCAGCGCGGCAGGGCCGGCAGATGCAGCGGCCGCCGCTCGGGCAGGGGCGCCGCCGGGTCCCTGTCGACCACCGTCAGGACCTCGTCCCGGAGCGGATGTTCGGCTGCCGTGACCAGGCGCGGCCCGGGCCGGGCCGGCCGGAGGACGAATGGTCCACGGGTGCAGTCCCGCCGGTGCACCCGCATGATGTTGACGGAAGCACCCCGTCCGCACCACCCTCGCTTCACCAGTGGAGTGAGGAGCGTGCGTGAAGGACACCGGGGACATGAAGGACACCCTCGATCTCGACGGGGCCCGCGAGGCCCTGGCGGCGCAGCCGTTCAGCGTGCTGCTCGGTGCACGGCTGGTGGCCTTCGGGGCCGGCACGGCCACGCTCGAACTCGACATGCGCGAGGAACTGCTCCAGCAGCACGGCTTCGTGCACGGCGGGGTCCTCTCCTACGCGGCGGACAACGCCCTGACCTTCGCCGCCGGTGCCGTCCTCGGCCCGCGTGTCGTCACGGCCGGATTCACCATCGACTACCTGCGCCCGGCCACCGGCACCCTGCTGCGTGCCGAGGCCCGTGTCGTCCGGGGCGGGCGCACCCGCGCCGTCTGCCGCTGCGACGTCTCCGCCGTCGGGACCGACGGCACGGCCCGGCTGTGTGCGGTGGCCCAGGGCAGCGTGTCCGTGGCCGGGCACGCGCAGAGCTAGAACGGACCACCGCACCAGCGGACCTTTCAAGGGAGCCCGATATGTACGTACGGCGTGTCGTACCGAACCTCCGCTCGACGGAGCCGGCCCGGAACGCGGAGTTCTACGGAGTGCTGGGTTTCCAGGAGGTCATGAACCACGGCTGGATCATGACGCTCGCCTCCGCCGAGAACCCGACCGTCCAGCTGAGCCTCATGAGCGAGGACCGCACCGCGCCCGTCACGCCCGATCTGAGCATCGAGGTCGAGGACGTCGACGCGGTGCATGCGGCGATGCGGGAGCGCGGCGCGGAGATCGTGCACCCGCTCACCGACGAGGAGTGGGGCGTGCGGAGGTTCTTCGTGCGGGACCCGGACGGCAGGGTGGTCAACGTCCTCAGCCACGGCTGAGCCTGCGCCACCTCCCCAAGGACGCCTGCTGGACGCGGTCCTGACGGACCGTGAGACTGGAGGGCGCCCGACTCCCCCCGCTCTCCAGGACGGTGACCATGGAAGAGGAAGTCCCCCGTGTCGAACTCACCCCGCAGGCCGCCGAGCTGGTGCGCCGGCTGCGGGCCGAGCACGGCCCGCTGATGTTCCACCAGTCCGGCGGCTGCTGCGACGGCAGCGCGCCCATGTGCTACCCGGACGGCGAGTTCCGCACCGGCGGCTCGGACGTGCTCCTCGCGGAGCTGGCGGTGGAGGGCGTCGAGGAGCCCGTGACGTTCTGGATGTCGCGGAGCCAGTACGAGGCATGGAGCCACACCCGGCTGATCGTGGACGTGGTACCCGGACGGGGGAGCGGATTCTCGCTGGAGGCACCCGAGGGGGTGCGTTTTCTCACCCGTTCTCGCGTAGTCGACGCCTAGGCACCCCGAAGGCCATCGCCGTCTGGTGCACTTCCCCTGAGTCCTGGGAGAGTTGACGAGTCATCAGGGGGCGCAGTGACGCGCGATCGGCGGCAGACGGCAGCAGGCAGATCGGTTCTCACGATCCTCACGGCGTTCGGTGTACTGGCCGGTGCGGCCCTGGCGGGGGCGGCACCGGCCGGTGCCGTACCGCTGGGCACACGGGTCGCGCCGGGTGTCACGTACCGGCAGTTCGACATCGCGGCGGCGGCAGGAGAGACACACGCCCACCTGCTCACCGTCGACCTGGACAATCCGCATGTCCGGCTGGACCTGCTGTACCCGGGGACGGTGGCCGCCCGCGCGACCGTCTCGAAGCTGGCCGACTCGGCCGGCGCGGTCGCCGGGATCAACGGCGACTTCTTCAACATCACCGAGACCCAGCACCCGGGCGTCGAGGCGACGGGCGCGACCGTGGGACCGGCGATCGCGGGCGAGCAGGTGCTGAAGGCGGCGGTGCCGGTCGGCCAGCGGTTCGGGCCTTCGCTGCCGCCCGGGACCACCACGACGGACGTCTTCGGCGTGGGCACCGACCGGCGGGCCCGCATGGACCGCCTCACGCTCACCGGCTCCGTCACCACGCCCGAGGGGCGGTTCCCGCTCAAGGGCCTCAACCAGTACGCGCTGCCGGAGAACTCCGTCGGCGCCTTCACCTCCCGGTGGGGCATCGCCTCACGGGTGCGGGCGATCTGCGGCACGGACACCGACCGGGCGGCGGCGTGCAGCACGGACACCTACGAGGTGACGGTGAAGGGCGGCAAGGTGGTCTCCGCGTCCGACACACCGGGCAGCGGTTCCATCGCCGCGGACACCACCGTCCTGGTGGGCCGTGAGGAGGGCGCTCAGCAGCTGCGCAAGCTGTCGGCCGGCGACCGGGTGAGCGTCACGCACGGCCTGGTGGCGGCCACCGCCAAGGTTCCCTACGCGTTCGCGATCGGCGGCTACCCTGTGCTGCGCGGCGGTACGCCGCTGTCCGGTCTCGACGCCTCCACCTCGGCCGTGCGCACGGTCGTGGGTTTCGCGGACGGCGGGCACCGGATGCTGCTTCTCGCGCTGGACGGAGCCGCCGCCTACCGCACCGGCATGACCGTCGCCGAAGAGGCGGCCGCCATGAAGGCTCTGGGCGCATCCGACGCGTTCAACCTCGACGGCGGCGGTTCCAGCGAGATGGTCACCCGGGACACGGGCGCGAGCAGCGTGACGGTGCGCAACCACCCGAGCGGCGGCGCCGAACGGCCCGTACCGGACGGCATCGGGGTCTTCTCGTCCTGACCCTGCGGTTCAGGGCCGCAGACTGCTCACCAGCTCGGCGGTCGCGGTGAGCCCGCTGTGGATGGTGGGCGCCATGCTGGTGCTGGCCAGATAGAAGCCGAGCAGCATGCAGACCAGGGCGTGCGAGACCTTCAGCGCGCCGTTGCGCATGAAGATCACGGCAATGATCAGGAGCAACAGCACCACAGAGATGGAAACGGCCATCGGGAACCTCCTCCGCCACGCCCCATGAGCGGCGTTCGGCCGCAAGTGTGGCGTAGCGGAGGGTTCGTCCGGGCGGCTGACATGTCCCCCGATCGTGTGGTGTCAGGCGGACGTGTGTGCGTCGAGGAACGCCTCCAGACCGGCGAGGTCGTCGGTGTTGAGGAAGTCGACGCCGCCTGCGAGGAGTTCCGTCCACAGGGCGTCCCGGGCCGGTCCGGCCGCGTCCGGTGTGGCCCAGAACCGGACCGTCCGACCGCGCCGGTGGGCGGCGGCGGTGATGCCGCGCAGCCTGTGCCGCTCGGCGTCCGGGAAGGCGCCCTCGCCCCGCCAGGTGAAGTTCGCCGTCCAGTCCTCGCTGATGAGCGGGATGAAGGTGGCGGGAGCCGCGCTGCCGAGGTCGGTGAGCCGGCCGTCGTAGAAGGCGCGGCGCTCGGTCTGGGCCTCCATGGGCGTACGGGCCGCCCGGTCGCCGGAGACGACGGCGGTGACCGGGCCCGGGTGGACCCGGCCGTGCGCGTACCGGGTGAACAGGTCTGGGTATCGCCTGAGGTGCCGGTCGAGTTCGAGGTACGTCGAGGAGCCCTCGGTCTTGATGTCGATGAGGAGCTGGAGCGGCCGGCGCCACCCCCGGTACACACGGCCGCGGTTGGTCCTGACGCGGGCGGTGAGGGGGTCGAGGTAGAGCGATTCGAGGGTGCGGGTCGGATCCAGCTCGGAGGGGTCGTGGCCGATGAGGAGCTGGTCGCCGACGAGGAAGATGTCGGCCTCGACGCTGCCGAAGCGGTGGTCGAGGGCGTCGGACAGGGGCCGCGGGTGCTCGTAGTCGTTGTGGGCGTGTGCGTTCCACAGCGGGCGCGGGCCGTGGTGGCCGTCACCCGCCCGGGCGTCGGCGGCGGGCAGGGCGAGGGCGCCGGTGAGGGCGGCGCCGAGGGTGGTGAGGGCTCTGCGACGGGTGGTGAGGGCCATGCTCTGCCTCCCATGAGGGGCCGGATGGGACCGGGGAGAGTATGCGTGCTCTCGCCACCCAACAGGGCTCGCCCCGAGGGGAGTTGGCCGGACTGCTGCCCTCTGTTCACCTCGCCGGAGCGCGCGCACGAAAAAGCCCGCCCCAGGTGGGGCGGGCTTCACGCGCCGTGGGTCAGGGTGCCTGGAGGTCGACCAGTTCGGCCAGTGCCTCCCGGTGTGCGCCCGCGGTGCCGTAGGCGATCGAGTCGGCCTTGGCCCGCTTGAGGTACAGGTGGATCGGGTGCTCCCAGGTCATGCCGATGCCGGCGTGCAACTGCAGCGCCTCCTCGGCGGCGTGGACGGCGACGGGCGCCGCGTACGCCTGCGCGACGGCGACCGTGACGTCGGTGTCCTCGCCCGAGGCCAGCGCGGCCGCGGCGGCGCGGGCGGCGGCCCTGAGGCTGACGACCTCCAGCCACAGCTGGGCGAGCCGGTGCTTGAGCGCCTGGAAGCCGCCGACCGGCCGGTTGAACTGCTTGCGCTCCTTCAGATACCGGACCGCCTCGGTCAACGCCCATTCGGCGACGCCCAGTTGCTCGGAGGCGAGCAGTCCGGCGGCGGCGCGCAGGGCGCGTCGTACGGCGGGCTCGGCGTCACCGAGGCGGCGGCCGGACGCGCCGTCGAGGGTGACGGTGGCGAGGGGACGGGTCAGGTCGAGGGAGAGCTGCGGGGTGACGGTCACGGCGGAGGCGTCGACCGCGTACAGGCCGCCGTCGTCCGCGGGCACGAGCAACAGATCGGCGACCACCGCATCGGCGATGCCCGTCAACTCCCCGTGCAGCGAGCCACCTTCGATCCGTACGGCCTTGAAGGGGGCGCCGGGAGCGGTGTGCAGCCCCACGGCGAGCGCGCCCACCGTGGTCGCGGACGCCAGCCGGGTGAGGAGGTCGTCGGCCCCGCACTCCAGCAGCGCCTCCGTGGCGACCACCGCGCTCGTCAGGTACGGGACGGGCGCGACCGCTCGGCCCAGCTCCTCGAGGACGACGGCGGCCTCCCGGTGCGTGGCGCCCTGGCCGTCCAGCTCCTCCGGGATCAGCAGGCCCGCGAGGCCCATTCCGCCGGCCAGCGTCTTCCACAGCGAGAGGTCGTGCGGTGCGTCCGACTCGGTGCGGGCGATCACCGCGGCCGGGTCGCAGTGGTCGGTCAGCAGGTCCCGCACCGCCGACCGCAGTGCCTCTTCCTCCTCGGAGTGGAGGAGATCCGGCTGTGTGCTCATCGGGCGAGGTCCTTCCAGGCGACGTCCTTGTCGGTGCGCGGCTCGGCCGGCAGGCCCAGGACGCGCTCGGCGACGATGTTCAGCAGAATCTCGCTGGTCCCGCCCTCGATGCTGTTGCCCTTGGCGCGCAGGTAGCGGTATCCGGCGTCGCGGCCGGTGAAGTCGACCAGCTCGGGGCGGCGCATGGTCCAGTCGTCGTAGAGCAGACCTTCCTCGCCGCGGAGTTCGACCTCCAGGCCGCTGATCTCCTGGTTGAGGCGGGCGAAGGCGAGTTTCATGCCGGCGCCCTCGGGGCCGGGCTGCCCGGCGACGAGCTGCTGACGCAGGCGCTCGGCGGTGAGACGGGAGACCTCGGCCTCGACCCACAGCTTCAGCAGCCGCTGGTGCAGGTCGTGGGTGCGCAGTTCGGGGCGTTCGCGCCAGGTCTTCGCGACCGGGCCGATCATGCCGCCCTCGCGGGGGAGCCGCATGCCGCCGATGGCGACGCGTTCGTTGTTGAGCGTGGTCTGGGCGACCCGCCAGCCGTCGCCGATCTCGCCGAGGCGCCGGGAGTCGGGGATGCGGACGCCGGTGAGGAAGACCTCGTTGAACTCGGCCTCGCCGGTGATCTGGCGCAGCGGCCGCACCTCGACACCGGGATCGGTCATGTCGCAGAGGAAGTAGGTGATGCCCTGGTGCTTGGGCAGGTCCGGGTCGGTGCGGGCGATGAGGATGGCCCAGCGGGCGAGGTGGGCGCTGGACGTCCACACCTTCTGCCCGTCGACCACCCACTCGTCGCCCTCACGGACCGCCCGGGTGCCGAGTGCGGCCAGGTCGGAGCCGGCACCGGGCTCGCTGAACAGCTGGCACCAGACCTCCTCCCCGGTCCACAGCGGCCGCAGATAGCGCCGCTTCTGCTCCTCGGTGCCGTAGCGCAGGACGGTCGGGGCGGCCATGCCGAGGCCGATGCCGATGCGCCGCGGATCGTTGTCCGGGGCGCCCGCGGCCTCCAGCTCGGCGTCCACCACGGCCTGCAGGGCGCGCGGGGCGCCGAGTCCGCCGAGGCCCTCCGGGTAGTGCACCCAGGCCAGCCCGGCGTCGAAGCGGGCCCGCAGGAAGTCCAGGCGGTCGGTCGTGGCGGGCGGATGTGCGGCCAGCAACTCCCTGGTGCGGCGGCGCAGTTCTCCGGCGTCGGTCATGCGGCGGCTCCGTTCTCCATCAGTACGGCGATCCGTCCGGTGGTCACACCGTCGGCGACCCGCTGTACGGCCTCGGCGGCACCGGCCAGCGGCACCCGCTCGCTGACCAGCGGCTTGATCGCGCCCCGCGCGGCCAGCTCGGTGAGCTGCTCGTGGCAGTGCAGGATCAGCTTCGGGTTCTTGGTGTTGTACAGGCCCCAGTGGAGGCCGAGGATCGAGTAGTTCTTCACCAGGGCGTGGTTGAGCGCGGGGCTCGGCACGGTGCCGCTGGCGAAGCCGACGACGACGATCCGGCCCTCGAAGGCGACCACCTTGGCGGACTGGGCGTAGGCGGCGCCACCGACGGGGTCGTAGACGACGTCGGCGCCGCGGCCGCCGGTGGCTTCCTTCACGGCCGCGATCACGTCCTCGCTGCGGCGGTCCACGACCACGTCACAGCCCAGCTCGCGGGCGACGGCCGCCTTGCCGGCGCCGCCCACGACGCCGATCACGGTGGCGCCGGCCGCCTTGCCGAGCTGCACGGCCGCGCTGCCGACCCCGCCGGCGGCGGCGTGCACGAGGAGGGTCTCCCCCGCTTCCAGACGGGCCCTGCGGTGCAGACCGAACCAGCCCGTCTGGTAGCCGATGTGCAGCGCGGCGGCCTCCGCGTCGTCCAGTGACTCGGGCGCGGGCAGCAGCGCGCGGGCGTCCGCGAGGGTGTACTCGGCGAGACCGCCGTGGGGCAGCGCGGGGTTGGCGATCACCCGGCGGCCGTCCTCGGTCTCGGCGCAGATCTCCACGCCGGGGGTGAAGGGCAGCGGCGGTCGCACCTGGTACTGGCCCCGGCACAGCAGTGCGTCCGGGAAGTTGATGTTGGCGGCGAGCACGCGCAGCAGCACCTGGCCGTCGCCGGGCGTGGGCCGCTCCACCTCCGCCAGGCGCATCACCTCGCTCGGCTCGCCGTTCTCGTGTACTTGCCATGCCTGCATGCGGGGCCTCCACGGGACTGCTTCGTCTGACCGGGTCCGATGGCATACTAAGCGGTCGCTTGCCCATCAGGGAACAGCGGAACGCGTCAGGTGCGAGTCGGCCGCGCCCGTACGTGCATCCGCTCCCCCTGCGGCCCGAACAGACTGAGGAACTCCGCCGGCCCCTCCCCGGTCGATCCGAACCAGTGCGGCACCCGCGTGTCGAACTCGGCCGCCTCCCCCGACGACAGCACCACGTCGTGTTCTCCGAGCACCAGCCGGAGCTTGCCCGAGAGCACGTACAGCCACTCGTACCCCTCGTGGGTGCGCGGCTCCGGCTCCTGCCTGCGCTGCGGTTCGAGGACCTTGAAGGCCTGCAGGCCGCCGGGCTGGCGGGTCAGCGGCCAGAAGGTGCGGCCGTGCAGTTCGAGGGGGGCCGCCCGTACCCGGGGGTCGCCGACCGGCGGGGCGCCGACCAGCTCGTCCAGCGGTACCTGGTGGGCCTGGGCGATGGGCAGCAGCAGCTCCAGGCTGGGCTTGCGCAGACCGGACTCCAGCCGGGACAGGGTGCTGACGGAGATTCCGGTCGCCTCGGACAGGGCCGCCAGGGTCACCTCCCGCTCCTTTCGGATCCGCCGCAGCCGTGGGCCCACGCCCGCCAGAACCTCTCCGGTGCTCTCCGTACTCGTATCCGTCATAACAGAATTGCAGAATCAGCAAGGAATTTTGTCAATACGGCAGCTGCTGGGCGACCGTCGGCCGCGGAGGTGGTCACCATGGCCGAGAGGCTCGACGGGAGCTGTGAAGTGGTCGTCGTCGGGGGCGGCGCGGCGGGGCTGTCCGCCGCACTGGTGCTGGGCCGGGCCCGGCGCCGCACGCTGGTCGTCGACGCGGGCGAGCCGCGCAACGCGCCGTCCGCGCACTTGCAGGGCTATCTGTCCCGGGACGGCATGGCGCCCGCCGAGTTCCTGGCCGTCGGGCGCGAGGAGATCGCCCGGTACGGGGTGGAGCTGGTCCGGGACCGGGTCGTGCTCGCGGCCCGGGGCGAGGACTTCACCGTGTCGCTGGCGAGCGGTCGCAGCGTGCGGGCGCGGCAGCTGGTCGTCGCCACCGGCAGCTACCCGGTGATCGACGAGCGGGGCCTGACGAGCGTGCCCGGGCTGTGGGCGGCGGGCAACGCGAGCGGCTTCGCCGAGCAGGTGGTGAACGCGGTCAGCCGCGGCTACCGGGCGGGGGCCGCGATCAACGGGGAGCTGCTCTTCGCCGACCTCGACGCGGCCGCCCGGGTGTAGAGCCCGCACCCGCGGTGCACCATGACTGCATGCTGCTGACCCGGCTCGCGGAGGTGTCCCGGGAGGTCGCCGCGACGGCGGCCCGGTCCCGCAAGACCGCCCTGCTCGCGGAGCTGTTCCGGGACGCGGAGGCGGACGACGTGCCGATCGTCATCCCCTATCTGGCCGGACGGCTCCCCCAGGGGCGGCTCGGCGTCGGCTGGAAGGTGCTGAGCCGCCCGGTCCCGCCGGCCGCCGGACCCTCCCTCACCGTGCGGGAGGTCGACGCCCGGCTCAGCGAGCTGGGCAAGGTGTCCGGGCCCGGCTCCCAGGCGGAACGGGTCCGGATCGTCGGCGAGCTGATGGGCGCGGCCACCGCGGAGGAGCAGCGCTTCCTGCTCGGCCTGCTCACCGGCGAGGTCCGCCAGGGGGCGCTGGACGCGGTCGCGGTGGAGGGCCTCGCCCGGGCGAGGGGCGCGGACCCGGGGGACGTACGGCGGGCGGTGATGCTCGCCGGGTCGCTGCAGACGGTGGCCGAGGCCCTGCTCGCGGAGGGGCCCGGTGCGCTGGAGCGGTTCCGGCTCACCGTCGGCGGCCCGGTGCTGCCGATGCTGGCGCACAGCGCCTCCTCGGTCGCCGAGGCCGTCGACAAGCTGGGCTCGTGCGCGGTGGAGGAAAAGCTGGACGGCATCCGCGTCCAGGTCCACCGGGACGGCGACACGGTACGGATCCACACCCGCACCCTGGACGACATCACCGACCGGCTGCCCGAAGTGACCGCCGCCGCCCGGGAGCTGGCGGGCGACCGCTTCATCCTGGACGGCGAGGTGATCTCCTTCGGCAGCGACGGCCGCCCGCGCTCCTTCCAGGAGACGGCGGGCCGGGTCGGCTCCCGGACGGACGTGGCGAGGGCCGCCGAGGAGGTGCCGGTCTCCCCCGTCTTCTTCGACGCCCTGGCGGTCGACGGCCGCGACCTGCTCGACCTGCCCTTCGCCGAGCGGCACGCGGCGCTGGCCGGCCTGGTGCCGGAGCCGATGCGGGTGCGCCGGACGGTGGTGTCCGGTCCGCGGCAGGTCGCCGAGGCGGAACGGTTCCTCGCCGACGCCCTGGCCCGCGGCCACGAGGGCGTGGTCGTCAAGGCGCTGGACGCCCCCTACAGCGCGGGCCGGCGCGGTGCCTCCTGGCTGAAGGTGAAGCCCGTGCACACGCTCGACCTGGTCGTGCTGGCCGCCGAGTGGGGCCACGGCCGCCGCACCGGCCGGCTCTCCAACCTCCACCTCGGCGCCCGCAACCCCGACGGCACCTTCGCGATGCTCGGCAAGACCTTCAAGGGCATGACCGACGCGATGCTCGTCTGGCAGACCGGAAAGCTCCGGCAGCTGGCCGTGCGGGACAACGGACGGGTGGTCACCGTACGCCCCGAACTCGTCGTGGAGATCGCCTACGACGGACTGCAGCGCTCCACCCGCTACCCGGCCGGCGTCACCCTGCGCTTCGCCCGCGTCGTCCGCTACCGCGAGGACAAACGGCCCGAGGAGGCCGATACCGTGGAGTCCCTGCTGGCGGCCCACCCGGAGGTCACACCGTGACGGTACGGACGACGAAGCGCAGCGCCGGACTGCTGCTGTTCCGGCACACCGACGACGGGGTGCAGGTGCTGCTCGGCCATATGGGCGGACCGTTCTTCGCGAAGAAGGACGCGGGCGCGTGGACCGTACCCAAGGGCGAGTACGAGCCGGACGAGACCGCCTGGGAGGCGGCCCGCCGCGAGTTCCGGGAGGAGCTGGGGCTGGAGCCGCCCGACGGGCAGGCCGTGGCGCTCGGCGAGGTCGTGCAGACCAACGGCAAGATCGTCACCGCCTGGGCGATCGAGGCCGACCTGGACCCGGCGGCGATCGACCCCGGCACCTTCACCATGGAGTGGCCGCCGAGGTCCGGCCGCACGCAGGAGTTCCCGGAGCTGGACCGGGTGGCGTGGTTCGCTCCCGGCCGGGCC
Organism: Streptomyces sp. NPDC107581; assembly: GCF_055657175.1. Lineage (NCBI taxonomy): Bacteria > Bacillati > Actinomycetota > Actinomycetes > Kitasatosporales > Streptomycetaceae > Streptomyces > Streptomyces sp. NPDC107581. Next base: position 445,758 of record NZ_JBVKBH010000004.1, read on the forward strand.
CGTGAGGTGATCGTCCCGGCGCAGGCGGCGTTTCTCGACCGGCTGGCGGAGCACTCGGGCTGAACAGGGGACCACGCGTTGCGGTCGGCAGCCCCGCGCGCGAAGGTCGAAGCAAGCCCGCTCCCAGGGAGGTCAGCCATGCCCATCGCGACGGTGAACCCGGCGAACGGCGAGACGCTCAAGTCGTACGAGCCCATGGGCGAGGAAGAGCTGGAACGCCGGCTCCAGCTCGCCGAGGCCACGTTCCGCACCTACCGGACGACCGCCTTCGCCGATCGCTCCCGGATGCTGAACAGGGCCGCCGGTCTGCTGGAGGAGGACCAGCAGGAGATCGGCCGGATCATGACCACCGAGATGGGCAAGCCGGTCAAACAGGCCCGTGCGGAGGCCGCGAAGTGCGCCAAGGCGATGCGCTGGTACGCCGAGCGGGCCGAGGGACTGCTGGCCGACGAGGAACCCGCCGAGACGGACGTGCGGGACTCCGGCGCCTCCCGGGTCCGGGTCCGCTACCGGCCGCTGGGGCCCGTCCTCGCCGTGATGCCCTGGAACTTCCCCCTCTGGCAGGTGATCCGCTTCGCCGCGCCCGCGCTGATGGCGGGCAATGTGGGCCTGCTCAAGCACGCCTCGAACGTCCCCCAGACCGCCCTGTACCTGGAGGACCTCTTCCACCGGGCGGGCTTCGAGGAGGGCTGCTTCCAGACCCTGTTGATCGGCTCGGGAGCGGTCGACGGCGTCCTGCGCGACGAACGGGTGAAGGCCGCGACCCTCACGGGCAGCGAGCCGGCCGGACGGGCGGTCGCCGCCACCTGCGGCGAGATGATCAAGAAGACGGTGCTGGAGCTGGGCGGAAGCGACCCGTACATCGTCATGCCCTCCGCCGACCTGGACCGGGCGGCCGAGGTCGCCGTGACCGCGCGGGTGCAGAACAACGGGCAGTCGTGCATCGCCGCCAAGCGGTTCATCGTGCACGCCGACGTGTACGACGCCTTCGCCGAGAAGTTCGCCGGGGGCATGCGGGCTCTGAAGGTCGGCGACCCGCTGGAGGAGGACACCGACGTCGGACCGCTCTCCAGCGAGCAGGGCCGCAGCGACCTGGAGGAGCTGGTCGACGACGCGAAGCGCAGCGGTGCCGAGGTGCTGTGCGGCGGGCAGCGCCCGGACGGGCCGGGCTGGTACTACCCGCCGACGGTACTGGCGGGCATCACCCGCGAGATGCGCATCCACCGCGAGGAGGCGTTCGGGCCGGTCGCCACGCTGTACCGGGCCGGCGACACGGACGAGGCGGTACTGATCGCCAACGACTCGCCGTTCGGGCTCAGTTCGAACGTGTGGACGCGGGACGACGACGAGGTGGAGCGGTTCGCACGGGACCTGGAGGCGGGTGCCGTCTACGTCAACGGCATGACCGCCTCCCATCCCGCGTTCCCGTTCGGGGGTGTGAAGAGGTCCGGATACGGGCGTGAGCTGTCCGAGCACGGAATCCGGGAGTTCTGCAACATCACCACGGTTTGGCAGGGTGCGTGAGCGCCGCGCGGCTACCATCCCGTTTGTGAACCGCGAAGTGACCCTGCCTCTGATCGTCGACGACCGCGGTACCTTGCAGGTGGCTGCGGCCGATGTGAGTAAGTTGTTGCGGACCGTGGGTGCGCGGTGGCTGCACCTCGTCGAGGACGGGGAGCAGGAGCTCGACGAGCATACGGTCGCCGCGTTGACCATCGAGCTGGCCAAGCTCGCGGACCGTATCGACGTGGCGTGCATCGCGCACAGCAGCGGGGCGCCGTAGGGAGCCGCGGCGTTCCGGGTGCGGGTGCGCGGGGTTGATCACGCAGTCCCCCGCGCCGCTCAGTGGGCGGCGGTCAGTGAGTCCCAGAACATCGACTCGTACACCTGGAGCAGACGGCCGTACCGATGGGCCGCAGCCTCGTCCAGGCGGCCTTCGTGCAGCGCCGCCTCCACCGCCGCCGTCGCCTGGCGGTCCAGGTCGGGGGCCGGCTGGGCGAAGAAGTCGAAGAAGGCACAGGCCTCGGCCGTGAATCCGTAGTGACGGCGCAGGGCCTCGGCGATGCGTGCGCAATAACCGCCCCACGCCGAGAAGTTGGCGGTCAGCGCGAGGATCACGTCCGCCGGGGAGCCGTTGAGGGCCAGCCAGGACACATAGGCGGGGTAGGCCTGGCAGCCGGGCAGGGGCTCGTAGGCGCGCATCCGCTCGGCGGTCACCCCGCACGCCTCGGCGAACGCGGTGAGCCGTTCCCCGGCCAGCGTCTCGCCCTCGGCGAGCGAGGCGAAGAAGGCCGCCGCGGCGGGGGTTTCGGCGGCACGTTCGGCCAGGTGTGCGAAGGAGCGGTGGTCCGCGGCGATCACCCACCGCTGTTCCAGGGCCAGGGCTTCGAGGATCCCGCGGCTCGCCCCGCCCCGGGTGATCGCCGCCACGAGCGGATTGGCCTCCGGGTCCTGGGCGAGTCGGGCGGTCGTCGAGGCCAGTAGTCCAGCGGCCGAGAGCGTCATCGGGTCCTCCGTCGAATCGTGCGGGCTCCAGGTCCGATCCCTACCCGTTGTCCCCGATTCGGAGTAATCCGACGAGAGATAGTCGCTCCCTCGGGTGAACCTGGGTGGACCACCTTCTGACCGGTGGGCAGAGGCCTGCCGGACGGCGAAAGCAGGGACGGCTCATGGCGACTTTGTGCAGACCCTCGGTGTCCGTACCAGAACACGTGATCACGATGGAGGAGACGCTGGAGCTTGCACGCGAGCACCACGCAGACCACCCCCAGCTCCCGCTGGCCCTCCGGCTGATCGAGAACACGGGCGTCCGCACCCGGCACATCGTGCAGCCCATCGAGGAGACCCTGAAGCACCCCGGGTTCGAGGACCGCAACAAGCTCTACGAGGCCGAGGCCAAGGCCCGTGTCCCGGCGGTGATCCAGCGGGCGCTCGACGAGGCGGAGCTGCTCACCTCCGACGTCGACGTCATCATCTACGTGTCGTGCACGGGCTTCATGATGCCCTCGCTGACCGCGTGGCTGATCAACGAGATGGACTTCCCGAGCACCACCCGCCAGCTCCCCATAGCCCAGCTGGGCTGTGCGGCCGGCGGTGCGGCCATCAACCGGGCCCACGACTTCTGTTCGGCCTACCCCGAGGGCAACGCGCTCATCGTGGCCTGCGAGTTCTGCTCGCTGTGCTACCAGCCCACCGACCTCGGCGTCGGCTCGCTGCTCTCCAACGGCCTGTTCGGCGACGGCATCGCCGCGGCCGTGGTGCGCGGCCGGGGCGGCACGGGCGTCCAGCTCGAACGCAACGGCTCGTACCTGATCCCCAAGACCGAGGACTGGATCGCGTACGACGTCCGGGCCACCGGCTTCCACTTCCTGCTGGACAAGCGGGTGCCGACCACCATGGAGCCGCTCGCCCCGGCGCTCCAGGACCTCGCGGGCACACACGGCTGGGACGCCGCCGACCTGGACTTCTACATCATCCACGCGGGCGGGCCCCGAATACTCGACGACCTGAGCAAGTTCCTCCAGGTCGACCCGCACGCCTTCCGGTTCAGCCGGTCCACGCTCACCGAGTACGGCAACATCGCCAGCGCCGTCGTCCTGGACGCGCTGCGCCGGCTGTTCGACGAGGGCGGTGCCGAGCACCGGGCACGCGGGCTGCTGGCCGGGTTCGGGCCCGGCATCACCGCCGAGATGACCGTGGGCCGCTGGGTCCAGAACGACGAGATGAGACGATGAGCGAAGAGACCCTCACCGAGACTCCCCTGCCCGTGGTCCGGCACTGGCCGGCCGCCGACCTGCCCGGGACGGATTTCGACCCGGTGCTGGCGGAGCTGATGCACGAGGGTCCCGTCTCCCGCATCCAGCTTCCCAACGGCGAGGGCTGTGCGTGGCTGGTCACCCGCTACGACGACGTGCGCATGGTGGCCAACGACCCCCGCTTCAGCCGCGAGGCGGTCATGGGCAGACAGGTCACCCGGCTCGCCCCGCACTTCATCCCGGACCGGGGAGCGGTCGGGTTCCTCGACCCGCCCGACCACACCCGGCTGCGCCGCTCGGTGGCCGCCGCGTTCACCGCGAAGGGCGTCGAGCGGGTCCGTGAGAGGTCGCGCGGCATGCTGGACGAGCTGGTCGACGAACTCCTCCAGGACGGCCCGCCGGCCGACCTCACGGCGACGGTACTCAGCCCGTTCCCGATCGCGGTGATCTGCGAGCTGATGGGCGTCCCGGCCGCCGACCGGCACGGCATGCACACCTGGACGCAGCTGATCCTGTCCTCCGCGCACGGCAAGGAGCTCAGCGAGAAGGCCAAGCGCGAGATGAGCGCGTACTTCTCCGACCTCATCGCGCTGCGCGAGGGCAGCACGGCCGAGGACGTCACCTCGCTGCTCGGTGCCGCCGTGGGCCGGGGCGAGGTCACGCCGGAGGAGGCCGTCGGCCTGGCCATGCTGCTCCAGATCGGGGGCGAGGCGGTCACCAACAACAGCGGGCAGATGTTCTATCTGCTGCTGACCCGCCCGGACCTGGTCGACCGGCTGCGCTCCGAACCGGAGATCCGTCCGAGGGCCATCGACGAGCTGCTGCGTTACATCCCGCACCGCAACGCCGTGGGCCTGTCCCGGATCGCGACGGAGGACGTGGAGATCAGGGGCTCCCGCATCCGCGCGGGCGATCCGGTCTACGTCTCCTACCTGGCCGCCAACCGAGATCCGGAGGTCTTCCCCGATCCGGAGCGCGTCGACTTCTCCCGCAGCCCCAACCCCCATGTGGCGTTCGGGTTCGGCCCGCACTACTGCCCCGGCGGCATGCTGGCCCGGCTGGAGTCGGAGCTGCTGGTCGACGCCCTGCTGGACCGGGTGCCGGGTCTGAGGCTCGCCGTACTCCCGAACCAGGTGCCCTTCAGGAAGGGCGCGCTGATCCGGGGGCCCGAGGCCCTTCCGGTGACCTGGTGAGCGGGCCATGACCGGGAGACAGCTCGTACCGGAGGCCGAAGGCCCGGAACCCGAGGAGCTGCTGGAACCGGAGGCCGAGGACCCGCAGCCCGACGGACCGCTGATACCGGAGACCGAGGGTCTGCTCGTGCCGCCGGGCCACGGCCGCGTCGTCGAGACGCCGGCCCAGCGGGTCACGTTCAAGGTGACCGGGGCGCACTCACGGATCGCCTCCACCTTCGAGGTGGACGTCCCGCCGGGCTTCGACGTAGGCGCCCATGTGCACACCCGCAGCGAGGAGTTGTTCTACGTCCTCGAGGGCGAGCTGGACGTCCTCGCCTTCGAGCCGCGCATCCGTACGCCCGACAACTGGCAGCGATGGGAGTCGAGTTCGGGCAGCCGGGTGGTCCGTGCGACTCCGGGCACGGTCATCGTCGTCCCCCCGGGCTGTCCCCACGCCTTCGCGAACCCGACGGACACGCCGGCCCGGATGTTCTTCCAGGCCTCTCCCCCGCCGGACCACGAGCGCTACTTCGACGAGCTGCTGGAGATCCTGGGAAGCGGGGGCCCACCGGACCAGGAGGCGATCGAGGCGCTGAGGGTCAAGTACGACATCCAGCAGCTCACGCCCCTCAGACACCGGTGACGGCCCTCACCCGGGGGCGGGGAGGAACCGCGCGACCCGGCCGCGGCGCCGCGGCCGGGTCGCGCCGAACCCCCACGGCGCTACCGGATCGGCATCCCGGCCAGTGTCCGCGCAATGACCAGCCGCTGGATCTCGCTCGTGCCCTCGAAGATCGTGTAGATCGCGGAGTCCCGGTGCATCCGCTCGACCGGGTACTCCCGCGTGTACCCGTTGCCGCCCAGGATCTGAATCGCCTGGGCGGTCACCTTCTTCGCGGTCTCGCTGGCGTACAGCTTGGACATCGACCCCTCGGCCGCGGTGAACGGCTTCTGGTTGACCGCCATCCACGACGCACGCCAGACGAGCAGCCGGGCCGCGTCGATCCGGGTGCGCATATCGGCGAGCTGGAAGGCGACCCCCTGGTTGTCGATGATCGGCCGCCCGAACTGCTCGCGGGTGATGGCGTAGTCGAGGGCGACCTCGTAGGCGGCCCGGGCGGTGCCGACCGCCATGGCGCCGACCGCCGGCCGCGAGGCCTCGAACGTGGCCATCGCCGCGTTCTTCACCCTGCCGCCGTCGCCCGGGGCCGCCCCCGCCGCACCGGCGGCCTTCGCCCGCTCCCGGGCCCGGGCGAGCCGCTCGTCCAGCTTCTCCTTGCCGCCGAGCAGGCAGGAGCCGGGGACCCGGACGTTGTCGAGGATGACCTCGGCGGTGTGCGAGGCACGGATGCCGTGCTTCTTGAACTTCTGGCCCTGGGCGAGGCCCGGCGTGCCCGGCGGGACGATGAAGGAGGCGTGCCCCTTGGAACCCAGCTCCGCGTCGACCACGGCGACGACGACGTGGACGTTGGCGATGCCGCCGTTGGTCGCCCAGGTCTTCGTGCCGTTGATCACCCACTCGTCCTTGGCCTCGTCGTAGACCGCACGCGTGCGCATCGAGGCGACGTCGGATCCCGCGTCGGGCTCGGAGGAGCAGAAGGCCGCGACCTTGACGTCGTTCTGGTCGCCGTACATCTGCGGGATCCAGGTGCCGATCTGTTCCTCGGTTCCGTTGGCGAGAACGCCCACGGCGGCCAGTCCGGTGCCCACAATGGAGAGGGCGATGCCCGCATCGCCCCAGAAGAGCTCCTCCATGGCCATCGGGATACCGAGGCCGGTGGGGTCGAAATACTGCTGCGCATAGAAGTCGAGGGAGTAGATGCCGACCTTCGCGGCCTCTTGGATGACCGGCCAGGGAGTCTCCTCACGCTCGTCCCATTCGGCGGCCGCGGGCCGGATGACGTCGGCGGCGAAGCCGTGCAGCCAGTCCCGGACCTCCTTCTGTTCGTCGTTGAGCTCCATGGTGAACTCGGCCATGTCCCCTCCAGCGGCGGCACGTGCAATGTTACTAGCGGTAACCCGAGTCTGTTACCGACCGGTAGGAAAAGTCAACTCCCGATGACGCCTCGGCATCCCGTTCGATGTCAGGGGCCCAGTCAGTGTTAGTTTGCGCAGGCGTCACCGAATCAGCACGGGTGGGGAGAGCACATGGACACCACACAGCGGACCGATCAGCAACGGTCCGCCGACCGCCGACGGCGAGAGCTCCTGGAGGCCGCCGACCGGGTGGTGCTCCGGGACGGCCCGCAGGCGTCGATGAACGCGATCGCCGCGGAGGCCGGTATCACGAAGCCCATCCTGTACCGCCACTTCGGCGACAAGGGCGGTCTTTACGCTGCGCTTGCCAAGCGGCACACGGACGCACTGCTCGCTTCGCTGCGGGCGGCACTGGACGCTCCGGCCGATCGGCGGGAGCGGGTGGAGTCCACCTTGGACACCTATCTCGCCGCGATCGAGGCACGTCCGCAGGTGTATCGGTTCCTCATGCATCCGGCGGAGGGCAGCACCGGCGGCGACCAGGGCTTCGACGTCGGCAAGCACTCCGCGCCGCTGCTCCGCAGGATGGGCGAGGAACTGGCGCAGGTCATCGAGGAGCGCGTGGATCTCGGGCCCGGCAGCCAGCAGCTCGCGCGGGTGTGGGGGCACGGGATCGTCGGGATGATGCATGCCGCCGGTGACTGGTGGCTGGGTGAGCGGCCCTGCTCCCGGGCCGAGTTGGTCCGTTCCCTGGCCGACCTCCTGTGGGGCCGCCTCGCTGCCGCGGGGGACAAGGTCGGGGGCCCCGGGTTCTGACGGTCGGGTCTCACGTACGGCTGCGCCGGGTCTCACATGCGGTCGTGCCGGGTCTCACGTACGGCTGCGCCGGGTCTCACAGGTGGTCGCGTCCCTACGCGGACCCGCCGGCACCGTGCCACGAAGATCGCGAGATTTGTCTCATCAGTCTCCGGTGGCGCCGGCCCGTCAAGTGGTCGGCGTACACCCTTCCCTCCAGGTGGTCGCACTCGTGCTGCAGGCACCTGGCGAAGAAACCCGTGCCGTGCACGGTGACCGGTTCCCCGGTCGCCGTGAAGCCCTCGACGACCGCATGGTCGTAGCGTTCCGTGCCCGCCTCCAGGCCCGGCAGGGACAGGCAGCCCTCCGGGCCGCGGATCACCACGCCGTCCGCCTCGACCAGGCGGGGGTTGACCACATGCCCGAGGTGACGCACGTCCTCGTCGTCCGGACAGTCGTAGACGAAGACTTGAAGCGGCACCCCGATCTGATTCGCGGCCAGGCCCACCCCCTGTGCCGCGTACATCGTGGCGAACAAGTCCTCCACGAGCGCCGCCAGATCGGGGCCGAAATCGGTGACTTCCCGGCATTGCCCGTGCAGCGCCGCGTCACCGAGCAGGGAAAGAGGGCGGACGCGCCCGCGGGCGCCCGGGATCGAGCCGTGTCGCATGGCGGCAAGGGTACGGTTCGTTCAGCTCATGCCCGCCGCTCCGGCATGGGTGGGATTCGGGTGTGCGAATGGATCTCGATAGGCTGAGGTCCACACCACGTTGCCGGATGGCCCAGGGCGCGGCGCGTACGCAAGGAGGATCGAGAACTGATGGCAGGCAACTCGGACCCGCTCACGCCGCGGGCCAAGCTGGCCGTGACCGCGGGTAAGGCGGTCGCTGCGGCATCGCGGGCCGCAGGACGCGGCAGCGGGTCGGTGATCGGTGGCCGGGTCGCGCTGAAACTCGACCCCGACCTGCTCGCCCGGCTCGCGCAGAACCTGGACGTCGTCCTGGTGTCCGCGACCAACGGCAAGACCACGACCACCCGGCTGATCGCCGAAGCGCTGCGCGCCGCGGGCCCGGTCGTGTCGAACGCGCTCGGCGCCAACATGCCGGCCGGCATCACCTCCGCCCTCGCGGGCGGCTCGGAATCGAAGTTCGGCGTCATCGAGGTCGACGAGAAGTACCTGGCCGGTGTGGCACGGGACACCAGCCCGAAGTGCATCGCGCTGCTGAACCTCTCCCGTGACCAGCTGGACCGCGCCGCCGAGACCCGCATGCTGGCGGAGAACTGGCGCGAGGGCCTGGCCGGTTCCAAGGCCGTGATCGTGGCCAACTGCGACGACCCGCTGATCGTGTGGGCCGCCTCCTCCTCCCCGAATGTGATCTGGGTCGCGGCCGGGCAGATGTGGAAGGACGACGCCTGGTCCTGCCCGTCGTGCGGTGGCGTGATGCAGCGTCCCGGTGACGACTGGTTCTGCGGCGAGTGCGGTTTCCGCCGGCCGACGCCGAGCTGGGCGCTGTCCGGGGACCATGTGCTGGATCCGCACGGGTCGGCCTGGCCGATCCACCTGCAGCTGCCGGGCCGCGCCAACAAGGCGAACGCGGCCAGCTCCGCGGCCGTCGCCGCCGTCTTCGGGGTGCCGCCGCAGGTCGCCCTGGAGCGGATGTACCAGGTGCAGGCGGTCGCCGGGCGTTACGACATCGTCCAGTTCGAGGGCCGTGACCTGCGGCTGCTGCTGGCGAAGAACCCGGCCGGCTGGCTGGAGACGTTCTCCCTGATCGACCCGCCGCCCGCTCCGGTGATCCTGTCCGTGAACGCGCGCGGGGCCGACGGCACCGACACCTCCTGGCTGTGGGACGTCGACTACACCCGGCTGACCGGCCACCCGATCTTCGTCATCGGTGACCGCAAGCTGGACCTCGCCGTCCGCCTGGAGGTCGCGAACCAGCACTTCCAGGTCTGCGAGAACCTCGACCAGGCCGTGCAGATGTGCCCGCCGGGCCGTGTCGAGGTCATCGCGAACTACACCGCGTTCCAGGACCTGCGCCGCCGCGTCGGCAACTGATCTTCGAAGGGCGATCACCTCATGAGCGACAACCAACTGCGGCTGGTGTGGATCTACCCGGACCTGCTGAGCACCTACGGCGACCAGGGCAACGCGCTCGTCGTGGAGCGGCGGGCCCGGCAGCGCGGCCTGGACGTGGCCCGGCTGGACGTGCGCAGCGACCAGCCGATCCCGACCTCCGGCGACATCTATCTGATCGGCGGCGGTGAGGACCGGCCGCAGCGGCTCGCGGCCGAGCGGCTGCGCCGGGACGGTCATCTGTCCCGGGCCGTGCAGAACGGCGCGATCGTGTTCTCCGTCTGTGCCGGCTACCAGATCCTCGGCCACGAGTTCATCAACGACCTCGGCCAGCGCGAGCCGGGCCTCGGCCTGCTCGACGTGGTGTCGGTGCGCGGCGAGGGCGAGCGGTGCGTCGGTGACGTCCTCGCGGACATCGACCCCCAGCTCGGCCTGCCCCAGCTGACCGGCTTCGAGAACCACCAGGGCGTCACCCACCTCGGCGCGACCGCCCGCCCCTTCGCCCGGACGCGGATCGGCAAGGGCAACGGCACCGGGGACGGCACCGAGGGTGCGTACAACGGGACGGTCTTCGGTACGTACATGCACGGGCCGGTCCTCGCCCGCAACCCGCAGATCGCCGACCTGCTGCTGAAGCTGGCGCTGGACGTCAACGCACTGCCGCCGATCGACGACCGCTGGTACGAGGCACTCCGCAACGAGCGCATCGCGGCTGCGCAGCAGCCTGCGTAGGCGCCGTTGCGCAGCAGCCTGCGTAGGCGCCGTTGCGCAGCAGCCTGCGTAGGCGCCGTTGCGCAGCAGCCTGCGTGACCACGGCGGCGGTGCAGCCCGCGTCGGTGCAGTGGCGCCGCAGGCCCGTGCAAGCGGCGTCTCAGCATCGCCTCAGGGGCACCTCAGGGGCGTCTCAGCGTCGCCTCAGGCGCGTCTCAGCGCGTTCCGGCAGGCTCGTAGGGGGCCCGCCTGACGGCCCGTCCGCTCACATGTGCGGGCGCGTCCAGCAGGCGGACGCCCGCTACGGAGCCACCCCCTCACGCCGGTAGGGTGGCCGGGAATCCGCCGGACGACGTGGTCCGGTTTCCCGGCCCACGTTGAGAAGGTATTCGGGCTATGCGCATTGGTGTCCTCACGTCCGGCGGCGACTGCCCCGGCCTGAACGCCGTCATCCGGTCCGTCGTGCACCGTGCGGTCGCCGACCACGGCGACGAGGTCATCGGTTTCCGGGACGGCTGGAAGGGCCTCCTGGAGTGCGACTACCTCAAGCTCGACCTCGACGCCGTGGGCGGCATCCTGACCCGCGGCGGCACCATCCTCGGCTCCTCCCGCGTCCAGCCCTCGCATCTGCGCGACGGTGTGGCGCGGGCCAAGGGTCATGTCGAGGAGCTGGGCCTGGACGCGATCATCCCGATCGGCGGCGAGGGCACGCTGAAGGCGGCCCGGCTGCTGTCGGACAACGGCCTGCCCATCGTCGGCGTGCCGAAGACCATCGACAACGACATCGCCGTCACGGACGTCACCTTCGGCTTCGACACGGCCGTGGGTGTCGCGACCGAGGCCCTCGACCGGCTGAAGACCACCGCCGAGTCCCACCAGCGCGTACTGGTCGTGGAGGTCATGGGCCGGCACACCGGCTGGATCGCGCTGCACTCCGGCATGGCGGCCGGCGCCCACGCCGTCGTCGTACCGGAACGGCCCTTCGACATCGAGGAGTTGACCAGGAAGGTCGGCGAGCGGTTCGAGGCGGGCAAGCGCTTCGCGATCGTGGTCGCCGCCGAGGGGGCCAAGCCGCGGCCCGGCTCCATGGAGTTCGACGAGGGCGGCAAGGACATCTACGGCCACGAGCGCTTCGCGGGGATCGCGCGGCAGCTGTCGATCGAGCTGGAGCAGCGCCTCGGCAAGGAGGCGCGGCCGGTGATCCTGGGCCATGTGCAGCGGGGCGGAACGCCGACGGCGTACGACAGGGTGCTGGCGACGCGGTTCGGGTGGCATGCGGTGGAGGCCGTGCACCGGGGTGAGTTCGGCATGATGACGGCGCTGCGCGGGACCGACATCGTGATGGTGTCGCTGGCGAAGGCCGTGGAGACGCTGAAGACGGTTCCCACGGAGCGCTACGACGAGGCGGAGTGCGTCCTGTAGTCCACACGGGAACAACCCGCCCCCGGTCACGGCCGTGACCGGGGGCGGTTCTACTCTTGGGGGCGGACAGACGCGTACAACCCCCACGAATCAGGAGCCGCCGGATGGATCACAGCGGGCACGGCATGATGATGGATCTGCCGCCGTTCACGCTGGGGCGGGGTCTCCAGTGGTCGGCGGACCCCTTCTTTCTCGTCGCCTGTCTGGCCGGGTTGGCCCTGTACGGGTGGGGTGTCGTGCGGCTGCGCCGACGGGGGGACGCGTGGCCCGTCAGCCGTACGGTCTCGTACGTCGTCGGGGTCCTCACCATCGCGCTGGTGATGTGCACCAAGCTCAATGACTACGGCATGGTCATGTTCAGCGTGCACATGGTGCAGCACATGATCATCAGCATGCTGTCGCCGATCCTGATCCTGCTGGGCGCCCCGGTCACGCTCGCACTGCGCGCGCTGCCGGCCGCCGGCAGGGGCCGCAAGGGACCGCGTGAGCTGCTGCTGGCCCTGCTGCACAGCCGTTACATGCGGATCATCACCCACCCGGCGTTCACGATCCCGCTCTTCATCGCGAGCCTGTACGCGCTGTACTTCACGCCGATGTTCGACTTCCTGATGGGGTCCAGGGCGGGGCACATCGCGATGATGGTCCACTTCCTCGCCGTGGGTGTCGTGTTCTTCTGGCCGATCATCGGCGTGGACCCGGGCCCGCACCGGCCGGGGTATCTGATGCGGATGCTGGAGCTGTTCGCGGGCATGCCGTTCCACGCGTTCTTCGGCATCGCGTTGATGATGGCCTCGGAGCCGATGGTCGAGACGTTCAAGAACCCGCCCGCCTCGCTCGGCATCGACGCGCTCTCCGACCAGAACGCGGCCGGCGGGATCGCCTGGGCGTTCAGCGAGGTCCCGTCCGTGCTGGTGCTGATCGCACTGCTGTTCCAGTGGTACAGCTCCGAGCAACGGCAGGCCAAGCGCAAGGACCGGGCCGCCGACCGGGACGGTGACAAGGAGCTGGAGGCGTACAACGCCTATCTGGCCTCTCTGAACGCGCGCGAGAGCTGAAGCCGCACTATCCCCTCCGGAGGGAATTCGGGGCACCATGGTCAAGGACGGACCATGAGGAGGGTGTCGCGATGCCCGGTTCCACGAGCGGTTCCACCAAGGCGATGGGGGCGATGACCGTCGGCGGGCTCGTCGTCGTGACGGCCTACACGGTCGCCCTCGGCAGCAACGGGTGGCTGTGGTTCGGCTGGGTGGTGCTGGGGCTGCTGACACTCGCCATGGTCGTCACGCAGTCCTAGTTCTCCCGCCGCGGGCGTGGCTGATTACAGTGCCCGCATGAACAGCAGGACCGCGTCCTTCGACGACCTCGACCGCAAGATCATCACCGCGCTGATGGCGAACGCCAGGACCAGCTTCGCCGAGATCGGCGCGGCGATCGGGCTGTCGTCCACCGCGGTCAAGCGGCGCGTGGACCGGCTGCGGGAGACCGGTGTGATCACCGGGTTCACGGCGACCGTGCAGCCCTCCGCGCTCGGCTGGCGCACCGAGGCGTACGTCGAGGTGTACTGCGAGGGCGCGGCCCCGCCGCGGCGCCTGGCGGAGGTGGTGCGCAACCACCCCGAGATCACGGCGGCCATGACGGTGACCGGCGGCGCGGACGCTCTGCTGCACGTACGGGCGCGGGACGTGGAGCACTTCGAGGAGGTGCTGGAGCGGATCCGCGCCGAACCGTTCATCCGGAAGACGATCAGCGTGATGGTGCTGTCCCACCTCCTCCCGGAAAGCCCGGAAGCGGGCGCCACCCAGGTGGCACCGGAATGATCGGAAAGTAAACCTGGACACGCGCAGTACTCGTGCGTTCATCCCGGCAAGAACGCAGCGATGCTGCACATGCGCGCAGCTTTTGTTTCTTGTCGATCGTCTCCGTCACTTCCTACCGTGGTGTCCACCCCCAGTGACACACAGGAAAGCGGAGGAAACCCTCTGTGGCCGAAAGCCGTGTGCCGCGCCCTCGGCGCTTCCTTGTCTGCGAACCCAGACACTTCGCCGTGCAGTACGCGATCAATCCCTGGATGCATCCCGACACGCCCGTGGACGTGGATCTGGCCCAGGAGCAGTGGCAGGCACTGATCCGCGCCTACCGCTCCCGCGGCCACAGCGTCGAGGCGGTCGATCCGGTGCCGGGCCTGCCCGACATGGTCTTCGCCGCGAACGCGGCGTTCGTGGTCGGCGGCCGGGTCTTCGGATCCCTCTTCCACGCGCCGGAGCGGCGCGCCGAGTCGGTCCACTACGACACCTGGTTCAAGGCGGCGGGCTACGACGTCCACCGGCCGGAGGCGGTGACCGAGGGCGAGGGCGACCTGGTGTGGACGGGCCGGTACGTGCTGGCCGGCACCGGGTTCCGCACCACCCGTGAGGCCCACCGCGAGGCGCAGGAGTTCCTGGGCCACCCGGTGATCGGCCTGACCCTGGTGGACCCGTACTTCTACCACCTGGACACCGCGCTGTTCGTGCTGGACGACGACAACATCGTCTACTACCCGGAAGCCTTCTCGCCGGGCAGCCGGGAGGTGCTCAAGCGCCTCTACCCGGACGCGGTGCTCGCCACCCGCGACGACGCCATGGCATTCGGCCTGAACTCCGTGTCCGACGGCCGGCACGTCTTCATCGCCCCCAAGGCCGAGACGCTCGCCGAGCGCCTGGACGGCCACGGTTACGTCCCCGTCCCCGTCGACCTGTCGGAGTTCCACAAGGCCGGCGGAGGCATCAAGTGCTGCACCCAGGAGATCCGCTGATGACCGCACCCGCGCACGCCCGTACCTCCGACGACCTGATCCGGGCGGAGGGGCCGGTCCTCGCGCACAACTACCACCCCCTGCCCGTGGTCGTCGCCCGGGCCGAGGGCACCTGGGTGGAGGACGTCGAGGGCCGCCGCTACCTCGACATGCTGGCCGGCTACTCGGCGCTCAACTTCGGCCACCGCCATCCGGCGCTGATCGAGGCCGCGCACCGCCAGCTCGACCGGCTGACCCTGACCTCCCGCGCCTTCCACAACGACCGGCTCGCCGAGTTCGCCGAGCGGCTCGCGGCACTGACCGGTCTTGACATGGTGCTGCCGATGAACACCGGCGCCGAGGCGGTGGAGAGCGGCATCAAGGTGGCCCGCAAGTGGGCCTACGACGTGAAGGGCGTCCCCGCCGACCGGGCGACGATCGTGGTCGCGGCGGAGAACTTCCACGGCCGTACGACGACGATCGTCAGCTTCTCCACGGACGAGTCGGCCCGGGCGGGCTTCGGCCCCTTCACACCCGGTTTCCGGATCGTGCCGTACAACGACCTGGCCGCGCTGGAGGCGGCGGTCGACGAGACGACGGCCGCGGTGCTGATCGAGCCCATCCAGGGCGAGGCCGGGGTGATCATCCCGGACGAGGGCTATCTGGCCGGCGTCCGTGAGCTGACGCGCCGCAAGGGCTGCCTGTTCATCGCGGACGAGATCCAGTCGGGCCTCGGCCGCACCGGCACCACCCTCGCCGTCCAGCACGAGGACGTCGTCCCGGACGTGCTGCTGCTCGGCAAGGCGCTCGGCGGCGGCATCGTGCCGGTGTCGGCGGTGGTGGCCCGGCGCGAGGTGCTGGGCGTGCTGCACCCGGGCGAGCACGGCTCCACGTTCGGCGGCAACCCGCTGGCCGCCGCCGTCGGCACGGCGGTGGTCGAACTGCTGGAGACCGGTGAGTTCCAGCGGCGGGCGGCGGAGCTGGGTCTGCTCCTGCGCGACGGACTGGCCGAGCTGATGGGCAACGGTGTGACCGGCTTCCGCGCGCGGGGGCTGTGGGCGGGTGTCGACGTCGACCCGGCCATCGGCACCGGCCGGGAGATCAGCGAGCGCCTGATGCAGGAGGGGATCCTGGTCAAGGACACCCACGGCTCCACGATCCGGCTGGCGCCCCCGCTGACCATCACGGCCGAGGAGCTGCGCTCGGCGCTGGGCTCGCTGGAGAAGGTGCTGGGCCGGCGGAACTGAGAGCGAGGGCGGGGGCCGGCCGCACCGGGCGTGTCGGCCCCCGCCCGCCGGTCAGCTCGCGCTCCCGGCGAGCAGCCGCTTCATCTCCTTGATCTCGGCGTTCTGCGCGGTGACGATGCCGTCGGCCATGCCCTGGGCGGGACCGTAGGCGCCGCTGTTCTTCTCCGTGGTGGCCATCTCGACGGCGCCCTGGTGGTGCTCGACCATCAGGGACAGGAACTTGGTGTCGAAGTCCTTGCCCGTCGCCTTCTTCAGTGCCGTCATGTCGGCGTCACTCATCATCCCGGACATCCCCTGCATGCCGGACGTCCCGGAGTGGCCAAAGTGGTCCATGCCTGCCATGGGGACCTGCTCACCCCAGGACTTCAGCCAGCCGGTCATGGTGCGGATCTCCGGGTCCTGTGCCTTCTCGATGCGCGAGGCGAGGTCCTTGACCTGTGCCGAGCCGGCCCGGCCGGCGGCGAGCCGCGCCATCTCCAGGGCCTGCCGGTGGTGCGGGATCATGCCCTGGGCGAACGTGACGTCCTGGTTGTTGTGGGCGGTGGCGCCGGTGGATCCGCTCGGGCTCGCCGAGGCGCCGTGGCCGCCGTGCGCGCCGCTGTCACCGCTGCTGCCGCAGGCGGCGAGGACGACGGAGACGAAGCCGGTCGCCGCGACGAGGGCGGCACGGCGCGTCAGGGTACGGATGGTCATGCGGGAACTCCTGCTGTCGGAAAGGTCTTCGGGCACGCGTGGGAGCACGACCGCAACGCCGTCGGGTACGGCATGCGGCCGGCGCGGCCTCTAGATCCGCAGAAGTTGGAGTTCCGCCAGGGAGGGCGGGGCGCGGGCCCCGTCCGGTGCCGCGGCCACGCACGGGCGCGGGCCGCCGGCCGGCACGGGGGCGGTCACCGGGCCGGGGGTGAGCGCGGGCAGCTGCGGACCGCCGCTCACGGCGCCGGACGCGCAGGTGGGGTCGGCGTGGTGCAGGCCGTGGCCGCCGCAGTGGCCGTCGCCGTCGGGACAGCCGTCGTGGGCGGTGGCCATGACCCCCATGTGCACGGCCCGGACCTGCCCCGTGTGCTCCGTACCGCCACCGGGCGCCAGGGCGTGCATGCCCAGCAGCCCGGCCAGCACCCCCAGCACGAGCAGCGCACGCAGACGCCGCCGTGGCGGTCGCGGGGTGTGCTGTCCGGTGCTGTGCATCGGGCACATCCTACGAGAGCGGTCCGGCCGGCGACGCAATCCCCCGGAGGGCGTTTTCCGTACTGAGGGCAGGAGACAACCCTCACCACCGCGGGCAGGAGGCGCCCCGCACCGGGGAGCAGCGTCGTTCAGGAGATGCGTCATGAACTCCACCCACCCCGCAGAGGCCGGCTGGACGGCAGTCGCCGTGACCTGCGCCGTCATCGACGCGGTCCTGCACGCGCTGCTCGTCCCCGGCCACCTGGAGGAGACGCTCTACATCGGTCTGCTGTTCGTCGCGGGCAGCGCCGTGATGCTCGTCGTGGCCGTGGCCCTCGCGGGCCAGAAGTGCCCGATGGCGGCCTGGCTGACCGGAATGCTGGCCAGTCTCGCAATGATCGTCGGTTTCGCGCTGTCGCGTACCGTCGGCCTGCCGGGCGGACATTACGAGGACGGCTGGGAAGCGCCGTACGGCCCCCTGTCCCTGCTCGCCGAGGGGCTGTTCGTCGTCGCGTTCCTCGCCTGGTTCTCGTACCGGACGGCCGAGGTGCCGCAGCCACACCCGATCACCCGTCTGAGTACTCGTCAGTAGAGGCCGCAAGGGGTCAGCATGGACGGGTCCGCACCCGGTTCCCCGTGCGTACCTGCGCACTTACGCTGTGTCGATCCGCCCGAGTGAGGAGCGACCCCTTGTTCTACTACCTGCTCAAGTACGTACTGCTCGGCCCCCTGCTCAGGCTGGTCTTCCGTCCGCGGATCGAGGGCCTGGAGAACGTACCGGCTTCGGGTCCGGCGATCGTCGCCGGGAACCATCTGTCGTTCTCCGACCACTTCCTGATGCCGGCGATGCTGAAGCGCCGGATCACCTTCCTCGCCAAGGCGGAGTACTTCACCGGCCCCGGCATCAAGGGCCGGCTCACCGCGTTCTTCTTCCGCAGTGCCGGGCAGATCCCGGTGGACCGCTCGGGCAAGGATGCGGGGCAGGCCGCGATCCGCGAGGGGCTCGGCGTACTGGGCAAGGGCGAACTGCTGGGCATCTACCCGGAGGGGACCCGTTCGCACGACGGCCGGCTGTACAAGGGCAAGGTGGGTGTCGCGGTCATGGCGCTGCGGGCCCGGGTGCCGGTCGTGCCCTGCGCGATGATCGGCACCTTCGAGGCGCAGCCGCCCGGCAAGGTGGTCCCGCACATGCATCCCGTCGTGATCCGCTTCGGCAAGCCGCTCGACTTCTCCCGCTACGCCGGCATGGAGCACGAGAAGGCCATCCTGCGGGCGGTCACCGACGAGATCATGTACGCGATCCTCATGCTGTCCGAGCAGGAGTACGTCGACCAGTACGCGGCCGTCGCCAAGGCGGAGCAGACGGCGGAGAAGAAGGCGGAGAAGAAGGACCGCAAGTTCCCCAGGGCACCGCTCGGCTGACGGCGAAGGGGCGGCCGGAGAGTCCGGCCGCCCCTCGTCGCCGCAGCGGTGCGGTTACGGCTTGGGCGTGGCGTGCGGCGTGCAGGTCACGTCGGAGGTGTCCAGCCTGCCGTCGATCAGATAGGCGTCGACCCGGGTGTTGATGCACGGGTTGACCAGGCCGGTCACACCGTGGGAGCCCGCGTCCTTCTCGGTGATCAGACGGGAGCCCTTGAAGCGCTTGTGCAGTTCGACGGCGCCCGGGTACGGCGTCGCCGCGTCCCGCGTGGACTGCACTATCAGCACGGGCGGCAGGCCGCGGTGGGTGGTGACGTGCACCGGGGTCAGCTGCTTCGTCGGCCAGGTGGCGCAGGGCAGGTTCATCCAGGCGTTGGCCCAGGTCATGAACGGGTAGTCCTGGTTGAGCCGGGTGTTGTCCCGGTCCCACTTGTGCCAGCTGGCGGGCCACTTGGCGTCGGCGCACTCGACGGCGGTGTAGACGGCGTTGCCGTTCTCCGCGCCGATGTTGCCGGCCGTGTCCGACAGGTCGGGGGCGGCCGCGTCGACGAGCGCCTTGGTGTCCCCGGCCGCGTACTTGCTGAAGACCGTCGCCACCGGCACCCACGAGGAGTCGTAGTACGGGGCGCTCTGGAAGAAGGAGATCAGCTCGGCCGGGCCGACGACTCCGCCGATGGGGTTCTTCTTGGCAGTGGCGCGCAGTTCCAGCCACTCGGCCTGCACGGCGGCGCGGGTGGTGCCGAGGTGGAAGGCGGCGTCGTTCGCGGCGACCCAGTCCTCCCAGTCCTTCCAGCGGCCTTCGAAGGCGATGTCCTGTTCGAGGTTCGCCTTGTACCAGATGTTCTCGCGCGACGGGTCGACCACGCTGTCGACGATCATCCGGCGCAGGTGGCCCGGGAAGAGGGTGCCGTAGACGGCGCCGAGGTAGGTGCCGTAGGAGACGCCCAGGTAGTTGAGCTTCTTCTCGCCCAGTGCGGCACGGATGACGTCCAGGTCGCGGGCGGTGTTCGGGGTGGTCATCTGCGGCAGCACGGCGCCGCTGCGCTCGGCGCACCCGTCGGCGTACTCGCGGGCGAGCTTGCGCTGGGCCCTCTTGTCGGCCTCGGTGTCCGGAACCGGGTCGGCCTTGGGCGCCTTGACGAACTCCTGCGGATCGATGCAGGAGACGGGCGCGGAGTGGCCGACACCGCGCGGGTCGAAGCCCACGAAGTCGTAGGCCTTGGCGACGTTCGCCCAGACGGGGTTCTTGTTGGTGATCCGGGTCGGGAAGCGCATCCCGGAGGCGCCGGGACCGCCCGGGTTGTACACGAGGGCGCCCTGGCGCTCCTGCGGGGTGCCGGTGTTGCCGACGCGGTCGACGGCGAGCTCGATCTGCTTGCCGTAGGGCTTGGCGTAGTCGAGCGGCACGCTGACCCAGCCGCACTGGATGGGCTTCGCCAGCCCCCAGTCCGCGGGGCAGTCCTGCCAGTCGATGCCGGCCCTGGCGGCACGGGCGGCGGCGATCTCGGCGCCCCGGGCCTCGCGGTCGCCTCCGTGGCGGCCGTCGGCGCTGGCCACGGGCGCCGACACCGCGCCGGCTATCAAGGTCGCCGTGACGAGTGCTCCGGCGGAACCGAGCGCCAGCAGACGGCTTTTCGGTCTGTTCTCCCTCAAGTTGGCCCCTCCCCCTGCATCTTCGAATGGTCAGGCGGGGATCCTCTCGGCTGTGAGCCGCCTGAGAACAGGGGGCGCAGACCTTTCTTTACCAATCCGATAAACGGACGACCGCGTCCGGCTGAGCGGACCGACGAGGGGCAGGCCGCCCTCCGACGGCAACCGGCCCTCCGACGGCAGCCGGACCTCCGACGGCAACCGGCCCTACGACGGCAACCGAACCTTCGACGGCAACCGGCCCGACGACGGCAGCCGGACCTCCGTCAGCTCGCCCTCTGCGCGCCCGCCGGTCCGAGCAGGGTCAGCGCCTCGTCCAGCAGTCGCCGCAGCCTGAGCGCGTCGGGGGCCACGGCACTGACGAGTACGGCGGGCCCGGCGAGCGGTATCAGGGCCGCGTTCTCCCCCAGCATCCGTGGGACGGCCGGCTGATCGACGAACTCGGGTTGCACCACGACCAGTTGGCCGACCGAACGGTGTCCGGCGAGTACGGCGGGCCCGTCCCAGCCGCCCGGCGCTCCGGGCCCGCAGGACAGCTCCTGGTCCAGGACGGTACGGCCCGCGACCCGGACCGTGAGCCGGCTGGTGAGCCGGCCGGGTTCCTCCCCGTACCGTCCGAGCACCTGCTCCTCGCGCAGCACCAGCCGCGCCCCGGCGCCGGCTTCGACCCGGGTGGTGACGTACAGGTCGCTGCCGCCGGCCGCGATCAGCTGCTCGGGCAGCCAGCGCAGCTCGGCGCCGTCGGCCACGTCGAGCCGCACGTCGTAGCGCGCCTCACCCTTGTCCTGGCCCGGCAGCGAGATGGTGGCGGCGGCCGACCCCACGTGCAGCCGGGCGCCCTCCGCCACGCGCGCGTCCAGCGCGAAGCGGTCGCCGCCGAGCGGGCCGCTCATCGCGCCGACGACCATGACCCGCGCCTCGCCGCCGCTCGCCCGGGTGCGGCGCAGCGCGAGCGGTCCGTCGCCGTCCAGTACGGGCAGTGCCGTACCGCCGCGCCCGTCGGGGCGGGCCTCGATCCGGGCGTGCGCCCGGACTCCGGTCGCCGTCATGCCGTCCACGCGCCGAGCCGCTGCCGCACCCAGGCGGCCACCTCCGTGACGCCGCTCTCGGCGCGCAACGACTGGAAGACGACCGGGAGTTCGGACCGCTGTGCCTTGGCGTCGGCGGCCATCCGGGCGAGGTCGGATCCGACGTGGGGCGCGAGGTCGGTCTTGTTCACCACGAGCAGATCGGCGGTGGTGACACCGGGGCCGCCCTTGCGCGGGATGTCGTCGCCGCCAGCCACGTCGATCACGAAGATCTGCGCGTCCACGAGCCCCTTGGAGAAGGTCGCGGTGAGGTTGTCGCCGCCGGACTCCACGAGGATCAGGTCCAGCGGCCCGACCGCGTCCTCCAGGTCCTCCACGGCTTCGAGGTTGGCGGAGATGTCGTCGCGGATCGCGGTGTGCGGGCAGGCGCCGGTCTCCACGGCCGTGATCCGCTCGGGCGGCAGCACGGCCTCCCGGAGCAGGAACTCGGCGTCCTCACGGGTGTAGATGTCGTTGGTCACGACGGCCAGGGACAGCTCGTCGCGCAGCAACCTGCACAGCGCGGCGACCGTCGCGGTCTTCCCGGACCCGACGGGGCCGCCGAGGCCGATGCGCAGGGCGCGGCGCGAGCCGTCGGGGCGGTGGGCGTCGGCGCTGACGGCGGCAGGGCCCTCGTGGGTGTGGTCGAGATGCATTGCAACGGCTCCATTTCAGCCAGGTCCGGCGTCGTCGGGCCCGTCCGGCGTCCGAGACGGGGCCGTTCGGGCCGGCGGGGGTCCGGGGGGTACAGCCCCCGGGTCAGGAAGCGAACAGTCGTACGGGCCAGGCGGCATGCCACTCCGCCCCGACCTCCAGCAACGGCCCCGACGCGGCGGGCAGCGCGTCGACGCCCTCGTCGGCCACCCTCCCTGCCGCTCGGACCGCCGCGGCCGCGACGCGATCCAGCTCCGGTGCGAGCCGGGCCAGCACGCCCGTCGCGTCGAACGGATCGAGGCTCAGCAGCCGCACGGTGGCCGTCGCCGGTCCGCTCACGCTCTCGTACGCCGCGCAGTACGCCGCGTCCTCGGGCGCCAGCCCGGCCGCGCGGGCGGTGAGGCCGAGGACGACCGGCTGGTGGGCGCCCTTGGGGAACTCCCGGGCCAGCGCGTCGAGTTCGGCCGACGGCCAGCCGGCCCGTGCGGCCCGCATCAGCTGCCGGCCGAGCCTGCGCGCGGCGGCCCGCAGTGCGGGCGAGGGCGTACGGGCGTCGGCCGCCGCGTCCAGCTCCCGGGGCTCGACGCCCAGGACGGCGGCAGCGGCCAGCGCCCCCGCGACCAGTCCGGCGGTGTGCAGCCGCCCCCGGCAGAAGTCCTCCAGGCTCGCGGCGGAGGTGATCCGGCCCGCCTTGACGGCGGCCTCCGCCCCGCCGGAGTGCGCATGCCCTCCGGCGGGGAAGCGGCCGTCGGCCAGGACGAGCAGTGCTGCCCTGCTCATCAGAAGAGGAAGTAGCGCTGGGCCATGGGCAGTTCGACGGCCGGTGCCGCCTCGACCAGCTCGCCGTCGATGTGCACGGCGAAGCTGTCGGGGTCGATCCGCACCCGGGGGCGCGCGTCGTTCTCCCGCATGTCCGCCTTGGTCACCCCGCGCGTCGACTCGATGGCGACGAAGCGCTTGCCCAGCTGGAGTCGCTCCGGCAGCCCGTCCTCGACGGCGAGCGGGGCCACGAAGTTGAACGAGTTGGCGGCCGGCGCGCGTCCGATGGCCCCGTACATCGGCCGGGGCAGGATCGGCTGCGGCGTCGGGATGGAGGCGTTGGCGTCACCCATCTGTGCGTACGCGATCTGGCCGCCCTTGATGACGAGGTGCGGTTTGACCCCGAAGAAGGCGGGCTCCCAGAGCACCAGGTCGGCGAGCTTGCCCGGCTCGACGGAGCCGATGTGGCGGGCAAGGCCCTGGGCGAGCGCCGGGTTGATCGTGTACTTGGCGACATAGCGTCGCACCCGGCGGTTGTCCGCCCGCCCGTCGCCGGGCAGCGCGCCGCGCCGCCGCTTCATCACGTGCGCGGTCTGCCAGGTGCGCAGGACGACCTCGCCGACACGGCCCATGGCCTGGGAGTCGGAGGAGATGATCGAGATGGCGCCGAGGTCGTGCAGGACGTCCTCCGCGCCGATGGTGGACGGCCGGATCCGGGACTCGGCGAAGGCCAGGTCCTCGGGGACCGCGGGGTTGAGGTGGTGGCAGACCATCAGCATGTCGAGGTGTTCCTCGGCGGTGTTGACGGTGTAGGGCCGGGTCGGGTTGGTGGAGCTGGGCAGCACGTGCGGCTCGGAGACCACGGTCATGATGTCCGGCGCGTGCCCGCCGCCCGCGCCCTCGGTGTGGTACGCGTGGATGCCCCGGCCGGCGACGGCGGCGAGGGTGTCGCCGACGAAACCGGCCTCGTTCAGGGTGTCGGTGTGGATGGCGACCTGGATGCCGGTGCGGTCGGCGACGGTCAGAGACGCGTCGATGACGGCCGGGGTGCAGCCCCAGTCCTCGTGCAGCTTCAGGCCGAGTGCGCCGCCGCGGATCTGGGAGAGCATCGCGTCGTGCGAGACGGTGTTGCCCTTGCCGAGGAAGCCGACGTTGAGCGGGTACTGCTCCATCGCCTCGAACATCCGGGCCAGGTGCCAGGGTCCGGGCGTCACCGTGGTCGCCTTGGAGCCCTCGGCCGGTCCGGTGCCGCCGCCGACCAGGGTGGTGATGCCCGCGGCGAGCGCCTCGTCGGCGATCTGCGGGCAGATGAAGTGGACGTGCGCGTCGATGGCGCCGGCCGTGAGGATCCGTCCGTTGCCGGCGATGACCTCGGTCTCGGGGCCGATCACCAGGTCGGGGTGGACCCCGTCCATGGTGTCGGGGTTGCCCGCCTTGCCGATGCCGGTGATCCGTCCGTCGCGGATGCCGACGTCGGCCTTGACGATCCCCCAGTGGTCGACGATGACGACCCCGGTGATGACCGTGTCGGGGGTGCCGTCGGCGCGCGTGGCGCGCGACTGGCCCATGGACTCGCGGATGACCTTGCCGCCGCCGAACACCGCCTCGTCACCGGAGCGGCCGGGGCCGCCGGAGCGGTCCTCCTCGATCTCGATCAGCAGATCGGTGTCGGCGAGCCGGATGCGGTCACCGGTGGTGGGGCCGAACAGGTCGGCGTAGGCGTCGCGGGAGATCTCAGGCATCGAGGGCACCTCCGGTCTCGCCGCGCAGTCCGGGCACGATCCGCGCGCCGGTGAGGGGGACGAGTTCGACGTCGACGGGGATGCCGGGTTCGAAGCGCACGGCGGTGCCGGCGGCGACGTTCAGCCGCTTGCCGCGCGCGACGGCGCGGTCGAACTCCAGACCGGGGTTGGCCTCGGCGAAGTGGTAGTGGGAGCCGACCTGGACGGGCCGGTCGGCGGCGTTGAGGACGGTCAGCCGGGTGACCTCGCGGCCCTCGTTGTAGACGACCGGGCCGTCCGCGAAAAGAACCTCTCCGGGAATCATCGCGGGCCCCTCAGATGATCGGCTCGTGGACGGTGACGAGCTTGGTGCCGTCCGGGAAGGTGGCCTCGACCTGAACGTCGTGGATCATCTCCGGGATCCCGTCCATGACGTCGTCCCTGGTCAGGATCTTGCGGCCGGAGGACATCAGCTCGGCGACGGTACGGCCGTCCCGTGCGCCCTCGAGGATGTGCGAGGTGATGAGGGCGACCGCTTCGGGGTGGTTGAGCCTGAGCCCTCGGGCCCTGCGCTTCTCGGCCACGTCGGCCGCCACATGGATCAGCAGCCTCTCTTGTTCGTGCGGGGTCAGTTGCACGTCGCACCTCACAGTCCTTGCTCCGGACCGTGCGGGGTCCGGTTGCCGCAGCCACCACGACGGGATAGGTGTAACACACAGACAAATTTGCCCCGACAGTGACGAATCCGGGCAGAAAAACCCCTGGTGACGTGGATCGGCAGGCTAGTTCGCCGGAGTTTCAACGACGTTAACCAGCCCTTGATCGGCGTATGACTGCGCGATGGGCTCGCTCATACCCGACTGCGGGACGCCGGGCCCCACCGTCCCGACCGCGGGACGCCGGCCCTCCACCGCCCCGACCACGGACGGCCGGAGCCCGCCCTCGGTCACGGACGGCCGGGCCCCCGCGCCCGGTTACGGGCGGCCGGGCCCCCGGTGCTCCGCCGCGATGCCGAAGCGCTGCCGGTCCCGGGTCGCGGGCGCGACCTCGTGGACACGGGAGACCGAACTGGCCACCTGCTCCTCGGCCGGTTCCGCTTCACCGAGGGCCTCGAGCCGCTCCAGGTCGTCGGCCGAGACCAGCGCGACGAGCGGCTTGCCGTGCCGTGTCACGACGACGCGCTCACCGCCGTACACCACCCGGTTGATCAGGTCGGCGAGCTCAGCCCTGGCTTGCGTCACCGGAATCTCGTAGGCCATGCGTCCATCATAACGTCACGTACGTCCTGTACATTTTTTACAGAAGCGGGGCCGCCGGTGCCCCGCCTGGAGGAGGGGTATGCCCATGACCCGACCGTCCGCCCGTCACGTCCTGCCCGAGTTCACCGAGCGCACGGGCACGGGCCACCGCACGCTGGATCCCTACTCGAAGCTGTTCGAGAGCCGGGTCGTCTTCCTCGGGACGCGCCTGGACGACACGGCGGCGACCGATGTGATCACGCAGTTCATGCAGCTCGAACACGCGGCACCGGACCGGGACATCACCCTGTACGTCAACTGCCCGGGCGGCTCGTTCACCGCCCTGACCGCGGTCTACGACACGATGCAGTACGTCGACTGCGACGTGGAGACCTACTGCCTGGGCCAGGCCGCCTCCGCCGCCGCGGTACTGCTCGCGGCCGGGACACCGGGCAAGCGGTTCATCCTGCCGGGCGCCCGGGTGGTGCTCGAACAGCCCGCGCTGACCGAGCCGGCCCAGGGACAGCTGAGCGACCTCCTCATCCAGGCCGAGGAGTTGACCCGGATGCGCGCGGTGGCGGAGGAGATGCTGGTGCGGCACACCGGGCGCAGCGCGGAGCAGGTCCACCGGGACCTGGAGCGGGACCTGGTGCTGGACGCGCCGGGCGCGCTGGCGTACGGCCTGGTGGACGGCGTCGTGCCCAGCCGCAGGACGGCGCCCGGCGCCGGGCATGCGGGGTGAGCCGCCGATGCTGCCGGAGCTTCCGCCGCTGCCCGCGCTGACCCGCGCCGAGGGCGAGTTGATCGACCGTTACCTGGAGGCGGTCGACCTGCTGGGCCGCATCAACCCGGCGCAGTCCGGAGACACCTACCGCGGGCTGCGCGCGGCGCAGGCCCTGGTGCGCAAGGCGTCCGAGCTGCGCGACGCCCTGACCCTGATGCACCAGCGGGGCGAGACGGAGCTGCATGGGGACACGCTGGCACGGGCCTTGCGGGTGCTGGACGGCGAGCGCCGTACTGCGCGCGTCACGCTCCCGCCCGACTGCGTCGACCCGTCCGGACACGGATGAGACCCGGCGGGCCGTTCGTGTCGACGGACCGTCCGGGCCGAACTTCAAACGGCCCGAACGGTCTACCGCCGACCGGGGTATATCCCGATCGTTTTCCGGGCCTCACGACTTGCGCACACAACGGGTTTGAGGGTCATGCGTAAGTGCTCCGCCCCAGGTCGGAGGGTACGTGCGGGACCTGACGGCGACTCGAACAGGACACTGTCCACCCGAACGGGTGAGTGGTGAGTAACGCCACAAACCCCCGATTCCATTGGGATTTTCGGACAGTTGTGAGTGAAGATCCCTGTCTGACGACAAGCCCCCGCCACCGCGGCGGGGCGGTCCGGGCGGACGCCGAGTCCTGCCGCCGCCCGGATGACCGGTCGACAGGAGTGGATCGGCAGGAGTGGAGGACCCGAGCAAGACGGGTCGCCGGGACGGACGTTCGTCGCAGACGGACGGTCGTGCCGAGCAGCCCTTGGGGTGAAGCCGCAGCAACGCGGCCGGGCAACTTCGCCAGCCCGAATCCGACAGGTCATCCTTCACAGGCGGCTGACGAAGGGTTGCGCATGACTGCGCTCAATCGTGTCCCGTCGCTGATGGCCCGGGCCGGCACGGCCTCGGCCCTCACCCTCGCCGCCGTGGGCGGCTCGATCATGGTCCCGGGGCTCGCCACCGATGCCTCGGCCGCCACCATAGCGACGAAAGCACTGCAGATCGCCGCCTCGAAGAAGGGCTCGCCCTACCAGTACGGGGCCACCGGGCCGCGCAGGTTCGACTGTTCGGGGCTGACGCTGTACTCGTTCAAGAAGGCGGGCAAGAAGCTGCCGCGTACGGCCGCCCAGCAGTACAACCGGACGCACCACATCTCGGCCGGGAGCCGCAAGGCCGGCGATCTGGTGTTCTTCCACTCGGGTTCCAGCGTCTACCACGTCGGTATCTACGCCGGGAAGAACAAGATCTGGCACGCCCCGAGGACCGGCGCCGTGGTGCGGCTGGAGAGGATCTGGACCAGGAGCGTCTGGTACGGCCGGGTCAGCTGACCCCGGCTCAGCGCAGGAGCGGCTCCGGCAAAAGGGCCGCTCCCCGCGCGGTCAGCGCCGGCCCCGGGGCGCCCGCATGCTGCGGGCGCCCCGGGGCCGGCGCAGTCACCTGCCGAGCCGGTCCGCCAGGAGCGCCACCACACGCCGAGGCCGAGCCTCGGCGGCAGACACCGGTGCGTCAGCACCCGGCTCTCCGGGCCGTCGCCCGACCGGGTGGAAGGGCTGCGCCGCCACGATGGCGACGGGTGTCCGCGGAGGGGCGGCCGTGCCTGGTCGCGCACGGGCCCGATGGCGCCCGGTGGCCGGGAGCACGGACTAGGGCTCCGGCTGTCCCGCCGGGACCGGCTCC
This sequence comes from Streptomyces sp. NPDC107581, assembly GCF_055657175.1. NCBI lineage: Bacteria > Bacillati > Actinomycetota > Actinomycetes > Kitasatosporales > Streptomycetaceae > Streptomyces > Streptomyces sp. NPDC107581. Next base: position 473,803 of record NZ_JBVKBH010000004.1, read on the forward strand.
GCCGGGATGCTCCAGGGGAGTTCGATCGAGACCGTCTTGCCGCCCTCGCGGGTGGGGCGGACGCGTAGCTTGCCGCCGCACTCGGCGGTGAGCCAGCGGATGATGACCATGCCGCGCCCGTTGTCCTGCTGGACGGCGGCGGGCAGTCTCTTCGGAAAGCGCGGATGACTGTCCGTCACACCGATGCGCAGCTGTTCGTCGCGGTGCAGGGCGAGGTCGACGGTGAAGGTGGGTGACTGACCGAAGGTGTGCTGTACGGCGTTGGTGGCGAGCTCGGAGACGATCAGCCGCACGGTGTCGGCCACGTCGGTGTCCGGCGGCAGGCCCCATTCCTCGAGGGTGCCCACCACGTAGGAGCGGGCAGCGGAGACCGAGGCGGGATCGCTCGGCAGAGTGACGGATGCTTCCAGATGGTCTGCCATGGCGACGTCGTCCCTTTCCCACGGGCCGCAGTCCGACGGAGAGCGGATGGTTCGAGTACGGTCCCGCACTGGTGCTTCGTCGCCAGACTGCCATCACCGGGCCGGTCCGGGGAGCGATCCACCGGGATATGCATATATCTGTCGCTCAAAGCGGTGAACTCTGCGACGAGAGACCGTATTTGGGCGGCCCGGAAGGAGTAAGGAGTACCCCATGCAGAACGGTCCCGCGGTACGGCGCCGCAAACTCGGCGCCGAGTTGCGCACACTGCGCACGGGGACGGGACTCACCAGTGGCGAGGCGGCCCGTCTGGTGGGCTGGCACCAGTCGAAGGTGAGCCGCATCGAGACCGGCGCGAGCGGCGTGAAACCGGCCGATGTGCGGTTACTTCTGGATGCCTACGGGGTGCGCGACGGCCAACTGCGGGAGCTGCTGCTGATGTTGGCGGGGTCCGAGGAGGCGGGCAGCCGCAGCCGGTGGTGGCACGCCTACCGGGGGATCCTGCCGGCCACCTACCGCGATTTCATCAGCCTGGAGTCGCAGGCGAGCGGGATGCGCACCCTGGAGACCACGGTGGTCCCGGGTCTGCTGCAGACACCGGAGTACGCCCGCGCGGTGACCCGGGCGGCCGTGAAGGGGGTCGACGAGGAGCGGCTGGACGCACTGGTGGAGGTGCGGCTGGCCAGGCAGGACGTGCTGCGTTCGGATCCGCCGCTGGCGCTGAGCGCGGTGCTGGACGAGGCGGTGCTCCGACGCGATGTCGGCGGGCCGGAGGTGATGGCGCGGCAGCTGGCCCGGGTGGTCGAGGCAGCCCGCCTGCCCCAAGTGCGGCTCCAGGTACTGCCGTTCGCCGCGGGGGCGCATGTCGGCCTCACGGGGCCTTTCGTTATCTTCTCATTTCCGAGCACTTCTGATCTGGATGTTGTTGTTCTCGACCAGTTGACGAGTAGCCTCTATCTGGAACGGAAAGAAGACCTCGTGGCCTACACGGAGGCCTTCAACACCCTTCAGATCCACGCCCTTTCACCCGAGGACTCGTTGGATTACATCGCCGGGATGGGTGACGGCGCGTAAGGAGGCACCATGCCAGCACTGCCTCGTAACGTCCCTGCCAGTACCGATCTGGATCACGTGCGGTGGCTGCGCAGCAGCTACAGCACCGGAGCCAACAACTGCGTGGAGACGGCCCGGCCGCACTCCGGCCCGTGGGCCGGACTGCTCGCCGTGCGCGACTCCAAGGCCCCGGCCGGACCCGCGCTGCTCTTCTCCCCCGGGAGCTGGGCGGGGTTCGTGACCGCGCTCCGGTGATCCTCTTTCCTCACCGTCGGACCGACCAGACCGACCCCTACTGATCAGATCCGATCACTTTCGTGCGATTCACGGCCGTGTCACGCCGACTCATGGTCGCGTCTCGCCGATCACCCGTACAGCGCGTTCGATCTCGGCCCCGGACAGGTCCGCTCGGGCGGTCAGCCTCAGCCGTGAGATGCCGTCGGGCACGGAAGGAGGACGGAAGCAGCCCACGGCCAGGCCCGCGGTACGGCAGTCCGCCGCCCAGCGCACGGCCTGCTCCGGGGACGGGGCCCGCACGGAGACCACCGCGGCGTCCGGACGTACCGCTTCCAGACCCGCGGCGGTCAGGCGTGCGTGCAGCTCGGCGGCGACCGCACGGGCCCGCGCGGCCCGCGCCGGCTCGCGGCGCAGCAGCCGCAGCGCCGCCAGGGCCGCGCCGGCGGCCGCGGGCGCCAGGCCCGTGTCGAAGATGAACGTGCGGGCCGCGTTGACCAGGTGGTCGATCACCCGCGCCGGGCCGAGCACCACTCCGCCCTGGCTGCCCAGCGACTTGGAGAGCGTGGCCGTGACGACCACGTCGTCGGCGCCCGCGAGACCGGCCGCGTACGGGGCGCCCCGGCCGCCGTCGCCCAGTACGCCGAGCCCGTGGGCGTCGTCCAGGACCAGCCCCGCGCCGTGTTCCCGGCACGCCTCGGCCAGCGCGGCCAGCGGTGCCGCGTCCCCGTCGACGGAGAAGACCGAATCGGAGACGACGATCGCGGCTCCGGTGTGCATGCCGAGCGCCTTTTCGACCGCCTCCGGATCGGCATGCCCGACCACCTGCTTGGTGCCCCGGGCGAGCCGGCAGCCGTCGATGAGCGAGGCGTGGTTGCCCGCGTCGGAGACGATCAGGGAGCCGTGCGGGCCCAGCGCGGTGACCGCGGCCAGATTCGCGGCATAACCGGACGAGAAGACCAGGGCCGCCTCGACGCCGCAGAAGTCCGCCAGTTCCCGCTCCAGCTCGGTGTGCAGCTCGGTGGTCCCGGTGACCAGCCGGGAGCCGGTGGAACCTCCGCCCCACACACGGGCGGCCGCGGCGGCACCCTCGGCGGTCCCGGGGTGGTGCGCCAGGCCCAGGTAGTCGTTGCTCGCCAGGTCCAGCAGCGGCGAGTCGGCGGGGCGCGGGCGCAGGGTCCGTACGAGTCCGGCGCGGCGCCGCGCCTCGGCCTGCTCGTCGATCCAGCCGAACGCCATGGGTCCTCCGGGGCTTTTGTAGGTAGCGGACAGACCCTAGCGGCACGATCAGCTGCCCAGGGTGTGGCAATACCCACACGGTGATCCGTCTCCGTTGTGCAAACTCTCCTTGGCCCCAGGCGGTCCCGTACGACAGGATCGGGCCTCATGGACCTGCTGAACACGCTGGTGGACAAGGGGCTGCGGCGCGAGCTGCCGACCCGTGAGGAAGCACTCGCCGTGCTGGCCACCTCCGACGACGACCTGCTCGATGTGGTGGCTGCGGCCGGCAAGGTGCGCCGGCACTGGTTCGGCCGGCGCGTGAAACTCAACTATCTGGTCAACCTCAAGTCCGGCCTGTGTCCGGAGGACTGCTCGTACTGCTCCCAGCGGCTCGGCTCCAAGGCCGAGATCCTCAAGTACACCTGGATCAAGCCCGACGAAGCGTCCGAGGCGGCCGCGGCGGGCCTGGCCGGAGGGGCCAAGCGGGTCTGTCTGGTGGCCAGCGGGCGCGGCCCGACGGACCGGGACGTGGACCGGGTCTCCGAGACCATCAAGGCCATCAAGGACCAGAACGAGGGCGTCGAGGTGTGCGCCTGCCTCGGTCTGCTCTCCGACGGCCAGGCCGAGCGGCTGCGCGACGCGGGCGCGGACGCCTACAACCACAACCTGAACACGTCCGAGGCCACGTACGGGGACATCACCACGACCCACACGTACGCCGACCGGGTGGACACGGTGCACAAGGCGCACGCGGCCGGACTGTCCGCCTGCTCGGGTCTGATCGCGGGCATGGGCGAGAGCGACGAGGACCTCGTGGACGTCGTCTTCTCGCTGCGCGAGCTGGACCCCGACTCCGTTCCGGTGAACTTCCTGATCCCGATGGAGGGCACCCCGCTCTCCACCGAGTGGAACCTCACCCCGCAGCGCTGCCTGCGCATCCTCGCGATGGTCCGCTTCGTCTGCCCGGACGTGGAGGTGCGCATCGCCGGCGGCCGCGAGGTCCATCTGCGCACGATGCAGCCCCTCGCCCTGAACCTGGCCAACTCGATCTTCCTCGGCGACTACCTGACCAGCGAGGGCCAGGCCGGCAAGGCCGACCTGGAGATGATCGCGGACGCCGGGTTCGAGGTGGAGGGCACCGGCCAGGTGACGCTGCCGGAGCACCGGGCCACCGCCGCCGCGGGCGGGTGCGGATCGCACGAGAGTGCCGGGTGCGGATCGCACGAGGGCTCCGGGTGCGGCTCCGTCTGCGGCTCGCACGAGGGAGCGGACGTGTGCGGTTCGGCCGCGGCGCCTGCCGCGAACGAGCCGCGCACGGACCTCGTAGCGGTCCGCCGCCGGGGGGCCGGAACGGACCTCGCGCCCAATGCCTGAGCCGTCCGTCCCGAGCGTGTCCGAGCTGCTGGAACTGGACCGGCGGCATGTGTGGCATCCCTACGGTCCGATGCCCGGGCGGGCCGAACCGCTCGTCGTGGAGTCGGCGAACGGGGTCCGGCTGCGCCTTGCCGACGGCTCCGGCGAACTCGTCGACGGCATGTCGTCGTGGTGGTCGGCGATCCACGGCTACAACCACCCGGTGCTGAACGAGGCGGTACGGGCACAGCTGGGGCGGATGAGCCATGTGATGTTCGGCGGGCTCACGCACGAGCCCGCCGTACGGCTCGCGAAGCTCCTCGTCGACCTGTCGCCGGACGGTCTGGAGCATGTGTTCCTGGCCGACTCCGGGTCGGTGTCCGTCGAGGTCGCGGTGAAGATGTGCCTGCAGTACTGGCGCTCGCTCGGCCGGCCCGCCAAGCAGCGGCTGCTGACCTGGCGCGGCGGCTACCACGGCGACACCTGGCAGCCGATGTCGGTGTGCGATCCCGAGGGCGGGATGCACGAGTTGTGGACCGGCGTGCTTCCGCGCCAGCTGTTCGCCGAGGCACCGCCGGCGGAGTACGAGGAGTCGTACGCCGGCCATCTGCGCGAGCTGATCGCACGCCACGCCGGAGAACTGGCCGCGGTGATCGTCGAGCCGGTGGTGCAGGGCGCCGGCGGGATGCGGTTCCACTCCCCCGAGTATCTGCGGGTGCTGCGCGAGGCGTGCGACGCGCACGACGTGCTGCTGGTGTTCGACGAGATCGCCACCGGCTTCGGGCGCACCGGCACGCTGTTCGCGGCGGAGCACGCGGCCGTGACGCCGGACGTGATGTGCGTGGGCAAGGCGTTGACCGGCGGCTATCTGACGATGGCGGCGACGCTGTGCACCGCGCGGGTGGCGGACGGCATTTCGCGGGGCGAGGTGCCGGTGCTCGCCCACGGACCGACGTTCATGGGCAATCCGCTGGCGGCGTCCGTCGCCTGCGCCTCGATCGAGCTGCTGCTCGGACAGGACTGGCGCGCGGAGGTCGAGCGCATCGGGACGGGCCTGCGCGAGGGGCTCGCTCCGGCCGCGGAACTGCCGGGTGTGAAGGACGTCCGTGTCCTGGGCGCCATCGGGGTCGTCCAGCTCGACCACGAGGTGGACATGGCGGCGGCCACCCGGGCCGCCGTGCGGGAGGGCGTGTGGCTGCGCCCGTTCCGCGACCTGGTCTACACGATGCCGCCGTACGTGACCGGCGACGAGGACGTGACACGGATCGCGCGCGCGGTGTGCGCCGCGGCGCGGGAGGGATGACATGCCAGTACTGGTGATCACGGGGACGGGCACGGAGGTCGGCAAGACCGTCACCACCGCCGCCGTCGCCGCCGCCGCGCGCGCCGCCGGACGCTCGGTGGCCGTGCTGAAGGCCGCGCAGACGGGGGTCGGGCCGGACGAGCGCGGCGACGCCGACGAGGTCGCGCGGCTGGCGGGCCCGCTGACGACCGCCGAACTGGCCCGCTACCCCGAACCGTTGGCGCCGGGCACGGCGGCCCGGCGCGCGGGCATGGCTCCGGTGCATCCGCACGAGGTGGCCGAGGCCGCGGCCAAGCTGGCCACCGAGCACGATCTGGTGCTGGTCGAGGGGGCGGGCGGCCTGCTCGTCCGGTTCGACGCGGCGGACGGGACGCTGGCGGACGCGGCACAGCTGCTGAACGCGCCGGTGCTGGTCGTCGCCACGGCCGGCCTGGGCACGCTCAACACCACGGAGCTGACGGCACATGAACTGTGCTCGCGCGGGCTGGAGCTGGCCGGTGTGGTGATCGGCAGCTGGCCCGGGATTCCGGACCTCGCCTCCCGCTGCAACGTCGCCGACCTGCCGGAGGTGGCCGGCGCCCCGCTGCTCGGCGCGCTGCCCGCCGGGGCCGGAGCGCTGCCGCCCGAGGACTTCCGCGCGGCGGCGCCCAGCTGGCTTGCGCCGCGCCTGGACGGGACGTGGGACGCGGAGGCGTTCCGCATCCGGGAGGCTTCCTGAGAACCGGGCGCCGGACAAGCCCCAGCCACGTTCCGGGGCTGTCCGGCGCACGACGGCTCCGGCGCGAGACGTGTGCAGTGCGGGACGACTCCGGTGCGGGACGACTCCGGTGCGAGACGACTCCGGTGCGGGACGACTCCAGTGCGGGACGACTCCAGTGCGGGACGACTCCAGTGCGGGACGACTCCGGTGCGAGACGACTCCGGTGCGGGACGACTCCAGTGCGGGACGACTCCAGTGCGGGACGACTCCGGCACGAGACAACTCCGCTGCGGGACGACTCCAGTGCGGGACGACTCCAGTGCGGGACGACTCCGGTGCGGGACGACTCCGGCACAAAACGACTCCGGCGTTTCGCCGGGGGTGCGACGGGGCTTACCGGGGGACAATCACCGTAGGCCCGACCCTTCCGGGAGGTTGCCATGCGGTTGTTGTCGACCGGTTCCGGCACGGTGGCGCAGTGCCCCGTCCACCATCCGCTCTTCGCCCGTTACTACGCCCGGCTCAGTGTGGCCGCCGAGACCCGGTTCGGGACGGCCGGGCTGCGCGAGCGGCTGCTCGCCGGGCTGTCGGGGCGGGTGCTCGAGATCGGCGCCGGCAACGGGCTGAACTTCGGGCACTATCCGGAGACGGTCGCGGAGGTCGTCGCGATCGAACCGGAGCCGCTGCTCCGCAAGTTGGCCCTGCAGTCGGCCCTGCGCGCACAGGTCCCCGTCGACGTGGCGCCGGGGACGGCGGAGGCGCTGCCGGTGAAGAGCGAGGGCTTCGACGCGGTCGTGCTGTCGCTGGTGCTGTGCAGCGTGCGCGATGTGTCACGGGCGCTGGGCGAGGCACGGCGGGTGCTGAAGCCGGGCGCCGAGGTGCGGTTCTTCGAGCACGGCCGGGGCGGCGGCCGGGCGATGAGACTGACCCAGCGTGCCCTGGACCGGTCGGTCTGGCCCGCGCTGCACGGCGGCTGCCGCCTCTCCCGGGACCCGGTCGCCGCGCTGCGCGAGGCAGGGTTCGAACTCGGCCCGTACCGGCGGGTACTGCTGCCGGAGAAGGGACCAAAACTGCCCACCTCGTACTGTGTGCTGGGGACGGCCCGGCGGCCCGGCGAGCCGGTCGCACGGTGAACCGGCGGTCCGGGCCGCCGCGCGTCACAGGCTCCAGCGGCGCAGCTCCCGGGCGATGTCGTCCACGCCCGCCTCGCCGCTCTTGACCAGCCGGGCGAGGTCGCGGACCTGTTCGGGCGAGGTGACGACCTTCAGACCGCTGGCGACCAGATAGGCGTAGGCGACGGCCGAGGCGAACAGGGCGTTGGAGCGCTCCAGCGCCGGCACATGGATGAGCAGTTGGAGCAGTGCGGCGGCACGGGCGTGCGGGGTGTCGTAGACGGGCACGTCGAATATCTCCGCCCGGTGGCGCGCGACAGCGGCGACCAGCGCGCCCCAGTCGACGACCTGCGGGTCCCCCGGCGTCTTCCGTTCGGCGAGCATGAGCAGCCAGGCGAGATCGATACTGAGCTCGTTCAAGGGATCAGCTGCGGCCTTCGCCGGAGCCGGAGCCGCGCGTTTCGCCGAACTCCTCGGCGAACACGGACTCGTACTGCTTCATGAAGTCGGCGGCGGCGTCCACGAAGGTGCGGCCTGCCTCTCCGGTGTCCTGTCTGACCAGCTCTTCTATGTACCGGTTGACGCTCATGCCGCGGGCCAGGGCGCGCTCGCGGGCCGCGCGGGCGGTGCCCTCGTCCACGCGCACGTTCAGCTGGGTCTTCGCCATGTTTCGACGCTAGCGCCGCAACGCTAGCAACGGCAAGGGCGCACGGCTCGCCACAGGGAGCGCCAGAGGGATTCCGGCTGTGGGGCGGGTCACACTAGGCTCGGCCGGTACGAGGGAGCCGAGGACCGGGAGGCGGTCTTGTCCACACCTGCTGCCGAGCACGCGACGGGCCGGGCGCGCGACGGCTCGATCGCGGCCCGCACCCATGGGCTGACCAAGGCCTACGGCTTCGGCGAGACGGCCGTGCTCGCCCTGGACTCGGTGGACGTGGAGATCGCGCGCGGTCGCTTCACCGCCGTGATGGGCCCCTCGGGCTCGGGGAAGTCCACCCTGATGCACTGTCTGGCGGGCCTGGACAGCGTCTCGGCCGGGCAGGTCTGGCTCGGCGACACGGAGATCACGGGCCTGAAGGACCGGGAGCTGACCCGGCTGCGGCGGGACCGGATCGGGTTCATGTTCCAGTCGTTCAACCTGATTCCGACGCTCAACGCGGCCGAGAACATCACCCTGCCCATGGACATCGCGGGCCGGAAACCCGATCAGAAGTGGCTGGACCAGGTCATCGACACGCTCGGGCTGCGGGGCCGCCTGACGCACCGCCCGGCCCAGCTCTCGGGCGGTCAGCAGCAGCGGGTCGCCTGCGCCCGGGCGCTGGCCTCCCGGCCCGAGCTGATCTTCGCCGACGAGCCGACCGGCAATCTCGACTCGCGGGCCGGGCTCGAGGTGCTGGGCTTTCTGCGCAGGGCCGTGGACGAACTCGGGCAGACCGTCGTCATGGTCACCCACGACCCGGGCGCGGCCGCCCACTCCGACCTGGTGCTCTTCCTCGGCGACGGGCGGATCGTGGACCGGATGGAGCAGCCGACGGCGGAGGCCGTGCTGGAGCGCATGAAGGCGTTCGACGTGGTGCGCGGACGGATCGGCGACGACAGAACCGACCAGGAGGACTGACCCCGTGCTCAGGGCGACCCTGCGGAGTTTCCTCGCGCACAAGGGCCGGCTGGCGCTGTCCGCGCTGGCCGTCGTGCTGTCCGTGGCGTTCGTCGCGGGCAGCCTGATCTTCTCCGACACCGTCACCCGTACGTTCGACCGGTTGTTCGCCTCGACCTCCGCCGATGTGACGGTCGAGCCGAAGCAGGACCTGCGGTCCTCCGCCAGGACCGCCGGCGCCGTGCAGACCGTGCCCGCGGCCCTGAAGGACCGGGTGGCGAAGGTCGCGGGAGTCGCCGCGGCGCACGCGGACGTGTCGGTGGAGAACGTGGTGGTGGTCGACCGCCGCAACAGGTCCGTCGGCCCGACCACCGGCGCCCCGACCATCGCCACCTCCTGGTACGTCACCCCTCGCAGCCCGGTGAGGCTGACCTCCGGTCATGCGCCGCGCGGTGCGGGCGAGACGCTGCTGGACGCGGACACCGCGGGCAAGAAGCACGTACGGATCGGCGACACGCTCACGGTGCAGGCGCAGCCGGGCACGTTCCGGGTCCGGGTCGTCGGCATCGCCACGTTCACCACCACCAACCCGGGTGCGGCCCTGGTCTTCCTGGACCCCGAGGTGGCCGCCCGTGAGCTGCTCGGCTCCGCCGGCCGGGCCACCGGCATCTCGGTGGACGCGGCCAAGGGCGTGACCGACGCCGAACTCAAGCGCCGCGTCGGCGAGGCGGTCGGCACCCGCACCTACGATCTGAAGACCGCCGGCGAACAGGCCAAGTCGGCCGCGGCCGAACTCGGCGGGTTCCTGGACGTCATCAAGTACGTGATGCTGGGGTTCGCCGGCATCGCCGTCCTCGTGGGCATCTTCCTGATCGTCAACACCTTCTCCATGCTGATCGCCCAGCGCACCCGCGAACTGGGCCTGCTGCGGGCGCTCGGCGCCGACCGGCGTCAGGTGCGGCGGTCGGTGCTCACGGAGGCGGTCCTGCTCGGCGTGGCCGGCTCGACGCTGGGTCTGGCGGCCGGGATCGGGCTGGCGTTCGGGCTGATCCGGCTGATGAGCGCGTTCGGGATGAACCTGAAGACCACGGAGATGGTCATCGGCGGGCCGACGCCCGTGGCGGCGTACGCCGTCGGGGTCGGTGTCACCTTCGTCGCCGCGTACCTGCCCGCGCGGCGTGCCGCGTCCGTCTCGCCGATGGCGGCGCTCGCGGATGCCGAAGTCGCCGGTGTGGGAAAGCCGTTGAAGGTGCGGGCGATCGTCGGTTCGGTGGTCGGGGCCGCCGGTGTGGCCGCGCTGGCCGGATGCGCGACGGCCTCGAAGACCGCGTCGGCGGCCTCCCTGCTGGGCCTGGGCGTGGTCCTGACGCTGATCGCGACCGTGATCGCCGGTCCGCTGCTGGTGCGGCCGGTGATCCGCGTCCTGGGCGGCGCCTTCCCCGCGCTGTTCGGATCGGTCGGCCGGATGAGCCAGCGCAACGCCCTGCGCAATCCGCGCCGCACCGGGGCCACCGCGGCGGCGCTGATGGTGGGCCTGGCGCTGGTCGGCGGGATGTCGGTGGCGAGCGCCTCGATGTCCGCGTCCTTCGACCAGCGGATCGACAAGACGCTGGGCGCCGATTTCGTCATCCAGAACGGCAACTTCCTGCCGTTCACCCGGGAGATCACGGACAAGGTGCGCGCCACCGAGGGCGTGCGGCTCGTCGTGCGGCAGCGGTACGCGCCCGTGGCCGTGCGGCTGCCCGACGGCAGGCGCGTACAGACGACCGCCGCCGGCTACGACCCGCAGGTCGACGAGGTCGCCCACGTGACCTATGCGGCGGGGAGCAGCGCGGCGGCGCTCGCGGACGGCGGGCTCGGTATGGACGCCGCCTTCGCCGGGGACCACGGCGTACGCCTGGGCAGCATGGTGCCGGTCGAGTTCCCCGGCGGACGGCGGGCCGAGATGCGGGTGGGCGCCCTCACCGACCAGGGCGGCGGCGACGGGTTCGGCATGCAGGGCGGGCTGTTCTTCGGCATCGGCACGGTCGAGAAGTACGTACCCGGCGGCCAGGACGCCGCGCTCTACGTCAAGCGGGACGCCGGCACGGGCGCCGATCTGCTGCGCTCCCGCCTGGAGCGGACCCTCAAGCCGTATCCGCAGGTCCAGGTCCGCGACCAGGCCGACTACAAGAAGCTCGTGCACGATCAGATCGCGGTGCTGCTGTACCTCGTCTACGCGCTGCTCGGGCTCGCGATCGTGATCGCCGTACTCGGCGTGGTCAACACGCTCGCCCTGTCGGTGGTGGAGCGCACCCGGGAGATCGGACTGCTGCGCGCGATCGGGCTGAGCAGGCGGCAGCTGCGCCGGATGATCCGGCTGGAGTCGGTGGTGATCGCGGTGTTCGGCGCCGTGCTCGGACTGGGACTGGGGCTCGTCTGGGGCGTGTGCACACAGCGGGTGCTGGCCCTGCAGGGCATGACCGCGCTGGCGGTCCCCTGGGGCACGATCGTCGCGGTGGTGATCGGCGCGGCGGTGGTGGGCATCGTGGCCGCCCTGCTGCCGGCGCTGCGGGCGTCGCGGATGAACGTGCTGGCGGCGATCGCGCACGAGTGACCGCGCCGGGACGCGCATGAGGAAATCGAAAATCCACGGCTCAAGTCATGTGCAGCAGAGGAGAGTTCATGACGCGCCCCTTCCGCTTCGGGGTCAACCTGCTCACGCCCTCGCCCGCCGCCGACTGGCGGGCCAAGTGCCGCCGCGCCGAGGAGCTGGGTTACGACGTGATCCTGGTCCCGGACCATCTCGGCATGGTCGCGCCGTTCCCGGCACTGGTCGCCGCGGCCGAGGCGACCGAGCGCCCGCGGCTCGGCACGTTCGTGCTCAACGCCGGCTTCTGGAATCCGGCACTGCTCGCCCGTGAGGTCGCGACCACCGATGCGCTGACCGGCGGCCGTCTCGAACTCGGCCTCGGGACCGGGTACGTCCAGGCCGAGCACGAGGCGGCCGGGCTGCCCTTCGGCCCGCCGCGCGAGCGGGTGGACCACCTGCGGCGCACGGTCGAGGAGCTGGACCGGCTGCTCGGTTCCGCCGAGTACCGGCCCCGCCCAGGACCGGGTACCGCTGCTCCTCGGCGGCAGCGGCGACCGCTTGCTGCGTCTGGCCGCGGAGCACGCGGACGTCGTCGGCTTCACCGGGGCACGGCTGGTGCAGGGCAGCACGACGGGGAAGCTGGAGCCCGTCGGCGCCGAGGAGGTGGACGAGCGGGTGGCCCGCTATCGGGAGCTGGCGACGGGCCGGGCGCAGGCCGCCGAGCTGAACCTCCTCCTCCAGCTGGTGGCCGTCACCGACGACCCCGAGCCGGTGCTCAAGCCGTTGCTGGAACGCCAGCCGCAGCTGACCGCGGACCGGGCGCTGGCCCTGCCCGTCGTGCTGGCCGGTCCCCTGGAGGACCTGGTGCAGCGGGTGCGGGGGCTGCGGGAGCGGTTCGGGTTCTCGTACCTGACCGTCCTGGAGCCGTCCATGGAGGCGTTCGCGCCGGTGCTGGCCCGGTTGCGGGAGGAGTCCGCATGACGGAATGCACGGTGGGCCGCACGCGCGCGTGATGGGGTGCTCCCATGACCGAACTGTGCATACGTTCCGCCCGGCCGGCCGACCTGGACGCCGTCCTGGCCTTCTGGAAGACGGCCGCCGAGGGCACCAGCATCAGCGACGACCGCGCCGGAGTGGAGCACCTGGTGGCGCGTGATCCCGAGGCGCTGGTCCTGGCCGAGCGGGAGGGTGAGCTGGTCGGCACGGTGATCGCGGGCTTCGACGGCTGGCGCTGCCACCTGTACCGGCTCGCGGTGCATCCGGACCGGCGGCGCCAGGGGATCGGCTCGGCGCTGCTGGCCGCAGCCGAGGCGCGGTTCGTACGGCTCGGCGGGCGGCGCGGGGACGCGATGGTGCTGGTCCGCAACGAGAGCGCGCAGCACGCCTGGCGGGCGGCCGGCTACGCACCGGAGGAGCACTGGCGGCGCTGGGTGAAGCCCCTCACGGACTGAATCCTGGGCGCCTCACGGACTGAATCCTGAGCGGCTCACGGACTGCATCGCCGGGGCCCCGGGGACGGAGTCCTCCCGAGGGCCTCGGCGCGTTGCGCCGCGGACCTCGGCGGGCTGGAGGCCGCGGACGCCGGGAGTGCGTTCCGGGACTTCCGGGGCCGCGCTCCGAGAATCTCGTGGCCTGCACCCCAAGGCCTCTTTGCTCATCCTTTACCATTGAGGAAGCACCCGGTCCTCCATGAAAGGTTGTGAGCGTCCGCCCATGGGCGATCCTCCCGGTCCGCGACACCGCGCGTTCCACCCCACCCTGTCCGATCATGGGACGGGGGTGACCCGATGACCGAAGTGCTGCTCCTTCTGGTGGCGATCCTGCTCTCGCTCGCCTGCGGCGCCTTCGTGGCGGCCGAGTTCTCGCTGACCACCGTCGAGCGCGGCGAGCTGGAGCGGGCCGCCGCACGCGGCGAGCGCGGTGCGTCCGGCGCCCTGAAGGCCGTACGGAACCTGACCTTCCAGCTCTCCGGCGCCCAGCTCGGCATCACCGTCACCAACCTGGTGGTCGGCATGCTCGCCGAGCCGTCGATCGCCAAGCTGCTCGCCGGTCCGTTCCGGGCGATGGGCCTGTCGCCCACCACGGCGAGTTCGGTCGCGCTGGTCCTGGGCACGGCCCTGTCCACGGTGTTCCTCATGGTCGTCGGCGAGCTGGTGCCGAAGAACTGGGCGATCTCGTCGCCGCTGGCCGTGGCCAAGCGGGTGGGCAATGCCCAGCGCTGGTTCAGCGCCGCCTTCCGCCCCTTCATCACGCACCTCAACAGCACGGCCAACCACATGGTGCGCCGGTTCGGCCTGGAGCCCGCCGAGGAGCTGGCCTCCGCGCGCGGGCCGCAGGAGCTGGCCGCCCTCGCCCGGCACTCCGCGAAGGCGGGCGCGCTGGAGGCGGACACCGCCGAGCTGTTCCTGCGCACCCTGACGCTGGCCGACCTGAGCGCGGAGAACGTGATGACCCCCCGGGTCCAGGTCGTCGCCCTCGACCTCCAGGCGACCTGCGAGGACGTGGCCAACGCGACCCGCGCCACGGGCCTGTCCCGGTTCCCGGTCTACCGCGGCAGCCTCGACTCGGTCGTCGGTATCGCCCACGTCAAGGACGTCCTGGCGCTGCCGGCCGAGGACCGGACCCTGCGTTCCGTCGCCCAGGTGATGCGCGAGCCGCTGCTGGTGCCGGAGTCCCTCACCGTCGACAGGCTGCTGGACCGGCTCTCCGGCAAGCGCACCATGGCCGTCGTCATCGACGAGTACGGCGGTACGGCGGGCGTGGCGACGCTGGAGGACATCGTCGAGGAGGTCGTCGGCGAGGTGCGGGACGAGCACGACCCGCACGAGACGCCGGATCTCGCCCCCGCCGGTGCCGACGAGACGGGCCGGGCCCTGTACTCCGCGGACGGCGCCGCGCGCACCGACCAGCTCGCGCGCGTGGGCCTGCACGTGCCCGAGGGGCCGTACGAGACGCTGGCCGGCCTCGTCGCGACCGAGCTGGGCCGCATACCGGGGATCGGGGACTGCGTGGAGGTCGCCGGCTGGCGCCTGGACGTGGTGGACGCCTCCGGGCACCGGGCGGCACGGGTGCTGCTGCACGCTCCTTTGAACGACGAGAAGAGCGACGAGCGGAAGGAGAGGACGCGATGACCGCCGTTCAGCTGTTGATCGGTCTGGCGACGCTGGTCGTGAACGCCTTCTTCGTGGGCGCCGAGTTCGCGCTGATCTCCGTGCGCCGCTCGCAGATCGAGCCGCTCGCCCAGGCGGGCGACCGGCGCGCGAAGAGCGTGCTGTGGGGCCTGGAGCACGTGTCCGCGCTGCTGGCCGCCGCCCAGCTGGGCATCACGCTGTGCACGCTGGTCCTGGGTGTGGTCGCCGAGCCGGCGATCGCGCATCTGCTGGAGCCGGTGTTCCACGCGGTCGGCGTGTCCAAGAGCGCGGGCCACGCGGTGTCGTTCGTGATCGCGTTGTCCCTGGCCACCTATCTGCACATGCTGCTGGGCGAGATGGTGCCCAAGAACGTCGCGCTCGCCGAGCCGGTGCGCAGCGCGCTGCTGCTCGGCCCTCCCCTGGTCGCGCTGTCCCGGACACTGCGTCCGGTGATCTTCGCGATCAACACCTTCGCGAACGGGCTGCTGAAGCTGCTCAGGGTGGAGGCCAAGAACGAGGTCGCGGCGACGTTCACGGACACCGAGCTGGCCGAGATCGTCAAGGACGCCAGCCAGGCCGGCCTGATCGACGACCGGGCGCAGGAGAGGCTGCACGACGCCCTGGAGCTGGGCCGCAGACCGGTGCGGGACGTGGTCGTACCGCTGGAGAGAGTGGTGTACGCACGCGTGGGCGTCACACCGGAGCAGCTGGAGCGGCTGTCGGCGGAATCGGGCTTCTCCCGGTTCCCGGTGGTCGACGAGGGCCGCCGGATCGTGGGCTACCTGCACGTCAAGGACGCGCTGGACGCCTCGCCCCGGGACGTGCCGTTCCGGCTGCGCGACATGCGGTCCATCGCGCGCGTGCGGGAGAGCACCCCGCTGGACGACGTGCTCACCGCGATGCGGGGCAGCCGTACGCACCTCGCCGGTGTGCTCGGCGACGACGGGCGGCTGGCCGGTCTCGTGACCATGGAGGACGTGCTGCGGGAGCTGTTCGGGCAGCCCGTGTGAGGAGTGGCACATGACGGTCTCGACCTCGTCCTTCTCGTCCGCACCCGCCTCGTCCGCCCCGGCCGCGTGCGGGGGTTCGGAGGGCGACCGACCGACGGGTATGGAGCCGGGATACCATCGCTGTCGCCATGCAGACGAACACCGCACCTCCCCCTTACTCCAGCCTGGTCACTCTCGGCGACTCCTTCACCGAGGGCATGTCGGATCTGCTGCCCGACGGCTCCTACCGCGGCTGGGCCGACCTCCTCGCCGCGCGGATGGCCGCCCGCACCCCCGGGTTCCGGTACTCCAATCTCGCCGTGCGCGGGAAGCTGATCGGGCAGATCGTCGACGAGCAGGTGGACGTGGCGGCGGCGATGAACCCCGACGTGATCACGCTGGTCGGCGGGCTCAACGACACGCTGCGGCCCAACTGCGACATGGGACGGGTGCGGGGCCTGCTGACCGAGGCGGTCGAGCGGCTGGCACCCAGCTGCAAGCAGCTGGTGCTGATGCGCAGCCCCGGCCGGCAGGGCCCGGTGCTGGAACGCTTCCGGCCGCGGATGGAGGAGCTGTTCTCCTGCGTGGACGAGCTGGCCGCGCAGCACGGCGCCCTGGTGGTCGACCTGTACGGGGCGCCGTCGCTGGCGGACCCCCGGCTGTGGGGCGTGGACCGGCTGCACCTGACGGCGGAGGGGCACCGCCGGGTCGCGGAGGCGGTGTGGCAGACGCTCGGCCACGAGCCCGAGGACACCGAGTGGCGCACGCCGATGCCGGCCACCGCGCCGCCGGGCTGGGTGACACGGCGCGTCGCGGACGCCAGGTTCGCCAAGCAGTACCTGCTGCCCTGGATAGGCCGGCGCCTGACCGGCCGCTCCTCCGGCGACGGCCGCCCGCCGAAGCGGCCGGAACTGCTGCCGTACGAGGCACAGGCGTAGCGTCGCTGCCATGACCACGCGGGTGATCAGTGTCAGGGGCCGGATCCACGAGTTCGGACCCCGGCTGGAACACGCCCCCGCGGACGTGGTGTACGTCGGCCGCCGCTGGACGATGGGCGGCTGGGACCTGCCCCGGCACCCGCTGTACAACCCGTTCGCCTACGACACCCCGAAGAAGAAGCGGGACGGCACCCGGGCCGAGGTCATGGCGATGTACCGGGCGTATCTGCTGGAGCGCCCGGCCCTGCTGGACCTGGTCCAGGACCTGCGGGGAAGGACTCTGGCCTGCTGGTGCGCGCCCGAACCGTGCCACGCGGACGTGCTCGCGGAGCTGGCGGGGCCGGCTGAGGACGTAGACGGTGCGGATGACGTGCATGCCGCGGAGGATGCGGACGACGCGGACGAGGTGGGGCACGTGAAGGACGTGGGGCACGTGGAGGACGTAAACGCCGTGGGGCACGTGGACGGCGCTGAGGGCGTGACGCGGCTCTCGTAGCATCCGCCGAACAACCCCATGGCGCTGGCCTGCACGAATCGCCAGTAGAATCCGTACACGTGACTTCAGCGCCCGCCAAGCCCCGTATTCCGAACGTCCTCGCCGGACGCTACGCCTCCGCCGAGCTCGCCACGCTCTGGTCGCCCGAGCAGAAGGTGAAGCTGGAGCGTCAGCTCTGGCTCGCCGTGCTGCGGGCCCAGAAGGACCTCGGCATCGAGGTGCCGGACGCGGCGATCGCCGACTACGAGCGCGTCCTCGACACCGTCGACCTGGCCTCGATCGCCGAGCGCGAGAAGGTCACCCGGCACGACGTGAAGGCGCGGATCGAGGAGTTCAACGACCTCGCCGGGCACGAGCACGTGCACAAGGGCATGACCTCCCGCGACCTCACCGAGAACGTCGAGCAGCTGCAGATCCGGCTGTCGCTGGAGCTGATGCGCGACCGTACGGTGGCCGTCCTGGCACGGCTGGGCAAGCTGGCGGGCGAGTACGCCGAGCTGGTCATGGCCGGCCGCTCGCACAACGTGGCCGCCCAGGCCACGACCCTCGGCAAGCGCTTCGCGACCGCCGCGGACGAGCTGCTCGTGGCGTACGGGCGGGTCGAGGAGCTGCTGGGCCGCTACCCGCTGCGGGGCATCAAGGGCCCGGTCGGCACCGCGCAGGACATGCTGGACCTGCTGGGCGGGGACGCCGGCAAGCTCGCCGAGCTGGAGCACCGGATCGCGCGCCACCTGGGCTTCTCGCAGGCGTTCACCTCGGTCGGACAGGTCTACCCGCGCTCGCTGGACTACGAGGTCGTCACCGCCCTGGTGCAGCTGGCGGCGGCCCCGTCCTCGCTGGCCAAGACGATCCGGCTGATGGCCGGGCACGAGCTGGTCACCGAGGGCTTCAAGCCGGGCCAGGTCGGCTCCTCCGCGATGCCGCACAAGATGAACACCCGCTCCTGCGAGCGCGTCAACGGCCTGATGGTGATCCTGCGCGGCTACGCCTCGATGACCGCAGAGCTGGCGGGCGACCAGTGGAACGAGGGCGACGTCTCCTGCTCGGTGGTGCGCCGGGTGGCCCTTCCCGATGCGTTCTTCGCCCTGGACGGCCTGCTGGAGACCTTCCTGACCGTCCTCGACGAGTTCGGTGCGTTCCCGGCGGTGGTCGCCCGCGAGCTGGACCGCTACCTGCCGTTCCTCGCCACCACCAAGGTGCTGATGGGCGCCGTGCGCTCGGGGGTCGGCCGTGAGGTCGCCCACGAGGCGATCAAGGAGAACGCCGTCGCCACCGCGCTCGCGATGCGTGAGCAGGGCGCCGAGCGCAACGACCTGCTCGACAAGCTCGCCGCCGACGAGCGCCTCCCACTGGACCATGAGCAGCTGGCGGCACTGATGGCCGACAAGCTGTCCTTCACCGGTGCGGCCGCCGACCAGGTCGGCGTGGTCGTCGGCCGGATCGAGGAGATCGTCAAGCAGCACCCGAAGGCCGCCGGCTACACCCCCGGAGCGATCCTCTGACCCGCTTCACCCAGGCCGAACTGGAGGCCGCCCGCGACCGTCTCGTCCCGGACGTGGTCGCGGACGGCCTTCAGGTGCTGTTCTGCGGCATCAATCCGGGGCTGATGACGGCCGCCACGGGCCACCACTTCGCACGCCCCGGCAACCGCTTCTGGCCCGTGCTGCACCTGTCCGGCTTCACTCCGAGGCTCATGAAGCCGACGGAGCAGAGCGAACTGCTGTCGTACGGGCTGGGCATCACCAATGTGGTGGCGCGGGCGACCGCGCGGGCCGACGAGCTGACCCCGGCGGAGTACGCCGAGGGCGGGCGGCTGCTGACGGCCAAGGTGGCGCGGTGGAAGCCGGGCTGGCTGGCCGTGGTCGGGGTGACCGCGTACCGGGCCGCTTTCGGCGAGCGCAGGGCCCAAGTGGGGCCGCAGGAGCGGACCATCGGGGACACACGGGTGTGGGTGCTGCCCAACCCCAGCGGGCTGAACGCGCACTGGACCGCGGCGACGATGGCCGAGGAGTTCGCGCGGTTGCGGGAGGCTGCGAGCGTGGCGGATCAGGGAGGATCCGTCTCGGTCACGACGCCGAGGAGCTGAAAGGGAAGCTCCTTGTACCCGTGGGACACGCCGAGGGCGACCCATCTGCCGGAGGCGGGCGCCTTCCAGAGATGGACGTCCGGCACATGCTCGCTCAGGCCGGCCCAGGGCTCCGCGATGTCCTCGCCCGCCGTCGTCCGGTCGAAGACGCTGCGCAGGCTGAAGTGCTGGGACGGCCCCCAGCGCGCCGTGAGCCGCTCCACGAGGCCGTCCCGGTCCGCCTCGTACTGTGCCGCCGTCTCCTCCCGGCCGGTGCCGTCGTCCTCCCAGAACGCGGCACTCGTCCGTAAGACGGCCGTGTGATAGCCGGGCCCGCTCTCGCCGTGCTCCGATCCGCCGTGTGCCCCGGGGAACTCCCGGGCACACAGCAGATCCACCAGGGTCAAGCACTCCGCGATGTCCATGTGATCCAGTAAAGCGGGCACCACTGACAAGTGGCGCTCCGTCAGGCGTCACGGCGCTGGATGCTCCACGCTCCCGCGAGGAGGGCCGCCGCCGCCCACAGCGCGGTCACCGCGAGTCCGCTCCAGGGACCGAGCACGCCGTCCCAGTGGCTGTGCATGGCCACTTGGCCGGCCCGGTCGGGCAGGAGGTCGGCGACCCCCGCGGACACGTCGCCGATGACGAAGGAGACGACCAGCAGGAACGGGATCAGGACGGAGAGGGTCGCGACACCGCTGCGCAGTACGGCCGCGAGTCCGGTCGCGAACAGCGCCATCAGCGTGAGGTGCAGGGCGCAGCCGACGGCGCCGCGCACGCCCTCGGTCCAGGACGGACCGGACGCGCCGAGGACGGCCTTGCCGACCAGCAGCGTCACCAGTCCCGTGAGCAGGCCGACGGCGAGGGCGGGCAGCGCGATCGCCACGGCCTTCGCGGCGAACCAGCACGTGCGGTCGGGTACGGCCGCCAGCGTCTGCCGCAGCGCGCCGCCACGGAACTCCGCGGAGAGCGCCGTCGTACCGAAGGCGATCGCCGCGATCTGCCCGAAGCTGACGCCGAAGAACATGGAGAAGAGCGGGTCCGTGCCGTCGTCGGCGGTGGCGGCGGTGAGCGCGGAGAACGAGGCGGTGGCGACGAGCACCGCGGCCAGGGCGCCGACGAGGGAGCGCAGCGTGCGGATCTTGATCCACTCGGCGTGCAGAACAGGAACGAAGCTCATGGTCAGGCCTCCTGGGGCTGGGCGGCGAACTCGGCCTCCGCCGCGGTCAGGTCGAGATAGGCCTGCTCCAGGGTGGCCTCCTGGGCGGCCAGTTCCAGTACGGGGACGCCCGCCTCGGACATGAGGCGGCCGAGGTCGTCCACGCGCGCGTGCCGCACGGTCCACGTCCCGTCCTCGCCCCGGTCGGCGTCGTGGCCGTGGCGGGCGAGCAGGTCGCCGAGCGCGGCGGCGTCGGTGGTGCGGATCCTGACCCGGGGCTGCACGCGCGCGTGGATGAACTCCTGGACGGGAGTGTCGGCGAGAAGGCGGCCGCGGCCGAGGATCACGAGGTGGTCGGCGAAGGCGGCGGTCTCGCCCATCAGATGACTGGACACCAGGACCGTACGTCCCTGCGCGGCGAGCCGGCGCAGCAGCGTGCGGATCCAGACGATGCCCTCGGGGTCGAGCCCGTTGGCCGGTTCGTCCAGCAGGACCACCTCGGGGTCCCCGAGGAGCGCGGCCGCGATGCCGAGCCGCTGGCGCATGCCCAGGGAGTACGTCCTCACCCGGCGCCGGGCCACCGCGGCGAGTCCGGTCTCCTCCAGGATGCCGTCGACCCGGCGGACCGGGATGCGGTTGCTCACCGCCAGGGCCCGCAGATGGTCGTGCGCGGTACGGGAGCCGTGCGCGGCCCGCGCGTCCAGCAGGGCGCCCACCCGGTGCAGGGGCTCGCGGAGTTCGGCGTAGGCGAGGCCGCCGAGGGTGGCGGTGCCGGAGGTCGGCCGGTCGAGGCCGAGGACCAGTCTCATGGTGGTGGACTTTCCGGCGCCGTTGGGGCCGAGGAAGCCGGTGACGCGGCCGGGGCGGACGCTGAAGGTGAGGTGGTCCACGGCCCGCCTGGTGCCGTACTCCTTGGTGAGGTCCCGCACGTCGATGCTCGTCATGGCTTCAGCCTGGCCGGGCGCGCGGCCCGGGTCCTCCCCCGCCGGTGGAGACCGTCTCCCCCGTGCGGGGGAGGTCTGTTGTCAGTGCCGCCTGCGACGATGACTCCATGGCCCGGTTCCTGCGCCCGCTGCTTCGCGGCACGACGTACACGCGCCTGCTGCATCTGTGGGTGCCCATGCTGATCGTGAGCATGTGGCTGTTCATCGACATGTCGACGCCCTGGATGCCCGCGCTCTTCCTGGTGCCGCTCGGTCTGGTGCCCGCCGTGCGCACGGGCGAGGGTGTGCAGGCCCGGCTGCTGCTGACGCCCGGGGAGAGGGAGCCGGGCATCTCCGAGACACCGTCGGCGAGTTGGCGGGACCGGGCGCGCACGGTGCTGTGGCTGGAGCTGCGGATGGCCCTCGGCTGGGTGGCCACGGCGACCATGGTGGAGCTTCTGGACCTCACGTACATGCTGGGACGATGTGCCTGGGGACATGCGCCCTCCGGCGTCCCCCTGCTGGACCGGCTCCCGCCGGACCGGGCGTACGCCCTGCTGGTGCCGCTGCCGCTGCTCGCCCTGTACGGGGTCGTGGTCGGACTCGGCGTCTGCGTCACGGCGTGCGCGCGCCGGCTCCTCGGACCGTCCGCCGCCGAGCGGCTGGCCGCCCTGGAGGAGCGTACCGAGCAGCTGCTCGAACGCACCCGGATCGCCAGGGAGTTGCACGACTCCATCGGGCACGCCCTCACGGTGGCGGTGGTGCAGGCGGGCGCGGCGCGGGCGGCCGGCGATCCGGAGTTCACCGACCGGGCGCTGGCGGCCATCGAGGACACCGGCCGCACCGCCCTCGCGGATCTGGACCGGGTTCTCGGGGTGTTGCGCGAATCGGAGCGCCCCGCGAGCGCCCGGCCCACGCTGGCCGACGCCGGCCGCCTGCTGGAGTCGGCGCGCGCCTCGGGAGCCAAGGTCGACGCGGAGGTGACCGGGACCGTGGCGGCGGTGCCGGGGCCGGTCTCCCGGGAGGGGTACCGCATCCTCCAGGAGGCGCTCACCAATGTGCTGCGGCACGCGGGGGCCGTCCCGGTGCGGGTCCGGGTGTCCGTCACCGACGGCGCGCTCGCCCTGGAGGTCCGCAATCCGCTGCCGGCCGCGATACCCGGGCCCGGGCGGGGCAGCGGGCTGCGGGGCATACGGGAGCGTGCGGCGCTGCTGGGGGGCAGCGCCCGTACCGGACCGGAGGAGGGCGACTGGCAGGTGCGCGCGGAGCTGCCACTCGGCTGATCTACGCTGGCCGGATGCCGGTCACCGTTCTCCTCGTCGACGACGAGCCCCTGGTCCGTGCGGGTCTCCGGGCCGTGCTGGACGCGCAGCCCGACATCGAGGTGGTGGGTGAGGCGGCCGACGGTGCGGCGGTCATTCCGCTGGTTCGACGGCTGCGGCCGGACGTGATCGCGATGGATGTCCGGATGCCGCTGATGGACGGGATCGAGGCCACGCGGGCGGTGCTGCGCACCGTCGACGCACCGCCCAGGATCCTCGTGGTGACCACCTTCGAGGACGACGAGTTCGTGTACGAGGCGCTGCGCGCGGGCGCCGACGGCTTTCTGCTGAAGCGGGCCCGGCCGGCCGAGATCGTTCATGCGGTGCGGCTGGTGGCGGAGGGGGAGTCGTTGCTGTTCCCGGCGTCGGTGCGCCGGCTCGCCGCCCGGTACGGGGGCGCCGGCGCATCCCGCACCCCGCTGGCCGAGGCCGGGCTCACGGAGCGGGAGGCGGAGGTGCTGCGGCTCATGGCGCGGGGGCTGTCCAACGCGGAGATCGCCGCGCGGCTGGTCGTCGGGACGGAGACGGTGAAGTCGCATGTGAGTGCCGTGCTGGCCAAGCTCGGGGCGCGTGACCGGACCCAGGCGGTGATCGCCGCCTACGAGTCGGGGTTCGTCGCGCCGGGCTGATCCCGCGGACTGCCGGACCGGCGGGGCCCGGTACCCGCCGGGGTGGGCGGGGCCCGGCACTCGCCGGGGTGGGCGGGGCCGAGTACGATCCGCCCCAACACGCCCGCGAGCTGGGAGGACGGACGGTGGGGCAGCTGACCGGCGGCGATCCCTCGCTGCTGCGAAGGATCAATTCCGCGGTGGTGCTGCATGCGCTGCGTGCCACGGACTGTACGACGCTCACCGAGATCACCCAGGTCACCGGGCTGTCCCGGCCTACCGTCGAGGGGGTCGTGGAGGGGCTCATCGAGGCCGGGCTCGTGGTCGAGATGGCGGCCGAGGAGGGCCCGGCACGCCGCCAGGGACGGCCCGCCCGCCGTTTCCGGTTCCGGGCCGAGGCCGGGCATCTGCTGGGTCTGGAGATCGGCGCGCACCGGGTCGCGGCACTCCTGTCCGACCTGGACGGCCGGGTGCTGGGCACGCAGGCCAAAGAGGTGGACGAGACGGCCTCCGCGGACGAGCGGCTGGACCGGCTGCGCGGTGCGGTCGCCGAGCTGCTGCGGCGGGCCGGGGTCGCGCGCAGCTCGCTGCGGGCGGTGGGCGTGGGCGCGCCGGGCATCGTGGAGGCCGACGGCACGGTACGGCTTGGCACCGCGCTGCCGCAGTGGACCGGTCTCAGGCTCGGCGAGCGGCTCAGCCGTTCCTTCAAGTGCCCGGTGCTGGTGGAGAACGACGCCAACGCGGCGGCCGTGGCCGAGCACTGGAAAGGTGCGGCGGCGGAGACGGACGACGTGGTGTTCGTGCTGGCCGGGCTGAGCCCTGGGGCGGGCTCGCTGATCGGCGGTCGGCTGCACCGGGGGTACGGCGGGGCGGCCGGTGAGATCGGCGCGCTGCATCTGCTGGGCCGGGAGGCCACCCCGGAGACGCTGCTGTCCACCACCGACGAGCCGCTGCACCCGTTGGACGAGCAGGCGGTCGCCGAGGTGTTCGCGCTGGCCCGGGAGGGCGATCAGCGGGCGCGTGCGGCCGTGGAACGGTTCATCCAGCGGCTCGTGCACGACGTGGCCGCGCTGGTGCTGGCCCTCGACCCGGAGCTGGTCGTGATCGGCGGCTGGGCGGCCGGCCTGGACGGTGTGCTGGAGCCGCTGCGCCGCGAACTCGCGCGCTACTGCCTGCGCCCGCCCCGGGTGACGCTGTCCCAGCTGGGCGAGGCGGCCGTGGCCACGGGCGCGCTGCGGCTGGCCCTGGACCATGTCGAGGAGCAGTTGTTCGCGGTGGACGGAACGGCGACGGCACGCCGCTGATCCGTCCGCCGACGCCCCGGACCCCACTCGATCGACCGCCGCCGACCCGGCCCGGGCCTCACTGATCCGGGCAGCCCCCGGCCCGGACCCGACCCGACCGATCCGGCAGCCGTCCCGGCCCAGGCCCAAGCCCACTGATCCGGACAGCCCCCGGCCCGGACCCGTCCCAACCGATCCGGCAGCCCCCGGCCCAGGCCCAAACCCACTGATGTGGGCAGCTCCGGCCCCAGACCCGACGCCACTGCTCCGGCACCACCCCCCCCCCCCCCCGCCCGGTCATCACCCGGTCGGCCGACACAGGCACCGTTCCGTCGTGAAACGCCGCGCGCCCCGGTGGAGTACCGGGGCGCGGTGGGAGGGAGAGGGCTCAGGAGGCCCGCTGCTCCGGGTCGTGGTGTATCTCCACGTCGGGCGAGTCGCCGAAGGTGAGCCGGCAGGTGTCGGCCCGGTAGGTCGCCACGGAGAGGGCCGCGGTGCGCCCCTCGGCGAAGAAGCGGGTGGTGACGACCAGGACGGGCGAGCCGGGCAGCCGGTCGAGGTCCTTGGCGTCGTCGGCGCGGGCCGAGCCCAGTTCGACGGCGCGGTCCTGGCCCTCGAGGTCCAGGCGCTGCAGTTCGCGCAGCACCGCACGCGCGCGTGCCGGTCCGGACGGGGCGTCGATGGCGGAGAGGTCGGGCACCGAGGCGGACGGGATGTAGAGCAGTTCGGTGGCGACGAGCTGGCCGTGGGACGTCCGGGAGCGGCGCACGACGTGCACGGGCTCGCCGGCGCCGCTCTCCAGGGCGGCGGCGACGGCCGCGGGCGGCGCGGACCGAGCGCTGTCGGCCGGCTGCCAGGCGTCGTCGGCCGCCCCCGGCCAGGCGTGCTGCCGGGTGCCGACGGCCACGCCCACGCGCGGGGGCGCGACGGTCGTCCCGACGCCGCGGCGGCGCTGCAGCCGGCCTTCCAGCTCCAGCTGTTCGAGGGCCTGTCGGAGCGTGGCGCGGGCCACGCCGAAGCGGGCGGCGAGGTCCCGCTCGTTGGGCAGGATCTCACCGACCGAGAACTCGGAGTCCAATGCCTCACTGAGCACGGTCTTGAGATGCCAGTACTTCGGTTCCGGCACCGATTCCAGCTGCGTGGTCCCCACCCTGTCCTCCGCAAGAGCCGTGGTCCGGCGGTTTTTAGCGCCCTTGTTTATTAAAGGTTGTTGCACTTCTCTGCGACCATAGGGCGGCCGTCACCCTTGGTCAAGACCAATCCTCGTTCCCTGCGGCAATACACAGGGACCGCGCCGCGGAGCGTTCACGAGGCGTTCGTACGCGGTCGCATGTGTGACATCACGGCAAAGCCCTCGTCGCAGGGCGGGGGTCTCGCGGTACGCCGCCCCGGGAGGTGCCGGCGGGCCCGCCCGGCGAGCCGCCGTACCGCCGCCGCTTCGCACCCGAGGAGGTGGCGGTCCCGGCGTGGGGAGGCCCGGGCGCCTCGCCCCTCCGACACGGGTGAAGGTGTCCAGGAGGAATCGGCACCTTCCGGACCGGCCCGGACCACAATGTCCGCGGACCGCCGGTGGCCGGCGGCCGGAGTCCGGGAGGTGACCGATGCGGTACGCGGTGCTGGGCACGGGCGAGGTGGGCCGCACACTGGGCGGCCGGTTGGTGGAGCTGGGCTACGAGGTGACCCTCGGATCACGTACGAAGGACAACCCGGTCGCGGTCGAGTGGGCCACGGCCGCGGGCGGGCGGGCGCACGCGGGCGCGTTCGCCGATGCCGCCGCGGCGGCCGACGTGGTCCTGAACGCGGTGAGCGGCCGGGTGGCGCTCGATGCCCTGCGGGCGGCGGGTGCGGAGCATCTGGCCGGCAAGGTCGTGGTGGACGTGTGCAATCCGCTGGCCTTCGAGGACGGGCAGCCGCGGCTGGACCCGGTGGAGTCGGACAGCGTGGCCGAGCAGATCCAGCGGGCCTTCCCGGACGCACGCGTGGTGAAGACGCTGAGCACCGTGAACTGCCAGGTGATGGTGGATCCGGGGCGGGTGCCCGGCGACCACAACCTGTTCGTGTGCGGTGCGGACGCCGGCGCCAAGCGGCAGGTGACGGAGCTGCTCGGGGAGTTCGGCTGGCCGGCCGGGCGGGTGCTGGACCTGGGCGGGATCCGGTCGGCGCGGGCCATGGAGATGCTGATGCCGCTGTGGTTCGGTCTCTACCGGAAGTTCGGGCACACGGACTTCAACGTCGAGGTGCGCCGGGCCCGCTGAGACCGGACGCGGACGGCACGCGGGGCCGCCAGGGGCTACCCGCCGGTAGCAATTGCTGACAAACTTTCTACGGCGTCCGTCAGCAGCCCAGACGAGGAGCACCCCATGTCCGCCACCGTCTCCTTCAAGGTCCCCACTCCGCACGGTCCGAAGGACGTGACCGTCTCCTACGCGCGCGTGGGACGCGGCGAGCCGCTGGTGCTGCTGCACGGCATCGGCCACCACCGGCAGGCCTGGGACCCGGTCGTGGACATCCTCGCGACGGAGCGCGACGTGATCGCCGTGGACCTGCCGGGCTTCGGCGCGTCCCCGGGTCTGCCGGGCGGCCTCGACTACGACCTGCCCACGACCAACTCCGTCCTGAGCGCCCTGTTCGACGAGCTGGAGCTGGACCGCCCGCACGTGGCCGGCAACTCGCTGGGCGGCCTGCTCGCCCTGGAGCTGGGCCGGGAGAAGCTCGTACGGTCCGTCACCACCTTTTCCCCGGCCGGTTTCTGGACGGAGGCCGAGCGGCGCTACGCCTTCGCCGTGCTGCTCTCGATGCGGGGCATCGCCCAGCGGCTCCCGCTGCCCCTGGTGGAGCGGCTGTCGCGCACGGCGGCCGGCCGTACCGCGCTGACGAGCACCATCTACGGCCGTCCCGCGCGCCGTTCACCCGAGGCCGTGGTCGCCGAGACGCTCGCCCTGGCGGGGGCCACCGGGTTCGACGCGACCCTGCGGGCGGGCACGACCGTACGGTTCACCGACGATGTGCCGGGTCTGCCGGTCACCGTGGCCTGGGGCACCCGGGACCGGCTCCTCGTGCGCCGCCAGGGCATCCGCGCCAAGACGATCATCCCCCGCGCCCGGCTGGTGCGGCTGCCCGGGTGCGGACACTGCCCGATGAACGACGACCCGGCGCTGGTGGCCCGCGTCATCCTCGACGGCAGCCGCTGACCGGCGCGGCCGCATGGTGCCGGAGCCGAGCACGACCCCGGCGCCCACCAGGGCGCTGCCCACGGCCTGCGCGGGCCCGTAGGCGCCGGTGCCGACGAACGGGGCGGTGCCGGCGGCGGCCACCGGGATGAGCCCGGAGAACAGCGTGGCCCGCTCCGCGCCGAGCCGCTGCAGGCCCATGTACCAGCACACGAAGCCGACGACGGTGACGACCGCCGCCTGCCACAGCAGCGCGGCGGTCTCCGTGGCATCGGGACGGCGCAGCCAGGCGCCGCCGTCCAGGACCGCGGCGACCAGTGCGGCCTCGGCGGCGGCCACGGCGCACACGGTCGCGGACAGCAGTCGCGGCCCGAGCGGCCGAAGCACCGGCACGGCCAGGAGCGCGAACCCCACCTCGCCGCCCAGCGCGCAGGCCGAGAGGGCGATCCCGGACCCGTCGGTACGGCCCCAGCCCTGCACGGCGAAGGCTCCGGCGGCGACGAGCAGCGCGCCGTACAGCACCGGGCGCTGCGGCCGGCGCCCGGCGAGGAGCGGGACGAGGACGGCCACCACGACCGGTGCGCAGCCGACGAACACACCGGGGACCGCGGGTTCGGCGCTGCGCTCGGCGGCGATCACGGCCAGGTTGAAGCCGACCATGCCGATGCCCGCCAGCAGGGCGAGGCGGACCCACTGCCGGGCGCCGAGTGCCCGCAGACGCCGGGGGCCGTCCCGTCCCGCGAGCGGGGCGAGCAGCAGACAGGCCAGGGCGTAGCGCAGGAACTGGCCGCCGGCGCGGGGGTAGTGGCCCAGAACGCTGTTGGCGGTGAAAGAACCGCCCACGAGCACACAGGCGAGGGCGGCGAGCAGGGCTCCGCGGGCCGTGCCGGCCCTGCTTCGGGCGGTCGTGACCGTGCCGCGGACGGTGGTGGCTTTCATGGTGGTGACGCTAGGAAGCACGGCGGTCCGGTTTAAGGTCCACTTCCATGACGTCTTCGGGGACCACTGCGGGCGGCCCTGCCGGTTCGGCGGCGTGGGAACTGCTGCTGCCCGCCGCCTCGGCACGGCCACGCGCGCGTGGCCGTGCCGTCCAGGCGGCGCTGCGCGAGGCGATCCGCTCGGGCCGGCTCGCGCCGGGCACACGCCTGCCGTCCAGCCGGGACCTGGCCGCCGACCTCGGGGTGTCACGGGGCCTGGTCACGGAGGCCTACGAGCAGCTGACGGCCGAGGGGTACCTGCGCAGCGGCCGGGGCGCGGGCACCTGGGTGAGCGAGGCCGTACGGGCCGCCCGGCCCCGCGCGCTCGACCTCGCTCCCCGCTCCCCCGGCACCCGCGTCGACTTCGTCCCGGGGACACCGGACCTGTCGCTGTTCCCGCGGGCCGCCTGGGCCGCCGTACAGCGCGCCGTGCTGGCGGAACTGCCGCACGGCGAGTTCGGCTACCCGGACCCGCGCGGGCTGCCCCGGCTGCGCACCGCGCTCGCCGCGCTGCTCGCCCGCCGCCGGGGCGTGGTCGCCGACCCGGAGCGGATCGTGGTCGTCTCCGGTGTCGCCCAGGCGAGCAGCCTGGTCGGATCCGTGCTCCGCGCGCGCGGGATGCGCACGATCGGGGTCGAGGACCCGGGCAGCCCCCAGCACGACGGCCTGTACGCGGCGGCCGGTCTGGACGCCGTACCCCTGCCGCTGGACGAGGACGGCCTGGCCCTCGGCCCGCTGGGCGCATCGGGTGTACGGGCCGTGGTGACGACGCCCGCCCATCAGTACCCGACCGGGATCGCGTACTCCGCGCGGCGCCGCACCGAACTGCTCGACTGGGCGCGGTCGGTGGACGGCCTGGTGCTGGAGGACGACTACGACGGGGACTTCCGCTACGACCGCGCTCCCGTGGGCGCCCTCCAGGGCCTCGATCCGGAACGCGTCGCCTACATGGGCTCGGTCAGCAAGTCCCTCGCGCCCGCACTGCGGCTGGGCTGGCTGCTCGTACCCGCGGCGCTGACGGAGGAGATCGTGGAGCGCAAGCGGACCATGGATCTCGGTCATCCCTCCCTGGACCAGGCGGCCTTCGCGCGCTTCCTGGAGCGCGGTGACTACGACCGGCAGCTGCGCCGCTGCCAGCGTGCCTACCGGGAGCGGCGCGACGTCCTGGTCGCGGCGCTGGCCGAGCACTTCCCGCGGGCGAGGGTGTCGGGGATCGCGGCGGGTCTGCACGCCATCGCCGAACTCCCCGGACGTCACGGCCCGCAGGACGGCTTCCTGAAGCGGGTCGCCGACGCGGGGATCGCCGTGCGCCCGCTCAGTGCCCGCACGCACGCGGGTGCCGACGAGGACGGTGTGCGGCTGGTGCTCGGGTACGCGCATCTGCCGCCCGCGCGGATCCTGGCGGGCGTACGGCTGATGGCCGAGGCGCTCGCCGGCTGACCGGATCCCACCGGGGCCCGGGCGGCCCGCTGTTCACTTGTGGTTCGCGTGCGCGCCGCAGCGCACCAGTAGGTGTGGTTCTGCACACCGGCCGGATCCCTTTCCTGGAGGCGCAGCCATGACCCCTCGTCCGCTCCCCGGCCGCCGCAGCGTGCTGCGCGGCTCGCTCGCCGCGTCGGCGGCCCTGACCCTGCCGGCCGGCCTCGGCGCGGAACCGGCGTTCGCCCTCTCCGGGCGCCCTGGGGCGGGCTGGGGCGTGCAGACCGGCGACGTGAGCGCCGACTCGGGCCTGGTGTGGGTGCGTTCGGACCGGCCGGCCCGGATGATCGTGGAGACCTCGGCCACCGGGTCGTTCCGCAGCCCGCGCAGATGGCAGGGACCGCTGCTGGGCGCCGGCACGGACTTCACCGGCACCACGCGGCTGCACGGTCTGCCCTCCGGCGAGCAGATCCACTACCGCGTGCTCCTCGCCGACCCGGACGACCCGCGGCGCACCGGCGAGCCCGTGACCGGCACCTTCCGCACGGTGTCCCGGCACCGCCGGGACGGCGTGCGGTTCCTGTGGTCGGGCGACCTCGCCGGTCAGGGCTGGGGCATCAACCCCGACCGCGGCGGCTACCGGATCTACGACGCGATGGCCAAGCTGGACCCGGACTTCTTCCTGTGCAGCGGCGACAACATCTACGCGGACGGCCCGCTCTCCGCCACCCAGGACCTGCCGGACGGCAGCACCTGGCGGAACATCACCACCGAGGAGAAGGCGAAGGTCGCCGAGACGCTCGCGGAGTACCGGGGCAACTTCCGCTACAACCTGCTCGACGACAACCTCAGGCGGTTCAACGCCCAGGTGCCGTCGATCATCCAGTGGGACGACCACGAGGTGCGCAACAACTGGTACCCGGGCGAGGTCATCGCCTCCACCGACACCCGGTACACCGAGAAGAGCGTCGACGTGCTGGCGGCGCGTGCCCGGCGGGCGTTCGGCGAGTACTTCCCGGTCTCCACGCTGCGTCCGGGTGCGCGGGAGGGCCGCGTCTACCGGGTGCTGCGCCAGGGCCCGCTGCTGGACGTGTTCGTGCTGGACATGCGGACCTACCGGAACGCCAACTCGGCCGACGACCAGACGGCGGACCCGCAGGGCATCCTGGGCCGTGAGCAGCTGGAGTGGCTCAAGCGGGAGCTGTCCCGTTCCCGTGCGGTGTGGAAGGTGATCGCCGCGGACATGCCGCTCGTCCTGGTGGTGCCCGACCCGATGGAGAACAAGGCGAACTTCGAGGCGGTGGCACAGGGCGACCCGGGTGCCCCGCTCGGCCGTGAGCTGCAGATCGCCGAGCTGCTGCGCTTCGTCAAGCACCACCGGATCACCGGCACGCTGTGGCTGACGGCGGACGTGCACCACACCTCGGCCCAGCACTACCAGCCCTCGCGGGCCGCCTTCACCGACTTCGAGCCGTTCTGGGAGTTCGTCTCCGGGCCGCTGAACGCCGGTGCGTTCCCGGCCAGCGCGCTGGACGGAACGTTCGGTCCGGAGCGGGTGTTCGTGAAGGCGCCGACCGCGTCGAACGTGTCACCCGCCGGCGGCTACCAGTTCTTCGGCGAGGTCGACATCGACGGCGGCAGCGGTGAACTCACCGTACGGCTGCGCGAGCAGGACGGCACGGTGCTGTTCACGCAGACGCTGCAGCCGGGGCGGGTGGGCCAGTAACGCGCGGGCGAGGCCGATGCGGCCGGGCGGTACGGAGGCTCGGGGGACCTGCCGGCCGTGGCGGCGGACTGCGCCGAGCGGTCGGGGGCACACGGTCCAGGGCACACAGCCCGGGGCGCGCGGTCCGGACCGACCCCCAGAAACAGTAGAAAATGCAACAAAAAGGACGAAGGCACGCTTTACTCATCGGTCACAAACCGTTCGTGATCACGCAACACCGTTCCTTCACAGTGGGTGCATGACTCCAGACATGTCTCATGTGACCCGGGCCCGGCACGGACGGCCCGTACACCACTGGCGGCGGGACCTCGTCGAACTCGCCGCCCTGTTCACCGCCGTGGCAGTGGCGGACGCGGTGGCGAACCTGATCGGGCACGGGCCCGACGGTCCGGCGCTGCTGGTGATCTCGGCGATCGTGCTGACCGCGACGGCGGGGTTCCACACCTGGTGGGCACGGCGCCACGGGCATGCACCGCCCGCGGACGATACCGGTGCCCGGCCGGCCGCCGCACCGCGGTCGGCCGGGCCCGCAGCGCAGGCGGACGCGACGGCGCAGGACGTGGCCGGGGCGAGTGCGCTGTGGCGGATGCGGACGACGGTGAAGGACGAGCCCGGTTCGCTGGCCGCGCTGTGCACGGCGCTGGCCGGGCAGCGGGTCGACATCCTGAGCCTGCAGACGCATCCGCTGGCCGACGGCACGGTGGACGAGTTCCTGCTGCGGGCGCCCGAGGCGCTCACGGCGACCGAGATCACGCGGGTGGTCTCGCTGGCCGGCGGCGCCTTCACCTGGATCGAGCGGGCCGACGCCCACGACCTGGTGGACGCCCCGACCCGGGTCCTCGGTCTCGCCGCGCGCACCGCGCTCGACGCCGCGGAACTGCCCTTGGCGCTGCGGCAGCTGCTGGGCCGCTGCACGATCCGCTCGCTGCCCGCCACACCCGTCGGCGGCGGCCGCGGCCCGGATCCCGTGCCGGTCGAGGGGGTCCTCGAGGACACCGTGCTGAGGCTGCGGGCGCCGGAGGGCGGCGTGCTCACCGTGGAGCGGCCGTACCTGCCGTTCACGCCGACCGAGTTCGCGCGGGCCAGGGCCCTGGTGGAGCTGGACAGCCGGCTCGGCCCGCGGATCCCGCGCAGCCAGGACGTGCTGACGCTGCCCGAGGGCAACGACATCACCGTGCGCCGGGTGGACACCGGGGACCTTGCCGCGGCGAGGGCGATGCACGAGCGGTGCTCGCAGCGCACCCTCGGCCTGCGCTACCACGGCCCGGTCGTCGACGCCGAACGCTATCTGAACCACCTGCTCAGCCCCCGTTTCGGGCGGACGCTCGCAGTGCAGACGGCCTCCGGCCGCATCGTCGGCCTCGGGCATCTGCTGTGGGACGGCGACGAGACCGAGGTCGCGCTGCTGATCGAGGACGAG
This sequence comes from Streptomyces sp. NPDC107581, assembly GCF_055657175.1. Classification (NCBI taxonomy): domain Bacteria; kingdom Bacillati; phylum Actinomycetota; class Actinomycetes; order Kitasatosporales; family Streptomycetaceae; genus Streptomyces; species Streptomyces sp. NPDC107581. The sequence goes on from NZ_JBVKBH010000004.1 coordinate 506,994, forward strand.
TGGCAGCGGCGGGGCATCGGCGCCGAACTGCTCGGCCGCCTGGTGGCGATGGCGGTGGAGGCGGGCTGCGAGAGCGTGTACGCCGTGACCCAGGCCTCCAACACGGGGATGGTCGCGGCGATGCGCGGACTCGGGCTGCCCCTGGACTACCAGATCGAGGAGGGCACCCTGGTCATCACGGCCCGGCTGGAGGCCACCGCGGTCGTGGCCCGGCCGCCGTACGACGGCCGGGCGCGGCTCGACGGAGCGGCCCGCCGCGACTGAGGCCCCTGCACGACCGACGGCCCGGCGGCCACCGCCGGGCCGTCGGCATCGCGGCGATCGCCATCGGGCCGTCGGCATCGCGGCGACCACCACCGAGGCACCGGCTTTACAGCGACCACCACCGAGCGATCGGCGTCACAGCGACCACCACCGAGCCGCCGACGCTCCAGCAATCACCGCCAGGCCGCCGATGCTCCACCGGCCACCGCCGGGCCATCGATGCTCCACCGACCACCGCTGAGCCGCCGGCGTCACGGCGACCACCACCGAGCGATCGGCGTCACAGCGACCACCGCCGAGCCGCCGACGCTCCACCGGCCACCGCCGGTCCGTCGGCGTTCCGGTGGCCGTCAGCCCGCGTTCTCCCAGAGCCGGGCGGCCTCGTGCCGCCGTGCCGGCGTCCGGGTCCGCTCCCCCAGGGCGTTGTCCAGGTCCATCCACAGGTCGTCGACGTCCTCCAGTCCCACCGACAGCCGCAGCAGCCGGTCGCTCACCCCGGCGCCGCGCCGGTCGTCGGCGTCCACGATCCGGTGGCTGATGGACGCGGGGTGCTGGATGAGCGTGTCCACGCTGCCCAGGCTGACGGCCGGGGTGATCAGCCGGACCCGGGAGATCACCTCGTGCGGGTCGCCCTTCACCTCGAAGGCGATCATCGCCCCGCCCAGGCGCGGATAGCAGACACGGGCGACGCGCGGGTCCGCGGCGAGCCGGCGGGCCAGCACGGCGGCGCTCGCTGAGGCGGCCCGGACCCGCACGGGCAGCGTGGACAGGCCTCTGAGCAGCAGGTAGCCCGCGAGCGGATGCAGCACACCGCCGGTGGCGAAACGTATCTGCCGAAGCCGTCCGGCGAACTCCTCGTCGCAGGCCACCACCCCGGCCAGCACATCGCCGTGACCGCCGAGGTACTTGGTGGCGCTGTGCAGCACCAGCCGTGCGCCCTGCTCGGCGGGACGCTGCAGGACGGGCGTGGCGAAGGTGTTGTCCGCGAGCAGCGGCACCGAGCCGCAGGCGTGGGCGACGGCCCGCAGGTCGACCTCGGCGAGGGTCGGGTTGGCCGGGGACTCGACCATCACCAGACCGGTGTCGGGCCGCAGCGCGTCGGCGACGCCGGCCGGGTCGGTCCAGGTCACCTCGGTGCCGAGGAGCCCGGCGGTCAGCAGATGGTCGCTGCAGCCGTACAGGGGCCGTACCGCGACCACATGGCGCAGGCCCATGGCGGACCGGGCGAGCAGGACCGCGCTGAGCGCGGCCATGCCGCTCGCGAAGGCGACGGCGGACTCCGTGCCCTCCAGACGGGCGAGCGCGGTCTCGAAGCGGGCGACGGTCGGATTGCCGAGGCGGCCGTAGACGGGCGGACCGACCGGGTCGGCGCCGTCGGTGGCGAAGGCGTCGATGCGGGCGGCCTCGGCCCGGCTGTCGTAGGAGGGGTAAGTGGTGGAGAGGTCGATCGGCGGAGCGTGCAGCCCCTGCCGGGCCAGGTCGTCACGGCCTGCGTGCACGGCCTCAGTGGCCAGTGCTCTCGATGCGGTGCGTACGGCGTCGTAGGCACCCGTGCTCGCTGCGTCCATGGCGGAAGGTTGAACACCGGACGGCCCACAGGGGCCCGACACCGTGCTACGTTCGGCCAATGGCTGAATCCGTCGTACTGGATCCGGTGGATCTCCATCTGCTGCGGCTGTTGCAGAACGACGCCCGGGCCACCTACCGGGACCTCGCCGCTCAGGTGGGGGTGGCGCCGTCGACCTGTCTGGACCGGGTGACCCGGCTGCGCCGCTCGGGCGTGATCCTCGGGCATCAGCTGCGGCTGGATCCGGCCAGACTCGGGCGTGGCCTGGAGGCCCTGCTGTCGGTGCAGGTCAGACCGCACCGGCGGGAGCTGGTGGGGCCGTTCGTGGAACGGATCCGGGCGCTGCCGGAGTCCCGGAGCGTGTTCCATCTGACCGGGCCGGACGACTACCTGGTGCATGTGGCCGTCGCGGACATGACGGATCTCCAGCGGCTGGTGCTGGACGAGTTCACGGCTCACCGGGAAGTGGCCCGGGTGGAGACCCGGTTGATCTTCCAGCAATGGGACTGCGGGCCCCTGCTGCCTCCGGCCACGCCCTGAGCTGAATCAGTAATACACGGGTGACGCAGGGATACTCCCCGTACGAGGATGGGCGGCATGTCTGAGATCCAGAGCCTGCTGCCCCGCCAGGTCGCCGACGCATACGTGGACGACCTCATCGCCCTCGACCCCGTCACCGGTACCTACCTCGGTGTGAAGGAGAGTTCGAGCAGGCTGCCCGACTACTCGCCGCAGGGCCAGGAGGCCCTCGCGGAGCTGGCACGGACCACCCTCGCCAAGCTCGACGAGGCCGAACGGCTCCCGGGCGCGGACAGTGACGTCGAGCGTCGCTGCGGGCGGCTGCTGCGCGAGCGGCTGACCGCCGAGCTGGCCGTGCACGAGGCCGACGAGCATCTGCGCGCGGTCGGCAACATGGACACTCCCGGCCACTCGGTGCGGGACATCTTCACGGTGACGCCGACGCAGACGGAGGAGGACTGGGCGGCGGTCACCGAGCGGCTGCGCGCGGTGCCGGCCGCGCTCGCGGGCTACCGGGAGTCCCTGGCGCTCGGTCTGGAGCGCAAGCTGTACGCGGCACCGCGGCCGACCACGACCTTCATCGGGCAGCTCACCGAATGGTCGGACACCGACGGCAAGGGCCGCGGCTGGTACGAGGACTTCGCCGCCGCGGGTCCGGACACGCTGCGCACGGAGCTGGACGAGGCGGCCCGTGCGGCGACCGCCGCCCTGGTGGAGCTGCGGGACTGGATGCGGGACGTGTACGCGCCGGCCGTCGAGGGCGCCCCGAACACGGTGGGCCGCGAGCGGTACGCCCGCTGGTCCCGCTACTTCAACGGCACCGACCTGGACCTGGACGAGGCGTACGCGTACGGCTGGTCGGAGTTCCACCGCATCCTCGGCGAGATGAAGCAGGAGGCGGAGAAGATCCTGCCCGGTGCCGGGACGCCGTGGGTGGCGCTGGCGCACCTGGACGAGCACGGCCGGCACATCGAGGGCGTCGACGAGGTCCGGGAGTGGCTGCAGGGCCTGATGGACCGGGCCATCGAGGATCTGGACGGCACGCACTTCGAACTCGCCGAGCGGGTGCGGAAGGTGGAGTCCCGCATCGCCCCTCCCGGCGGCGCCGCGGCCCCGTACTACACGGCCCCGTCGGAGGACTTCTCGCGTCCCGGCCAGACCTGGCTTCCGACGATGGGGCAGACCCGGTTCCCGGTGTACGACCTGGTGTCCACCTGGTACCACGAGGGTGTGCCCGGGCATCACCTGCAGCTCGCACAGTGGGCGCACGTGGCCGAGGACCTCTCCCGCTACCAGGCCACGGTGGGCGGGGTGAGCGCCAACGCCGAGGGCTGGGCGCTGTACGCGGAGCGGCTGATGGACGAGCTGGGCTACCTCACCGATCCCGAGGAGCGGCTCGGCTACCTGGACGCGCAGATGATGCGGGCGGCCCGGGTGATCGTCGACATCGGCATGCACCTGGAGCTGGAGATCCCGGCGGACTCGCCCTTCCACCCCGGTGAGCGCTGGACCCCGGAGCTGGCGCAGGAGTTCTTCGGCGCGCACAGCAGCCGGCCCGCGGACTTCGTGGAGAGCGAGCTGACCCGGTACCTGACGATTCCGGGCCAGGCGATCGGCTACAAGCTCGGTGAGCGGGCATGGCTGCTGGGCCGGAAGAACGCCCGCGAGCGGCACGGCGAGGCCTTCGACCTGAAGGCCTGGCACATGGCGGCCCTCTCGCAGGGGTCGCTGGGCCTGGACACGCTGGTGGACGAGCTGTCCCGGCTCTGACCTTCCCTGGGTCTCAACGCCGGAACCTCTCTCCGAGTTGATGACCTGGCCGGTGACCCGGCCCGGCTTGTCGGTGGTCGGCCACGCGATGAGCCGGGCCGGGTCGTCCGGCGCACAGGACAGGACAGCGCGCCCCACAGACCCCACGCGCTCCGCATACGCCCCGGGCACCCCGCGCACGCCCGGCACGGCCACCCCACGCAGCCACCCCGCACACGCCCGCACAGCCGCCCCGCACACGCCCCGCACAGCCGCCCCGCTCGGCGCTCGGCCGTACGGCCGTCTCCCGGTGGCGGGCGGGGTGGGCAAGCGGCTTGCTGGTGTACGGGGGCGATGCGGAGGAGGCGGGCCGGGCATGCAGGGAAAGGGGCCGGGGCAGGAGGCGCTGGAGACCCCGCGCGCCGCGGGGCTGGCCGGAGTCGTCTTCGCGCTGCTGCTGGCCGCGGCGATCGTACTGATCCGGCTGGGGATTCCCGAAGGGGCCGACGCGGTCACCGTCCAGGGGTTCACGAACCCCGGGCGGCGCAGCGCGGTGCAGACCGCCCTCGCGCTGGTACCGTTCGCCGGCATCTTCTTCCTGTGGTTCATCGGCGCCGTACGGGCCCACGTCGGGGCGGCCGAGGACAGATTCCTCGCCACCGTCTTCCTCGGCAGCGGCGTCGTCTTCACCGCCACGATGTACGGGGCGGCCGCGGCGGCCGCCGCCGTACTCGCGCTCGCGCACCCCTCCGGTGGCACGCCCGTGCCGTCCGCCTGGGACTTCGGCCGGCATCTCGCGTACACGCTGATGACGGGATACGCGATGCGGATGGCGGCCGTCTTCGTGTCCTCGATGTCGGTGATCGGACACCGTCTCGGCGTGCTGCCGCGCTGGCTGACCTTCCTGGGCTACCTCACCGCCCTGACGCTGCTCTTCGTCTCGTCGAACGTCCCCTGGGCGGAGCTGGTCTTCCCCGCCTGGTCGCTGGTGCTCAGCGTCCACATCCTCGTGGCCGGCCATCGCGCCGGATCACGGGCTGCCGCGCCGGAATGACCGGACCGGCGCCCGCCGGAGCGCGGCCGCGCGGCCGCTCACCCGAACGGCGTGCCCCCGCGCGCGCGGCCCCGTCGCCGCTCCCATGCTGGCGAACGGGACATGACCGCCGTCCGGGGATGCCCGCGCGAAACGTGGTGGTACGCACCGGACCTGGCCACCGGAAGGGCGGAGCGTCGATGAGGCTCGTCGTCGATCTCAACAAATGTCAGGGATACGCCCAGTGCGCGTTCCTCGCGCCCGACGTCTTCGCGATGCACGGCGAGGAGTCGCTGATCTACAACCCGCGGGCCGAGGAGGAACAGCGGGAGCGGCTGGCGCGCGCCGTCGCCGCCTGCCCGGTGCAGGCGATCACCGCGGACGGGCTGGACGGCACGGGAGACGGTGCCGCATCCGGCCGGGAGGCCTCCGATGGTCACTGACTACCTTGAGTGGCTCCGGCGCGAGGGCCGGATCGTGATCGTGGGCGCCTCGCTGGCCGGTCTGCGGGCCGCCGAGACCCTGCGCGCGGAGGGTTTCGGCGGTGAACTCACGCTGATCGGTGACGAGCCGTACGAGCCCTACGACCGCCCGCCGCTGTCCAAGGGCGTCCTGCTGGGCAAGGCCTCGCCGCACCACACCGAGCTGCCCCACCGCCGGGAGATCGACGCGAAGTGGCGGCTCGGTGTCGCGGCGACCGGACTCGACCTGACGGCCAAGCGGGTACGGCTCGCCGACGGCGACGAGGTGGAGTTCGACCGGCTGCTCATCGCGACCGGGGTGCGCGCCCGGCCCTGGCCGAAGGAGACGGAGGCGCGGCTGGACGGCGTCTTCCTGCTGCGCACCCGCGACGACGCGGCCGGGCTGCTCCAGCGGCTGAAGGCCGGGCCCCGCAGGGTGTTCATCATCGGCGCCGGATTCGCCGGTTCGGAGGTGGCCTCGGCCTGCCGGGAGATGGGCATCCAGGTCACGGTGGCGGAGCGGGCCGGTGGCCCGCTGGTGGGCGCCCTCGGCGGGGTCATCGGCGAGGTCGCCGCCGACCTGCAGACCGAGAACGGCGTGGATCTGCGCACCCGGGTCATGGTGACCTCGCTGGAGGGCGACTCGGTCGGCAGGGTGCGGGCCGTCCATCTGTCCGACGAGAGCATCGTCGAAGCGGACGTGGTGGTCGTCTCGCTGGGTTCGCAGCGCAACACCGAATGGCTGAAGGGGTCGGGGATCGGCGCGGGCCCCCGCGGCGTCGCCTGCGACGCGGGCTGCCGGGCCTTCGACTTCCGGGGCATCGTCACCGACGACGTCTTCGTCGCGGGTGACGTCGCGCGGTCCCCGCACGCGCTGTTCGGCTACCAGTTCCTCTCGCTGGAGCACTGGGGCAACGCCGTGGCCCAGGCCGAGGTCGCCGCGCACAACATGATCAGCCCCAGCAGCGAGCGCCGGCCGCACCTGTGGGTGCCCGCCTTCTGGTCGTCGATGTTCGGCGTGAACATCAAGTCGGTCGGCGTCCCGCCCATGGGCGAGGAGCTGATGATCACGCAGGGCTCGCTCGCCGAGCGCCGGTTCGTCGGCGTCTACGGCTACAAGGGCCGCATCGTCGCCGCCGTGAGCTTCGACAACACCCGGTGGCTGGAGTTCTACCAGCGGGAGATCGAGCGGGGTGCGCCGTTCCCGGTGGAGTACCCGACCGTGGACCGCCGTCCCGAGGGCCGCAAGCCGGTCCCGGCCGACTTCCCCGACCCGTCCCTGCCGACCCACGGCCCGACCGTGACCCTCAGCGGCTACTCACCGACCGACCGGCAGCTGGTCTTCACCCCGGGCCACTGACCGGCACCGGCCACCGCCCTCCACCCGACGGACCTCCACGCCCCAAGGACCCCTCATGACGCACGCCTCGCTCCTGGGCCAGATCACCGACTTCGCGAATCGCGCCAACCCGTATCCGCTGTACGAGGAGCTCCGCAAGACGCCGGTGCTGCACGAGGAGGAGGACGGCCCGTACGCCATCAGCTCGTACTGGGACATCGAGGGCCTGCTCCACGACCCGCGGATCAGCTCGGACGCCACCAATCTCACCGCCGCGGGCCCCGACGAGCTGACCGACCCGGAGCAGACCGGACTGCCGCCGAGCTTCATCCGGCTCGACCCGCCGGAGCACGACCGGCTGCGCCGGATCGCCAACAGCTCCTTCGGTCCGCCGCACCGGCCCCACCGCATCGAGTCCATGCGCGACGACCTCGGACGGGTCGTCGACGGTCTGATCGACGGTTTCGGGGACGCGCACCAGATCGACCTGGTCGACCAGTTCGCCTACCCCTTCCCGGTCACCGCGATCTGCCGGGTGCTCGGGGTGCCGCGCGAGGACGAGCCGCGCTTCCGTGCCTGGGTGGACCCGATCGTCGCCGCCCTGGACCCGGAGACGCGCCAGAGCGGCGACGCCGAGTTCCTGCGGACCGCGCAGGAGTCGCGGATGCAGCTGGGCATGTACCTCGCCGGGCTGGCCGAGCAGCGCACCAAGGAGCCGCGTGACGACATGCTCTCCGACCTGGTGACCAGCCACGGTCCGGACGGCGCCATGACGACGATGGAGCTGCTCGCCACCTCCGTGCTGCTGCTCATCGCGGGTCACGAGACCACGGTCAACCTGATCACCAACGGCATGCTCACGCTGCTGCGCCACCCCGCGTACCTGGAACGGCTGCGCGACGACCCGGGCCTTTCCGTCAAGATCGTCGAGGAGCTGCTGCGCTACGAGCCGCCCGTGCAGCTCCTCCCCCAGCGCACCTGCATCACCGACATCGAGGTGCGCGGTGTCACCATTCCCAAGGGGGCGCGGATCTGGCTCGTGCTCGCCGCGGGCAACCGGGACCCGGAGCGGTTCAAGGACCCCGACCGGTTCGACCCGGACCGCGACGACATCCAGCACCTCGGCTTCGGCAGCGGTATCCACAGCTGCTTCGGCGCTCCGCTGGCCCGCCAGGAGGCCCAGCTCGCCCTGTCCGCACTGGCCCGGCGGCTGGAGAATCCCCGTCTGGTGGAGGACCCGCCGCCCTACCGGAAGAACGCGGTGCTGCGCGGCCCGCGGCATCTGAACATCGCGTTCGACGGGCTGCGTTGACCTCTTCACCGCGCGGACGGAGCGTGCGCCGGGGCACCCCCGTCCGCGGCCGGGTCAGCGGGCGAGCCGTCTGAGCCGGACCAGGCCGACCCAGGTCTCCGGTCCCGGCCGGGCGTACGCGGCGCGCACCGCGTACGGGCCCGGTTCCAGCGCGACTCTCAGGTGTTCTTCGCTGTCGGCGGCGGCGCCCGGCCAGGCCGAGTCGAACAGCACCACCGGGCCGGGCACCTCCCAGCGGATCTCGGGCTCCCACACGGCCGCGTCGAGTGCGGCGGGCACCAGGGCCAGCAGTTCCTCCTCGGAATGCGCGGCGGACCAGCGCACGAAGGTTCCGTGGGCGGGCAGGTAGGAGGTGGCGGCCGGTTCGTCACCGAAGACGAGGGCCACGCTGTCGCCGACCGGGAGCAGGCCGACGTAGCCGTCGACCTCGCAGGCCCGGTCGTAGTCCGTGGCGAGTTCCTCGCTGTCGGCGCCCGACCAGAACGGCAGCACCGTCTCGGGCACCGCTATCAGCGGGCCGCCGCCCGACTCCACCCACTCCAGCGCGCCCGGATCCGCGTATCGAGCCATGGGCAGAACCTACACGGACGGGAGTCAGCAGCCGCACGCGCCTTCCACGGGGGCGGTCAGCGGATCGGCTTCCCGGTGCGCGGGCCCCTGCCCGGTCTCGTACCCGAAGCCCTCCCGGACCCAGTACTCGAAGCCGCCGAGCATCTCCTTGACCCGGTAGCCGAGTTCGGCCAGGGCGAGGGCGGCGCGCGTGGCGCCGTTGCAGCCGGGACCCCAGCAGTACGTCACCACCGGCACGGACTTGTCGAGGAACTGCTCGGCCTGTTCGGGGACGAGTGCGGTCGGCAGGTGCAGCGCGCCGGGGATGTGCCCCTGGTCCCAGCTCTCGGTGGAGCGGGAGTCGACCAGGACGAAGCCGGGGTCGCCCCCGGCCGCGAGCGAGGCGGCCACGTCGGAGACGTCGGCGTGGAAGGCGAGGCTCGCCCGGAAGTGGGCGGCGGCTTCGGCGGGCGCGGCGGGGGCGACGCGCAGGACGGGGTTCAGGGTGTCGGTGGTCATGGCTGAAAATCTATGACCCCGGACCTGTCCCCGGAAGGCACGATCCCCGGCCTTCCCCTTGATCGGCCGGGGATCCCCCTGCTATTCATCCAGGATGACCGCGTATTCCCCGGACGCCACCGACTGGCGCATCCTCGATGTCCTCCAGCGGGACGGACGCGCCAGCTACGCCGAGCTGGCGCGCGCCGTCGCGATGTCACCGAGCGCGGTGACCGAGCGGGTGCGCCGCCTGGAGGAGGCCGGCGTCATCCAGGGCTATGCGGCGGTCGTGGACCCCGAGCGCCTGGGCCTGTCGATCCTCGCGTTTGTGCGCCTGAGGTACCCGAACGGCAACTACAAGCCGTTCCACGACCTGGTGGCCGCGACCCCGGAGATCCTGGAGGCGCACCATGTGACCGGCGACGACTGCTTCGTCATCAAGGTGGCCGCGCGGTCCATGCCTCACCTGGAAGAGATATCGGGGAGGATCGGCGCCCTGGGTTCGGTGACCACCAGCGTGGTGTACTCCTCGCCCCTGCCCCGACGGCCACTGGGCCACTGACCTCACCCGGCACCCCGGAGGCGCAGGGCGGACCCCGTTCTCTCCTTCACCACCTCCAACTGTGCGTGGATCCGCCGGCGGAGGTCCGCGACATGGCTGACGATGCCTACGCTGCGGTCGCGTTCGCGCAGGGAGTCGAGGACGTCGAGGACCTCGTCGAGGGTCTGGTCGTCGAGGCTGCCGAAGCCCTCGTCGATGAAGAGGGTGTCCAGCCGGACGCCTCCGGCCTCGTCGGTGACGACGTCGGCCAGGCCGAGGGCGAGGGCGAGCGAGGCGAAGAAGGTCTCGCCGCCGGACAGGGTGGCCGTGTCCCGCTCGCGGCCGGTCCAGGCGTCCACGACATGCAGCCCGAGACCGCTGCGGCCGCGGCCGCTGCGGTCGTCCGAGTGGACGAGGGTGTAGCGGCCGGAGGACATGCGCTGCAGACGCACCGTGGCGGCGGCCGCGACCTGTTCCAGACGGGCCGCCAGGACATACGACTCCAGGCGCATCTTGCGTTCGTTGTCGGCCGAGGTGCCCGCGGTGAGGGCGGCCAGGCGGGCCACCCGGTCGTACTCCTCGCGCAGTGGGGCGAGGAGGCGTACGCCTTCGGTGGCGCGGGCGGAGAGCCGGTCCAGTTCGGTGCAGCAGCGGGCGGCCGCGTCGCGCGCGGAGGCCGCCGTGCGCAGGCGCCGCTCCGCCTCGGCCGCGGTCCGCTCCGCCGTGGCCAGCTCGGCGGGCGGCTGCTGGGCGGCGGCCGCGGTGTCGGCCTCGGCCAGGACGGCCCGTACGGCGGCTTCCTCCGACTGCCGGTCGTCCAGGCGGTGTTGCAGCTCGCGGTGGGCGGCGTCGTCCAGGAGGGCGGCGGCCGCGGCCTGCGGGGTGTCGAAGCCCGCGCGGTAGGCGGCGTCGGCGAGACGGGCGTCGGCGTCCTTGAGCCGCTGGGCCGCGTCCTCGGCGGCGCGCGCGGCATCGGCGGCGTCGGTGAGCAGCGCCGTCTGCCGCTCCAGCTGTGCGGCCCGGGCGGCCACGCTGTCGGCGGCTCCGCGCGCCTGTGCCAGCTCGTCCTCCAGGGCTGTCCGTTCGTGCTCCAGGCTCTCGCGGCGGGTGAGCCGGGAGGCGGTCCGCAGGGCGGCCTGCTGGCGGTCGGCCAGGCGCCGCTCGCGCTCGTGCTCGGCCCTGCGCAGCTCCTCGTGGGCCGTGTGCAGGGCCGAGGCGTCGCGGCGGGCGCGCGCGTACCCCTGTTCCAGTGTGTCGGCCTCGGCGGCGAGCCGGGCTGTCGGAGTGTCGCCGGCCTCGGCGGTGGCGGCGGCCAGGGCCTCGCGTACGACGCCGAGACGGCGCTCGTCCTCTGTGTGCTGTTCGTCGGCCCGCCGGCAGGCGGCGAGCGCGCGCTCCTCGGCCTCGCGGTCGACGTGTCCGGCGACCTTGCGGGCGGGCGCGGGATGTTCGGTGGCTCCGCAGACGGCGCAGGGATCGCCGTCGGTGAGGTGGGCCGCCAGTTCGGCGGCGATGCCGTTCAGGCGCTGTTCCCTGAGGTCGAGCCAGTGGGTGCGCGCGTCCAGTGCCCGCTGTCCGGAGGCGAGCGCACGGCGCCGCGCCTCTTCCAGGTCGGCGGCCAACTCGTCGCGGGTGCGGGCGGCGTTGAGGCGCCGCCGCGCGGGTTCGCGCTGGACGGAGAGCTGTTCGGCGCGGGTGGCTGCCTCCTGGGCGGACTCGATACGGGTCTGCAGGGCCGCGCGTGTGGTGTCCCAGTCGGCGAGCCAGGCCTCGGCCTCGCGCAGTACGTCCTCGTCGGCGCGTTCCTGCCGCTCCAGTCCGGCCCGCTCGTCGACCAGTTCGGCGAGCCGCCGTTCGGCGCGCCGGGCCGATTCCAGGCCGCCCAGCTGCTCGGCGGCGGTGCGCGCGGCGGCCGCGAGGCCCGCGGGGCCGGCGTCGGCGAAAGTGTCGGGGAGCGTCCCGCGCGCGCGTGCCTCGCTCTCGGCGGCCCTGTGGTGCTCGGTCTCGACGGCGTCCCGCAGCTCCAGGGCGGGTGCCACGGTCTCCGCCTTGCGGGCGCGCTCCATGCGCCGCTGTGCCTCGTGGTGCGCGCCGGCCCGCTCCTGAAGGAGTTCGGCGCGCCGACGCGCCTCGGCGAACCGGTCCTGCAGGCGGGCGAGTTCACGTAGGTCGCCCAGGGCGTGCCGAGCCGTGGCGTGGGCGGACTCGGCGGTGCTCAGGAGGCAGTGGGCAACGGTGAGGCGTTCGCGGGCGGTGCTGCGGGCGACGGCGGCGGCCTCCAGGACGGTCTCGGCCAGGCCCGGCTCGCCGGGGCTCAGCTCGGGCAGCTCCATGGCGTCGCCCGCCTCCTGCTGCATGCGGTGGGCGTCCGCGAGAAGTGTGGCGTCGCCTTCCCGCACCCGGGCCTCGGTCGTGCGCCGGCGCTCGGCGAGCCGCTTCTCGACGTCGGCGAAGCGCTGGGTGTCGAAGAGCCGGCCCAGCAGGCGGCCGCGGGCCTCGGCGTCGGCGCGCAGGAAGCGGGCGAAGTCGCCCTGGGGCAGCAGGACGACCTGGCAGAACTGCTCGCGGCTCATGCCCAGCAGCTGGGTGATCTCCTCGCCGATCTCCTGGTGGGAGCGGCTGAGATCCTTCCAGGTGCCGGCCGGGGCGTCGTACTCGCGCAGCCAGGTCTGGGCCTTGTCGACCGTCGTGCCCTTGCCCCGCAGCTTGGGCCGCTCCCACGGCGGCTGCCGGGTGATCTCCAGCCGCCGCCCCGCGACGGTGAGTTCGAGCCGGACCGCGGTGCGGGTGCCCGCCTCGGCGTGGTCGCTGCGCAGATTCACGCCCTGGCTGCTCTGGCGGGCGCCGGGGACGGAGCCGTAGAGGGCGTAGCAGACGGCGTCCAGGACGGAGGTCTTGCCGGCGCCGGTGGGGCCGTGCAGCAGGAACAGTCCGGCGGCGGACAGGGTGTCGAAGTCGACCGTCTGCGTCGCGCCGAAGGGCCCGAAGGCGGTGATGTCGAGCCGGTGCAGCCTCACCGCGCCACCTCCCGCACGACGGCGTCGGCGCGCACCGCGTCGAAGGCCTCGCCGAGCACGGCCGTCTCCCTGAGGTCCGGTCCGGCGCCGCGCACATGGGCCACGAAGTCCTGGGCGACCTGCTGGTCGCTGCGGCCCGCGAGCCGTCGGGCGTACGACACCTGGGGATCGTCCGGGGTCCGCTCGGGGGCGAAGACCAGGCTGAGGACGTGCGGGAAGCGCTCGGTGAGCCGGGCCATGGGGTCGGCGGGGCGGACGGGGTCGGTGAGCGTGGCCTCGACCCAGGCGTCCTCGTGGCGGGCCAGTCCGGGATCGCCGAGGAGGTCGTCGAGGGTGCCCCGGACGCGGGCCAGCGGGCGGGGCACCGGGCAGCTGACGCGCTCGGCGGTGACGGAGCCGTCGGCGTCCAGGTCGACGAGCCACATGCTCTTGTGGTGGTCGGCCTCGGAGAAGGAGTACGCGAGCGGGGAGCCGGCGTAGCGCACCCGGTCGGTGAGCGTCTGGCAGCCGTGCAGATGCCCCAGCGCCACGTAGTCGACGCCGTCGAAGACGGCGGCCGGCACGGCGGCCACGCCGCCGACGGTGATGTCCCGCTCGCTGTCGCTGGCCCGGCCGCCGGTGACGAAGGCGTGGGCGAGGACGACGGAGCGGGTGCCCCGGGCGCGGGTGGCGAGGTCGGCACGGACCCGGTCCATGGCGGCGGCGAGCACGGCCTCGTGCCCCGCCCTCTCCACCGCGAACTCGTCCCTGACCAGGGCGGGCTCAAGGTACGGCAGACCGTAGAAGGCCACGTCGCCGTGGGCGTCCGGCAGTACGACCGGGGTGCCGACGGCGGACGGCTCGGTGCGCAGATGGATGCCCGCGCGGTCGATGAGTCTGGCGCCGACGCCGAGCCGGCGGGCCGAGTCGTGGTTGCCCGAGATCATCACGGTCGGCACGCCGAGGTCCGCGAGGCGCTGCAGGGCGTCGTCGAACAGCTCGACCGCGGCGAGCGGGGGCACCGCGCGGTCGTACACGTCTCCCGACACGACCACGGCGTCCACCGCGCGCTCGCGCACGGTGGTGACGAGGTGACCGATGAACTCGGCCTGGGCCCCGAGCATGCTCACCCGGTGGAAGGCCCGGCCGAGATGCCAGTCGGACGTGTGCAGGAGTCTCATGATCCCCGAGACTAACGGCCGGGTCTGACATCACGGGCGGTTACGCCCGTACCAGCCCGTCATGACCCGCCCACCAGGAGCCCGTTATGCCCGTTTAACGAAAAAAGTCATGCATCTCCGTAGGCTTCTCCGCCCAGTTCGAAGCCGGCCGTGCCCGCCGTCACATCGGCGAGCCACGCACGGAAGGCGTCCACGTCGGCGTCCGGCAGGCCGATCTCGATGGTGACGGCCTCGCCGTAGCGGACGTCCCGGACCTCACGTCCGGTGGAGCGCAGGTCGTTCTGGACCTTGCCCGCGCGCTGGTGGTCGACGGTCACCGTGGCCAGCCGGAACCGGCGCCGGGTGAGCGTGCCCAGCTCGTCCAGGGCCTCGCCGACCGCTCCGCCGTAGGCCCTGATGAGCCCGCCGGCGCCCAGCTTGACCCCGCCGTAGTAGCGGGTGACGACGGCGACGACGTACCGCATGTCGCGGCGCAGCAGCATCTGGAGCATCGGGACGCCCGCCGTGCCGCCCGGCTCGCCGTCGTCGCCGGCCTTCTGCACGGCCGCCTGGGCGCCGATGACGTACGCCCAGCAGTTGTGGGAGGCGTCGGCATGCTCCTTGCGGACGGAGGCGATGAACTCCTGGGCCTCCTGTTCGGTGGCCGCCGGGGCGAGGGCGCACAGGAAGCGGGAGCGGTTGATCTCGGTCTCGTGCACGCCCGCGCGGGCCACTGTGCGGTACTCGTCCTGCATCACGCCAGCCTATGCGGAGCGGCGCGAGCCCTCCGTGCCGCTCCCCTCTTCTTCTGCTCCCGTGCTCCTGCTCTTCCGCTACTCCTGGTCCTGCGCCTTCCTTCCGCTACTCCTGGTCCTGCGCCTTCCTTCCGCTACTCCTGGTCCTGCGCCTTCCTTCCGCTACTCCTGGTCCTGCGTCTTCCTTCCGCGCGGCACGGTGAACGACGTCAGCAGGGCCGTGCCGGGGGCGAGGGCCGGCCAGCCGGTGCCGCGCCAGGCCAGCACGGCGATCGCGGAGGTCGGGAACTTCACCCGCACCCGGTCGAGCGTGTCGTCCAGTCCGTCCCCGGCCAGCTCCACGATCAGCTCCTCCAGAGCCGGGTTGTGGCCGACGAGCAGCAGCGTCTCCACCTCGCGCGGCGTCTCGTGCACGACGTCCAGGAGGTCGCTCGCGTCGGCCGCGTACAGCCTCCGGTCGTAGCGCACCGGCGGCGGAGTGCCCCACTGGCCGGAGGCCAGCTCCCAGGTACGGCGGGCTCGCACGGCGGTGGAGCACAGGGCGAGGTCGGGCAGGCAGTCGCCCTCGGCGAGGGCGCGGCCGACCGCCGGGGCGTCCCGCAGGCCGCGCGGTGCCAGCGGACGCCGGTGGTCCTCGACGTTCTCGGGCCAGGCCGACTTGGCGTGCCGCAGGACGACCAGCCGGCGCAGCGGGCCCGCACCCGCACGCTCGATCATGCGAACCTGCCGAGGTCACGGGCGAGGTCGAGGGCGAGCAGGCGGTCCGCGTAGACGTACGTCTCGAACCGGGCCCCGTCGGGCAGCCCCGGCGCACGCTCCACATCCCGCAGCACGTCCAGCACCCCGGGCAGATCCAGATCGTCCTCCCAGGCCGACCGCAGACGCGCCCGGACCTCGTCGGGCACCGGCCGCGAGGGCTGCCGCGCCCATCCGGCGACGGCGCGCCGCCAGTGGGCCAGGGCCTGCGCGGCCTCCTCGAGCCGGCCGTCGTCCAGCCGTACCGCCGTGTTCCGCGGCACGGAGAGGAGGGCGAGGCGCAGGGAGGTGGGGTCGGAGAGGAGGACCGGGAGATCGAGTGGGTCGGGCGGCTCCGCGGCCGCCCAGGCCACCGGGGCGACGGCCAGCAGGGGACCCTCGCCAGGGGGGTCCTCGGTGCTCTCCGCCACGACGTGGATCACCTGGGCCTCGCCCAGCCCGGATGCGAGGTCGCGGCCGTCCTCGAAGGGGCGGATGGCCAGGGTCGTCGCGGCGGTGCGCAGCTCCGCGTGCCGGTGGGGCGCGGTGAGGATGGTCCAGACGGGGGTGCCGCCGAGTTCCAGGGCGCGGACCAGCAGGTCGGCGGTGAGCAGCACACGCAGGGCGGTCAGGTCGAGGCCCGAGGCGTAGGCCTCGATGCGGGTCAGGCCGCGGCGGGCGGGCGCGGCGGAGGCGGGCTCACCGGTTCGGGCGTCGAGGATGTGCAGCACGGCCCGAGCGTAGGCGCGCGAGCGGCCGTACGCAGGCACCTTGCGCCGATTCCGGACACCGTGGCGGGCCGCCGGGGCGGGAATCCGCAGCTGACGGGCACTGTTGCCCCGACGGGAGTTCCCCCGCTCAGCCCGAGGAGGCGGCCGTGTACGGCGACGAAGAGACCATCCGCAAGATCCTGACCGAGCTGGGTGACACCTGGGCCGTGGTCGGCCTGTCCGCCAACCGCAGCCGGGCCGCGTACGGCGTGGCGCAGGTGCTGCAGCGCTACGGCAAACGGATCGTGCCCGTGCATCCGAAGGCGGAGACGGTGCACGGCGAGCGCGGCTACGCCTCTCTCGCGGACATCCCGTTCGAGGTGGACGTGGTCGACGTCTTCGTCAACGGCTCGCTGGCCGGAGCGGTGGCCGACGAGGCCGTCGCGAAGGGGGCCGGGGCGGTCTGGTTCCAGCTCGGTGTCGTCGACGAGGTTGCCTGGGCGCGGACCCGGGCAGCGGGTCTTGAGATGGTCATGGACCGGTGCCCGGCGATCGAAATTCCCCTCTTGACCTAGTGTTACTCCTCCTTCATCACAATCCTCCGCTGAATATTGACATTCGACTAGGCGTCTGACCTGTGCGAAGTCTGTCCCCAAGACGGACAAGATCCTGGGTCAAGATTTGGTAAGTAGCCTTTTGCCGATGCGGAAAGCGTTCCTAGCCTGTGGCCTCCTTCCCCGTTAATTCCGCGTTTACGATCTGAGAGGCCACTTGACATGGCGAAAGTCGACCATGCAGCGCCTATGGACACGGTCCAGGCCGGCGGCCTGCGCCGCGACGTCGGCCTGATCGGTCTGATGTGGGCCTCCGTGGGCTCCATCATCGGCTCCGGCTGGCTGTTCGGTGCCGAGAAGGCGGTCGTGGTGGCCGGTCCCGCGGCGATCATCTCGTGGGTGATCGGCGCGGTGGCCATCGTGCTGCTGGCGCTGGTGCACGCCGAGCTCGGCGGCATGTTCCCCGTGGCCGGCGGCACGGCCCGCTACCCGCACTACGCGTTCGGCGGCCTGGCCGGCATGTCGTTCGGCTGGTTCTCCTGGCTCCAGGCGGCCACCGTGGCACCGATCGAGGTCGAGGCCATGATCGGCTACGCCAAGCACTGGAGCTGGGCCGACGGGCTGCAGCGCGCCAACGGCACGCTCACGGCCAGCGGCATCATCACCGCGGTCGTCCTGATGGCGGTCTTCGTCGCGGTCAACTTCCTCGGCGTCCGAGTCCTGGCGCACACCAACAGCGCCGCCACCTGGTGGAAGATCGCCGTCCCGCTCGTCGCGATCTTCGTCATCGCCATCGGCAACTTCCACCCGGGCAACTTCACGTCCGAGGGCTTCGCCCCGTTCGGCGCCAAGGGCATCCTCGGCGCGATCAGCTCCAGCGGCATCATCTTCGCGCTGCTCGGCTTCGAGCAGGCGATCCAGCTGGCCGGCGAGAGCCGCAACCCGAAGCGTGACCTGCCCCGCGCGACCCTCGGATCGGTCGCGATCGGCTCGGTGATCTACATCCTGCTCCAGGTCGTGTTCATCGTCGCGCTGCCGCACAGCTCCTTCGCGCACGGCTGGGGCAAGCTCGACTTCCCCGGCATCAGCGGCCCCTGGGCGGGTCTGGCCACGCTGGTGGGCATCGGCTGGCTGAGCTTCGTCCTCTACGCCGACGCGATCATCTCCCCCGGCGGCACCGGCCTGATCTACACCACGGCCACCTCCCGCATCTCCTACGGCCTGGCCAAGAACGGCTACGCGCCGAAGCTGTTCGCCAAGACGGACTCGCGCGGCGTGCCGTGGTTCGGCCTCGTGGTCTCGTTCGTGACCGGTGTGATCTGCTTCCTGCCGTTCCCCAGCTGGCAGGAGCTGGTCAGCTTCATCACCTCGGCGAGCGTCCTGATGTACGCGGGCGCGCCGCTGGCGTACGGCGTCTTCGCCGACCGTCTGCCGCACCACGAGCGCCCGTACCGTCTGCCCTTCGGCAAGTTCGTCTCGCCCCTGTCGTTCGTGGTCGCCAACCTGATCATCTTCTGGTCCGGCTGGGACACCCTGTGGCGCCTCGGCGCCGCGATCCTGATCGGCTACGTGCTGCTCGGCTCCTACGCCTGGTACGCGATCCGCAAGGACCTGCCCGACGCGCCCCGGCTGGACTTCAAGGCCGCGCAGTGGCTGCCCGCGTACCTGGCGGGCCTCGGCGTGATCTCCTACCTGAGCACCTTCGGCGGCGACGGCACCATCCCGCTGTACTGGGACATCCTGGTCGTGGCGGTCTTCTCGCTCGGCATCTACTACTGGGCCAAGGCCACCGCCTCGCAGCCCGAGGCGATCGAGCGCAGCATCGAGGAGGTCGTGGTCACCGACGCTCCGGCGCACTGACCCCGAACCCCTCCGGGTGTCCCGTCGGCCGCGGCACTTCCGCCGCGGCCGACGGGACACCGTCATGCCAGGACGGCGATCTCCCATAATGCGGGGGTGATCTCCCCTTCCCCCCACACCGGTTCCGCGCCCGAGGAACGCCGTACGGTCGTCGTCGTGGGCGCCGGGCCCGCCGGGCTCACCATCGGCGCCCTCCTGCGGGCCGCATCCGTCGACTGCGTGGTCCTGGAGACCGAGAGCAGGCAGTTCATCGAGACCCGTCCGAGAGCGGGCGTCATCGAGGAATGGGCCGTGCGCGAACTCGACCGGCGGGGCCTGGCGGCGCACCTGCTGGAGCGGGCCCAGGTGCACGACACATGCGAGTTCCGCTTCGGCGGCGAACGGTACCGGCTCCCCTACGGCGACCTGACGGGCCGGCACCACTTCGTCCACCCGCAGCCGCTGCTGGTGACGGACCTGGTGCGGGAGTACGCCGACGTGCGCGGCGGCGACATCCGCTTCGGCGTACGGGACGTACGGCTGCACGACCTGGACTCGGACCGGCCGGCGGTGTCGTACCGGTGTCCGCGGACGGGTGAACGACGGCTGCTGCGCTGCGACTTCGTCGCGGGCTGCGACGGCGCGCGCGGCGTGACGCGGGAGGCGATACCGCCCCGGCGGATGCGGATCGCCCGGCAGGACGACGGCATCGGCTGGCTGGCACTGCTCGCCGAGGCCCCGCCCTCCTCCGACTGCGTGCTCTTCGGTGTCCATCCGCACGGTTTCGCCGGGCACATGGCCCGCAGCCCCGAGGTCACCCGCTACTACCTGCAGTGTCCGCCCGGCGACGATCCGGAGAACTGGCCGCACGAGCGGGTCTGGGCCGAGCTGCGGACCCGGCTCGGCGCGGACGGGGCACCGCCGCTGACGGAGGGCCGGCTGATCGAGAAACGGGTGCTGGACATGCACCATTACGTCGTCGAACCCCTCGCCCACGGGCGGCTGTTGCTTGCGGGGGACGCCGGTCACCTCACGGCACCGATCGCGGCGAAGGGCATGAACCTCGCCCTGCACGACGCCTTCCTGCTCGGCGACGCGCTCGTCGCGTACGTCACCCGGGGCGACGAAAGCGGCCTGGAGGGCTACTCGGAGGCGTCCTTGCGGCGGGTGTGGGACTACCAGGAGTTCTCGCAGTGGCTGTCGGACATCTATCACGGTGTCGCCTCGGGCGACCCGTTCCGGGCGGGCACCACGCTCGCCCGGCTGCGGCGCCTGTTCACCTCGCCCGCCGCGGCGGCGGCCTTCGCCGAGCAGTACCTGGGCGCGTCTCAGTACCTGGGCGCGTCGCAGTACCTGGGCGCGTCCGCCGCGTTCTGAGAGCGCGGAGGCCGGCTCACGTGCCGCCGTCAGGCCCTCGCGGCGCTCAGCGACGGCGCGCGAGGCGCCCCCGGGCCCGGCACCGGCGGACGCGGCCGGCGGGTGCGGACGAGAATGCCGGCCCTGCGGGAGCGGCTCAGCGTTCCGCCGCGGTGGTCCGCTCGGCGAGGCGGTGATCGGCCACCTTCAGCGCCTCCTCGACCAGGCGGCGCAGATGGCCGTCGCGCAGTGAGTAGACCACGCGGCGGCCCTCCTTGCGGGTGTTCACCAGGCCCGCGAGACGCAGCCGGGCCAGGTGCTGGCTGACGGCGGGCCGAGCGGCGCCGCATGCCTCGGTGAGCGTGGTGACGTCGGCCTCGCCCGCCGTCAGGGCGTACAGCAGGGTGAGGCGGGTACGGTCGCCGAGCAGGGCGAGGAGCTCGGCGGCGACCGCGAACTGATCGTCGCCGGGGGTGCGCGGCTGCGCATGGTGCGCAGGTGATAGGTGCATGCGTGCGCTCATACGCACATAATGGATCCGTGGGCGCGGTGCGTCCACACCCGCACCCGGAAGGGGATCCACGTGAGCGACGGGCACCCGCACGGACCTGGCCAGGAACCCCACGGCCACGACCATGCTCACAGCCACGACGCGGGCCATGCCCACGACCCGGGCCATGCCCACAGCCCGGGGCACGGCCACGACCATGCCCACGAGCATGCGCGCCCCCACGCCCACGCCTCCCCCGGTCTGCGCCACCGCCTCACCCATCTCCTGACGCCCCACTCGCACGCGACCGCCGACAAGGTCGACCCCGCCCTGGAGTCCTCGGCGCGGGGCATGCGCGCGCTGTGGGTGTCGCTGACCGTGCTCGGGGTGACCGCGCTGCTGCAGGCGGCGGTGGTCGCCGTGTCCGGGTCGGTGGCGCTGCTCGGGGACACCGTGCACAACGCGGCGGACGCCCTGACGGCCGTACCGCTGGGCATCGCCTTCGTGCTGGGCCGGCGTGCGGCGACGCGGCGGTTCACCTACGGCTACGGGCGCGCCGAGGACCTCGCGGGGCTCGCGATCGTGCTGACCATCACCGCCTCCGCCGCGTTCGCGGCCTGGGTGGCCGTCGGACGGCTGCTCGATCCGCGCCCGGTCGAGCATGTGCCGGCGGTCGCGGCGGCCGCGCTGGTGGGGTTCGCGGGCAACGAGTGGGTGGCCCGCTACCGGATCCGGGTGGGCCGGGAGATCGGCTCGGCCGCGCTGGTCGCCGACGGACTGCACGCCCGGACGGACGGGTTCGCCTCACTGGCCGTGCTGCTGGGGGCCGCAGGTGCGGCCCTGGGCCGGCAACTGGTCGATCCGATCGTGGGGTTGGCGATCACCGCGGCGATCGTGCTGGTTCTGCGGGACGCGGCGCGGGAGGTGTTCCGGCGGGTGCTGGACGCCGTGGACCCGGCCCTGGTGGACGAGGCCGAGCGGGCGGTGCGGGCGGTGCCCGGCGTGCGCGGGGTGGGCGAACTGCGGCTGCGGTGGATCGGTCACCGGCTGCGCGCCGAGCTGGCGGTCGTGGTGGACGGCGAGGCGACGGTCCGCCAGGCGCACGCGATCGCCGTCGAGGCCGAACACGCCCTGCTGCATGCCGTCCCGAGACTCACGGCCGCCCTGGTGCACGCCGACCCGGCACCGGTGCCCGGCGGGACGGACCCGCATCTGGCCCTGGCGCACCATCTGACGGCCTGACCCGGCGCGGCATCGGACGGCCTGATCCGGCACTCCGTCCGACGGCCTGATCCGGCACTCCGTCCGACCGCCCTGATCCGGCGCACCGTCCGACGGCCTGATCCGACACTCCGTCCGACCGCCCTGATCCGGCGCACCGTCCGACGGCCTGATCCGGCACTCCGTCCGACGGCCTGATCCCGAAGAGCGGCCTAGGCGACCCCGAGTCCCTCCAGGACCACCGCGCCGGGCAGCTCCGCGAGCGCCTTGCCCGGTACCAGCAGCTTGCCGCGCCGGCGGCCGCTGCCGACCAGGACGTAGGGCAGGTCGGCCACGGCCGTGTCCACCAGGACCGGCCAGTCGGCGGGCAGTCCGAGCGGGGTGATGCCGCCGTACTCCATGCCGGTCTCCCCGGTCGCGGTGTCCATCGCGGCGAACGAGGCCTTGCGAGCGCCGAGCCGGCGGCGCACCACGCCATTGACGTCGACCCGGGTGGTGGAGAGCACCACGCACGCGGCGAACGTGGTCCCGCCGCCCCGTCTGCCCGCCACCACCACGCAGTTGGCCGAGCGCTCGAGCAGGTCGCGGCCGTAGTGCTCCACGAAGACGGCCGTGTCGGCCCAGCGGGGGTCGGTGTCGACGTAGACGATCCGGTCGGCGGGGACGCCGCCCTGCCAGTGGCGTACGGCGTCGGCGACCGGAGCGGTCAGCTCGTCGAGGCAGTCCGGGGCGGGGACGGCGGTGTCGAAGTCTCCGATGGGCGCGCGCATGGCCGCACGCTAACAGCCGGCGAACGGTCCGCGCGGTGGGCGTCCGGCGGGCGTTCAGCGCACGGGCGGGACCGAGACGGCCATGACCATCTCCATCGGGACGTCCCCTTCATTGCCGTACGTGTGCGGGGTGTTGGCCTCGAAGGAGGCGCTCGCGCCCGTCGGGACGAGATGCTTCACGCCGTCCACGGTGAGGGTCAGTTCACCCGCGGTGACATGGACGAGTTCCACGGTGCCGGCCGGATGCGGGTCGGACGGGCTGCGGTCGCCGGGCATCAGGCGCCAGTCCCACATCTCCAGCGGGCCGGGCGCCTCGGTGCCGGCCAGGAGCCGGTTGTAGCTCCCCGCCTCCGTGTGCCACAGCCGTACGGCCTGTTCGGCGGGGACGATGCGGACCGTGGGGCCCTGTTCGTAGTCGAGCAGCGTGGTGACGCTGATGCCGAGCGCGTCGCCGATCTTCACCACGGTGCCGATGCTGGGGTTGGTGCGGGCCTGCTCGATCTGGATGAGCATGCCGCGGCTGACCCCCGCTCGGGCGGCCAGCGTGTCCAGGGTGAAGCCGCGCTCGGTACGCCAGCGTTTGACGTTGCGCGCCAGGGACTGGGTCAGCAGGTCGAGGTCCGACACATCACATCCATGAGGGTTCACTATATTGAATTACCAAGTCCATCTTGCAGGACTATGCTGTGGTGCACCTACTTGTTCACTGCACTGTACTGCGAGGCGGCCCGTGACAGCATTCTTCGCGCTGACCACCAGTCTTCTGTGGGGCCTTGCCGACTTCGGCGGCGGGCTGCTGACGCGCCGCACGCCCGCGCTGACGGTGGTGGTCCTGTCACAGGCGATCGCCGCGGCTGTGCTCGGCGCGGTCGTGGTCGCGACCGGCGGCTGGAGCGAGGCCGGTCCGCGGCTGTGGTTCGCGGTGGCGGCGGGCCTGGCCGGTCCGCTGGCCGTCTTCTGCTTCTACAAGGCCCTCGCACTGGGCCCGATGGGCGTGGTCTCCCCGCTGGCCACGCTCAGCTTGGCCGTCCCGGTCGGCGTGGGACTGGTCCTGGGCGAGCGTCCGGGAGCCCTGCAGGTCGCGGGCATCGCCGTCGCCGTCACCGGAGTCGTCCTCGCGGGCGGCCCACAGCTGCGCGGCGCGCCCGTGCAGCGGCTGACGATCCTGCTCACGCTGGTCGCGGCGCTGGGCTTCGGCACGGTCTTCGCGCTGATCACGGAGGCATCGACCACCGTCAACGGCCTCTTCCTGTCGCTGTTCGTCCAGCGTGTGACGAGCGTCGCCGCGGGCGGTACGGCGCTGTACGCGTCGATCCTGCGGGGCGCCCCCGCCCTGCCGGAGGGCGGTCTCCCGCGGACCGCGCTGCCGGCGCTGGCCTTCGTCGGCCTCGCCGACGTGGCGGCCAACGGCACCTACGCGGTCGCCGCCCAGCACGGCCCGGTCACCGTCGCGGCGGTGCTCGCCTCGCTCTACCCGGTGGTCACGGCACTGGCCGCACGCGGCTTCCTCAGCGAACGGCTGCGCGGGATCCAGGCCGCCGGCGCGGGGCTCGCCCTGGTGGGCACGGTGCTGCTGGCGACCGGCTGAGTCACGCCGGTCTGGGCGGCCCTGCCGCACGCGGTACGGCCGGCGGTCCGGCCAGGCAGCCGTCGGACTGCGCGACTCGCCCTGCCAGACGCGGTACGGCCGGTAGTCCGCCGAATCGGCCGTCGGACTGCGCGGCTCGCCTGCCGGGCGCGGTACGGCCGGCGGTCCGCCGGGTCAGCCGTCGGCCTCCAGGCGCGCCAGCCGGGCGGCCGCCTCCTCGTCCAGGTCGGCCAGGGCACACAGCTGCTCCGGTGTGATCCCGTCCGGCAGCGGCACCGGCGCCGGTGTCCTGAGCGGCGGCTGCCAGCCGTCGTCGGGCGTCCAGCGCCGTACGACCCGGGCGGGCGCCCCCGCCACCACGGCGTGGTCGGGCACGGTCCCGCGGACGACCGCACCGGCCGCCACGACCACGTTCCGGCCGATCCGCGCGCCCGGCAGGATGACCGCGCCGGTGCCGATCCAGCAGCCCGGGCCGATCTCCACGGGTTCCATCCGCGGCCACTGTCTGCCGATCGGCTGGTGCGGGTCGTCGTAGGAGTGGTTGGTGGAGGTGACGTAGACGTACGGGCCGAAGTAGCAGTCGCTGCCGATGGTGACCGTGGTGTCGGCGATGACGTGGCTGCCGCGGCCGAGCACGACGCCGTCGCCGAGGCGCAGAATCGGGTCCGGGCCGAGATCCAGGTCCGGCATCAGACCGGCGGTGAGGGTGACCTGCTCGCCGATGATGCAGTGGGCGCCGATGTGTATCCAGGGCTCGCCGAAGACCGTACCGAGCGGGAAGGCGAGTCTGGTACCGGTTCCCATCGCGCCGAAGCGGAACCCTGCCGGGTGCTCGGCCGTGACGGAGCCCCTGCGCTGCGCCCACGACCAGGCAGCGTGGACGGCGCGCTGAGCGAGGCCTTGCCGCCAGGATGAGAACGTGTTCTTGCGCTTCGGCACGGGGTCACGTTACTCAGCGGTCGCCTCCGGGGAGAGGGCGGACCGCTGTGATCTTTGCCCCACCCTCTGTCGTACCGTTCGGGGACACGACGGACACGAGGAGACGGTGATGACGCAGAAGGCGCTGATCGTGGGCATCGGAGGCAAGGAGCCCCAGGTCGATCCGGGGGCGTTCGTGGCGCCGACGGCCTCCGTGATCGGGGATGTCACGCTGCGTGCGGGGGCCAGCGTCTGGTACGGGGCGGTCGTGCGGGGCGATGTCGAGACGATCACCGTCGGGGCGGACGCGAATGTGCAGGACAACGTCACGCTGCACGCGGATCCCGGGTTTCCGGTCAGCGTGGGTGAGCGGGTCTCCATCGGGCACAACGCCGTGGTGCACGGTGCGACCGTTGAGGACGACTGCCTCATCGGGATGGGGGCGACCGTGCTGAACGGCGCGGTGATCGGGGCCGGGTCGCTGGTGGCCGCCCAGGCCCTGGTGCCGCAGGGGATGGTCGTTCCGCCCGGGTCGCTGGTGGCGGGGGTGCCTGCCAAGGTGCGGCGCGAGTTGTCCGAGGAGGAGCGGCAGGGAGTCACCCTCAACGGCACCCTGTACGCGGAGCTGGCCAAGGCGCACCGTGAGGTGCACGAGTAGAACCGGGTGACGGGCGCGGGGGGCCGGTCGGTGGGCTCCCCTTGGAACCGAGTGGCGGGCGCCGCAGGTCTGGCTGCGGGGCTCCCCTTGGAACCGGGTGGCGGGCGCGGGAGGCCGGTCGCGGGGTTTCCCTTGCCTCCCGGATGCCTAGTCCCCGGCGCCCACCGGTTCCGCCTCCCGGTCTGCCGCCCCGGTCTTCTTCGTCTTGCGCTTGATGATCAGCATCGAGGTCAGGCCGATCAGGACCGCCGCCACCAGGCCCAGGTACGAGAAGCGCTTCAGCCAGTCCTCGGCGACGATGCCCACGTAGTAGATGACGGCCGTGGTGCCGCCGGCCCAGCAGATGCCGCCGAGGACGTTGGCCGTCAGGAACTTCCAGTACGGCATCTGGAGAACGCCCGCGAGCGGGCCGGCGAAGATGCGCAGGAGGGCGACGAAGCGGCCGAAGAAGACGGCCCACATGCCCCACTTCTCGAAGGACCGCTCCGCGGTGGCGACATGGCCCTCGCTGAAGTGCTTCGGGAACTTCCTCGCCAGCCAGGCCAGCAGCGGCCGTCCGCCCTTGCGGCCGATCGCGTAGCCGATGGAGTCACCGATGACGGCACCAGCGGTCGCACACGCGCCGAGGACGATCGGGTTGATACCGGAGTGCTGGGAGGACATGAGCGCCGCCGAGACCAGGACGATCTCGCCCGGCAGCGGGATGCCCAGGCTCTCCACGCCGATCACCAGGGCCACGACGGCATAGACGGCGGCCGGTGGCACCGTGTCGAGCCATTCCTGGACGTGCACCGCCGGTTCCTCCCCTGTCGTCGTCTTTATGTGCCGGGGCGTGGCTTGCGCAGCACACCCCACGGGAAGGCTACCTGGTCGGCGGTGAACGGCGGCTCCCGCGCACGCCCGGCGGCACCGTCCCGCCCTCGCGCCTTCGGCTTTCGGACATCCCGGTGTCACGCGGGCGGGGAAAACTCCCCGCGGTTTCGCCGCTCCGCCTCCCCCAGGACCCACCACCGTGGAGCCCGATGCGGAAGGACGACGTCCCCGTGTCCTCACTGTCCCCGCTCTCCTCACCCACCTCAACGACCTCAGCCACCTCGCCCGCCGCACCGCCCGCTCTCCCGCCCACTGCGCCCACTGCGCCCACTGCGCCCACCACGCCCGCGGCAGCACCGCCGTCGCTGTCACCCACCGCACCCACCGGACCGTCCTCGCCCTCTCCCGGCCCGCCCGCCGCGGCGTCCGCCGTCGCGCCCGGCCCGCCCGCCGCGCCGTCCTCGGCCGCCCCGGCTCCCGGTGGCGGGTCCGAGGCTCCGGTGCGCCGTGCCTCCCTCATGGCGGCCCGGCCCTTCCGGCTCGCCCTGTGTCTGTCTCCCCTGCTGCTCGCCGCGGGCTGGGCCCTGGCCAACCGGCCCCTGGCCCAGGAGGGCGCCGCCCGGCTGGTCGCGGCCGACCCCTGGTGGCTGCTGGCCGGTGGCGGATTCACCTGTCTGACCTGGGTGGCGGCCTCCTGCGTCCGGCAGGGTGCGCTGCCGGACCGGGTGCCCCCGGGGCTGCTGCTGGCCTCGCAGTTCGCCGCCGGTGCCGCGAACCACGCGCTGCCCGGCGGCCTCGGCGCGCACGCCGTGACGGTGCGCTTCCTGCGCACCCAGGGCGTGCCCCTCCCTCGGGCGACCGCCTCGATCGGCCTGTACTCACTGGCCAAGTCCGGCGCGAAGACATTGGTGCTGCTGGTGTTCCTGGCCGTCTCGCCCGCCTGGCGGCGGCTCGGGGACCTGGTCCCGGACGGGCGGTTCCTGATCCCCGCCGCCGCCGTCGTGGGCGGTGCGCTCGCCTTGGCGGGGGTGCTCATGACGGTCGTACGGCCCTTGCGGCGCCCGGTGACGGGACTGGTGCGCTCCGCCCTCGCCGATGCACGGGCGGTGCACGGACGGCCCTGCCGGGTGCTGGCCCTGTGGGGCGGGGCGGCCGCGATGCCGCTGGTGCAGGGGGGCGCGCTCGTCTGTGTCGGGTCCTCGCTCGGCCTCGGGCTGCCCTGGGAGCAGGTGGTGCTCGCCTATCTGGCGGCGGGCACCGCCGTCGGTGCCGTACCGGCGCCCGGGGGTCTGGCGGTGGACGCGGCGCTGGTCTGGACGCTGGTCGCCTTCGGTGCCACGCCGGCGGTGGCGACCGCGACCGTGATCGGCTACCGGGTGCTGACCGACTGGCTGCCCCTGCTGCCGGGCGCTCTGGTGCTGTCGGCGCTGATCCGCGCGAAGGTCCTGTGAGCGCCGGTCACTCGCGGCGGGCGACCAGCCGGTAGGCGTTGGACAGGCCGAGGCGGTGGGACAGGGGGCGTAGCGCTAGGCGGTCGAGGAGGGTGGCCGTGAGCAGGGCGGGCACGCCCGCCAGGAGAAGCGCGGTGCGCAGGGTGCGGCGCAGGGCACCGGGCGGCTCGGGCAGCCAGGGGGCGTCCTCGCGCGGGGCGGTGTGGTCCAGGGACAGCCAGACGGCGGCGAGCAGATCGACCGGATCGTGCGGCTCCGCGTGCTGCTCGGCGACCACCGTGAAGCCGAGATCGGTCAGCCGCCGGCGCAGGTTGGCGACCGGCATGAAGTGCAGGTGCTGCGGCTGGAGCCAGGGCAGCCACCAGCGGCCGAGGAGCCGGGCGTAGCGGCTCTGCGGGTCCGGTACCTCGATGAGCAGGTGACCGCCGCGGCGTACGACCGCGTGGGCGGCACGGAGTTCGCGGTCGGGATCGGTGCTGTGCTCCAGGTAGTGGAACATGCTCACCACGTCGTAGCCGGCGGCGAGGTCGGGTGCGAGGTCGGGGAAGGCACCGCGGTAGGCGTGTTCCACCCGGCCCTCGCGGGCGGCGAGTTCGACTCCGTCGGTGAAGTCCAGCCCGTCGAAGACGGTGCCGGGCAGCACGGCACGGGCCGCCTCGCAGAAGTGGCCGTGGCCGGTGCCGACGTCCAGCCAGTTCTTCGGGGTCGGGTCGTGCGGGGTCATCGCCCGCGCGCGGTCCCGGTACATCGCGGTGCGGCCGCCGAAGGTGCCGCTCATCCGCTGCTCTCCGAGGCCGTCGTAGAAGTCGCGGTAGTAGAACTCCAGTCCCTCCTCGGTCAGCCGGGGGTTCTGGAAGGTGTGGCCGCAGTCCGCGCAGCGGTCGAGGCGGAAGCGGCCGGGCTTGTGCTGGAGCAGGTCGGTGGTGCGCAGTCGGGTCGTCAGACGGGTCGAGGCGCACCAGGGGCAGGTGGTGCGCCGGGGGGCGAAGAAGCGGTCCGTGCCGTCGGCCAGGTCGGCCTGGTAGGCAGGGCGCAGGGCGGTGATGCGCTCGCTGTTCTTCTTCCGGTCGCTCATCGGCTCTCCGTTGTCCCTCCGGGCGGGGATGGCTCGTCAGTTGCTGCGTGCTGCCAGTCGTTCGAGGTGGGCGGCGGCCGCGCGGGCGCCGCCGGCCGCGCGGAACGCCGTGCGGACGCGGGCGGCGGCTGCCCGGTGGGCACGGTCGTGCAGGACGGTGTCGAGGGCGGCACCCAGCCGGGACGCGGTGACGCGGCCGAAGCGGACCCGCACACCGGCGCCCGCGTCCACGACCTGGGCGGCCACCACGGGCTGGTCGTCGCGGATCGGGGCCACGACGAGCGGGACGCCGTGCCACAGCGCCTCGCACACGGTGTTGTGCCCGGCGTGGCAGACGACCGCGTCCATCCGTTCCAGGAGCGGGAGCTGGGGCACGGACGGCACGATCAGTACGTCCTTGTCGGCGGGGTCGGCGCGGAGGGCGGCGTCCGGGTCCACGAGCACCGCCTGCACCCGGTCGGCGCGTTCGCGCAGCGCGGCGAGGCACTCGGCGAGGAAGCGGTGGCCGGCGTCGGCGTTGGCGGTGCCCAGGCTCACCAGGACCTTCGCCCGGCCGGGGTCCAGCCACTCCCAGGGGAAGCCGGGTCCGGCCGGGCGGTCGGCCAGGGACGGCCCGACGTAGTGGATCCGCTGCCCCAACGGCGCCTGGGGTCCGATGAGTTCGGGTGTGCTGAAGACCAGCAGCAGGTGGGGCGAGTAGCGCGGGTCCGCGGTGCCGGCCGGGTCGCCGATCCGGGCGCGCAGTCCGGCCAGGCACTGTCGCAGCCACTCGGCGACCTTGGGCAGGCCGTCGTAGGCGCCGGCGAACTCGGCCGAGGTGGTGGCGGAGGTCGCCCACGGCAGACCGAGGCCCTCGGCCACCAGGGCGCCGGCGAAGGCCTGCTGGTCGGCTACGACCACATCGGGTCCGAACGCCTCGGCGGCCGCGCGGACGCCCGGAGCCATCGCGTCGGCGAGCGGCACCAGGTACCACTCCCACAGGAACTTCAGCGCCTCCGCGCCGCGCAGATCGGGTGGGCGGACGACCCCCTGCGCGCCCGGTACCGGGCCGGCGCAGGCGTACACCTGCGCCTCCTCGCCCGCGAGCCGGTGCACCAGGGCGGGGTCGGCGCAGGCCCAGGCCACCCGGTGTCCGCGCGCGGCGAGCCGGGCGGCGACGCCGACGGCCGGGTTGATGTGCCCGACCAGCGGGGGGACGACGAACAGGAACCCGCTCACCGGACCCCCGCCCGCGCGCCGCTCACCGAGCGGATCAGGTCCAGGATGTGTCCGCCGACGGCGCCGGCCGCCTCGACCAGCACCGAGTGCTCGTGGCCCGGCAGCACGACGGGCCGGAAGTCCGCGAGCAGCGTCTGCTTCAGCGGCACCAGGTCCACCAGGTCCGAGTCGCCGCCGTAGACACCGAGGACCGGACAGCGTACGGCTCTGATCTGTTCCTCGGTCAGCACCCGGCTGGCGGGGATGTCCCGGCCGAGGGTGGTCTCGCGGGCGAGCCGGGCGGCGCCCCTGGCCAGCCGGGCGGTGTTGTGGCCGCGGTTCGCGGTGATCCAGGCGATGGCGTCGGGCTCGTTGTGCGCGAGTTCGGCCACCACCCGGCGCAGGATGCCGCCCAGCTTGGACGCCCAGGCGGCGGTCGCCGGCTCGGACTCGATCAGGGTGAGGCAGGCCGTGCGGTCCGGGTGGCGGGCCGCGTAGCCGAAGGCGATCGTGCCGCCGTAGGAGTTGCCGACCAGGTGCAGGGGGCCGGTGATCCCCAGCCGGTCCAGGAGCGCCTCCAGGTCGTCGATGTTGTGGTCGAGGGTGTAGCCGTCCGGCGGGCGCTCGCTGCGGCCGTGCCCGCGCAGGTCGTACATGAGGACGTCCAGGCCGGCCGCCGTGAAGGCGGGGGCGACGGTGAAGTAGTAGCTGGCCAGGCTGTCGGTGAGCAGCCCGTGCACGAGGACGACCGTGGCGTGCGGGGCAGGGCCGTCCGCGGGGCTCATCCGCTGGACGTGCAGCCGGATTCCGGCGGCGTCGATCATCGCCATGGCTCAGCCCGCCTCCGTGGTCTTCAGGCTCCACACCACGTACTCGACGAGCCGGCCCACGGTCAGCTCGATGATCTCGTCGAACTCCATGCCGGCCAGGAACTCGGCAAGGTTGACCCTGCGCCCGTACCGCTCCTCCAGCAGGCCGGCCAGGGTGACGAGGTCGATGCTCTCCAGTTCCAGGTCGCGGTTGAAGGTGGTGGACATGCCGATCACCACGTCGTCCTCGCCGTACTCCGCGAGGAGGGTGCGGAGCATGCCGATGATCTCGGCGAGCACCGTGTCGGTGGTGGGCCGCGCAGGGACCGGCGGGGTGGGGTTCATCGGGTGTACTCCTCGGCTGCGTCGTCGTCTTGTCCGGCGGTGGACTCGGGTCCCGTCGTCCAGGCCACCACGTAGGCGCGTTGCTGCAGGGTGGGCGGGTTGCTCACGGGCGCACAGTGCACGTTGCAGGCGCGCTCCAGCCGGCCGGAGACCACCAGCCGGCTGCCGTCCGGAGCGGCCTCCCGCACGGCGAAGTCCCTGGGGCGCCCACCGAATCCGGTGCCCTCGGCCTTGGCGACGGCCTCCTTGGCGGCCCAGAAGCGGGTGAACCACAGGGCGTCGCCGTCGGGGCCGTCCGCGCGGAGCGTGCGCAGGAGACGCAGTTCGTCCTCGCCGAGAGCGGTGCTGAGCGTCGCGGGGTCGCGTGCGGTCACTTCTTCGATGTCGATGCCCGGCCCCGGACGGGGACCGTGCGGCCGTACGATCGCCACGCCGGCCTCGGCCCGGTGGGCGAGCGAGACGTCCAGCGGAGGCAGGGTGCGGCCGTGCACGCCGGTGACGTACGGGCGGCCGAGTTCGTCGTTGTGCACCCGCAACTCCGCCGGGAAGACCGGGCCTTCGCCGTGCCGCCAGAGCCACTGCCGTACGGCGTCCTTGACGGCGATCCGGCCGAGCAGCCACTGCCGGCGGCCGCGCGGCGGCCGCCCGGCGTACTCCGTGCGCTCCGCGCCGCCGAGCGCGTTGCGCATGATCAGTTCGCGCGAGGCGAGATCGGGCCACCGCTCGTGCACCAGCGTCCAGCCGCCGGGGCGGGCCTCGGAGAGGGTGTGGCGCTCGGGGAAGCGTTCGACGGGCCGGGTCTGCGGGTCGTTGTCGAAGCGGCGGTCCTGCCAGCCGCCGAGGACGGCCCACACCCGGCCGCCGACGGACAGCTCCGCGTCCGCCTCCAGGACCGTGTCGGTGAGCGAGGTGATCCGCAGCAGGCAGACGACCCGGGTCCCCGGGGCCGGGTGGGGCCCGTGGAACCGCATGTGCCGCATCTGCACCGGGAAGACGACGGTCCGCTCGGTGCGGGTCGACATGATCCAGTAGCCGAGGAGCTGGCCGACGTTGTCGAGCAGCGCGCCGGGCGCCGCGGGCGCGGTGATCACTCCGCGGATGTGCCGGGAACCGACCGCGGTCAGCTCCGTGAGGCCCTGGAACGCCGGGCCGTGGAACATCCAGCGCTCACGGTAGATCTGGGCGGCGGTGTGCTCCGGGGTCCTTTCGGGGACGCCGGCCAGGAGGCTCGGCGCGGGCGGTGCCGGATGGTGCGGGGCGAGTTCGATCACGGCACGGGCCGTGGGGCCGAACGTGACGGCCACGCGGTCCGGGTGGACCGGATCGGGGGTGACGGTGACGGGCACGTCGGCCGGTGGTGTGGCGGTGAGCCACCGGTCGAACCGGGCTCCGTGCACGGCGACCGCCCGCAGCCCGGGAGCTGATTCCTCCGCCGCGTCCATCATGTGCCGGACCAGTGTGGTGGCCGGGACGACCGGCCAACGGTCCTCCACATCGGGCCAGTTGGGGCGCTGCGGGAAGAAGCAGTGGTCCAGGAGGTGCGGCATGGCGCCGGGCGACACATGCACGGTTGTCGTCGTGGAGGTGGAGCTGGAAGGAGTGGAGAGGGCGGCGGGGGGCGGGACGGCCGTGGGGGTGAGCGGTGAGGGAACCGGGGTGGGGGTGGAGGTGGGGGTTGGCCTGAGGCTGGTGCTGGGGCTGAGGCTGGGAGGCAGGCTTGAGGTGAAGGTGGGTGCCTGGGACACGGGCGCCGGGGCGACGGTTCGGCGGTCGCTCGCCGCGATCAGCTCCGCGGCGGTGTCCGCGGTGTCCCGCAGCAGCGCGGTCAGCTCGGCGGCGACCGGGAACCGGGCGGCGAGGCCGTCCAGGGGGGAGGCGGCGGGGCCGGACGGCCGCGAAGGAGGCGCCGTCGGCCGGCCCGGCCGTAACTCCGACCGCAGCGCGTCGAGGTCCGGCCCGGCCAGCGAGACCAGCGCGCCGTCCAGGTCGAGGCGCACGGCGGCCCGGGCGGGCGCGTGGGCAGGGGATGACGGCTCGGACGCGAGGGCGGCCGATGCCGCCGCGGGCGCGTGGCCCGGCGCAACCACCTCGGACGCATGCCCGGGCGGTACCACCGCGGACGCGTGGCCAGGAGATGTGCTCGTGGACGCGTTGGCAGGCCGTGCCGGCTCGGGTGCTTCGGCCCGGGCTGCAGGGTCGAGCGGCCGGGCTGCAGGGGCAAACGGCCGGGCGGGCGGGTCGAGCGGCCGAGCGGGCGGGTCGAGCGGCCGCGCGGGCGGGTCGAGCGGCCCGGTGGGTGGCAGTGCCGGTGCCACCCGCGCCCCTGCTGCCCACAACGCCGTTGCCACGCGGCGGAGTTGGGACATGCCGGGGCGGTGGGGGGAGTTGGCGGCGACGGTGAGGTGGTCGCGGTCGGCGAGCGTGTCGGAGATGAGGGAGGCCAGCTGGCCGGGTCCGGTCTGCACGAAGGTGCGGTGGCCTGCCGCGTACAGGGCCTCGATCAGCTCGCGGAAGCGCACGGGCTCCAGCAGGTGCCGTACGAACAGTGCACGCACCGCCGCCTCCTGGCCCGGGAAGGGCGCGGCGGTCGTGCCGGACCACACCGGCACGGCCGGCGGATGGAGCCGGAAGCGGTCGGCGGCCTCCTTGATGGGCGCGAGGTACGGTTCGAGCATCGGCGTGTGGAAACCGGAGCGGAAGGGCAGCACCTGGCACAGCACGCCCTCGCCGCGGAAGGCCCGTACGAACTCCCGGACCGCCGCGTCCGGTCCGCACACCATCGACTGGCGGGGCGCGTTGTCGTGGGACAGCACGATCCCGGAGCCGTCCCAGGCCTCGGCGAGGGCGGTGCGGACCCGTTCGGCACCGGTGCCCACCACGGCGAAGGAGAGACCCGGCACGGTCAGTGCGTCCGGGTCGAAATCGGCCATGAAGGCGTCCACTTGGGAGCCCGAGTACAGGCCGGCCGCCACCATGGCCGTCCACTCGCCGACGCTGTGCCCGGCGACCGCGTCCGGTACGACCCCCATGCGGCGCAGCGCGGCGTCCAGCAGCCGGCCCACGCCGACGACAGAGACGCCGTGCCGTCCGACGTCGCTGACCTGCACGTCCGTGCCGCTTCCGATGCCCGTGCCGGTGCCGGCCAGCGGGGCCAGGCCGAAGTGCGCGGCGATGTCGTCCGCGCGGGGCGCGAAGTCGCTCTCCAGGCCGGGGAAGACGAAGGCCAGCCTGCCGCCGGCGGGCCCGAGCAGCGGGGCGGGCCGGAACCAGACGTCGTTGCGGCCCTGCCAGGCCCGGCCCTTGCCGACGACCCGCCGGGCCAGCGCGAGCCGCTTGGCGGTGGGGTCGACGATGCCGAGCCGTACGGGACCGGCGGCCGGGTGCGGCCGGGCGGGGTCGAGGCCGGAGGCGAGGACGGCCGAGTCGTCGGCGCCGAGGAGCGCGGCGAGCCCGTCGGCGCCGTCGGCCGCGAGCAGGAGGATGCGCTCGGTTTCGGCGACCGCCGCCGCGGGCCGGGATCGGGCAGCCGGCCGCCAGCGCGCGCCCGGCGCCTCCTCCAGCACCACGTGGGCGTTGATCCCGCCGAACCCGAAGGCGTTCACGGCGGCCCGCCGCACCGGCTGCTGCGGGCGGGTCTCCCAGGGGCGGGACCGGTCGAGGATGCGGAAGCGGGTGGCCTCGAGGGCAGGGTGGGGCTCTTCGCAGTGGAGGGTGGGCAGGAGGGTGCCGTGGTGGAGGGCGAGGACGGCCTTGACGAGGCCGGCGACCCCGGCGGCCGGCATGGTGTGCCCGATCATCGACTTCACCGAACCGAGCACGGGTCGCTCGTCACTGTGAGCCGTGGCGGGTCCGAACACCGCGGCCAGGGTGGCGAGTTCGGCCCCGTCCCCGGCCGGGGTGGCGGTGCCGTGCGCCTCCAGCAGGCCGATCGAGTCCGGCGCGGCGGGATCGAGTCCGGCGGCCCGCCAGGCCTGGCGCACGGCACGGGTCTGGCCACCGGGATCGGGGGTGGCCGGCCCGGCGGTACGGCCGTCGCTGGCCACGCCGGTCCCGCGGATCACCGCGTACACGCGGTCGCCGTCGCGTTCGGCGTCCACGAACCGTTTGAGTACGACGACGCCGGTGCCCTCCCCGATGAGGATGCCGTCGGCGTCGCGGTGGAAGGGGCGGCTGCGCTCGGTCGGGGACAGCGCGCGGAGCTGGGAGAAGACGCTCCACAGGGTGATGTCGTGGCAGTGGTGCACTCCCCCGGCCAGCATCATGTCGCAGCGGCCGGTGGCGAGTTCACTGACCGCCTGGTCGACGGCGACCAGCGAGGAGGCGCAGGCCGCGTCCACGGTGTAGGCCGGGCCGCGCAGGTCGAGGCGGTTGGCGATGCGGGACGCGGCGAGGTTGGGGACCAGTCCGATCGCGGACTCGGGCCGGTCCGGCCCGAGTCGTTCGGTGAACGCCTCCCGCACCCGGCCCAGTTGGGCCGACGACAGCTCGGGCAGTAACTCACCGAGTGTGCGTACGAGTTGTCCGGCGGTGCGCACCCGCTGGTCGAGCCGGACCAGACCGGGGGTGAGGTAGCCGCCGCGGCCCAGGGCCACGCCGATGCGCTGCCGATCGGGCAGCCGGGCCTCGCCGCCGGCGTCGGCGAGGGCGGCGGCGGCCACGTCGAGGGCGATCAGCTGGTCGGGCTCGGTGCCCGGCACGGAGGCGGGCATGATGCCGTACCGGGTCACCTCCACCTCGGCCAGGCCGTCGACGAAACCGCCCCGCCGGCAGTAGATCCGGTCGGCCGCGGCGGGTCCGGTGGCCGAGCCGGGGCGGTAGTAGTCGGCGTCCCACCGGCCCTCGGGGACGTCGCCGATCGCGTCCACGCCGTCGCGGAGATTGCGCCAGTAGGCGTCGAGGCCGGCGGCACCGGGCAGCAGCACCGCCATCCCCACGACGGCGACGGCTGTCTGAGGCTGCGTCATCTCACCAGCCCGAAGCGGTGTAGACGACGGCGCGGGCCGAGCGGTCGCCCCAGGCCAGCTCCCGCAGCAGGGCGGCGGTGCCCTCGTCCGGGTCGATCAGCTTCACCCCGCGGCGGGCGTACTCCCGGCCGAGTTCCTCGCCGACCATGCCGTTGTGGCTGCCGGACGGCGCCCAGGGGCCCCAGTGGACGGTGAGCGCGCGGTGGCCCGTGCGGACGGCCCAGTCGGCACCGAGGCGCTCCAGGGCGTCGTTGGCGGCGGCGTAGTCGGCCTGGCCGCGGTTGCCGAGGACGGCGGCGATGCTGCCGAACAGCACGGTGAACGCGGGTCCGCCGGGGAGGTCCTCCAGTGCGGCGAGCAGCGCGGCGGCCCCGGCCGTCTTCGTCCCGTACACGCGCCGGAAGGACTCGGGGCTCTTCTCGGCGATCAGCCGGTCCTCGATCACCCCGGCGGCGAAGACGACGCCGTCGAGCCGCCCCTGTTCGGCGTGGATCTCCTTGACCGCCTGCCGTGCGGCCTCCCGCTCCCGGACGTCCACGGAGCGGTAGCGGGCCTCGCTGCCGAGGGCGGTGAGTTCGGCGAGGGTCTCGGTGATCTCCCGCTGGGCGAGGATCAGTTCGGCGGCCCGGTTGATCTCCGCCGGCTTGCGGGCGCCGTCCGCGGCGAGGGCGGCGCGCAGTTCGACCGCGGTGCGGGCGGCGGCGGTCGCCGGTGGTTCTGGCTCGGTGGGCGCGGGGGTGCGGCCGAGCAGTTCGATGCGGCAGCGGCTCGCGGCGGCCAGCGCGATCGCGAACCTCGCCGTGATGCCGCGGGCGCCGCCGACCAGCAGCACCACGGAGTCCCGGTCGAGGCCGAGCGCGGCGGCCTCGGCCGCGCCGTCCCCGGCGGGGCCCGCGCCGGTGCTGCCGAGCGGTCCGAGCGGCGCGGCGGCCAGCTCCAGCCCGCGCCGCGGGCCGGTGGCGGCGCGCAGGACGACGGGGGCCGGCTCCGGGGCGAGCAGTTCGGCGAGCAGGACGTCGGCGACGGCCGCGGGATCGGTGTCGGCGGTCGTGACGATCCGGGCGAGGGTGTCGGGGTACTCCCGGGCGATGCTGCGGAAGAGGCCGTGGAGACCGGCCGACCGCATCGCCTGGACTCCGTCGGCCGGCTGGACGGCCAGCAGACTGCGCGGGCCGCGGGCCAGGGCCGCCCGCAGCACCGGGAAGACCTCCGGCAGCACGGGCAGCTCCGGGCCGCCGCCCAGTGCGCCGAGGTAGAGGACGCCGTCGACCGTGCCGTCGGCCTCGCCGAGCAGGTGGTCGTGGACGGCGGTCACCGGGTGGGCGCCGTGGGCGGTCAGCCGGGCGGTGACCTCGGCCGCGGCACCCCCGCCGTCGCCGAGGAGGAAGAAGCGGCGACCGGACAGGACGGCCGCGGGGTCCGTGGGGACGGCCGGCTGCGGCAGGACCACCGGGCGCAGCTCACAGCGCTGGGGAGCCACACCGAGGGGAGTCTCGGCGAGGGACGCCGCTCGGGACGCGCCGGCGTTGAGCGCTCCGGTTGCGATGGAAGCGGGCGCTCCGGTTGCGATGGGAGTGGACGCTCCGGTTGCGGTGGGAGTGGGCGCCCCGGAACCCGTGGATGCGGGGAGCCCGGAATCCGTGGAGCTGAGCGCCCCGGTTGCCAGGGAAGAGAGCGCTCCGGTTGCCGGGGAAGTGCCGGCTGCGGAACCCGTGGACGTGGGCGCCCCGGATGCCGGCGGGGCGGGCGCTTGCTCCTCGGCGTCCTGGCCGGGCGCTCGTTCCCGGCCCTGGTGGCCCGAAGACCGCTCCACGGCTTCCCGCCCGGCCCCTGTTTCGTCCGTCCCCCGGTTGTCTCCCCGCGCCGCCCCGGCACCGCCGGCCCGTGCCGTCAGCCAGGCCGTGACGGCCGCGGCCGTACGCGCCTTGGTCAGGTCCTCCAGCTCGGCGTCGTCCAGGAGTTCCGCCCCGCCCGCGATCCCCAGGCGTCTGGCGAGTTCACCCGCTATCTCGGCCCGTTTGATCGAGTCGATGCTCAGGTCGGCCTCCAGGTCGAGATCGGGTTCGATCATGTCGACGGGATAGCCGGTGCGCTCGCTGATGATCTCCCGCACGACGCGTTCGACGTCGTGTCCGGGCCCGGCCGGCTCGGACGACGACGGCTCGGGCGACGGTGACTGAAGGGACGGTGACTGGGGGAACGGTGATTGGGGCGATGGCGGCTGGGACAGGGCGGCCGGGGGGACGGCGAGCCGGCCCGGCTCGGGGAGCGCGGCCTGCGGCAGCGGACCGGGAGCGGCAGGGGCCGGCGCGGTGAGTCCCGGCTCCGCACCGAAATAGGTGAGCAGCACATCGCGCTGGGCGGCGATCATCTCCCGGCTGGTGCGCAGGAATTCGGAGATCAGCGCGTCCCGGCCGACCGGGTCGCCGTACGGCGGGTTCGTCGTCACAGTGGTCTCCACGACTCGTCGGGCCGGTGCGAGGGCACCGGGCAGGAGTGCTCCGTCGGCGGTGCGGACGAGGTGTCCGTCGACCGTCCAGCCGGGCCGCCGCGGCGCCGGTGTCCGGACCGCGTCGACGGCGTCGCGGCCCCGCAGGAGCCAGGCGGTGCGCACCGGCAGGCCTGCGACGGCCAGTTGGGCGAGGGCATCGAGCCAGCCGGTCAGACCGCTGTCGGGGCGGGGCTCGCAGGCGACGGTCCGGTGCGGGCGGCCGCCGAGGATCTGGCCGACGAGCCGGGTGAGGATCCGGCCGGGACCGGCCTCGACGAAGGTCCGCGCCCCGGCCTCGTACATCGCCTCGATCTGGTCGGCGAAGGCGACCGGCGCACCGATCTGGGCGGCCAGTTCCGCGCGGACGGCGTCGGCGTCCGGGGGGTACGGCGCGGCGGTGCGGTTGGCCCAGACGGGGAACTCGGGGGCGCGTACGGCCGTGTCCGCGAGGATCTTGGCGAACCGTTCCCCCGCCGTGGCCACCACCGGGCTGTGGAAGGCACAGGCGACCGGGATGCGCCGCGTCCCCAGACCGGCCTCCAGCAACCGCCGTACGGCGGCCTCGACGTCCGCCGTCGGTCCGGAAATCACCGACTGTTCGGGCGAGTTGCGATTGGCCACGACGATCGAACCGGGTGTCTGCGCGGCGCGCAGGACGCGTTCGACGTCCTCGGCCGGCGCTCCGACGGCGGCCATGGTGCCGGGGGCGTCGCCGGCGGCCGCCAGGATCGCGCTCGCGCGCTCGGCGCTCAGCTCCAGGAGGGTCTCCGGGTCGAGGGCGCCGGCCGCGCTCAGGGCGACCAGTTCCCCGTAGCTGTGTCCGGCCGCGAGGTCCGGGTGGACGCCGGCGGCGGTGAGGAAGGCGTGGGCGGCGAGTCCCGCGATGCCCAGCGCGGGCTGTGCGGCCCGGGTGTCGGTGAGCGCGGCCAGCCGGCGTTCACCCGCGGCCTCGTCGAAGGCGGCCGGCGGGTACAGCCGGTCCGCGTGGGCGCGGCCGAGCTGCAGATAGTGCCGCAGCCCGGGCAGGGCGACCAGCAGGTCGCCGAGCATGCCGGGCCGCTGGCTGCCCTGGCCGGGGAAGAGGAAGGCGACCTTGGCGCCGTCCTCCGGCACGGCCGGGGCGCTCAGGTGGATCCCGGCCGCCGGATCGTGCTCCTCGGCCAGGACCCGGCGCAGCTGTCCGGTCAGCTCCGCCACGTTCCGGGCGACGACCGCCGCCCGTACCGGTTCGTGGGAGGCGTCGGCGCGGCGGGCCGCGGCGAGCGCGAGGTCACGCAGGCGCCAGGGGCTGCCGTCGGTCCCGGCGGCCGCGAGGATCTGCTCGACGTCCCGGTGGGCCGCGGCCGTGTCCCTCCCGCGGAACAGGAACAGCTCGGCGGGCCAGGCGTCCAGGGTGTGCTGCGGCGGTACCGCGTCGCCGTACGCCCCCACGACCACGTGGAAGTTGGTGCCGCCGAAGCCGAACGCACTGACTCCGGCGAGGCGTTCGGCGGCCGGTGCCGCCCAGGGCCGGGCGCGGGTGTGGAAGGCGAACGGGCTGTCCTGCTCCGACCAGGCCGCGTTGGGCCGCTCCAGGTGCAGGGTGGGAGGCTTGACGCCGGTGTACAGGGCGAGGGTGGTCTTGATGAGTCCGGCGAGTCCGGCGGCACACTTGGTGTGCCCGATCTGCGACTTGACCGAGCCGAGCGCACACGAGCCGGCCTCGGCGCCCGCCTCGGTGAACACCTGGCCGAGCACGGTGAGTTCGGTGCGGTCGCCGACGACCGTGCCGGTGCCGTGCGCCTCGACGAGGCCGACCTCGGCGGGTGAGACCCCGGCGTTGCGGTAGGCGCGCAGCAGCGCGGCCCGCTGTCCTTCCGGGCGGGGCGCGGTCAGGCCGAGGGAGCGGCCGTCGCTGGCGGATCCGACGCCCTTGATCACACCGTAGACGCGGTCGCCGTCGCGTTCGGCGTCGGCGAGTCGCTTGAGGACCACGCAGGCCACGCCCTCGCCGAGGGCGATGCCGTCGGCACTGCCGTCGAAGGCGCGGGACCGGCCGGTCGGCGAGAGGGCGTGCACGGAGGAGAACAGGACGAAGTCGTTGATGCCGTTGTGCAGGTCGGCTCCGCCGCACAGGACGACGTCGCTGCCGCGGGAGACGAGTTCCTTGCAGGCCACGTCGAGCGCGGCGAGGGAGGAGGCGCAGGCGGCGTCGACGGTGTAGTTGGCGCCGCCGAGGTCCAGGCGGTTGGCGATCCGGCCGGCGATGACGTTGGCGAGCATGCCGGGGAAGGAGTCCTCGGTCAGCCGGGGCAGCTGCTCCTCCAGGCCCTCGGGGACCTTGCCGTAGTACGACGGGAGGACGGAGCGGAGGGTGGCGGCGTTGGACACGTCGCTGCCCGCCTCGGCACCGAAGACGACGGAGGTGCGGGAGCGGTCGAACTCCCGCCCGCGTTCGCCGTATCCGGCGTCCTCCAGGGCACGGCGGGCCGCCTCCAGGGACAGCAGCTGGACCGGTTCGATGCTGCCGAGGGAGGCGGGCGGGATGCCGTAGCTCAGCGGGTCGAAGGGGATGCGGGGCAGGAAGCCGCCCCACTTGGAGGCCGTGCTGCCGGCGGTGTGGTGCACCGCGGGGTCCCAGCGGTCGGGCGGGACCTCGGTGACGGCGTCGTGTCCGGTGACGATGTTCGCCCAGAAGGTGGCGAGATCGGGGGCCTGCGGGAACATGCAGGCCATGCCGACGACGGCGACGTCGAGCGGTGCGGGGGGCGCCGGTTCCGCGGCCGGTCGGAGGGTGGTCGCCGCCCGGGCGGCGAGGAAGTCGGCGGCGCCGTCGGTGACGCCGTGGTGCAGGGCGGCGACGGTGGTGGTCGCCGAGCGCAGCACGGCGACCTCGCCTGCCATGAACATGCCATCCTGGAGTTGGCGTTCTTCCCCGACACCGGACAGCTCGCCCCCGGCGGAGCGCTCGACGCCCTTGCTGGCGATGCGCAGCCGCCCGACGTTGAGCCGCTCCAGTGCCTCCCAGACCTCACGGTCGGGCAGGCCGGACGCGCGTAACCGGGCTTCGCGGTCGCGGTAGCCGGCGGTGAAGGGGCTGGAGACGCAGCGGGTGGCATGGCCGGGCGCGGTCTCCAGCAGCGCGGTGGTGGTCGCGGTCAGCACCTGCCGCTGGAAGAGCGGCCGGATCGCACCGTGCGCCACGGCCTCCTCGGTGAACAGGTAGGCGGTGCCCATCAGTACGCCGATGGCGGCGCCCCGGGCGGTCAGGGGTGCGGCGAGGGCCGCGGTCATCGCGGCGGACCGCTCGTCGTGGATGCCGCCCGCGAAGAACACCTCCAGCTGCCGGGCGGTGTCGGGATCGGCACCTTCCAAGAAGTCTTCCAGTACGCCGAGTTGGGCCTCCCAGAGCGGGAAGGAGGCGCGCGGCCCGACGTGCCCGCCGCACTCGGAGCCCTCGAACACGAACCTGCGCGCGCCGGCCTGCAGGAACTGTCCCAGCAGTCCCGGCGAGGGCACGTGCAGGAACGTGCGGATCCCGGCCCGCTCCAGCGCCTCTGCCTGGGCGGGGCGTCCGCCGGCGATGACGGCGTGCGTGGGCCGCAGTTCCCGTACGGCCTCCAGCTGGGCGTTCCTGATGTCCTCGGGGGCGAAGCCGAGGACGCCCACGCCCCAGGGGCGGCCGTCGAGCACCGCACGCGCCTCGGTGAGCATCGACCGGGTCCGCTCGCCGTCGGCGAGCGCCAGCGCCAGGAAGGGCAGCGCACCGTCCTCGGCGACGGCGGCGGCGAACGCCGCCTGGTCACTGACCCGCGTCATGGGCCCCTGGGCGACCGGGAGCCTGGTTCCGAGCGCCCGGCTCATGGCCGACCCGGGCCGCAGTGCCCGACCGGCCCCACCCTCCGCCGGCTCCGCGGGGCCGCCCTCGGACAACATGACCGGCACGCCCCCGGCCGGCGCGACCGGCTTGCCCCCGGCCGGCCCGCCCCCGGACAGCGTGACCGGCCCGTCGGCGGCCGGCTGCCGCGGGCCGTCACCGCGCGGCTCCTGCGGCCCGACGATTTCCGCGATCGCCGCTTTCAGCTCCTGCGGCCCGACGACTTCCGCGATCGCCGCTTTCAGCTCCCGCACCGTCCGCCGTACGTCCCCCCACCGTTCGGCGAACCGTGCGGCAAGGAAGCCGTCCTGGCCCACCGGGAGGAGCTGGCGGCGCAGGTCCCGTGCGCCGAGCAGGGGAGCGACCGCCGCGGGGTCGTCGGCGGGTGCGTGCGGGGTGCCGGGACCGCGCCTGCGCAGTACCCGATGGCCGCCGAGGACCACCGTCTCCGAGCCGTCCAGGGACCGCAGCGCGGCCCGGGTCGCCTCGGGCAGTGCCGACTCGGGCAGCAGGGCCAGCTGGCTGTCCAGGACCACACCGGCCGCCCCGCCGGCCACGGCGGCCGCCGCCGTACGCGGGCCGATACCGCCACAGCCCCAGACCGGCACACCCAACCCATCCTTGTTCAGGAGGAGTTGGAGCAGGACGAAGCTGCTCAGGGATCCGATCCGGCCACCGCTCTCGGCACCCCGGGCGATCAGCCCGTGCGCCCCGGCACGGACCGCCTCCCGCGCCTCGGCCAGATCGGTGACTTCGGCCAGCACCCGGCACAGCGGGGTCACCTCGCCCACACTCCAGGGGGCGTCGGCGGCGAGGACCACGGTGTCGGGCACCCGGCCCAGATCGGCGGGGCGCAGGGCGCAGCCGCCCGCCACCCGCACGCCGAAGGGCCCCGGGGCCGCTCGCCCCAGCCGGGTCAGCTCCTCGCGGGATCCGCGGTCGCCGACGCCCAGGTCGAGGATGCCGAGCGCGCCGGCACCGCAGGCGGCCGCGGCGAGTCCGGCGTCGGGTTCGCCGAAGGGGTTGAGACAGAGGATCAGGTCGTAGGCGCGCACAGGGGAGGTCATGTTGCTCCGAAGAATCGGGAAGACAGCACGGTGGGGGGTTTGTGCGGCGGCAAGGCTCTGGTACGGGGCCACCGGAACGTAGCGAGCTGTTACTCACGGGTCAATAACGATGCGACCCTTTTACCGACGGTGGCATCGATCCGGCCAGTCCGGCGAATTCCGCGCAAGCAATTGAAAATCCGATCAATCCCTGTGGGCACCCCGGCCGCACGGCGTTCCCTTACCTCTGCACGTATCTGTACAAGTCTGGCAAAACGCCCGGCATATTTACCGCTCACACACCCGGCGGCAACGCACCGGGACGCGAAAGCGACTCCCGTAAATTCCGCATGACTTCCGCCCGGTGGCTCGATCGCTGCACACCGCCGGCCGGCCGCCGAGGAGGTCAGGAACGGCGGACGAGATCCGAGACGTCGGGCAAGGACCGGACGGACGGCGGCATCCGGGA
Source organism: Streptomyces sp. NPDC107581 (assembly GCF_055657175.1). Classification (NCBI taxonomy): domain Bacteria; kingdom Bacillati; phylum Actinomycetota; class Actinomycetes; order Kitasatosporales; family Streptomycetaceae; genus Streptomyces; species Streptomyces sp. NPDC107581. Next base: position 551,092 of record NZ_JBVKBH010000004.1, read on the forward strand.
CGGCGCCCGAGGGCCCGACAACGGGCGACTTCCGGAACGGCGGACAGGGGGCCGGACAACGGGCGACTTCCGGAACGGCGGGCAGGGGGCCGGACAACGGGCGACTTCCGGAACGGCGGGCAGGGGCCGGACAGCGGACGGCATTCCGGACGGCGCCCGAGGGCCACCCGTTCGTGGACCTCGGGCGCGGGCCGGGTCAGCCGAGCAGTGACCCCACGGCCGTCGGCACGGAGGCGAGGGTGCCGGTGACCGGGGACAGGAGTGCGCCCACGGGGTCGCGAGGAGCCGCGGGCCCGACCGGATCGGGGGCGTCGCCGGTGCCGACCTGGGCGATCCGGGGCCGGTACCCCTGCTCCCGCCCGGGCTCCCCGGCTCCGGGTGCCGGCTTGTCGTGCGGGGCGCCCCGGCCCGGCCGCCCGGCGGACCCCTGCGAGGGCTCGGGCCGCGCCGGACCCGGTGCGGCCGGCCCGGTGGAGCCGTGCGGCACCGCGGCCGCTTCCGGCTCCAGGACCCATCGCTGCCCGCCGGACCCGTCGCGGGCCGCCACCACCACGCGGGCCGAGGACTTCCCGGGTCCCGGCACAAGGGCGAGGCCCTCGGGCCGGCGGAGCAGGAGTTCACCGCGGACGGTGAGGTCGTACGCCACTTCTCCGGCGTGCACCACACAGCCGGACACCACGACACTGCGTGTCCCGGGGTCGGCCGCCAGACACAGGGCGGGGTCGGCGGCACTGCGCAGCAGCCCGTCGTCCTGGTACGACCACTGCTGCGAGCCGGCCGACGAACACGTGGCCAGCAGGACACCGGCGCCCGCCTCGACCCTGCCCCCGGGCACGTCCATACAGCGCCCGGAGGCGAGACTGCGCAGCCGGCCGTGGGCGACCTCGACGGGCCGGCCGGCCGAGGCGTCGGCCCCGGAGACGGCCACGGACCGCTCGCCGGTGGCGCCGGTGGTACTGCCGGTGGCGCTGCCGGTGGGACCCGTGACACCCGTGACACCCGCGGTGCCCGTGGTGCCGGGGCGGGTGGATCGGCCGGCCGGGGCACCCCAGGTGGCGCGGGGTCCGGGGACACCGTTGTCATCGGACCATCCCTTGGCCACGAGCACGGTGGCGAGCAGCGCGAGGGCGGTGAGGCCGACGCCGACCGCCAGGGCCGTACGGTGTCCGCCCTCGGACGCCGTTCGGTGCCGGCCACCCGTCGCCGGGGGTACCGCCCGGGGCCCGGGCGGCCGGTCCTCGACGGCACCGCGGCCGGGGCGGGAGTCGAGGTAGCGGCGGGCGCCCCAGCCGAGCACGGTCTCGGCGAGCAGGACGTCCAGACCGCCCTCGAAACAGGCGAGCTGCTCCGCGGCGTACCGGCAGTGACGACAGGCCGTCAGATGGTGTTGCACATCCGGGAGCAGAGAGCCGCCACGGCGAATGGGAACGTCCAGGAGGCGGTTGTGGAAGCGGCATTCACTGGAGGGCGCGAGTTCACGGTGGGCCCGTACGCAGCCCGTCCGGAATTGCTCACGGGCCCGCTCGAGGGCGGCCGCCGCGGTGACCCCGTCGATACCCAGCAGACCAGCGGGTATGTATATGGGTTCCGCCTCGACCTCGGCATGCCACAGAAGACATTGGGAGGCGCCCGGCAGAGCCTGGAATGCGCGTTCGGCGAGTTGCCGCCTTTCGGGCGTGCCGGGCATCGCCGCGCGTAGACCGCGGCCGCCGGTGGGTTTGCGCAATTCCGGTATGACGACGCATGCCGCGTCGTCGGCGGCCCAGAGGCGGACCGTCTCCCGGACGGCCACGAGGAGCTGCGGGCGCAGGGCGCCGCCGGCCGCCCCGCCGCCCGGCCGGCCGAGCACCCGTTGGAAGGCGGCGGAGGCCACCAGCTGCGCCGAAGGCCCTGCGGCGGCCAGACAGACGACCGCGTAGTCGCGTGTGGCCCGCCAGTGCCGGGCCAGCAGCAGGGCCACGGCGTGATGGCGGGCGTCGTCCGGGCCGCCCAGCTGGGCGGCGAGATTGCGGTCGGACTCCCCCGGCAGCGAACCGGGGTGGGGCGGGAACGGTGGGCGTGGGGGGTAGGGGGACTGCACGGAACCATTTCCTTTCCAGCCGCAGGACGGCATGCGAAAGGCGTCCTGTCGGAAAGCAGCGCCTGATTGGTGCATACCTAATGGGCCGGCCTTGGCGTTTCGGTCGTGGCCTTTGCCCTCCCATGGGGAGGCTCACCTTCGCACACGTGCCTCACGGGAAACAAGAAGTTCGAATGACTGGACTTCAGAATCGAGGAAATGCACACCAGTTACCGCCGGTATCCACACGTCATGCGAAGCGGGGGCCGCGCCACGGCTTCCGCACCGTGCCACGAAAACCCGGCGGCACACGAGATCTCCGGCCTTCCGGCGACCGCCGAATGACGGGCGACGGGCGACGGGCGACGGGCGACGGGCGACGGGCGACGGGCGACGGGCGACGGGCGACGGGCGACGGGCGACGGGCGACGAGCAACGAGCAACGAGCAACGAGCAACGGGCGACTGGCGCACGAGGGCCACCCCCACAGCCGGTTCCCACGCTGCTCCGGGCGCACTCTCATCCGCGTGCCGCAGCATGGCCGCATGATCGCCCCCCACTCCACAGCGGCCCCCCGTTCTCCCCGTCCGGTGCGCAAGGCGGTCGTCCCGGCCGCCGGACTCGGCACCCGGTTCCTGCCCGCGACCAAGGCGACGCCGAAGGAGATGCTTCCGGTGGTCGACAAGCCGGCCATCCAGTACGTCGTCGAGGAGGCCGCCGCGGCCGGCCTCGACGACATCCTGATGGTGACCGGCCGCCACAAGCGGGCCATCGAGGACCACTTCGACCACGCCTTCGAGCTGGAACAGGCGCTCGCGGCCAAGGGCGACACCGTGCGCCTGGACGCCGTACGCGACCCCGCACGGCTCGCCGACATCCACCACATCCGCCAGGGCGACCCGCTGGGTCTCGGCCACGCCGTCCTCTGCGCCCGTCACCACGTCGGGAACCAGCCGTTCGCCGTCCTGCTCGGCGACGACCTGATCGACCCGCGCGAGACCCTGCTCAGCCGCATGCTGGAGGTCCGCGAGCGGTACGCGGGCAGCGTGGTCGCGCTGATGGAGGTCGACCCCGCACAGATCCATCTCTACGGCTGTGCCGCGGTGGAACCCAACGGCGAGGACGGGGTGGTACGCGTCACCGGTCTGGTGGAGAAGCCGTCGGCGCGGTCGGCACCGAGCCGCTGCGCGGTCATCGGCCGCTATGTCCTCGACCCCGCCGTCTTCGACGTCCTGGAACGCACTCCGCCCGGGCGCGGCGGCGAGATCCAGCTGACCGACGCCCTACAGGATCTGGCCGCGGCGGGCACGGTGCACGGGGTCGTCTTCGACGGCCTGCGCTACGACACCGGCGACAAGGCGGACTATTTGCGGACGGTGGTCCGCCTGGCCTGCGCCCGCCCGGATCTCGGCCCCGAATTCACCGGCTGGCTCAGGGAGTTCGTGGCAGGCCTGGAGGACGGCGGGGCACAGGGGCGGGGCCGGCGCCGGGCCGCTTGAGGCCGCGCGGCAAAGCCGGGCGACGCGACAGGCGCCGCCGGACCGACACGACATACGCCGGCGCAGCAGGCGCCGCCGGACCGACGCAGAAGACGCAGCGGACCGACGCACCAAGCGCCGCCGGGCCGACGCAGTAGACGCTGCCGAGCCGGCGCAGCAAGCACCGGGCCGCCCGGGGCGGCGCAGTAAAAGAGGGGCCCGGCCGGGCCCCTCTCCCAAGTGCTGCGTCAGTCCTTACTGTTGGGCCGCAGCGTCCACAGGACCTGCATCTCGCCCGTGACCGCTCCGTCCGCGCGCCGGATCTCGATCGACACCGGGAACTCGGGGCGCTGCCCCGCGTCCAGTTCGGCGACGACGTCGGCGGCCGGGCGGCCCAGGGTCGCGGTCGCGGTGACGGCGCCCATCGCCAGCTTCTTGTAACCGATCTCGGCCCGCACGGCGAGCGGCACGGCACGCGAGAGCTGGTCCCCGAACGCGGCGAGGACGATGGCACCGCTGGCCGACTCCCCGAGCGTGAACATCGCACCGGCGTGCGGGCCGCCCACGTGGTTGTGGTACTCGCCCTGGTCCGGCAGGGACACCACGGCCTTCTCCGGAGAGGTCTCCAGGAATTCCAGGTTCAGCGTCCGGGCCATGGGCACGGTGGCGGCGAGCATCTCGCCGATCGACATCTGGTCTGCGCTCATGGCCACCATGTTACTCACGAGTAGCAGGGTCTGGCCAGGGCGAACCCCGCTTCGCTACAGCCCCGGGAAGGGGTGGTGACCGAATCGTGTCCCTGGCGCCGCTAGGGTGGGCGCCCATGTGGCCAGGACAGCAGCCGCCCGGGGGCGAGCAGAACCCGCAGAACAACCCGTACCAGCAGCCGGGGTACCAGCAGCCGAATCCGTACCAGCAGCCCGGCTACCAACAGACCGGCCCCTATGCGCAGCAGCCGCAGTGGGGCACTCCGGCCCCCGCGGGCGCCCCGCAGCCCGCGCCGGGCGGCGGTGGCGGTGGCGGTGGCGGTGGCGGGAACCGGACGAAGCTCGTCGCGATCGTGGCGGCCGCGGCCGTGGTGGTGGCTGCCGGCGTGACCGGGTTCCTGGTACTGGGCAACAAGGACAAGAAGGACGAGGCGAACAAGCCGAGCAGCCCGGCCACATCGTCGCCCTCCACCGCGAGCCCGTCGGCGTCGGGCTCGGACGACAACCCGCGCGGCAACGAGACCGAGAAGCCGACGATCGCCGGCTGGAAGGTCGTGGTGAACCCCAAGTACGGCACGGCTTTCGACGTACCGCCCGACTGGGAGGTGGAGCGGCCCGGCACCTTCAGCTTCTTCGAGGACAAGAAGAAGGGCGACGGGTCGGCGTACATCGGCTTCTCCAGCCCCTCGTTCCTGAAGCCTGGCTACTGCAGCGCCGAGGACAACGGCTCGAAGGAGTCCTACGAGCTCGCGGGCAGCGGCACGAAGGGCGAGAACGGCGGCAAGGACACGGCCAGCATCGCCCGCGGCGACGCGGCCGCCTTCGTGTTCGGCGGATACACCGACCAGTCGGACGCCGCCAAGAAGTACCTCCGGATCGGCAAGGCGAAGCCCTTCACGGCGGCGTCCGGCCTCAAGGGCAGCGTCGCGACGTCGTACGTCGTCGGTGCACCGAAGAAGAACAAGTGCTCCACCGACGGCAAGGCCACCACGTTCGCCTTCAAGGACTCCACCGGCGACTTCGTCTCGTGGTCGCTCTACGGCGTCAAGGGCGTCAAGGACGAACTGTCCGACGCGACCATCCAGAAGATCCTCGGCACGGTCCGGCTGCACGGCGACCCGACCGTGGAATGAGCGGACAGCGGTCCCGGCCCGCCGGAACGCGGGCCGGGACCGGGAGCGTCAGGAGTCCTGACAAGCGTGTGGCGCCACCCGCCCGTCGAACGGGGCGGGCAGCGCCACACTGCGCACCGGATGCTTATCCGGGGAACGGCTTGCTCGCGTCCCGCTCGGACTCGATGCAACGGTTGAGCTTCTTCTGGATGGCGGCCGCGTCGTCGAGCGCCTTCCTGGCCGCCGCGGGCTCCCCCAGCTGCTTCAGCTTCGCCGCCTTGCTCTTGAGGCTGGCGATCTGCTGGCGCATCTGGCTCTGGTTGCACGTGATGGCGGCCTTCGAGACCACGCCCTGGCCGGCCGTCGCGGCGGCGTGAGCGGGCACGGACGTGATGAAGAAGCCTCCGGCGACGGCCACGGAGGCGGCCAGGACGGAAAGACGCTTGTTCATGAGTTGTTTCCCCCTGATAGGGCCCTAGTTGGTTGAAGTGGATCTTACAAGCCTCCAGAACCGGCCAGTAACAGACCCCGCCACCCGCCAACTTGACCCGCACCACACGGCGTGGCGCAGGCGAAGTTGGCCGCTGATGGTCGTCCGCCAACCGAGTGCGGCATCGACCCACGCCTTTCGGAAGGTCACATTCATCAAGGTGTTGCGCCATGGCCTGAAGACGCCCACGGAGCTGTCCGTGTTGCGCCATCGCCCCGAAAACGCCCACGGAGCCGTCCGGTCAGGGCCGCTTCGTTGCCTCGTTCAGCATGAGGGGGCGTCAGGTGATCCGGATGTCCCGGTGGTTGTCGGTCGTGGCGGGGTCCTTGGCAGTGTTCGGACCGTGCGTACTGCTGGGTGATCTGCTGTTGCCGTGGGATCAGCCGACACGGATCACGACGGGTGCGGGTGCGGGTGCGGGTGCCGGCGCGGTGATCGAGGGCGCGCTGGGGGTCTGGGCATCGCCCCCGCTCGGCTCCCCGCCCTGACCGGCGGCACCACCTGCGATCGGGCCGGTGCTTTCGGGTGATGCCGTGCCCGGGGCCTGCGCGGGTCCGGCGGCCCACAGCTGGTCGACGCGCGAGCGCTCGGTGGCGTCCGGGTAGCGGTTGGTGCAGGACGGGCCGGCGCCGCCGCCCGACATCAGCTCACTGCACGGCCCGCTGTAGTCGTCCTGCAGGCCCAGGACGTGCCCGGTCTCGTGGGTGACGACGCGGACCGAGTCGTACTGCTGGTTCTGGGTGTAGTCGAGGAAGACGTAGCCACTTCCGTGGCCGTCGGTGGAGGCGTACGACCCGCGCGGGTCGTTGCCCTCACGGTAGGAGAAGTCGGCACCGCTCGACGCCTCCTGGAGTTTGACGTTGGACTCGGAGCTGTTCCAGATCGAGGCCGCGCTCGCTATCTGCGAACGGAAGCTCGGCGCCTGGGAGGCGTTGTAGGAGACGGTCACCGCCTGCGCGTCGGGCTGGGCGGCGCGCTTCTCGGCGACCGACTTGAGCACGGCCTCGAAGAACGCCTTGTTGCTCGCGGCCTCCTCGGCCGACCCGTCGTACCGCGCCACGGACGCAGCGGCGGAAGCGGACGGGGTGGCGGCCGGCCGGGCGCTGGCCGGCACCGCCGCGCCCAGCGCGCTGGAGGCCAGACCCAGGCCGAGAGCAAGGGCGAGGAGTCTCGGGGACGTACGGGACGACTTCATGTGGGGGGCTCCTACTCACTCGGTGACGCCGAGCGCCCGGTACGCAGTCGACTCTGCGTGAACACCGGTTCCGAGCTGCGGCGACGTCCTGTGGGGCGCCATTCTTAGAACGGCTCGACAGGGAGCGCAAAGGGTCCCACCACTACGTCGCCTCGTAGGTCCCGGGACCTCGCCAGGGCGGTGCACGGGCCTCCGGTCCGCGCATGACGGCAGGAGGGAAAGCTGTCGCGGCGTCAGTAGCCTTACGACACAGGGCAATGAGCGTGCGGGCCGGCCGAGGGATTCCCGGGACGCGCGATGGGATTCACATCCGGGTCAAGACGGACAAATACTCAGATGTCTTCCATGCCGTATCTACTAAGTGCGCCGGATGATTGACGGAGCACTGTGACCGACGTCATAAGCTCTGGACTTTCGCTTCTTGCGCGCTCCACGGGCCCCGGCTCGCCCCCCTCAGGGAGTCACCCTCGGCGCCGGGCGGCACCCCTCACCGCTGAGCTATCCATCAAAGTGAACGTCCGCTGCCGGCGTGCCGAGTCCGCCGAAGCCGGTGTCTCCCGCGGCCGGATCGCCAAGATCCGACGAGCCCACGTGCCCTCCGGGATGGCCGCCGTCGAATCCCAGCGCACCGAACTCGCTTCCTGCGCAGGTGTGGGTCTCGCCGGGAGTGCTCGATGGAACCTGGCCGGTCGAGGGTGTGCCGGATCCTCCGTCGTGGCTCGGCGGAAGATCACGGGTATCGTGCGGTCCGGGCGTGTGGTTCGAGGCCCCTGTTTCCGTGTCGTGCGTCAGCCCCGATGCGCCGAATTGGTCGGCGATGCCGGCTCCATGTGCGCCGAAGTTTCCACCGGCCGGCCAGACATGCGAATCGGTGGTGAGGGTTCCTTCCTGATGGCGCTGATCCGGGAAATCCTGATTCGTAGTGCCGGCGGACTTCTCTATGGTGGACTTGGTGCCGTCCTCGCTGTGCCACCACCCTGAACCCCCGGGAACACCTGGCACTCCCCCAGGAGCTCCGGAAGGGGCAGGATGCGGCGGTGCAGACGGTGCCGGGCTGGTTTCGATTCGCCACAGCGACGGATCCAGGAAGGGATCGTCCACGACTGCCGAACCACTGTGGCCATGGGTGTCGTGATGACTGGTTCCGTCCGCCTGGTGAGGTTTCGCGACGTGCTCGTCGCGTGTCTGCGCAAACGCTTTGTCTGGCTCCTTGACCGGTGCCGCCGGGGACTTTTCCGGATGGCTGGTCGGCGTCAGCTCCGGCTCGGGATGTTTCTCGGATTCTTTCATTTCGAGGGGTTTCCCTCCGAAGGACGGCACTGCTGGGTCGATTCATGACGGTCTGCGAGACGCCGATCGACCTGCCGTCTCGTCAGCGGTTCCTCCGACGGTACAGTGACGGGATTCTTCATGGGCGAGATTGCGGATTCGTCCACGAGAATCATTTCCCTGACACCGCCGATCATGCATGTGTGGTCATTGCGCAACCAGGGCGATTCACGATTCATGTGTCATGACGAGTGATGAAGCGGAGATTTGATACAGGTGTGGAAATAGCGCCTGTGGATGCTTTCCGCGGCGAAGGACTCGGCAATTCACAGAAAGGGGGGTCTTTCATGGAACGTGTCGCCGAGGACGGGGGCGCAACCACATGAACCCGGTGCGCTGGCGCGCCCCCGTGCGCCGATGGCTGACATGGGCCGGGTGGCGCGATGATGCCGCCTGCGGCGGGCGAGCGCCATCGCGGGCGGCATGCGCGGTCAACGGGGGCGACATGGCGAACGGAACGGGGCCGGCACCCGGAGGCGGGTCGGTTGCGGGCGCGCGCACTGTGCTCTCCTGGCCGGGTCTGCTGGTGTGCGGAGTCGGCGTGGCGCTTCTCGCGGCGGAAGTGGAGAACGGTTTCAGACATGGCGACGGGCCGTTGTGGCCGTCCTCCGCGAGTGCGTCCGTACCCTGGCTCGATGCGGCCCTGAGCGGAGAGGGGCCGCCCTGGCCGGAGGAGACGGCTCCGCCGGCATGGGCCGACATGGCGATCACCGGCCTCTTCGCCCTCGACATCGGCCTCATCCACGGTCACCGAGTGATGCGGCCGGGCCCGCGTGCTCTGTGGGGCAGAGCGGTCCACACCCTGTCCCAGGCCGTGATCGCCGTCGGCTTCATCAGATTCGTGCACTTCGGCACGTGGGCCGGTCGCCCACGCCCCGCCGGTTCACCACCGATCGACAACACACCGCTCTTCGTGGCCTTCGCGGTGTTCATCGCGGGCGGAGTCGTCGGGCTCGTCGGGTACGGCCTCTGCGGAATCATGCCGCGGATCCGGGCCGGAGCCGACGTCACCACATGACGCGCGACGCGGGGCGCCCAGCCGCGTGAGATCCGGAACAACAGACGAGACACACAGACGGAACACCAAGGGGGCGCGGAATGAGCGGGGACGGATCACTGTCCGGCGGGACGTCGGGAGAGGCCTCGTCGTTGTACCAGGAGGCGAGCGTCCTGCACCGCCGGGGGCGGCCCGACGAGGCGCTGCCTCTGCTGGAGCGCCTGCTGCGTCAGGAACCTGACGACGTGGCAGCCCGCTTCGCACTCGCGGTGTGTCTCACCGACCTCGGACGGACGCCCGAGGCACAGGCGAGCCTTCGACGCGTCTTGGACTCCGACCCGCGCCATCACCTGGCCGCCTACCGGCTCGGCCGCCTGCTGCAGGCCGACGGCGATCCCGCCGGGGCCGCAGACGCGTACCGGCGAGTCCTGGCCGTCAGCGACTTCCAGGACGCGCGGGCGCGGCTGCAGCAGTGCGAAGGCGCCCCCGCCGGTCCTCCACCACCGCTGCCGCCCGCGGTGCCCGGCCCTTCAGTCGGCGGGGCCCCGCTGGTCGGCCCCGCGCTCGCTCCAGGGCCGCCCACGCTGCGCGCGCGGGTCGACTCCCATCGCGTGGCGGACCGTGGCCAGGTCGTGACGTCGGTCAACCTCAAGGTCCGCCATCTCCTGCCCCCGCTGCTGGGCTATTTGCTGGTCGCCGTGGTGCTCGCGGTGCTGGTGCCCGTCATCGGCAGGCGTGTCGATGCCCCCGAAGCCATGTGGTTGCTCGCGGTGCTCGCGGTCGTGGTGGCCGTGGCCCAGGTCGTCGCCTTCCCGGTCGTCGCCTATGTGAAATCACGAACCAACGGAGCGGACTTCTACGAGTACGGCGTCGACGTGAAGTCCGGGTTCGTGCGGCGGAGGGTGCAGTTCATCTGGTACTACCAGATCACCGAGTCGCCCAGCTACGTACGGACGTTGGGTACGTACCTCACCAACACGGCTTCGCTGGGCGTGCGTTACAACGAGGCAGGCGCCGCGACCACCGAGTACGTCGAACTGGCGGGCATCGGCACACCGGACGAAGTGCGCGTGCTCGCACGGTACGTGGAGTCCCGGATCTTCCCCGAGCGCCACGTCATCCGCGGGCCTTGGACCTGACCGCTGCCGGTTCCGGGTTCGGCTCACATCCACCGAGGGCGGCTGCGCTCCCCTCAGCCGATGCCGAAAGCCCCGTCGGGGGGCTCGGGTGAGGGCACGGCGTCGGCGTCGTGGACCGTCCGGGCCCCGCCGATGAAGTCCCTGAGCGCAGGCCCGTGTTCGACCCGGGCGGGGAAGACGTCGGCGGCGGTACGACGGGCCAGGGCGGCGGTGTCGACAGGGCGGTGCGAGGCGACGAGCACCGCGTTGCCGAACCGCCTGCCGCGCAGCACACCCGGTTCGGCGACCAGCACCAGCTCCTCGAACACGGCCGCGAAATTGGCCAGTTGGGAGCGCAGGAAGGCGAACGGCGCCGCGTCGGCGAGGTTGGCCAGATAGACCCCGTCGGGACGCAGCACCCGCTCGGCCTCGCGGACGTAGGCGAGGGAGGTGAGGTGGGCCGGAACGCGTGAGCCGCCGAACACGTCGGCGATCAGCACGTCGGCCGAATCCTCAGGAGCGGCCTCCAGCCAGGCCCGGGCGTCGGCCGCGTGCAGGGTGACACCCGCGCCCTCGGCGAGCGGCAGACACTCGACGACCAGTTCCAGCAGGGCGCGGTCGGCCTCGACGACGTCCTGCCGGGAGCCGGGCCGGGTGGCGGCCACATAGCGGGGCAGCGTCAGTGCCCCTCCCCCGAGGTGCAGCACCTGCAGCGGCCGCCCCGCTTCGGCGGCGGTGTCCAGGACATACCCGAGGCGCCGTACGTACTCGAACTCCAGATGCGCGGGGTCGTCCAGATCGACGTAGGACTGCGGCGCCCCGTCGACGGTGAGCAGCCAGGCCCGCTCCCGGTCGACGTCGGGCATCAGCTTGGCGGTGCCGTGATCGACGGCCCTGGTCACGGGTATGGCTTCACTCACGAGACCATTGTCACCGGTGCCCGACGCCCGTGGGCGCAAGGCCCGCCCGGGGGCACGGGGAACCGCGCGACCGGCCACAACCGGCCCGCAGTCCCCCGCACACCTCAGCCCCTGCGGGCCTGCGGGCCTACAGACCGTCGGACCTGCCGGCCTGCCGCCCCACCGACCCGCCGGCTGTCGGCTGCCGGCTGCCGGCTGCCGGCTGCCGGCTGCCGGCCTACGGTCCGACGGAGACGACCGTCCCGGCCCCCACGGTCCGCCCACCCTCACGGATGGCGAACCCGAGCCCCGGCTCCAACGGCACCTCCCGCCCCAGCTCGACGGTCATCTCGACCGTCTCGCCGGGCCGCACGACCCCCGCCTCCCCGAGGTCGACGTCGCCGACCACATCCGCCGTACGGATGTAGAACTGCGGCCGGTACCCCGTGGACACCGGCGTCGTACGGCCGCCCTCACTCGCCGACAGCACGTACACGCGCGCCGAGAACCGCCGGCTGGGCACCACGCTCCCCGGGGCCGCCACGACATGCCCGCGCCGCACCGCGTCCCGCGGCACCCCGCGCAGCAGCACCGCCACGTTGTCCCCGGCCTGTGCCTCCTGCATCGGCTTGCCGAACGTCTCCAGCCCGGTGACGACGCTCTCCACGTCGGCGCCGAGCACCGCCACCCGGTCCCCCAGGCGGAGCGTCCCGCGCTCCACGGCGCCCGTGACGACCGTGCCCCGCCCGGTGATGGTGAGCACGTTCTCCACCGGCAGCAGGAACGGCGCGTCCAGGTACCGCTCGGGCATGGGCACATAGGTGTCGACCGCGTCGAGCAGCGCCTCGACGGAGGCCGTCCAGCGCGGGTCGCCCTCCAGGGCCTTCAGCCCGGAGACGCGGACCACGGGTACGGCGTCGCCCGGATACCCCTGCGCGGTGAGCAGTTCGCGTACCTCCAGCTCGACCAGGTCGGCCAGCACGGCGTCCTCGCCGTCGTCGACGGCGTCGGCCTTGTTGAGGGCGACGACGATGTGGTCGACGCCCACCTGACGGGCGAGCAGCACGTGCTCGGCCGTCTGCGGCATGATCCCGTCGAGCGCGGAGACGACCAGGATCGCCCCGTCGAGCTGCGCCGCGCCGGTGACCATGTTCTTGACGTAGTCGGCGTGGCCCGGCATGTCGACATGGGCGTAGTGCCGGGTGTCGGTCTCGTACTCGACGTGCGCGATGTTGATGGTGATGCCGCGGGCGGCCTCCTCCGGGGCCCGGTCGATGCGGTCGAACGAGACGTAGCGGGTGGTGCCGCCGGTGCCGCGCTCGGCCAGGACCTTGGTGATCGCGGCGGTCAGGGTGGTCTTGCCGTGGTCGACGTGGCCCATGGTGCCGATGTTCAGGTGCGGCTTGGTGCGCACGTATGCCGTTTTGGACATGGCTGTACCTCGAAGCCTCTCAGCCGTGAGAAGAATGCGGGACCCCAGGGACCGGCCGACCCTCCCCCTGCGGGGTCCGCCGGACGTTCCGGAGAGGGTCAGCTTCGGGCGCCGTCCGCAGCGGCCACGAGGATCGGGACGGCAGCCTTCGGGTCATCCGCGACGGCGGATGCTGCGAGGAGGAAGGCGTACCGGAACATGACGACGATCATCGCCGACGGTTTGTCCGGCGTCGAATGGTTTTTCGCGGTACGCGCGTCAACGGCCGTCAGGGGCCGATGTTCTTCAGCGCCTCGCGGACCGTCAGCGGGGCGAACCGGCCCCGCTCCCGTTCCAGGAAGGCACGTACGGCCTCGGGATCGGTCTTGGCGTACTCGCGCAGGGCCCAGCCGATGGCCTTGCGGATGAAGAAGCCGGGGTGCCCGGACTGGAGCAGGCAGTAGGCGAACAGCCGCTCGGTGTCGGTGCGTTCCCTGTGGCGGAGCTGGTGCAGCAGGGCCGTACGCGCCACCCAGAGGTCGTCGTCGGTGATCCAGGCGTCCATGTCGGCCCTGAGGCCGGGGTCGGCCGCGACCAGGGTGCCCACGACATGGGCGGCGAGCAGGTCGACGGTGTCCCACCAGGGGGCGGTGGTGAGGAGGTGCCGGACGACGGGCAGGAACGCGGACGAGCAGCGGGCCGCGTGACGGCGCAGGTAGTCAACGGCGAAGTAGTGGTACTCGCGCTCGGGCAGCCGCCAGCAGCGCAGGGCGATCGCGGTGCAGTCGGCCTCGTCGGGGCGGCCTGTGCCGGCCAGGACCGTGCGCGACAGGGCGCGCCGGTCCGGGGTGGGAATGCCGAGGAAGGGGGCCACGTCCTTCATGTACGCCCGCATCGGGACGGCCCGCTCGGGGTCGGCGGCGGCTGCGTACACGGCGGTCAGCCGCTCCAGCACGGCATCGGCGAGGGCGCTGCGCGGCACGTCCGGCGGGGCCGCACCTGTGACGGTCATGGGACGAACGATACGGCGATCGCACACCTTCGCCGGCCCGGCCTCAGGGAACCGGGTCACCGGAACGGCGTCACCGGAGCCCGGCCTCAGGCCGCCTCGATGACCGCCCCGCGGATGGCCTGCGCCCACTCGACCACCAACAGCTCGTACTCCGCGCGCTCCTGGGCCGACAGGGTGCCGCCCGCACGCAGCCACAGCGCCCGGATCTGCTCGTTCACCTCGGCAGCAGACCGCACGGAACCAGGAGGCAGGAAATCGGGGGACATGCGGACCAGCCTAGGGGCAAGCACTGACAGTGCGCTACCGCATGGCTACTCAGAACGTATGGGGTCGGTCACCGCCGTCGGCGTTCGCGTCATCGGTCGGGCCAGACCAGGGGGCATATGCCCTGCCGTGCCGGCGGGCGGAGCAGGGCGCGGTGGCGGTGAAGTACCGGTCCCTGTACGTCGGTAGATCCCCGGGGGAAGCCGCCGAAGCCGCAGGCCAGGGCCAACGCGGCACAGTCGTCGAACAGTTCGGGGAGCCCCGGGAGAAGACGTCGTCCGGGGCCGCCCCGCCCGGCGCACGAGAGATGTCCGAAACGGCTGCGAGAGCCCGGGGGCCGGGAACCGCGAACCGGTCAGCTCGCCGATTCCGCCGCGTGCGGGCTCAGCACGCCCGCCGTGACCAGCGCGATGATGACGATGCCGAGGGCGATGCGGTACCAGACGAACGGCATGAAGCTCTTGTTGGAGATCCACTTCATGAACAAACCTATGACCGCTTAGCCTTGGCGTCCTTGACCTGCAACGCCATCCACCCAGAAAGATCAACTGGGAGAGCAGTGGGAGACGGAGGCGGTTTCCACCCCTCCGGGAGCGTCAACACGAAGCTCTCCCACCGCGCCTGCAACGTCTCCATGATGGACCTCTCCATCCCCGGTGTCACGTTGGAATACAGCCCCTCGACACCGGCCAGCTCGTGGCCCATCCGGGACTCGGTGGCGATACGACTGTGGCCGTCCTCGTCGATCCACTCCTTATGCCCGTGCCGCATCAGGTACTGCCGCTTGCGCTGCCACCGCTCCACGGCCGGCAGCTCCGGCACGGGGCGCCGAGAGTCGACGGTCTGCTTCTGCCCAAGCCGGACACGCTCGAACTCCGCCTTCGCACCCCGACCGTCGGCGAACTTCCGCCAGTAGTGATACGGGAAGTTCGCGTTGATGAGCGGACCGTCATTGATTGAGGTAAACACCCACTCGGACTCCCGATCCGCAAGCACCATCTCCAACAGCTCCGCGAGGAACGGGGGCACCACGAGCGCTCGCCGGGATCCGTACTTCGGCGGATACAGGCCTGGCGCCCCAGTACCTTCCTCCCGCTGATGCTGCCACTGCACGCGGATGGCAGGCAGTAGCCCAGGGCCGTACCGGTCCATGTCGTCTTCGTGGCGTTCCTGGCGGTCCTCTTCTTCCTCGTCGTCCAGCGGGTCGGAGGCGGGCCAGTTGGGGTGGCAGTACTCGGGGCGCAGCCCGTACAGCTCGGCGGGCCGCATGCCGGTCATGGCGAACGTCCACACGTACACGTAGCCGGGGAACCCCCAGAACGCGAGCGCGTTGCACGCGAGCTGGTGCACGTCCTCCATGCGCATGTTGCGCTTCCGCTCACGCGTCTTCTTCTTGTACACGCCGCGGCGCCGCTTCTTCTTCTGCACAGGCGACGCCGACCGCAGACCGTCATCGACGGCGTCGTCCATCATCATGCTGAAGACCAGCAGGATCTCGCCGCGGTACCGGTCACCGATGTTCGGCTGGTCCTCCAACCACAGCACCCAGGCCCGGTACGCGGAGGCCTTGATGTCCGCCACGGCCAGATCGCCCCATCGAGGCTCGATGTACAGCCGGATGTACTGCTCGACGTTCCGCTTGCGCAGGTGGCCGACGCTGATGGTCTGCTGCCACGTCTTGCAGTACTCGGTCATGAGGACGGCGCCGTCGCGGCGGCTCACGTAGCGGTCGTTGCGGATGTCCGACTCGCGATCCAGGCCGTAGGCGACGGCTTCCTCGCGGGTGTCGAACCCGCTCTGACTGTCGTAGATCCAGCGGCCTGTCTCTGGGTGCTTCTTCCCGGTGTTCCACCGGACTCGCCACTTGTTCCCGCGTTTCTCGGGATAGGGCATGCCTCATCCCCCCGATGAGTTGGTGATGTGATCGCGGATTCGCCGGCGTAGCACCCCTGCCGCCGGCCTCCGCGTGCTGACTGCTCTACTCTGCCTGCTCCGTCCGCCCTACGGGGCAGGCGCGGCATTTTCTGCAGTCGATTCCCTGGCTTGCCATCAGTCGCCTTACGCGTGCCTGAACCACACGGTCGGTGGCTGCCGTCGGGGCCAGGATACAAACGATCTCTCCGGCCGTTTCGATGACCCGGGCCATGAATCCGGGCTCGTCGTGCTGGACAACCGTTGCCATGGGCTCCCCCCGTTCTACTCGGGTGAACCCCCCAGGTGGACCGTCAGCGTTGCATGGGGAACTGCCGTGCGTGAAGTGGCGGTTGACGATTCGACAACTCTGAGCGGTCACGATCTGGTAACGGCGAAAAGGTTGTACGCGGAAGGCCTCCAGTTCACAGCTCGGAGGGAAGGATTCCGCGCCTTCGCAGTTCCTCCACGATTCGTTCATTCATGGCCTCAACCTCACCCAGAGTGAGGCCCGGTGCAGTCAAGGTGGCGGATCTCGTGACCACATCCCGCAGGGCATCCTCAAGGACACCCGGGTCGACGCGCGTAATCTGCCCGCCCTCGATCAACTCGGTGCCGTCTTCGAGGACAACGCTGTCGACAGCCCCGTCGAGGACCGCCTTGCAGGAGCCGGCTCGCATACCGAAGCCGATCTCCAGCTTCGCGTAAGTCGTATCCCGCACCCGCTGAGGTGCCGCATCCTTCGTACCTTCGACCTTCCGGTACGTCGTATGCGATACGCCGCACGCATCAGCGGCGGCTTCCTTACTGGCGAAGCCGAGCGCGACCCGCCGCTGCGTGACCAGCGCGGCGAGTTTCTGCAGGTGGCGGACGGCGGCGCCACTGGGGGTGGTCATGGCGCCCATGATGCCAGCGACCGCCAGCGACCGCTAGAAGCACCTCGCTCCGTGACCGTAAGCAAGCGGTAAGTAGGCGCGAACCAACTCCCGACACCTAACGTCCGCTAGCGGAAACTCGCGGCTTCGCCAAGTTACTGCCGCGTACCGCTAGTTTCCGAGACTTTCGTCCGCTACCTTCAATGCATGGACAGACCCCAACCCACCTTCCAGGTGGATGGGGCGGCAATCCGCACACGCCGCAAGGACCTCGGAATGTCCCTGGCCACGTGCGCACAAGCCGCCGGCATCAGCAAGAGCTACCTCACCGAGCTGGAAGTCGGCGCCAAGCAGCACATGCGGCCCCCCACATACGCGGGACTACGCACCGCCCTCCAGATCCAGCCCGACGACCGCCGGCTCCTCGCCCCCCACGAGAGCCAGCCCAGGAAGGACACCGATGGCCGCCAGGAAGGCGCCTCCCGCCGCTCAGATTCCGGCTCCGGCTGAACTGCCGGTGCTGGAGCGCTTCTACAACCTCCGCAATGCCGCAATCCGCCTCGACCTCACTGACCCGGACGACCCCGAGGACAACAGCGGCCAGCGCTGGCTCCGCGACGGCTTCAACCGCCCGGAAGACGGCAGCAAGGGCCGCAAGTTCCCCGGCCGCTACATGGGCCGAAAGATCGTGTTCAGCGAGTCCGACCTTGCCGTCATCGACGAGATCGCCCGCGAGGAGACCGAAGCCCGGTTCAAGGCCAAGGAGCAGATGCCGGTCTCCGCCGGCCGCCCGCGCCGCACTCGCAAGCCTCTGGCTCTCTCCGGCTCCTGAACGACAGCGGGGCCGCCCCGGATGCGACCCGGAGACGACCCCTCGGCAACCCACTGCACCACAGAAAGCGAGTGGATCACCTTGAGTACATCATCTCAGACCCCGATCAGTTTCCGCGCGAGGCAGGACGCCCGTGAGCGGAACGAGCGGGCCTACGAGGTAACGGTCAACGTGATGAACCTGCCGTCGCGGCACGTTGCGGCGCAGGCCACGTCGACGGAGGTCCACGTGTTCGCGACGGACATGGATGTCCTCGCAGCGTGGCTGTACGAGATGGACGGCACGATCACGAAGGTCGACCTGCCGACCGGGTTCACGATGTGGACGCTGCACACGACGACGCTCGCGGACGCCGCTGTGTCGGGAGCGGAAGCGTGCCCGGTGCTGGTGTCGGTGCCGCTGGTGACGGGCGAGTCGGTCATGCAGGAGATCGCCGAGGCGGTGCGGGCCGCGTGAACACGAAAGCGCTGAACTCGCCGGCGGACCTGATCTGCCGGGCGCAGGAGAACGGCAAGCGCACCCCGATGGGGATCGCGATGGCGATCGAGTCGGCTGGTCGTCATATGTCGCCGGAGGCGGCTGTCGAGCTGGAGAAGCTGCGCCAAAGGGTCGCCGACTTGGAGTCGCAGGTAGCGGCGCTGAAGGCGCAGGGGCAAGTGTTGAGCCAGTCGAAGGCCGAGGTTGTTGACGATCCTTACGGCCTGCACCACTCGTACCGGCTGGGCCGGGACCTGCCGCTGGCTGGCCCGCAGTGAGCCCGGCCGCGCACGACACGGCGTGGTGGGTGGTGCTCGGCGCTGGCGGCTGCTCGGTGCTGCTGCTCGGTTCGAGCCTGACGCACATCATCTGCGACGCCGACACCCTCGTCCCGCGCGTGGTGCGTGAACTCCCCGCCCACGCCCAACGGCTGGCCGCCGACGTGGTGGCCGCTACCCGGCAGGCCCTGTTGTGGGCCGCGATCTCCCTCCTGCTCCTCGCTACTCCGCACACCCAGGAGAGTGCCCGATGAACCACTCGAAGAAGCCGTCGCTGTCGTTCGCCCTCGGTGCGAACCACCTGCACTCCGTCCTCCGGGTCGACCGGATCCGCACTGACACCCTCATCCAGCTGGTCCACCACTGGGCGGAACCGAAGGACCGAGACGAGATCATCGACGCGCTCGATGAACTCGCCGCGGTCGTATCCGGCGTGGTCCGTGAGGGCGCGCTGGACGCGGCGATCGTCCAGGTTGAGGACGTGTGCGGGATGGACACCGCTCAGATCGAGGTGTCGATCTCGGACACGCGTCGGCTGTTGGCCGAGGTGACTGAGGTGGCGCGGCGGTTGTCGCGGTTCAACCCGAAGCGGCTGCTGCCGGGGCAGCGGGGTGCGGCAGCATGACCGCGCTTCAGCCTGAGATCTCCGCGCTCGTCGCCCGGCAGACCGCGCAGCAGCTCGCCACCGATCTGGAGACGCTCCGCCTGTCCCTGCCGCTGGACGATCCCGACCGGCACGCCCTCGACGCCGTCGACGTCACGTGCGCCCGTCTCGCCCCTACCTCCAACGGCGGTGCGGCGTGAAGGCCGTCGTCTCCACCGCGGTCCTGACCATCGCCTTCGTGGTCTGTGGCGGCCTCGGCGCCCTCGCTGGTGTCCTCGCCAGCCTGCCGTTCCACGGGGCTGCCCGGACCGCTGTATGGACCGTGGTCGGATCCGCCGTCGCCATCGGAACCGGCTACCTCATCGCCCGAGCCACCACCCGTAGCACCTGGAAGGAGGGGGCCCAATGAGCCTCACCGACTACCAACTCAAGACCCTCCTCGCCCCCGTCAACCCCAAGCGCGTCGGCCAAGTCCGCGGTATGGCCCACATGGAAGCCTGGGACATCCGACGCCAACTCATCCGTGTCTTCGGATTCGGCGGCTATTCCATCGACACCCTCGGCCTCGACCTCGTCGCCGAACGTGAGACGAAGAACGGCGACCGCTCCCGATGGACCGTCGTGTACCGGGCGCAGGTCCGGCTCACCGTCTACGGCGCCGGCGGCACCGAGCTGTCGCACTGGGAGGACGGCGCGGCTGGCGACTCGGTGAACCAGCCGAGCCTCGGCGACGCCCATGACATGGCGATGAAGACCGCCCTGTCTCAGGCGATGAAGCGTTGCGCAACGAACCTCGGTGATCAGTTCGGCTTGTCGCTCTACAACAACGGCTCGCCAGCGCCGGTGGTGCAGTGGTCGGCCGCGCACCCGCCAAAAGAGTCGGACACCGCAGTGGCGCCGCCGCTGGACCAGGATCCGCAGGTGCAGCCGGAGCCGACGCCGCCCACCCCGACCGCGGCCCCTGAACCGTCGCCTTCCCCGGCGCCCACGGTGCCCCCGGCACAGGAGAGCGGCCCGGCCGACGACCGGCAGGTGGCACTCGACGAGATGGAGGCTGCGGCCAGGGCCGTGAACTTCGAAGCCGGGTTGCCCGACCAGTTCCAGTCCACGTTCGGCCACGCGATCGAGCAGGGCACTGCAGCTGAGTTCCGCGAGGCGACCGCCCTTATGCGCGGTACCGACGCCGCCTGATCCGTCGCATGCGCAGGGGCGCCCCGCGGCTATCGGGGCGCCCCACCCCTAGGAGACCACATGAACCTCAAGGAAGCAGCAGCGCGGGAGGCCGCGTTGAAGACGCTCCTCGACACCGTCAAGGACGCCTACGACGACGCCCGCAAGGACACCCGCGCCGCCCTCGAAACCGCCGCCGAGGAGACCGGCGTCCGCCAGGTCGCCGTCAGCCTCCCCGACGGCCCGGACATCGCCACCGTCAGCCTGTCGAGCGGCGAAGCCGCCGCCAAGGTCACCGACGACGAGGCATTCACCACCTGGGTCCGCGACAACTACGCCACCGAGCTGGAGCGGAAGTTCGTCACCACCGTCCGCGCCGCGTTCGTCGACCGGCTGCTCAAGGAGATGACCGCCGCCGGCGCCGCCGAATACGCCGACCCGGAAACCGGCGTCATCCACGAGGTGCCCGGCGTGGAGATCGCCCCGGCCCGCGCCCGCACCCACAACGTCCGCTTCAAGAAAGACGGCCGCCAGCAGGTCATGGCCGCCTGGCGCGAGGGCCGCCTCACCGCCGCCATCCTCCCCGAACTCACCGCAGGAGACGACCAGTGACCGCCATCGCCTTCGTCGACACCGAGACCACCCACCTGGACGCCGAGATCGGCGAGGTGTGGGAGGTCGCCGTCATCCTCCGCAAGTTCGAGGACAACAAGCACACCGACACGGAATACGTGTGGCAGTTCAACCCCAACCTCACCGTGGCCGATCCCGAATCGCTCCGCGTCGGCCGCTTCCACGAGCGGTTCAAAGTCCCCTTCGGCCTGGACGTCGACGCCGCATTCACCGGATACGAGGACGGCCGTATCGCCCCAATGACCCGCGCGTCGGCTGTCCGTGCTGTGCTTTCCATCTTGCGCGGTGCCGTCCTGGTCGGCTCGAACCCTGGCTTCGACGACCGGTTCCTGCGCAAGTTGCTCGGCGCCGGTTCCGCACAGTGGCATTACCGGCCGGTCGACATCGCAACCCTGGCGGCGGGCTACGGCTACGGCGTGGCGGCGGCCACGCAGTTCCCGGGCAACGTCGGGGAGATCGTGCGCTTCCCGTTCTCGTCGCGCGGCTTGTCCCGCTCGGTCGGTGTCGAGCCGCCCGGTGACGACGTGGCGCACACCGCTCTCGGTGACGCCCGCTGGGCCCGCGACGTCTTCGACGCCGTGACGGGCGGTGCGTCATGAGGCTCGTCAGCGCTTCCAAGTACGTCGACCTGCAGTACCGCTACCAGCGAATGACCGAGGCCCGAGAGACCGCGGACAAGCTCGCCGCTGAGCGGCTGTCCACGATCACCCGGCAGGCCGAGGAGATCACCCGCCTCCGTGACAGCCACCCGACCAGCCCGGTCCGTGAACCGCAGCCGATCCAGGGTGACGCCGAGCTTCGCCGTCAGCTCCGTCTCGCGCAGCGGGCGCAGCGCGAACTCAGTGCCCAGCTGGACGCCGCGCAGGACGCGAACGTCTCCCTCACCCGCGAGCTGCACGACCTCCAGCAGGGGGCGGCGTCATGATCGACAGAATCACCGCGGGCGCTGGCGCACTGATGGGCTCTCTCGTCGTCGGCTCGCTCGCTGTCCGCTGGGCCGTCAGCCCGGCCCCTGAGCGGGGCCGGCACCGGGCGCCGCGGGTCCGGACGGTCCTGGACGAGGCGTCCCTGGACGAGCTGCTCGGGCCGTGGCCGGCGCCCGCCTACGGAGCGGTTGTGGCACAGGCGTGGCGGGACTGCCCGACCTGCGCGCAGACGACCGCGGGTGTGGTGCAGCGGGATGGCTGGTGGTGCGGGCAGTGCCTGACCCCGTCGGGGGGTGCGGCATGAGCCTGGTGATCAACATCGGCTACGGGGTCGCCATTGTCCTGCTGGCCATCGCCATCTGGCGGAGCAGCCGCAGCCGCAGGCCGTCCGAGCAGCAGCGCGCCGCCGCAGCCCGCAAGCGCGTCGGGCTCGACAGGCACGACGTCGGCCCGGACAGCCTCCGCCTCCTCGAAGACCTCGACACACACCTGAAGGCCTACGCCGAAACCGTCGCCACCTTCTACGACACCACCCCGGGGGACCGATGACGACACCTGCCAAGCCCCGCTCGAACTACCACCGCGGCCGGGACCTCGAACACCGGGTCCGCACGCACCTCCGCGAGGAGGGCTACGAGGTGCTCCGCACGGCCGGCTCCAAGTCGAAGGTGGACCTGGTCGCGATCAAGACCGGGCAGATCCTCTTCGTCCAGTGCAAGCGGTCCGGGGCGCTCCCGCCGGCCGAGTGGAACGCCCTGTGGGACCTCGCCCAGATGGTCGGCGCGATCCCGGTGTTGGCCGAACAGCTGCCGCGGGGCCGCCGGTACTGGCGGCTCACCGGCCGCAAGGACCGCCCGGGCGCCCGGCAGCCCTACACAGAGATCGTCCTGGACGAACTCGCCGCGGGGGTGACGGCCTGATGCCCGCCCACGCCAACGCCACCCGCGAACAAATCATCGCCGCCCTCAAACAGGGGCACAGCATCTACCGCATCAACCGCGAACTCCGAGTCGACCGCGCCCGCGTCCGTGCCATCCGCGACGAAATCGGCGCCCCCGTCCACGTCCGGATCGCCGCAACCCGCACCATCGAAGACAAGTGGCACGAGTACGCCAAGCCAGTCGACGGCGGCCACATGGAATGGACCGGCGAACGCAGCACCAACCGGGCAACACCGCTGCTCTCCTTCAAGGAACGGCACTACACCGCCGCAGCGATCGCCTTCCGGATCCGCACCGGCCGCGCCCCGCAAGGCCAAGTCTTCGCCGACTGCGGGACGAAGCACTGCGTCGCCCCCGACCACGTCGAGGACGCACCCGGCCGGCGCCGCAACCGCGAACAACTGCGCTACCTCCGCGGAGGCCGCGCCCTCCCCACGGTCTGCCACAACAACCACGACCAGAACGAACACGGCCGGATCACCACGGACGGCCGCTCCTACTGCAACACCTGCAAGCGAGCCCGCGACGCGGCCAACCGGAAGGCGGTGGCCTCATGAGCCACTACAACGGGGCCGTCCCCGAAACCAAGCGCAAGACCGACTGGCGAGACAACGGCGCCTGCGCCGGCCAGAACCCCGAGCACTGGTTCCCCAAGCCCGGCAACGTCGCCGCCGTGCAGGCCGCGAAGGCCGTCTGCTTCGGCTGCGCGTCGATGCTGCAGTGCGCCGGTTTCGCCCTAACCACGGGCCAGGAGACCGGTGTGTGGGGCGGACTCAGCGAAGGCCAGCGCACCACGATCCGCAAGAAGTACAAGCTGCACCAACTGGATAACCCGGAAACCGTGCGCACTGCCGTGCACCAGGCGCTCCAGCCGGAACTCAACCCCGTCGAGACGCTCCGCGACTTGTGGGAGAAGCACAGCTACGACCTGCCGGGCGGCCACATCGGCTGGCGCGGACCCACCGGCGGCAGCTTCTCCTTCCGCGGCCGCGCGCTCACCCCGAAACAGTTGGCGTTCCAGGTCGACCGCGGGCACAAGGCGGTCGGGATCCTGCGCCGGGCGCCGGAGTGCCCAGTCGTGGAGTGCATCAACCCGCGGCACCTCCTCGACAACCAGGAGCGGTATCAGCGGAAGCAGGCCGCCGAGGAGGCCTCGGTACGGGCTGTCGCGCAGGCGCAGTACGCCGAGGACGCGCTCGCCGTATGACCGGCTGGCTCGGCGGTCTCCACGTGCACCGCATGGAACGCGGTCAGGTCCCGGTCGCGGACCTGCTCTGCACCGCCTGCTGGCACCACCGCCGAGCCACCGGCCACCAGGCCGTCGCCGACTTCATCGCATCCCAGCCGATCACCCAACACCAGGCCATCTGCCCAGCCACCCACCCCAAGGAGACCCAATGAGCTACGGCAGGAACCCCGCCATCACCGGCGAAGCCCGCACCGCCCTCGCCAACGACCTCGCCGAGCGCTACCGCAACGGCGCCAGCATCCGCGACCTGGCCCGCCGTACCGGCCGCTCCTACGGCAACATCCACCGGCTCCTCGGTGAAGCCAGCGTCGAACTCCGCAGCCGCGGTGGCGACCAGCGGTCCATCGGCCGCCGGACTTGGAGCGCCCGGTGACCGCCCCGGTGCAGCCCACCCTCGACGGCACCCTCCCGGTTGTCGCCCCCGACTACCACAGCTGGTGCGACCAGGTCCGCCCCAAGTTCGTCGAGGTCGCCGAGACAGGCCGCCGGTTCACCACCTTCGAGGTGGCCAAGGAATACGACCTTCCCGAACCGCCGTGCCCTCGCGCCGACTGGGGCAATTTCGCGCAAGCCCTGGCCCGCGACGGCGTGATCGAGCACCGCGGATTCGACCGCAGCAGCCGGCCCACCGGAGAGAAGTCCGCCGTCGCCGTGTGGCGCGGCACCCGGGCGGCGCAGGCGGGACGCGTCGCATGACCTGCGGCAAGTGCGGTGCCCCCGTCCCGCCGAACGCCGGGTTCTGCAAGGGCTGCTCGGCACCCATCGGCCAGTAACAGCGAAGCCCCGCCGGGCCGAATCCGGCGGGGCCAACCCCAAGGAGAACACGACATGGGCATGTACCACTCCACCTACTTCGCCTACGGCTTCCAGATCCCCGACACCGACAGCGACGTCCTCGAAGAAACGCTGAAAGACCAGCCGGGGGACGCCCGCGTCGGCTACCTCCAGGCGGGCAACTACGACCGGGACATGACGTTCCTCGTCACTGAGTGCACCGAGGTGCGCCTCGGTGACCACCGCAAGGTCAAGCCCGAATCGTTCCAGACGCCTGAGATCGAGGCGTGGAACACGGCGCTGACCGAGGCCGCAGCCCGGCTCGGCGTGCACACGGGGTTCGAGCCGGGCTGGTTCGTCGTGCCCGACCTGAGCTGACTGGCGGCAGTAACAGCGAAGCCCCGCACCACACGGTGCGGGGCCCGGAGAGAGGGGAGGGAACGGTGTCAGGACTCGGCAGAGCGCTTGGCGATATCGAGTGCCTTGCACAGGTAGCGATGCCCCTCCTGGGCGGCTGGCTCGGCACCTTCGTCCTGGGCGATCTGCTCCAGCATCGCGATCATCCCGCGGTGGCGTACCGCCTGTTCGTAGAAGTCGGGCGGCACTACGTAGGCGGCGCGCGCACCGCGCTCGGTGAAGGCCGCGGGCCGGCCTCCGTAGCGGACGTCGCGCAGCAGCTGGGTGAGGTTCGCGCGGGCTCCGGTCATGGAGACCTCTGCCACGCCGTCCTCTGCGATCGAAATGCCCTGCTCAGCAGCCATGGCCAGAGTGTAAGTCATTGCCAATCCTTCCATTCTTTCCAATCTTTAAAGTAGTATGGCAGTGCGAGGTCGCCGCTGCCAAGACGCGCAAGCCCGATGAATCCGCACGACCGAAAGAAGCCCCGATGGCTCTGCTGAAGATCGATAGCCGGACGTCGACGCACCCCGACATCACCATGGCGGGCAATGCCGCGACCGGCCTGTGGGTCCGACTGGCCAGCTGGGCCGTGCGGTACCACCCAGGCGACTGGCGAGTGCCCGCCGAACTCGTACGCAGCTACGGCACCCCCGCACAGATCCGCCGCATGGTCGCGGCCAGCCTCGCCACGCAGGACGGCGACACCTACGTACTCGCTCCCGAACTCCTCGACTGGTGCCGCAGCGACACGCGCGCCGCCATCCCCGAGGAACAGCGCCGCCGCATCTACGAACGCGACGGCAACGCCTGCCTCATCTGTGGCACCACCGAGGACTTGACCCTCGACCACATCTACCCGTGGTCTCTCGGAGGCCCCGACACCGACGACAACCTCCGGACGCTCTGCCGTCCCTGCAACAGCTCGAAGGGGGCCAAGGTCTGATGCCCTGGGTCAAGCTGGACGACCGCTTCCCTTCGCACCGCAAGGTCGCGCTCCTGCCCGACCGCGCCTTTCGGCTGCACGTCTCCGCGATCTGCTGGTGCTCCGAGAACCTCACCGATGGCCGGATCTCCGACCGTGAACTGCCTCTCGTTGCCAAGGTCCGCGGGCTCAAGTCAGCCGCGAAAGAGCTTGAGGACGCCGGCCTGTGGGACCGGAGCGAGGGCGGCTGGGAGATCCACGACTACCTTGACTACAACCCGTCCCGCGATCAGGTGCTGGCCGAGCGGAAAAAGAACGCCGAACGGCAGGAGCGGTTCCGCCAGCGGAGGAACGGGAAGCCGGTCCCGCCCGATGGTAACGGCGTTACACGGGACCACTCTGACACCCCTGAATCGCACGACGGCGACACGAATGCAGCACGACGGCGACACGACGGCGACACGACGGCGACCGGAAGTGGTGCCGTTTGGGCGACGGAATCGCAGGTCAGCGAAGTTCGTAACGGCGTTACTAACGACGCCCCGTCCCGTCCCGTCCCGACCCCACCTCTATCTATGGCTGATGTAGATGGGGGAGGTGCAGGTAGTAGGGCGGCTGATCTTGACTCCCTCGCGCCCACCCCGATCGAAGTCGACGGCTTCCAACTGACCGACTCCATGCGCCGCTGGGCCCACCGCGACGGCTACGCCGCCCTCGTGGACATCGACTTCGTCACCGCCCAGTTCATCTCGCACTACCGATCCACCGGCGCCCGCCGCAAGAGCTGGCCCGACGCCTGGCAGAAGTGGATCCGCGAGGAAGCCAAGCGCACCACCGACCGCCGCCCGGCCTTCGGCGCCTCCAACGTCATCGCCCTCCCCGGCCAAGCCCCACTCACCGGCACCGACGCCCGCGTGGCCGGCTGGCTCGCCCTCGCCTCAGGAGACGACACCCAGTGACTCCTCGCCGTGGCAACGCCCACGACCACGCCTACGACACCGAGACCTTGCAGGAGAAGGCCGACCGTATCCGCGCCGAGCAGGGCCTGCCGCCCGAGACGAAGGAAGGTCCGCAGCCCTGCCACTGGTACGACGACGGCCGCGGCGGACGCTTCCTCATCCCCGGCTGCATGACCCGCGTCACCAACCCGGACGTCGACCAGTGCTCCTGCAAGACGATCGAGGAGCAGCTGGCCGATGCCCGAGACGAGATCGCGAAGCTGAAGCAGACCCGCGACGGACTCCAGACCTGGCACGACCACATCTGCCGCGCCGTGTACGACCACGCGGATGGCACCCAGATCATGAAGCGCGCCGCCGACCGAGCGGGGATCGGCCGATGACCCCGGACGAGGCTGCGCGCCTCCTCGCTGCCTGCGCCGCGTTCGACAACCGGCAGCCGTCCGAGATCGCCAAGCAGGCCTGGGCCGCAGCCCTCCGCGACATTCCCCTCGACAACGACACCTTCGACGCCGTCGCCCGCTACTACAGCGCGCCCGCGCAGCCCGGCGAGACGGGGCGCCGATGGATCGAGCCGCATCACGTCCGCACCACTCGCAGCAAGATTCGTGAGGAGCGGCTCGGCCCGACGATCCCCGCCTACGAACCCCCCGTACAGCCGGAGACCGGCGCCGACTTCATCAGCCGCCGCCGCGCCCAACTCACCGCCATCGCCGACGGCCGCGAGACCGCGATCCCCGTCGGCGAGCTGACCGGAGGACCGCACCTCAGCGTCGCCCGCCAACTGACCGCAGTCGGCCGCGACATTCCCAACGACGAGTCGTACATGCCGGCCGACTTCCGCGAACAAGTCGGCATGGAAGCCCGACCGCCCGAGCTGTCGGTGCCCTGCCCCAAAGCGGGCTGCCGCGCCCCCGCCAGACAACCGTGCAAGACGCCACACGGCCGCCGCCGCGCTCAAGCCCACCAAGCCCGCATCGACGCCGCAGGAGGCACCACATGAGCCCCCTCGATCGCCTCCTCGCCGAGACCATTCCGAGCCGCCCCGCACCCCCACCCCACCGGCCAGCCCGGAACCAGCCCCGCGGCGACTGGACCCAAGCCGAGCGAGACGGCCACTGGAAAGCCCTCTGCGCCGCCGTCCGCAGCCCCAACGAGCAACGCCCCACCCAACCCGCCAACGCCCGCCAGAACGCCGCCTGAGCCCCACGGCACCACCTGGCCAAGGCACCTGGCACGCCGCCTGACCGGCCGCCCCACACCCCGACACCCCAAGGAGCAACACCGTGACCACCGCCACCGACACCTACCGCGGCCTCACCATCAAACAACCCTGGGCCTTCGCCATCGCAGAAGGCTTCAAGTCCACCGAAAACCGCAGCCGCCGTACCCACTACCGCGGCACCCTGCTCATCCACGCCGGCCTCACCGTCGACCACAGCGTCTCGATCGTCCGGTACAGCCGTGACGCCGCCATCCGCTTCGACGAACTCGGCGGGCCGCTCAACTTCTGGGACGCCCGCCACCAGATTCCCAGCGCCTTCTACAAGCCGCAGCCGACGCTCGCCCTGTCCGCGGTCATCGCCACCGCGCGGCTGGCCGGCTGCCACGAGGCCGTCGACGGCTGCTGCGCACCGTGGGGGCTGCCGGGCCAGTGGCATTGGGAGCTTGCCGACATCCGGCCCCTGCAGCGGGCGGTCGCGAAGACCGGAGCGCTCGGCCTGTGGAAGCCCGCCCCCGACCTGCTCGCAGCGGTAGCCGACGCCGTCTGAGCACCCTGTCAGCGCACCCCACACCACCACGGAGGAACACATGATCGTCGACCTGTTCTCCGGCCCCCGCGGCTGGTCCGAGGGCCTCGGCTTGCTCGGCCTCACCGACATCGGGTTGGAGTGGGACACCGCCGCCTGCCGCACCGCGCACGCCGCCGGCCACCTGACTGTGCAGTGCGACGTCGCTGCCTACCCGACCGCACCGTTCAAGGGCCGCATCAAGGGCAAGATCTCCTCGCCGGTCTGCACGCCGTTCTCCCAGGCGGGCAAACAGGACGGCATCGTCGACCTGCCGCTCGTCTACCAGGCCGTCCACGACCTGGCCAACGGCCACGACACCCGCGCCGAGCTCAAGGCCGCCTGCAAGGACGCCAAGTCGATCCTGGCCGCCGAGCCGATGCGCTGGCTGCACGATCTCCGCCCCGAGTGGGTGTGCATGGAGCAGGTCCCGGCCGTCCTCCCGCTGTGGCAGCAGTACGCGGGCATCCTCCGTGGCTGGGGGTACAGCGTGTGGACCGGTGTCCTCAACGCCGCCGACTGGGGCCTGCCCCAGACCCGGCGCCGCGCCATCCTCATCGCCTCCCGCGTCCGCAAGGTCACCGCCCCCGACCCGACACACGGCGAGAACACCGAGACCGACCTCTTCGGCGTCGCCCGACTGCCGTGGACGACCATGGCCGACGCGCTCGGCCTGGAGCCGGGGCTCCGCGTCAACACCCGCGGCGCCCGCAAGACCCAGGGCGGCAACGACTTCCCGTGCGACGCGCCCTCCTGGACCCTCACCGAGAAGGCCCGCTCCTGGTGGGTGCTGCGTCAGGGCAAGCGGAGCAATGCCACCGTTCGCCGCCTGGACCAGCCCGCCGGAACCCTCGTCGCCGGCCACGCCCGCCACGACTACCAGTGGGTCAAGGTCGACGGCCGCGGCGACCTGGAGAAGCGGCCTCTGCTGATCTCCGAGGCCGCCGTACTGCAGGGCTTCCGGCATGACCACCCGTTCCACGGCAGCGAATCGAAGCAGTTCCTGCAGATAGCCAACGCCGTCCCGCCGCTATTGGCCGCGCACATCGTGTCGGCTGCTACCGGCCAGCAGTTCCTCGCCACGCAACTCGACACAGCCGCCTGACAGCCCGCCTTCCACCCGAAAGGCCACGCCATGACCCCGCTCACCGACCAGCAGCTCGACGAGATCCAGGCCCGCGCCCAGGTCGCCACCGACGGACCGTGGGAGCGCTACGAGAAGTACGGCCCCGACTTCTTCGCCTGCACCACCGGCTCATACCTCCGCGGCGTCGGCACCTTCAACTTCGGCGACGGAACGGACGCCGCCGCGGACGAGGAGTTCGTGAAGTACGCCGTCGAGGACGTCCGCGCGCTCGTCGCCGAAGTCCACCGCCTCCGCGCCGAACTGGCCACCGCGCGAACCACAGCGCTGGCCGAGGGCGCCGCCGCTATCGACCACCTGCGCGCCACCATGCTCGCCCCGCCGGTGGCCGACCGGTACGCGACGGGGCTGTCTGGAGCCGCCGGGGAGCTGCGCCGCATGGCTGCCGCCGGGGAGACGCACGTCGTCGCCGACGACAGCGACGACCCCGAGCACGTCGACGACTGCCCCGGCTGTGAGGCCGCCGCTCCGTGAGCCGGCCCCACATCACCCAAAGGAGACCCGATGAGCATCAGCGAATGCCCGGACCACCCCGGCACCCGACTCGTCAACGACTCTTGCCCCAGCTGTGCCTGGCACAACTCACGCGAAGACCAGCAGCTCGACGAGTACGCCGTCCTCGCCATCACCGCCGACCACAACGGCGACCTCGTCGATCCCGCCATCGTCACCGCGCTCGTCGACGAGGTCCGCCACCTGCGGCAGCAGCGGACCTTCCTCATGCGGCAGCTCGCGAAGAAGGACGCCCGGAGCGGCGAGGGCGACCGGAGGCTGCGCGAGTTCCTCGGCGGTGACCAGCCGCCTGCCGCTCCGTGAGCCGGCCCCACACGACGCGGCACGGCGGTGTTGAAGCCACCGCCGTGCCGGCGCACCGACCCTCTCACAACCCTGGAGCCCCGATGAAGAAGCAGCCCGGCCTTGTACCCGGTCAGGTGTGGCTGTCCCGCTACACGACTGGCATGCACGTTGCCATCACCGAGGTGGACGGCACCCGCGCCCGTCTGATCCCCGTCACGGTCTCCGCGGACGGCGCTGTGACGGCGGCGTCCGGCCGGGGCCGCTGGTCCACTGCTGGCCAGCTGCACCGCGCGTACCGGATCACCGACCACGTCCTGAGGAGCGCCCGATGAACCAGCCCGACCGTCCGTTCCGCGGCGAGCCCACCGAAGTCCTGCAAGCCGCCCTCGACCTCGCCAACACCCACGCCCAGCAGGCCGCCCGATTCCGCCCGCAACAGCAGGGAGACGCCCTGCCCGCCGTCGCCGACCTCCTCGGCGCCGAACTGCAGCACCGGGATGGACAGCCACAGTCGCCCGCCGAACGGGCCGCCGCGCACTCGTGCGGCAACTGCAAGGGCATCGACCCGGACACCTGCCTGTTCAACCCCAACCGGCCGTCCGGCCGCGCGGCCGAGGCGGAGCTGTACGTCCTGCTGCGGAAGGCGGGCGAGGACCGATACGAGGCGCAGGCACTCATCGACCGGCACCGCGACGAGGTGATGCGTCGACGGCCACCCATGGACTGGGCCGTGGTGCGGGCCGAGGCGCTACGGGAGGCCATCGCCGCCGTCGAGGACCCGGAGGAGCGCGCCAAGACCACGACCGGGCTCGGCCTCGGCTGGGAAGCGGCGCGAGACGTGCTGCGTCGGCTGGCTGGCGAGCAGCACGCGGCGGAAACCGAGGCGCGCCGTGGCTGACTACACGTCCGAGACCCTGACCCGCACGATCCGCCGCTGGATCGTCCCCGCCGCCGAACCCTGGGGCGCAGCGGCGGCCGAGATCGGCAAGGCGTGGGCAGTTGCCGAGTTGGCCTACCGCAAGCACTTCGGGATCCCCGAGGACCAGCCGCTGCACGACGACGCGCTCCGGTTCCACGTTCGGGACGAGGAGATCGTCATCGAGTTCCAGACCGAGGCGCGCGCCGCCTGACTGCCGCCTGTTGTGGGGTCGCGTTCCACGGCGCGGCCCCACAACGGGGCGCAGCAGCCCCGAGAAGCCTGCTGTACGCCCCTGTAAGCCACGAAAAGCCCGACAGCGGCTCCAGCCCCGCAACAACGCCACAGAGGCGCTCACAGTCCCAACCTCGCCCCGCCAGACCCGAGGAGACCGCAATGCCCAACACCGAGTACGTCACCATCCCCCGCTGGATGCTCGCCGCGAACGCCGCCCTATGGCTCATCACCGTCATCTGCTGGGTGATCGTCCTCGCCAACTGAACGCCCAGCCGTAGCCCGCCGCCCGCACCCCGCCCAAGGAGCAGCACATGCCTGAGCCCCCGCGCCGCCCCTGCCCGACCGGCCGGCACCACCTCCACCCCGGACTGACCTGCGAGCAGTACGAGACGTGGCGGCGCGAGATCAACGAGGCGATCAAGGAGAAGCCCAATGCCTGACCTGCACGGCTGGATCATCCAGCAGATCGACCGGCGCGAAACCGACGCCCACAACGCCGAAAAAGACCACGGACGCTGCTGGGCCGCCGCATGGGACGACCGCACCGGCAGCTTCCAACTCCTCGACGACCACGCCACCGTCGTAGCCCGCGAACTCTTGCCCGGCGCCGCCGGCCTCCTCGCCATCCACGACCCCGCCGGCGTCCTCCGACGATGCGAAGCAGACCGCCGCATCCTCGCCCGCCACCGCCTGAACCCCGACGCCTACTGGGCTGAGGCCGCCATGTGCGAAGGCTGCGGCACCGAAGGCGAGATGGGATACCCCGTCACCGAGAACCTCAACGACTGCCCCGAACTGCTGGACCTCGGGCACGCGCACGGCCTGACCCCGGAGATCCTCGCCAGACTCGACCGGCCCCAGGAGGGGGAGCGCCCCGAACCGAGCCCCGGCATGCGCATTCCGCACGCCATCTACGAGCCGATCATGCGCGTGGCAATGAGCGACGTGCCGCCCGCACTTCGCGGACCGAACTGGACGCCCTGAACCCAGGCACAGAGCGGCCCGCCGGCTGGTATCCCCTCCAGCCAGCGGGCCATAGTGCCTCTGAGGGCGCCCCTTCGCGGGGGCACCGACGCTACGCCTGGCATGGCCGAAACGGAACCCCCGAGCCCCGCTTGACGCCCATGCCACCATGAGCCTGCTGACCGGTGCTACCGCTGCTCGTACCGGCAGTGCTGCTGCACACGGAAGCCCCCGACCTCCAGGTGGTCGGGGGCTTCGCTGCGTGGGGCTACGGCCGCCACTCCTCGCGGTAGTCCGGGTGATCGGCGTAGGCCAGCGCGAGGTTCGGCAAGATCACGCGCTGGTACTCCGACAGGATCGAGTCGCTGCCGGTCATCACCAGCACGCCGGCCGCCATGGCTTCATACCTGCCGAGCAGTTCCCGCTTCGCCTCGACCTCGCGCAGCACCCGCGCCGGATCATGCTCGACCGCATGACGAGCGATCTCCGGCTCGTGAGCGCCGCCACCGCTCATCCCGCACCCCACCAGCTCCACCGGGCCAACCCCGCCGGCCTCCGGGGTCAGCGTTGTGATCTGCCAGTACGTTCCACCCTCGTCGGTGTACGCGTTACCGAAGCGCCAGTTCGCCGCACCCGGCACTCCGCCGGGAACGTCACCGACAGCCCTGATCGCCGCCCGGGCGATCCGCTCGTCCTCGTCCAGCCTGGCGCGCAGGAACTGCACCAGCTCATCCATCCGACGCCTCCGGCTCGTCCGCCATACGGCGCAGCTCGTTCGCGGCAGCGTTGACATCGTGCATGTGGTCGTCCGTCAGGTCGCGCAGCTTCTCGGACTCGTCCAGCTTGTCGGCGGCCCGGTGCAGCACCTCCGTCCGGTAGGCGCTGACCAGCTCGGCCGCCTGTTCCGCGTCTAGGCCGACGAGCCCGGGACTCGTCAGGGTTTCCGTGAGTCGATCGTGTGCTGTCGTGGTGGTCACGGGGTCTCCTTGCTGGTGGCTGACGAACTGGTCGCGCTTCTTGCCCTGCTGCTTCGGGTTCGCTTCGAACCAGGCGGCGACTTCGGCGGCGCGGTACTGGGTCTTCGTGGAGCCCTCGACCGGAACTGGCTGGGGGAAGGAGGCGCTGCGCCGATAGGTGTGCAGTGCCGACCGGCTGACCCCGTGCTCCAGCTCGATCTGCTTCAAGGTGATCAAGCGGCTCCCCTCGCTTTCAGGGTTCTCGGGCACGGCTACATCCTTCCCGATGTTCTGGACATTGTCCAGAACCTCTGTCACTGTGGAACGGCACCAACAAGTACGGCCCCGGTCGGAGTTCGCACCTCCGCCGGGGCCAGCCATCCCACCTGCCTACCAGGAGGAATGACCGTGACACACGGTACAAGCCTGGCCGCCGCGCCGCCCAGCCCCACGACCGGGACGTGGGCCACCGGGGTCACCCACCGGTATCTCACCAAGGCCGCCGAGATCACCGGCGACCTCACGCTCGCCGTCGAAATCAGCGGCCGCGGCGATGACACCCGCTCCCACTGCACCGGATGCGGCACAACCAAGTCCGCCGACTTCGCATCCGAGACCCACCAGCAAGCCCAAACCCACGCCGAAAAGTGCCGCGCCGTACCCCGCCCGAAGGACGCGCGATGAACGCCGAGCACGAGCGCACCAAGGACGCGCTCCCGATCCGGCCCCGCGGCGGACATCCCCAGCGCTGACCCCACCCCTCATACCGCCGGGCTGGCGGACCAACGCTCCCCCCGTCCCGCCAGCCCGGCACCAGCCACCCCATCCGCAGAGAGGAACCGGCGATGCCCACCAACCCGGAAACCGGCAGCGAGGAGAAGTAGCCCCATGGACAACGAATGCATCAACTGCGGCGCACCCGACGGCCACCCCTACTGCAACGAAGCATGCCGACAAGCCGACAACCCCGACGACTGATCGGTAGCCCACGGCGGACGTCCCCGCACAGGACGCCCGCCCTGGAGATCCGACCAGCCACCCCAACCAGCCGCCCGGGAGCACCGATGCGACGCCGCCGCCCCGATCACCTCATCCGCAACCTGTTCATCGCCAGCCTGATCGTCCTGGCCGCCATGCACCCCGACGGCACCAGCCGCCTCGCCGAACTCGGCACCGGCCTCGTCCTCGCCATCATCACCGGCATCGCCAAGGCAGCCGCCGCGAACCTCGCCGCCGCAGCCGTCGCCGCCGGCCTCATCTACATCGCCTACGAAGCCCGCACCCGCCGCACCCACTCCTGACCGGAGGCATCCCGCCATGGCCCGCCCGTTCCGCCGTCCGACCCGCACCATCACCGACACCGTGAACGGCGTGCCCGTCTCGTACCCCGTTCCCGACACCACCCCCACCCTGCCCCGCCTCCCGTTCAACCTCGACGCCACCCTCCGCCGCCTCCTCTTCACCGTCGCCATCTGTATGACCATCGGCGCGATCATCTGGGGCACCGTCGCCATCGGCGGCATGCTCGCCCTCCTCGCCCCGCCCTGGGGCGCCTACCTCGTCGCCGGGATCTTCGACGCCGGATGGGCCGCCTGCCTCATCTCAGAGTGGATCCTCCGCTACGACCACAAACGCGCACAGGTCCCAGCTGGTGCCGGTATCGCGATGCTCGCCGTGTCCATGGCCGCGATCATCATCGACGGCGTCCGGTCCGACGCCGTTGCCGTCGGCGTCATCGGCGCGCTCGTCTCCGCCGCCGCCAAGGGCGTATGGGCGATCGGCATGCACACCATCCGGATCAAGCTCGAACCCAAGTACGAGGCCTACCTGAGGACCCTGCAGCAGCAGGCCGGCACCGAGCAGGCCCTCGCCCTCGGCGAATGGGACCGCGCGCGGACCGGGCACAAAACGGCCCGCCTGAAGCTCGCCCTAGAGGCTCGCCAGCCCGAGCCCGAGCCCATCGTCGAGCAGATCGCACCTGCCGTTCAGCCCGAGACACTCGTCGGTAAGCAGCTCGCCACCGAGCCCGCCGGCGTCGTCGGTGAGGAGATCGAGGACGTCGAAGACCTCCTCAAGAAGGCCCACGCCCCCGTCGTCTACTTCCTCCGCAACGGGACCCGCGTCAAGATCGGCACCACGCGCAACCTCCGCCGCCGCATCGCTGGCCTCGCCCTCCGCCCCGACGACGTCATCCGTGTCGAGCACGGCGGCCAGGACTACGAGCAGTCCCTGCACGCCCGCTTCAACGAACACCGCGTCGGCAACACTGAGTGGTTCGAGCTCCGCGGTGAGCTCGCCACCTACCTCGGTGAGCTCGAAGCTCAGCCCCTTGAGCTGACGGCTCAGTTCGTGGAGCCCACGGCTCAGCTCGCCGAGCCTGCCCACGCAGGCGGTGGGCTCAGCGCTGCTCCCACGCAGGCCAGCGCGCCTGAGCCGCCAGCTCCGCCCGCTGCGCCGCAGGCCCAGGGGTTCGGTTTCTCGGCCCACCTCACCGCCCAGTCGGCTCAGCGCGCCAAGGCCGTGGCTCAGGTCATTGAGCTCCTGGCTCAGGACCGCGGCATCACCTCCGAGCAGGTGAAGGAGGAGCTCGGCGTCAGCCTGGCCACGGCGAAGCGCTACCTCCGTGAAGCACGCCAGGCCAACTAGCCCGCCGCCGTCCGGCCCCGCCACCGCGCGGGGCCCTTCCGCCTCCCCGGAGCGCCGCGCCGTGAAGCTCACCCGCACCGACCTCGCCACCAGCACCATCGCCCCGAGCATCGTCACCGGCGCCGCCCTGATCGCCGAATGGCAGTACGGCACCACCGCAGCCGTCGCCGAGTTCGTTACCGCCCTCGCCACCGGCAAGCTCGCCTTCGTCAGCTTCGCGAAGAAGTGGCCACAGCCCCTGTCCTGGGGAGCGCTCGCCGCGGCCGGCGCGTTCACGCAGGCCGGCGTCACCACCGTCGGCGGGGCCGGGCCGACCGCCTACGCGTGGCTCGTCGCCTGCGCCGCAGCAGTCGCCGCCAAGCTGGTGTACAAGCACCACACCAGGCACGACGACATGAAGCTGAACATGGAAGCCGTGAAGCTGCAGACGGCGCTGGTCGGGCAGCAGATCCGGCAGCACCAGCTCGCCAAGGTCGCCGCGCCCGCACCCGTCCCCGTGGGCCCGAACCTGGCCGGACGCACCGTCGAGGAGCAGCAGCTACGCACCGCCGTGTGGGAGACGCTGAAGGCGGAACTCGCGGGCTGCTTCGTCGAAGCCACGGACGTCGGCTGGAAGGCCGTCTTGGACTGCCCGCCCGCCCTGGACCGTGCGACGCTGCGCGTCCGCTGGCCCAAGGTTGCGGGAGCCATGCGCGTCGACGGCGCGTTCCACCTCGACGACGGCCCGCTCACCAGCCAGCTCGTCATCAACTATGTCGACGGCGACCCGCTGGAAGCCGCCGTCCCCTACGAGCCCGAGCACGGTGCCACGTTCCGGGACCCCGTCCGGATCTCCCAGGACGAGTTCGGACAGCCCGTCGACATCGAGATGGCCTACGCCCACACCCTCATCGCCGGCAGTTCGAAGTTCGGGAAGTCCACGCTGGTCAGGCTGGTAGCCATCCGTCTGGCAGGGCGTCCGGACACTGTCCTGTACGGGGTGGACATGAAGCCCGGCTCGCCGGAACTGTCCCCGATGCTGCCGATCCTGCAAGACCTCGCCTCCACCCCCGAGGAGGCGCACGCCCTGATGGACTGGATGCGGCAGGAGTTGGACGAGCGCGGGCAGATCCTCGCCCGACACGGCGATCAGGAATGGATCCCCGAGAAACACGGCCGGCCCGCCGTGTACGTCATCGTCGACGAACACGCGGAGCTTGTCCGGCAGGGCGACAAGGGCCTGAAGAAGGGCCACCGGATCAGCGACAAGGTGGAGTCGTTCCTAGCCCTGAACAGGGCGTATGGCATTCACATGATCTCGGCGACGCAGCAGCCGTCATCCGGAGTGTTCGGTGGGAAGACGGACGCCCGCGGCAACTACGCGAATCGGATCAGCACCAGGATGAACGACCGCGATCACGCGATGTTCGTATTCGGCAGGTCCAGTGGATACAACCCGGGCGACCTGACGAAGCCGGGCGAGATCCTCGTCAACACCCCTGATCACGGCAAGCCGTTCCGGTCGCGGGTGCAGTGGCTGCGTGGTGAGGACTTCAAGCGGGAGATCGCACGTCTCGGCCAGGAGACGGCGAAGGCTCCGGTCGGGAAGCGGCTGATCCTCCCGGTGCCGGGCGACTCGAACCAGGACAAGGTTCGCAACGCGCTGGCGAAATACGGCAACATGACGCGGCGCGAGCTGGAGCAGGCGACCGGCCTCGGCGACAAGCAGGTGAGGGACGCGGCTGGCGCGCTCCGCCCGGAAGTCGAGCGTGATGAGGCTACGCAGACGTGGCGGATCGTGCCGGTCGGAGCATGGGATGTACAGGCGATAGTGCAGCAGTAACCCGCAGGTCAACGGGCATGCGGTGGGGGTGGATTGGGGGGTGGATCTGTACGACGGCCGGGGTGGATCGGCGGTCGCTCCCAGCGTCCCGGTCACCCCCCGATTCACCCCCGCCCAGCACCGTTTGACAGTCCTGCGACACTGGGTTTTGAGGCGAGTGCCAGGCCCCGTCACCGTTCCCCCGTCGGTGACGGGGCCTACTCGTGTCCGGGCTCGGGCTCGACGTCCGCCGGCCGGTCG
The DNA here is from genome assembly GCF_055657175.1 of Streptomyces sp. NPDC107581. Lineage (NCBI taxonomy): Bacteria > Bacillati > Actinomycetota > Actinomycetes > Kitasatosporales > Streptomycetaceae > Streptomyces > Streptomyces sp. NPDC107581. Next base: position 589,625 of record NZ_JBVKBH010000004.1, read on the forward strand.
GGGATGGCGCGAGCGAGCCAGCCGTTGCCGACGATATCGGTGGGCATCGTGGACGGTCGGGCGCCGAGCTTCGCGCACAATTCGCGCAGGGCGTGCAGGCATTCGGTTTTGGTGTCTGCCTGTACTGCGTACCTGATCGCCACAGGTGCCAGTGTGCCGGTGCTGGAAGGGGTGCGGCGCTGGTTCGGGCGGATTCGGGTCACGGAACGGCGACAACGCCTTCACGCAACCTCCACGCGGGAGCATCATGCGGCGGACAGAACGAACCCAGGGGGAACCCATGCGCCGCCGCACAACCATCATCAGCGCCACCGCAGCCGCGGTCGTAGCGGCCGGCACCGGACTGGGTATCTGGCTTGCCCAGCCGTCCTACGACGACATGGTGAAGGACTGCCAGAAGTCGCTCACGTCGTCGGCGACGAAGACGCACCGGCCCGGCGCCTGTGAGGGCTTGAAGCAGGACGACTACGACACTGTCCTGATGGCGTGGACCCTGAACCACGCGATCAAGGACATGCCTAAAGACGAGCGGGACGCCCTCGATTACTACGACGACGGCTCGATCAACGGCAGCCTCACCGACGGGCCGTAGCCCAGACGTGCAGCGGCCCCGCTCCGGATCGTCCGGGCGGGGCCGTCGTCATGCGGTGGGCTCGCCGTGGGGAGGAAGGCCTGCGCGGCGCCTGAGAAGCGCGTCCTGCCGCTTATTGATCTCCCGATACATGTCGAGCATTCGGTCTGCGATCTCTCGCTCGCACGTGGTGCAGTGCCACAGCGTGCGGGTGTTATGCCACAACCACGGCTTGCCGGTGTCGTTGCCGCACCGGTCGCAGGGTGGTGAGGTGGGCTCCGAGGTGCCTCGGTGGAGTAGGGCGCGCAGGCGTGTGGTCAGGCTCATGTGGTGGGATCCTCGTCCGGGCCCGGCGTCTCGGGCGGGTAGTCGACGCAGTCCCTCGTGTGCTTCATCGCGACGGGTACGCCGTCCGGGCCCGTGGTGATGACGCGGATGTCCAGGTTGCCGAACGTGGCGTGGCAGTGCGGGCAGTCGACGTCGCTCATGCGGTCTTCTCCTCGCTGCTCTTGGCCAGCCGACGCAGGTACTCGCGGGTCCAGCCGGTGATGCGGACGACGGTGGCCTGCGCCCCGCGCTCCTCGGTCTGCTGGAGGAAGGCGACGGCCTCGGCTTGGAGGTCGGTGCGGGCGGCGTCGAAGGCGGTCTCGGCTTCTCGGTAGCGCTGGGCTGCGAGTTCGAGCTTGGCGGTGTTCATACCCCGAGTCTCCCACAAGATTGGCCAACCGGCTAGGCCAAGCCTCTTGACTAAGGCCTACCAAGTAGGCCAACATGGGTGTCACAAGGAAGCGCACCAAGGGGGCAGCAATGCAGAACACCACCACCCACCAGCACACCAACTGCCTCCGCTGCGGACGCACCCTCACCAGCGCCAAGAGCTGCGCCACCGGCTACGGCCCCACCTGCACCCGCAAGGTCCGCGAAGCCGCCAAGGCCGAGATCATCGCCACCTACAAGCCCCACCAGATCGCCAAAGCCGAAGAACTCATCGAGCAAGGCGCCCTCATCCCCCTCCGCACCGGCATCTACCTCGCCCCCTCCTCCGACGGCGCACGCACCTACAAGACCCACCGCACCGCCTGCTCCTGCCCCGCCGGGATCAAGGGCCTCCACCCCTGCAAGCACCGCATCGCCGCCCACATCCTCAGCCTCGCCGCCTGACCCCGGAAGGACCCACCATGCTGAACCTCGACCGAAACAAGCAGTACGACCACGAGTACTCCGACGACGGTGGCCGCACCTGGATCCCCACCAACACGAACTGTTCCGCGATGGTCGAGGCCGAAGTCCTGTACGCCAATGAGCAGGGCTGCCCCGTCACGGTCACGGGACAGGTCGTCGTCATCAACGAGGGCAGCAGCCTCACCCGCTGGACCCCGCGCTCGTAGCGCCCGCTGCTTGACCCCCGCCCTACGCTCAACCCACCGCCACCGAAAGGACCCCACTGTGACCGACCGGTCCGAGCCGATGGATGTCGAGCAGGCCGTAATCAACATGGATCGCGCCATGCACGATCCGGCCCGACGTGGCGACGCGATGGGCGACCTGTTCACCGCCCTCGGTGCCGCCGCCGAGCAGATGGCCGCACAGCGTCGCGCCGCCCGCGAACTCCTGCGGCAGGCCCGCAAAAACGACCCCGTCACCCGCGCCAACCGATCCCGAGGCGCCCGCCAGGGATGGGAGAAGCGCCGCGCCCGCGAGACCCGCGAACGCCTCCTCGCCGAGATCGCCAACGGGCCTGTGCACACCGGGCCCGTCTGCGACGAGATGAACCACAACTCCGTCGGCAGTGAGGTCTTCTGCCAGGAAGACCCCGACCACGACACCGACCACAACGACGGGTACGGCACCACCTGGGAGCGTGAGGACTAGACCATGGCAAGTAAGCCTCGTAAGCCGTGGCGTGTGATCCTCACGCAGAACGGCATCCAACTGGCCGAAGTCGAGCACACCAGCGAAGCCAAGGCATTCGACCACGTAAGGACGGCCCTCCGCGCTGGAGCGGACACCGCGAAGGTCATGCAGTGGTCCGAAGGCCGGTGGTGGCATTTCGAGACCATCACCGCCGACGAGATCCCCAACGCCTGACCCGTCGCACGCCAAAGGCCCCGATCCCTGCGCCGCCACAGGCAGAGAATCGGGGCCTTCGCCCTGCGCACCACCCTCACGCCACCCAGCCCGGTTGACGCGCATCGCTACCATCAAACCACGCAACCCGTCATACGTATAACGCCAGAAAGAGGGGACGCCGTGACCGCCAACGACAACCCCATCGGCAACCCCCGCCAAGACGACCGCGACGGCCGCGGCCGCTACGCACGCACCATCGAAGGCGCCGAACGCGACGCCGAAGCCGCACGCCTCTTCTCGCAAGGCCTCAACTACCGCGAGATCGGCCAGCACTTCGGGATCACCCGACAGGCCGCCATGCGCGCCGTACAACGCGCCGTCCGCGAAGTCGTCCAAGACGCCGGCGAAGCTGCCCTCCGCGTCCACCTCGACCGCATGGAATACCTGTTCGAAAAGGCCGTCGAGGTCATCGAGGCAGACCACGTCGTCGTCTCCCACGGCCGCATCGTGAAGGACGACGCCGGCAACCCGCTCCAAGACCACGCCCCGGTGCTGTCCGCGATCAACTCGGCACGCCAGTGCCTGGAATCCGTCCAGACCCTCACCGGCATGAAGCAACCCACCAAGATCGAGCACTCCGGTGGCGTCAAGTACGAGGTCGTCGGAGTCGACCCCCAGGACCTCGTGTGACCTCCACGGTCGTGCGGTACGAACCGCGCGGCGGCGCCAAAGCCCTGCTATCCGCGAAAGAGCAGGAAGTCTGCGTCGCCGGGCCGGCGGGTACTGGAAAGTCGCTGGCGATGCTGCAGAAGGCGTTCTACACCAGCCTCATGGTGCCAGGCTGCCGCAGTCTGATCGTCCGCCAGACCCACGCCGCGCTGACCGGATCGACACTGGTGACGTTCGAGCAGCAAGTCGCCACCGCAGCGCTCGCTGACGGCATCGTCCGGTGGTTCGGCGGCAGCCCCCGCAAGCCCCCCGCCTACCAGTTCGCGAACGGCGCCGAGATCCTGGTAGGCGGCCTCGACCGTCCGGAGAAGTTCCTGTCGACGGAGTTCAGCAGGATCTACGTGGACGAGGCCACCCAGATCAGCCTCACCGCGCTGGAGACCCTGATCACCCGTCTCCGTGGCAACAGCGACACGTACCGGCAGATCGTCCTCGCCTGCAACCCGGACCACCCAAAACACTGGATCAAGCAGCGCTGCGACGACGGCACCATGCGCATGATCCACAGCCTGCACCGCGACAATCCCCTCTACGTCCGCGAGGACGGCACCCTCACCGAACGCGGCATCGACTACATGGCCAAGCTCGATGCCCTCACCGGCGTCCGCCGACTCCGCTTCCGCGAAGGGATCTGGGCCGCCGCGGAAGGACTCGTGTACGAGGGCTGGTCGGAACCGGTGCACGTGGTCGAGCCGTTCGACGTGCCCACGGCCTGGACCCGGTGGATCAGCATCGACTTCGGGTTCACAAATCCCTTCGTCGCCCAGCTCTACGCCGAGGACCCTGACGGCCGGCTGTACCTGATCCGCGAGTGGGTTCGCACCAGGATGCTCGTCGAGGACCACGCCGAGGTCATCCGCGACCGGCTCCTGAAGGACCAGCCGAGGCCGCGGGCCATCATCACCGATCACGACGCCGAGGACCGGGCCACCCTGGAACGGAAGCTCGGCATGTCGACGATCCCGGCGAAGAAGAGCGTGTCCGACGGCATCCAGGCGTTCTCGGCCCGGCTGAAGGAGCAGCGTGACGGCAGGGCGCGCCTGTACGTCTTTCGTGACGCGCTGCTCAGCCGTGATCCCGAGATGGACGCCGCCTCCCTTCCGATTGGGCTCGCCGAAGAAGTGTCGGGCTACGTGTGGGCTGTGAAGCCGGGCAACAAGGGCGGCTTGAAGGAAGAGCCGGAGAAGGCGAACGACCACAGCATGGACGCCGGCCGGTACATGGTCGCAGAGCGGGATCTGTTGGGTCGGCCGCAGTTGCGGTTCGTTGGCTGATTTGTGGATTGCCTACAGTTGCGGCCGGATGCCGCCGGAAGGGGTGTGAGGGTGGTGAGTGGTCGTCTGAGCAGGTGGTTCGCTGCTTTGAAGAAAGCTATGCCGGTTTCGCTTGACACGACTGGGATCATTCTGTTGTCGAGTTCTGCCATGGTCTGGTGGGGCACGGCTGCAGGGTTGGCCGCTGCGGGCGTCGGCTGCTTCGTCCTGAACTGGCGGATCCACGGCGGGAGCTAGGTAAGGAGGGGCGTTGGCCAGAACCCTCTTCGGCGACGTCGCCTCCGGCCTCCGCACCCTCACCAACCGCGCCCCGATCGCCCTCGCCCCCAACGCCGGCCGCTCCGGACTCGTCTCCAACTACCTGCGCCCCGCCGGGCAAGAGGCGCAAATGCGCGCCATGGGATCCGTGGGCACCCTGTTTGCGATCGTCGAGCGGATCACCACCGCCTACAGCCAGGTGGAATGGCACCTCTACCGGTCCGCGGCTTCCGGCCGTGAAGAGGACCGCAAGGAGGTCACCTCCCACGCCGCCCTGGACCTCTGGCTGCAGCCCAACGCGTTCATGACCGGCCCGACGTGGCGTGAGGCGACGCAGCAGCACGAGGAACTCACCGGCGAGCAGTGGTGGGTGATCTCCCGCAACGAGCGGTCGACGATCCCCCTGGAACTCTGGTTCGCCCGCCCCGACCGCATGACCCCCATACCCGACCGGGACAACTTCCTGTCCGGGTACGTGTACTCGTCGCCGACCGGCGAGCAGGTTCCCCTCGGCGTGGACGACGTCATCATGCTCCGCCGGCCCAATCCCTTGGATCCGTACCGCGGGTGGGGGCCGGTGCAGACGATCCTCGCCGACCTCGACTCCTCCCGCGCGTCCGCGGAGTGGAACGCGAACTTCTTCCACAACAGCGCACAGCCCGGCGGCATCGTCCAGGTCGACCGGCGCCTCGACGACTGGGAGTTCGACGAGTTCCGGGACCGGTGGGCCGAGCAGCACCGTGGCGTCGCCAACGCGCACCGGGTGGCCGTGCTGGAGAACGGGCTCCAGTGGGTCGACCGCTCGTTCTCGATGACGGACATGCAGTTCGTGGAGCTGCGGAACGTCGGTCGGGAGATCATCCGCGAGGCGTTCGGGTTCCCGAAGCCGATGCTCGGCACGGTCGACGACGCCAACCGGGCCAACATGGAAGCAGCGGAGGACATCTTCGCGAAGTGGCTCGTCCGTACCCGCCTTCGCCGCACCCGACAGGCTCTGAACACCCGCCTGCTGCCCCTTTTCGGGAAAGCCGCCCGCGGCCTGGAGTTCGACTTCGACGACCCCGTCAGCGGCGACGTCGAGACGGAATCGAAGCAGCTCACCGCGCAGGCCGGAGCCGCTGCCGCACTGGTACAGGCCGGCTTCGACCCGACAGGCGTGCTCTCCGCGGTCGGCCTGCCAGAGATCGCCTACACAGGCGCACCCGCTGCCGCAGCCCCGGCCGCTCCCCCTCTACCCGCCGCCTCGTGGGGCGACGCCGTGGCCGGTCTGCTCGGTGAGGACATCGAGGCTGCGATGCGCTGGGAAGCCGTCGCGCACATGGACGACAACACCTGCAAGCCGTGCGCGGACAACGACGGCCAGCTCTACCGGAACCGGGCCGCGGCGTACAAGGACTACCCGGACGGCAAGGGCTACGTGAACTGCATTGGGGCGGAGTACGGCAACGAGTGCCGCTGCAAGGTCGTCAAGCGCGGCCGCAAGGGGGGCGACGAGTGATGCTCCTGCCACCCCAACTCCCCTTTAACACACAGCGGTTGACCTGCGGGAACGGTAGAATCGGCCGTATCAACAATGGACCCCGGCGAGCGCGCCAACGCTCCCGGGGCATGGCCGACTGTGTAGGAGTCGACATGACCGAGGTTACCCCTGCCTGCGCGAAAGCGACCGCCAAGTACCCCCAGGGACGCACCGGCACCCTTGCCGGATATCAGGCGCACCGCGCCAAGCGGGAAACCGCCTGCGATCCTTGCCGACTGGCCAACAACGCCAACACCGCCAGGTACACGGACGCCAACAAAGCCAGCATGCGGCGGCGCTACGCCGAAAACCGCGAGCACTACGCCTATCGAGCCATCCGGCAGAAGTACACGCTGACCAAGGAGCAGTACGACACGCTCCTTCAGGCGCAGGGCGGCGGCTGTGCCATCTGTGGCACGACCAAGTCGGGGAACCGGGGCCGCATGCTCAACGTTGACCACGATCACTCCTGCTGTCCTGGTCAGAAGTCATGCGGGAAGTGCGTGCGTGGGCTGCTCTGCGCCCGCTGCAACGTGGGCCTCGGCGCGTTCCAGGACAACTCCGACCGCATGGTCGCGGCCGCGGCCTACCTCATGAGTCGAAAGGAGGCCGGAGCCGATGCCGTTTGACCCGTCCAAGTTCCGGGCGCGGCTGGCGTCCGAAAAGAAGTGGTACAGCATCACCAACCTCACGGGTGGCGAGGCCGACGTGATGCTGTACGGAGAGATCGGCTGGCTCGGCACGACCGCTGAAGACTTCGTCAGCGACCTGAAGCAGGTCCAGGCGAACCAGATCAACCTGCATCTCTCGTCGCCCGGTGGTGGGGTCTTCGACGGGATTGCGATCATGAATGCGCTTCGGTCGCACCCCGCGAAGGTCACTGTCTACGTCGACTCCCTCGCCGCGTCGATCGCCTCAGTGATCGCCATGGCAGGCGATCGGATCGTGGTCCGGCAGGGCGCCGAATTCATGATCCATGAGGCGGCCGGACTTACGGCCGGAAACGCCGCCGACATGCGCGACATGGCCGAACTCCTCGACCGCCAGTCCGACAAGATCGCCGGAATCTATGCCGCCCGCGCAGGAGGCACCGCCGAGGAATGGCGGGCGGCCATGGCCAAGGAGACTTGGTACTCGGCACAGGAAGCCGTGGACGCCGGACTCGCCGACGAGATCGACGAGCCGACCAAGCAGGACCAGAACGCGCCGGGCGAGATGGCCGTAGCCGCGTCGTGGGACCTGTCGGTATTCCGGTATGCGGGCCGCGAGGAGGCGCCCGCACCGGAGCCGGTCGCGCGGCAGGAGGCACCCGCCCCCACGCCGCCTCCTGCTGCGCCGGAGCCCGCTCCGCAGCTGGTCGTCAGCCTCGCAGATCTCCTCGGCGACGAGGTCGTGGCCAAGCTCCGAGCGGCGGTCCAGCCCGAGCCGGCCGCCGCCCCGGTGCCGGACGTCGTCGACACGGCCAGCCCGGTCCACCACACGGCGACCGAAGACCGACCCTGGGACGCAGGCCCGAACGAGAAGCGGCTCCCGTCACCGATGACGCTCAAGACGGCACGAGCCATGTACGCCTGGTACGACGACTCCCAGGTTGAGGGCGGCGAACTCCCCAAGACCGCCTGCAAGCTGCCCCACCACGAGGTCTCCGCCGACGGCACCCCGGGCGCAGCGAACCTCTCTGGCGTCCGCAACGCCCTCGCCCGCCTGCCCCAGTCGGACATCCCCGCGAGCCAGCACGACGCCGTCCGCCGGCACCTCCAGGCCCACCTCGACGACGCCAAGAACGCCAACAACACGGCCGAGATCGAGCAGACCGCGGCCACCGAACCCGAGCCGGAGCAGCCGGCCGAAGACGAGTGGACGGCGATGGTCGCCCACCTGACCGAGGACGAGCCCGACGCGTGGTCGGTGCTGGTCTCCAACCTCACCACCACGGCGTCGTCCAGCGCGGCGATGGAAGCCTGAAGGAGGCACCTGTGGCAACCCCCACCATCCCGAGCAACGCCGCCGAGCTGGCGGAGATGCTCGCCGACCCGACCCGGGCGAAGGACGTCGTCGGCTCTCCCGACGACCTCACCAACTTCATCACCGCCTATGCGCAGAAGCAGCAGGGCGAGGGATCCGACCTGCAGCGGCTGGTCGCGGAGGAGTCGCAGAAGCAGCTCGCTGCGATGCTCCGTGAGAACGGCGGCAACGGCGACAAGGACGAGATCAAGCGTCTCAACCTCGACCCGCAGGCCAAGCGCGGCAACCAGAACATGCTGACGTCGCATCGGCAAGGCACTGCCCACAACCCGGAGGCACCGGGCGCCGTCCTGGACTCGACGTTCACGAACAACATCGACTACGTGCGCACCATCTGGCACAAGTCGCCGCAGGCGTCGGTCGCGGAGAAGCTGACCGTGCTGCGTAACGCGGCGTCGTCCGTGTCCCCGTCCGACGGCGGGTTCCTGGTCCCGGAGACCCTGCGTTCCCAGCTGCTGCAGATCGCAATTGAGATGTCCGTCGTCCGGCCGCTCGCGACTGTCGTCCCGATGGACTCGGCGCGCGTTCCGTTCCCGATGATCGACAGCACGTCGAACCAGTCGTCCGTGTTCGGTGGCATGGTCGCCTACTGGGGTGAGGAGGGCGCCGCCCTCACCGACTCCAACCCGAAGTTCGGCCGTGCGGAACTCGATGCGAAGAAGCTCACCGGCCTGTCCGCCGTGCCGAACGAGCTGCTCCAGGACTCCATCGTCTCGTTCTCCGCGCTGATCGAATCACTGTGGCCGAAGGCGCTGGCGTTCGAGGAGGACGCCAAGTTCATGGCGGGCTCGGGTGTCGGCGAGCCCCTCGGGTTCATGGGCGCCGGCAATCCGGCTGCGATCCCTGTTCCGGCCGAGTCGGGGCAGGCGGCGGACACGATCGTCTACGAGAACATCGTCAAGATGTACAGCCGGATGCTTCCGTCCTCGCTGTCGAGCGCGGTGTGGATCTGCTCCCCGGATGCGATCCCCGAGCTGCTCACCATGGCTCTGTCGGTGGGCACCGGCGGCAACGCCGTGTTCGTCGTCAACGCCACCGGCCCGGCGCCGATGTCCATCTTCGGACGCCCGCTGATCATCAGCGAGAAGGCGGGCGCGCTCGGCGACCGAGGCGACATCAGCTTCGTCGACCTCTCCTACTACCTGGTCGGCGACCGGCAGACCATGACCGCCGACTCCTCGACCGACTTCAACTTCGGCTCCGACAAGACCACGTTCCGCATCATCCAGCGCGTCGACGGCCGCCCGTGGCTGAAGTCCGCGATCACTCCGAAGAACGGCGGGAACACCCTCTCCCCGTTCGTGGAGCTGGCTGCCCGCTAACCGAACGGCCGCCGCCGGCAGTAACGCCCCGGCGGCGGCTCCCACCCGGGTCGGCAGTGTCGCCCCGACAGGACCCCAAGACGAAAGGAGCCAGGGATGGCTCAGAAGGCACTCGGCAGGGTGTTCAACACCAGCCCCGCCGCGGACGGCGTGTACATCAACCTGCGGGAGGCGGGCGGTATCGCTTTCCTCTGCTACCTCGGTGGCGCCGCGGGCGACACCTACACCCTCGTCGAAGCGAAGGACTCCTCCGGTACCGGCGCGCAGAACCTCGCTGTGATCACCGAGTACTACACCAACACCGGCAACGCGTCCGACGCGTGGACGCGACGCACCCAGGCCGCGGCCGCGACCGTCGTCACCGCTGCTGCGGCAACGCAGCAGGCGGCCGTGTTCGAGGTCGAGGGCACGCAGCTGTCCGACACCTACAAGTACGTCAAGGTCACCTCGACCGGGGCCGGCACGGTGAACGCGGTCACCCGGGACCTGATGACGCAGCGCGCGGCCGCGAACCTGCCCGCGATGGGAGCCTGACCATGTCTGTGATCATCGCAGGTGACCAGCTCCGGACCATCAACTACGGCACGCGGGTGCAGAAGTCCACGGGCACCCTCACCGCAGCCACCGTCCCGCTGTTCACCATCGCCGGCGGCCTCGTAGCCGTCACCAGCATCGTCGGCCGCGTCACCACCGCGGTGACCGTCGCCAACAGCTACAAGCTGCAGCACAACCCGACGGCTGGCACGACCGTCGATCTGTGCGCCGCAACCGACATCGGCACCACCGACACCGCGCTCGGGGAGATCCTCGTCGTCAACGGTGCCAAGGCCACCGGTCTCGTCGTCGGTGCGCTCGCCGCTCCGAACTACCCGATTCTCATGGACGTCGGGCAGATCGAGCACGTCTCGGCGGGTACGGACGGCGTGATCCTGTGGGCGCTCACGTATGTGGCGCTGGAGAACGGCGCGTCTGTGGTGGCGGCCTAGTCATGGCGCTGAGGGTCTGCACCGACTGCACCTGCCGGTTCTCGGTGGGTGCGGTGCGGTGCCCCCAGTGCGGCAGCACCAACCACGTCGAGGAAGGAGCAGAGGACATGGCGAAGATCACCGTTCATGGTGGGCCGTCCAACGCGGCCGCCGACGAGGAAGGAGGTGAGGACGTATCAGCTGGTACGAACTCGTCGACATCCTCCGAGAAGGAGTCGAGCTCGCCCGAGCCGAGCGAGACGCAGGACCGATCGCCTGCCCCAACGACGGCGAGCCGCTCTCGCAAGGGCCGGACGGGGAGCCGTTCTGCAAGTGGGACGGATGGCGGCCAGGCGGCCGGTACGTCGGCGACCGACTCCGCTGACCAATAGCAGCAGACCACCAGGTTCGAGGGAGGAGGAGAGCAGATGACCGCGACCGGCTACGTGTCCACCACCGGCGACACCCGCAAGGTCAACCGCGCGGGCGACACCATGACGGGCGAACTCACGCTGCCCGACTCCTCCCCGGACCAAGCGTTGAACGCCGCATCGAAGGGCTACGTCGACGGTGTCGCCGCGACGAAGGCTGCGCTGGCCGGGGCCACGTTCACGGGCGGCGTCACCATCTCGGGCGCCGATCTCACCATCACAGGTACGAACAAGGGGTACCGGCTCAGGCGCGGCGGCGCTGGCCTCGACCTGGAGGCGACCGGCACAGACCTCGTCATCTCCAACTGGTCCGACGGCACTTTCGGCGGCGACGGCGGCACGCAGCGCTCGTACTTCCGACTGTCGGCGGACGCACAAAACGTGCAGGTAGCAGGGAAGGTCGAGTTCGTCGACTCCTTGTACGGCACGACCAAGCACACCATCGACGGGGCTGCTGGGACAGCCTCGCTGCACGCGCTCACCGTGGACCGGTTCGCGGCCCCGGCCGGCTACCCCCTCGGCCGGTCCGGCGCGATCGAGAGCCTGAGCGTCCCCAGCAGCTTCTCGGGCGGCGAGGACGACGGTTCGGGCACGGACACCACCGGCCGCATCAACCTCTACTCCTACCAGCGCGCCGACGTGAAGAGCTTCGGGGAGACCGTCCGGAAGTTCGCCATGCGGGCGGACGCCAAGACCATGGAAGCCTTCTACATCCCGGTGCAGACGTCGGACTCGACCGGCGGCTACGACCCCGCCAGCCGTAACCCGAAGGCGTCTGGAGTGTCCTGGAAGCCCGTCGTGTGGGCCGGTTCGCACTACGAGGCGAACTCCCACTCGAACATTCACGGGCACTGGGAGCTGGAGATCGCCGACGAGAGCGGTGCGCTCCAGGGCCGGCTGGAAATCCCGTTCATCGACCAGTCCAAGGGGAACGGGTACGGGGCCAGTAGCGGGCAGCTGGACGGGGCCCGCATCGGCATCGCGTACACCAATATCCGCACCAACCTCGCGGACCTGTCGGTCAGGGCTCAGACCATCACGGCCGGCGACTACACCGGCAACGGGAACACCGCGCTCAGGATCGGCGGCGGCAACACGGTTGCCAAGCAGCTGCTGCTGTCGATCTCGTCGGACATGCAGGCGTCCGGCCGGCGGTGGGCCGTCGAAGCGAACACGGACACCGAGACCGGCAGCAACGCGGGCACGAACTTCAGGCTGGTCCGCTACGACGACACCGGCGCGGCCCTCGGCACGCCGCTGTTCATCCAGCGCTCCGACGGGCAGATCACCAACGGTGCCGCGGCCGCCAAGGGCAGCCGCTTCGCCACCGTGTGGGGCGCGACCGGCATCCACGGGTTCTCCGCGCAGCCGTCCGCAACGATCGGCTCGGCCGCCGCCTTCGACGCGCAGATGTCCGCGACGACCGAGCGGGCTGTACAGGCCACCGTCACAGGCGACGCGAACCGGCGCCTGGTCATGTACGCCGACGGCAAGCACGAATGGGGCGACGGCACCAACGCCAGGGACACCAACCTGTACCGGTCCGCCGCGGGTCGCCTGAAGACAGACACGGCGCTGGCTGTCGGCACCCAGCTCGCGGTTGGCACCACGCCCAACGGCTCCGATGCCGTGACGGTGTCCCTGGCCACCGACAACTCCGGCGTCAACGTCACGAACACCAACGGTTCCGGGAACACCTCGTCGCCGCTGTACCGCGGCGAGACAGCCACGTCCGGCAGCCTGCTGCTGACAGCCCGGGTCACCGGGGACACCGTCACCCGGCTCGCGGTCACGGCTGGCGGCGTCTTCAGCTGGGGGCCGGGCGGCAGCACGGCACGCGACGTGAACCTCTACCGCATGAACACGGCCGTGGTCGGCACGGACAACTCCTTCCAGGTCGGCGCCAACCTGCGGATCAACACCAGCTCGGTGGGCGGTGGAACCGGCGTGATCGGTATCGCTAACGCCACCACCGCCCCCACGATCAACCCGACCGGTGGCGGTGTCCTGTACGTCGAATCAGGCGCCCTCAAATTCCGGGGCTCTTCAGGCACTGTCACCACGATCGCGGCGGCGTAGGAGGAACCCGTGCACAGCAACCACACCGACGAAGGCGCCCCGTCCGTGTCTTGCGCCTCGCTGCACACCGACAGCGAGGGCAACGTCGTGCCGTGCCCGGGATATCCGCACGCTGGTGCGGCAATGCCCGACGAGTTCGGCCTGACACACTGCCCGCGCTGCACGGATGCCGTCGTCGACCTCAACGAGCACCTGAAGACGTGCACCGAGCCCGAACAGCCGGACCCGGTCGCCGAGGCCCGCCGTGTCCTCGCCGACGACGAACGGGCCCGCACAGAGGCGTGCGCGCAGGAGATCGCCGAGGTCCTGGCCAAGCACGGCATGCGCCTGGAGACCACCGTTGCCCGCGTCGTCCTGGTGCCCGGCTCGCTGCCGGAGGTGGACGCATGACCGACGTCATCGCAGGCCAGCCCGTCTCCTTGCTCGCCCAGTGGTACGACTTCTCCGGCGGCAGCCTCACCGACCTCGACGCCACGCCCACCATCGCCGTGACCAGCATCGCCACCGGATCGACCGCGCTCGCGGCCACCACGTCCGGCGTGACACACCCCGGGACAGGCAGCTACGGCTACGCCTGGACACCCGCCTCCAGCCTCACCCCCGGCCTGTACCTCGCCACCTGGACCGGCCTGAAGAGCAGCGCCCCCGTCACAGCCACCGAGACCATCACTGTCACCGCGCCGGCCACCGCGGACGCCACCAACACCAGCCCGGACGGCGTCTGGTACGCCACTCGGGAGGAGATCAAGGCCGAGCTGGACGTCAAAGAGACCAGCCGTTCGAACGCCCGGATCGACCGCGCCATCGAGGAAGCGAGCCGGCGTGTCGAGGGGCTGTGCCACCGCCGGTTCTACCCGGTCGTCGCCACCCGCTACTTCGACTGGCCGCCGCGGCAGGGCGCGACGCCGTGGATCCTGCGCCTCGACGCGTCCGAGCTGATCTCGGTCACCACCCTCGCGTCGGGTGGACAGACGATCCCGTCCACGGACTACAACCTCGAACCCAACGTGTCCGGGCCGCCGTTCACCCGGATCGAGATCAAACTTTCCACAGACGCATCGTTCGGCGGCGGCGACACCCACCAGCGGGACATCCAGGTGACCGGGCTGTGGGGCTACCGGAACACCGAGACCACGGTGGGCGCGCTCGCCGAGATCCTCGACGCCACGGAGACAGGCGTTGACGTAGACGCCGCCACCTCTGCCGTGGTCGGTGTGGGCAGCGTGCTGAGGGTCGACAGCGAGCGGATGCTCGTCACCGGACGGACGCAGCTGTCGACCGGGCAGACCCTCGGCGCCGACCTCACCAACGTCAACAACAGCGTCACCGTCACCGTCCAGTCAGGCGCAGGGTTCGCGGCCGGTGAGGTCATCCTCATCGACGCCGAACGCATGCTCGTCGAGGACGTCGTCGGCAACAACCTGATCGTCAGGCGTGCGTGGGACGGATCCACCATCGCCGCCCACACCCTGGGCGCCACCATCTACGCACCCCGCACCCTCACCGTCACCCGCGGAGCGCTCGGCACCACCGCCGACACCCACGCCAACGGCAGCACCGTGCACGCCTGGCAGCCGCCCGGCCCGATCCGGCAACTCGCCATCGCCGAAGCCCTCACGGACCTCCTCCAAGGACGCTCCGGGTACGCGCGGACGGCTGGCTCCGGCGAGAACGAGCGCGAGGCGTCCGGCCGCGGCCTCAATGACCTGCGGGACAGCGTCTACACCGAGTGCGGCCGCAAGGCCCGGATTCGGAGCGTGTAGCCATGCAGCTCGACGTCTCGACCCGTGGCCCAATGTTCGACGGGCGCGCCCGCCGCGTCGCAAACGAGTACGTGGACCGGCTGGAGCGCAACCTGGCCGAGGAGGGCCTGAACATCCTGAAGCAGGAGATGCGGGCGGTGTTCAAGCACCCGACCGGCTACTACGAGTCCCGGTGCGTCGTCGTCGACGGCCACAAGATTTGGGACTCCCGTGTCGTGTACGGGCCTTGGCTGGCCGGTGTCGGTTCCCGGAACTTCCCGGTGACCCGGTTCAAGGGCTACGACCACTGGATCAAGACCCGGCACCGGTTGAACGAGCGTAAGCGCGGTATCGGTGAGCGGCTGCTGCGCCGGTACACGGGACGGATGTGATCGCCCGTGTCTCTTGATCTCACCACGTACCGCAGCGTGGCCCTGTCGCATGCACAGGGGCTCGGTCTGTTCGAGCAGGTGCTGGGGCACGAGCCCGTGTCCGCGCCCGGCTCCGGGCTGATCTACGCCCTGTGGGTGAAGCGGATCACCCCGATCCCAGCCCGCTCCGGGCTCGCCTCGGTGTCGGTGCGTATGGAGCTGACCGGGCGCGTGTTCCTGCCGGCGGACACGGAGCCGCAGGACGACGTGGACGTGGCCGTGACGGGCGCGGTGGATGGGCTGATGAACGCGTACTCCGGTGACTTCGAGTTGGCCGGCAGCGTGGCGAACGTCGACCTCCTCGGCATGCACGGCGCCCCGCTCGGCGCGGACTTCGGCTACGCCCGCTTCGACAGCACGACCTACCGGGTGGCCACGCTCACCATCCCACTCGTGATCAACGATGCATGGACGGAGGCACCGTAGTGGCCAAGACCTCGGGGCTCGGCGACAACCTTTACATCGCTGGCTTCAACGCCTCTGGCGACATTCAGCAGCTCGGCAACATCGGCGGCGGCCCTGCCCTGCTCAACATGACCGGGATCGACAAGAGCGCCTACGAACGGATCGGCGGCCTGCGCTCCGGGCAGTTCGAGATGACGACGTTCTTCAACCACGTTGCCGTCACCGGCGGCACGCACGAGAAGCTGGCCGCGCTGCCCACCTCGGACGTGATCCTCACGTACTGCCGCGGTACGACGCTCGGGGATCCGGCGGCTTCGATCGTCGCCAAGCAGATCAACTACGACCCCACCCGCGGCGACGACGGCATGCTCACCTTCGGCGTCAGCGCGCAGTCCAACGGCTACGGCATCGAGTGGGGCCGGCAGCTCACGGCGGGCGTGCGCACGGACTCGACGGCCACCAACGGCACGAGCATCGACACCACGGCCAGCGCGAGTTTCGGTGGTCAGGCGTATCTGCAGGTGTTCTCGTTCACCGGGACGGACGTGACGGTCAAGATCCAGGACTCGGCGGACAACGTGAGCTTCGCCGACGTCACGAACTTCGCTTTCACGCAGGTCACGTCGGCGCCGTTCTCGCAGCGGATCGCGCTGACGAACACGGACACGATCCGCCGGTACGTGCGTGCGGTGACGGTGACCACGGGTGGGTTCTCCTCGGTGTCGTTCTCCGTCAATGTGATCAAGAACGACATTGCGGGGGTGGTCTTCTGATGGGCGCCCTGTTCCGGATCGAGCCGCAGATGGCTCCGGAGGCGTACAAGACGTACGCGCTCGTCTCCCCGCTGAGCACTCACTTCCGCCCCGCGACGTGCGCGGAAGTCGACTGTCCGCACTACGTCAACGGCTGGCGGGTACGGCTGGAGGCACTGACTCCAGATCTTCAGGCGGCAGCCCGCAACTCAGGCCGCAAGTACGTCGAGCAGCGCATTGCCGACGGCGAGACCTGGCTGGTGTACGAGGCCGGACAAGCGTGCTTCAAGGCGCGCGAGCACCGGACCCGCACGGACCGGCCGCCGCTGTATGTCGTCCGCGACGGGGACCACCGCGGTAACCCGCGCGGCACGAAAGCCCGGTTGCATCAGCGGCCGGAGAACTGGGTCGAGGACTTCGCTGAGCACCAGCAGAAGCTCGCAGACGAAATCGAGAAAGGGTGATCTGACATGGCGAAGGCTTCAGGTCTCGGCCAGACGACGCTGTCCGTCGACGATGCGGCGGGCACCGCGCGCGCGATCAAGAACGACATCACGAACTGGCAGATGAGCACCCCCCGCGGGGTGCAGGACATCACCGGCGTCGACAAGTCCGCGAACGAGCGGCTGCTGCTCCTCGCCGACGCCAGCGTCACTCTCAACGGCGTCTTCAACGCCGCCTCCAACCAGGCCCACGACGTGTTCAAGACCGTCCCCAGCACCAGCGTGGCACGCACCGTCACACAGACCGTGAACGGCGTGACGCTCGCCTTCGAGGCCCTGTTCTCCGACTACCAGCTCACCCGCTCCGACAGCGGCGAACTCACCTGGTCCGCGCCCGGCTCCCTCGCCGACGGCACCGTCCCCACCTGGGCCTGAGGGGTAGCGCATGGGATTCACAGCCAAGGTCAAGACGTACCTCGTCACGTTCGACGAGGGCCACCAGTACCACGGTGCCGAGGCACGCCTGTCCGGCATGACCTACGGCGAGTGGGAACAGGTCACCGGCCTCGACGGCGGCGAGGGCGAGACGAACGGCGCCGCCTCGGTGCGGCGGTTCGTCGACCACCTCATCTCCTGGAACCTCGAAGACGAGGACGGCAAGCCGCTCCCGACCACGATCGACGCAGTCAAGGCCCTCGACCACGACCTCGTCGCCGCCCTGAACAACGCCTGGGTCCAGACGCTGATCGGGGTACACGACGCCGACCCTTTGCCGGACAGCTCGCCCTCTGGCGAGCCGTCCCAGGTGGCATCCATTCCGATGGAAGCACTGTCGGAGAGCCTGGCGAGCTGACCCGAGCCCGGTACCTGCTCGGCCTGCTGGAACGGTTCCCGGGCTACACCCTGTCCTCCCTCCTCGCGGAGGACACCGAACTGATGCGCCTAGTGAAGATCGAAGAGCTGGGCGGCGGACGCGACAGAGGGGAGGTGGACGATGTCTGACGAAATAACGATCACAGTCCGGGTTGACAACCAGACCGGGCCCGGCATCACGTCCGTCAACCAGACGGTCAACCACCTCTCCCGCACCGCCCGCGATGGCGGCGGCGCCTTTAAGGATCTACGTGCGTCCCTGCTGTCGCTGGCGCCGGCGGCGGTGCCGGTCGCGGCCTCGTTGGCTCCGATCGCTGCGCATGCTGGCGCGGCCGGGGTTGCTGTGGCTGCGTTCGGTGCCGCGGTCATCCCGCAGATCGGGAACCTGGGCGATGCGGCGAAGGCGCAGGACAAGTACAGCCAGGCTGTGCAGCAGTACGGGGCGCAGTCGAAGCAGGCGATTCAGGCGCAGCAGCAGGCATCGCAGACGCTGGCTGGTATGCCGAAGGCGACGCAGCAGGCCGCGGCCGCATACGGCAACCTGCGGGACCAGTTCAAGGGCTTCTCGGACTCGACGGCGAAGTTCACGATGGTTCCGGTCGAGCACTCCTTTGCCGTGATGGGGGCGTTGCTGCCGAAGCTGAAGCCGATGGTTGAGGGCACCTCAACGCAGTTGGATCGGCTGATGAAGGTTGCGGGTGGGGCGATCAACACGTCGGCGTTCGATGGGCTGGCGAAGCGGGTCTCCGACTTCGCGAACAACAGCCTGAAGAGTGCGACGGATGGCGCAATCCACTTCATTCGGGTCATGTCCGAAGGCAACGCGAGGGGCCCGCTCTCCGAGTTCATGGCGTACGCCAAGGCGCAGGGGCCGGCGGTCAAGGAGCTGCTGTCGAACCTGGTGCAGGCGCTTGGGAACATTGCGCAGGGCGCGGCGGACGCCGGCCCGGGGATGCTGACGCTGGTCAACGCGTTCGCGAAGCTGGTTGCTGCGGTACCACCGCAGTTGATCGGCAACCTGATGCAGGTGTACGCCGCGTTCAAGCTGATCAAGCTGGCGGGTGCTGGGATCACGGCGGTTGCGGGCGGGTTCGCGTCGCTGGCTGGGAAGGTGGCTGCGCTACAGGCGGCGTCCGTCGCTGCTGGTGGTGGGATCGCGGGGTTGAAGGCTGCGTTCCTGTCGCTGGGGACGGTAGCGAAGGCGTCCGTGGTGGTGGCGGGTATCGCGGCTCTGGCGCTGGTGTTGATCAAGCTTTCGGACATTGGGAAGAAGGCGCCACCGGACATCGACCGGATGACCACAGCCATCACGAATCTTGGGCGCACGGGCAAGGTGTCCGGGGAGGCCCTGCGTTCCTACGGTAAGGATCTCGGTGGCCTCGCTGACAGTCTCCGGACGCTGGCCCGCCCGAGCAACCTGGACAAGACGCAGCAGTTTTTGACTTCCCTTGTCGGCATGGACTCCACGCCAGTGGCGAAGGCCAAGGAAGATTTGGACGCGGTCGACAAGTCCTTGGCGAACATGGTCAAGGGTGGCAAGGCTGACCTGGCCAAGGTGGCGTTCCAGGACATCGCGAAGGCGATGGAGAAGCAGGGCCTGTCATCGAAGGAGCTGAAGGGCAAGCTCGACGACTACAAGTCCGCGCTGGCGGATCAGGCGTTGGAGGCGAAGCTCACCGCCGAGTCGATGGGCTTGTTCGGGCAGGCTGCGCAGGACACGTCCGCGAAGCTGGACGCACAGAAGGCCTCGGCGGACGGTCTGCGTCAGTCGATCCAGGCGTTGAACGACGTCAACCGGCAGGGTCTCGGCGGGATGATCGGGTTCGAGGCGGCTATCGACAACGCGTCGAAGGCGGCCAAGGACAACGCGGGTGCGCTGAGCATGCATAACGGCGTACTGAACCTCAACAGTGAGAAGGCGCGGAACGCTGCGAGCGCGCTGCAGGATCTCGCGGACAAGACCGATGCCGCGGCGTCGGCCGCGCGCGAGTCGGGCTCCAGCTGGGAGACGGTCAACGGGATCTATTCCCGCGGCCGCGGGCAGCTGATCAAGAGCGCTGAAGCGATGGGCCTCACGGCAAGCCAGGCGCGGCAGTTGGCGGATCAGATCCTGAAGATCCCGGACAAGACCGCGACGGTCAAGATGAACACGGAGGACGCGAAGGCCGGGATCGAGGCGTTCAGCGCTGCGGTGAAGCGGGCTCCGAGCTCGAAGAGCGTCACGTTGAAGACGCTGGCGTCGTCTGCCGAGGCGGTGCTGGAGAACTTCGGTTTCAAGGTCACCCACCTGAAGAACGGCAGCGTAAGGATCACCGCGGCCAACGGTCAGGCGCTGGGCGCGATCGCGAACGTGGCAGCAATGATGCGCTCCCTGAACGGGAAGACCAGCACCACCTACATCAACACGGTCCACACCTTCACCTCGGTCAACAAGACGGCCAACGTGCCGGTCGCGCACCGCGACTACGCGAGCGGCGGCCTGGTACGGGGGTACGCGTCCGGTGGTGACGTCCAGTCGTTCCCGGATGGCGGCTACGTGCAGGGCCCGGGGAGCGGCACATCGGACAGCATCCTCGGCTTCATGGGATCCGGCGCGCTGGCCAGGGTGTCCAACACCGAGTACGTGGTGAAGGCTGCCGCGGTCCGGAAGTACGGCGTGAAGATGCTCGACGCCATCAACGAAGGCCGGATGCAGGTTGCCGGGTTCGCGAGGGGCGGGCATCTGACGAAGGCCCAGCAGCGGGCACGGGCTCTGGCCCAGGCAGAGGCACAGCCTCGCAAGGACTTGTCCAGCGAGTTCGGGATCTCCTACTTCGGCAGGTTGGCGGGTTATAAGAGGACGCCGTTCGAACACAATCTGGGCGCGCCGACGGACGTCAACGCGTTGGTGTCGTCATTGAATGAGGCTGCGGGGAAGATCCGTGGGGCGTTCCACGGGCGGACCGAGTCGAACCTGATCAAGCACCTGAACAGCGTTGGCAAAGCGCTGATCAGCCATGAGAAGCAGCTGACCAAGGTCACTGCGTCGCTGGCCTCGGCGAAGGACAAGCTCAACAGCCTGAAGGACGCCTCCTCGCAACTTGCCAGTTCGGTGAAGTCGAACCTGATCGGCTCGGCCAACATCACCAAGGCGGCTGGTGGGGCTGAGGGCGGCACGCTGACGCTGTCAGCGGTCAAGTCCGGGCTCGTCGCGTCCCGGGACAAGGTGACCGCGTTCGCCAGCGCGCTGAAGCAGTTGAAGGCGAAGGGCTTCTCCAAGAGCATCATCCAGCAGGTTGCCGAGGCCGGCATCGACGGTGGCGGCTTGGAGACCGCGGGCGCACTGCTGCAGGCATCGGCGTCCGAGGTGTCGTCGATCAACCAGATGCAAGGGCAGATCGAGTCGGCGGCTGGCTCGGCTGGGAAGACGACCGCGGACACGGTGTACGCGAAGGCGATCAAGGATCAGACAGCGGTCGTCAACAAGCTCACCGCTCAGCAGGCCAAGCTCGAAAAGAGCATGGCCAGCCTGGCGAAGTCCTTGGAGAAGCTGATCTCCAAGGCACTGAAGGGGAAGGCTTCCGGCGGCATCGTTGGCGCCGCAGCTTCTGGCGGTCTCCGCTCGTCGCTGACGTGGGTGGGTGAGCAGGGCCCGGAGCTGCTGGATCTGCCGGCTGGTGCGCGGGTGTGGAGCAACCCGGACTCCCGGCGGAAGTTGGCGGCGGCTCAGGCGCCGTGGGCATCGATGCTCACCGCGACACATCGTGCACCGGCAGCGGCTGGGGGCGGGGCGGTTCCCGCTGGTGATGGCCAGCCCCTGGTGATTCAGGTCCGGATCGGCGAGCGCGACTTCGGCGAGCTGTGGGTGGACACGGGTCGCAAGGCCGTGCGGTCCCGCGGCTCGATCGAGGCGACGCTTCGGCCGCCACGCGGCCGGTAAGACGAGAGAGGAACAAGAGTGCCCTACACGACCTGGAACGGGCCGGCGCCGACTACGGCGGCGCTGGCATCCGTCACGACTGGCACAGCCATCAAGACCATGCTCCAGCTGGCCACGCCTTCGACCCGGATGATTCAGATCCTGGAGTGGGGGTTCAGCCTGGACGACCCGCCCGGCGCGGACGGCGTCGTGGAGCTGCTGCAGACGGACGTGGCCGCGACCGTGACGGCGCATGTCTCCTCGGGTGTCGTGAACCTGGACCCCAACGGGACGACCACGCTGCTCACCCTGGGCACCAGCGCGACCGGCTACACGGGCTCCGCGGAGGGCACGATCACGGCCACGAGGCCGTTCGACGCAGTCTCGCTGTCATCTGTTAGTGGCGAGTCCGGCCTGCAGTACGTGCGGACGTTCATGCCGGATGACCGGCCCATCGTCGCCGTCTCGAAGTTCCTGCGGGTCCGGGCGACTTGCCCGACGACCGCCTCGGACATGCGGTGCTGGATCACCTTCCAGGAGGTGGGCTGACCGATGCCGGGGCTCGTTCCTCAGATCGCGGCGTGGCGGCGCCGGCTGGCGCTCCGGCCCGCGCCTGCGCCTGCGCGCGGCAGTGGGGAGGCGTCGAACGGCGAGCCCGTACAGATCGAGATCCTCGTCGCCGGAGCCTGGGTGGACGTCACCGGGTACTGCCTGGTCCGGGACGACAGCGGCAACATCGCCATCACGAAGGGCATCCGGGACGAGGGTTCGCAGACGGACCCGTCGACGTGCACGCTGGAGCTGGACAACAGGGACGGCCGGTTCAGCCCCCGCAACCCGACCGGCCTGTACTACGGGCTGATCGGCCGCAACACTCCGATCCGCGTGAGCGTGCCGGACGGCCTCGGCGGCAAGAGCTACCGGATCTGGGGCGAGATCTCCGAGTGGGCACCGAACTGGGACACCAGCGGCAGCGACGTGTGGACGGACGTGTCCGCGTCCGGGATCCTGCGCCGTCTCGCGCAGGGGCCGGCGCCGGAACGGTCGGTCATCTACACCGCGATCACGGACCCTCTGCCTTCTTCGGTGGTCGCGTACTGGCCGATGGAGGACCCGTCCGGGTCGATGACGCTCGCGAGCGCGCTGACGACCGGGTCGGCGATGACCTGGACGGGTACGCCGACGCTCGCGTCCTACAGCGGGTTCGCGGCCTCGGACCCGCTGCCTGACCTGACGAGCGCGACCGTGTCGGGCGGCGTCCCGAAGTACGACGACCCGTCGGCTACACAGGTCCGGTTCCTGGCGTACATCCCTCCGGCCGGCCTGTCGGAGGGCAAGGTGCTCTGTGCGTTCGATCAGGTCGATTACAGCATCGGGGCTCCGCAGTTCTGGGAGTTGTACTACTCCGTCTCGGCCGACGCCTCCAACTCGCTGGTGTTGCGGACGTGTGGGGACGACGGCACCAACCTTGGCGCCTTGTTGCCGCACACGCTCGACGTGCGCGGTCGTCTGCTGTACGTCAGCGTGGAACTGCAGGAGTCGGGGACGAGCATCACGCGCGCGATACGTCTGAAAGATGTGAACAGCGGGCGGACGTACAGCGTCAGCGACACAGAGGCCTTGACGCAGCTCACCCGGGTCACCCGGGTGCAGTTCGGGCCGGCGTCCCGGAGCGTGATCGGGCCCGGCACGGCGTTGCTCCCGGGGGTTGCGGTCGGGCATGCGACGGTCGAGAACCAGGTCACGGCGATCGACGCGCTCGGGGTCCGTCTCAACCCGATCGGGGAGGCCGCGGGCCGCCGCATCCAGCGACTGTGCGACGAGGCTGGGATCGCGTTCGACGCGGTGGGCGACCTGGACGACACTGTGCCGCTCGGCGCGCAGGGCAAGGCCAACACTCTGTCGCTGATCCAAGAGGCCGTCCTTGCCGACGGCGGGATGCTGTACGAGAACCCCCGCGTCCTCGGCCTCGGCTACCGCACCCGCGCCTCCCTGTACAACCAGGACCCGGCGCTGACACTGAACTACGCGGGCGCGAACCTGGCTGCGATTCCTACCCCGGTTGAGGACGACCGGTACGTACAGAACAAGGTCACCGTCACCGTGGGCGGCATCTCCGCCACCTACGAGGAAACGTCCGGGACGCTGTCGACCGCGCTCCCGCCGGCCGGTGTGGGCACATACGGGCAGGAGACGACGCTGAACCTGGCGTCCTCTGATACGGCGACGTTGCGGGATCAGGCTGCGTGGCGGGTGCACCTCGGCACGGTGGACGAGGCCCGGTACCCGACGATCGCCGTGAATCTCGCGCACCCGAGCATCACGCCGGACATGCGGCGGGCGATCATCGGCATGCGAGCGGGCGACCGGATCCAGATCACCAACCCGCCCGCCTGGCTACCGCCGGACACCATCGACCAGTTGGTCCTCGGGATCAGCGAGACGATCACCCGGTTCGAGCACAAGCTCACGTTCACGTGCGCGCCGGCCAGCCCGTACTCGTCGATCGGTGTCCTCGACGACGCCGACAGCAGGATCGACACGGACGGCTCCGAGCTGGTCGGCAATCTGACGACTGTGGACACGGCGGCGGGAGTGCAGCCGTCGGACCCGTGGGATGGGCTGTGGACGAAGAGCGCCTCTGATCTGCCGCTGGACATCAACGTGGGCGGTGAGGTCATCCGCGTCACGGGGATCTCTGATCTGCAGTTGGATACTTTCACTCGCACAGTGTCGGGCGGCTGGGGTGCGGACGACAGCGGGCTGACGTGGTCGACGGGCGGCGGCAGCGCGACGGACTACTCCGTCGGCAGCGGCGTCGGTGCGCACCTGCTGGCTACCGCGGGGAGTAGCAGGCGGTGCTTCCTGACGACAACGATCGCCGATCTTGATATGTACACCAGCATCACGGCCGACCAGCTCGCCACTGGTGACTTCCTGGCTGGTGGGCTGGCCTCCCGCTACCTCGATGTCGACAACCTGTACAGCGGGCAGATCCGGTTCACCACGACCAACACCGTCCAAGTGGTGATCATCAAGCGGGTCAATGCGGTCGAGACGATCCTCGGTACCTACACGATGCCCGCTACGACGTTCGTGGCGAGCACCTTCTACCGGCTCCGGTTCAAGTTGAAGGGCTCGCTGTTGCGGGCGAAGGCGTGGCTGGCGACGGACGCTGAAACCCCGGAGTGGCAGGTGTCCGTAATGGACGGCGATCTCGTGACTCCGCTCCTGGTCGGGTTCCGGTCCATCGCCGGATCGTCCAGCACGAACGTCAACCCGTCGATCAAGTACGACGACTTCGCGATCGTCTCGCCGCAGGTTTTCACGCTGACTCGCAGCATCAACGGCGTCGTCAAAACCCACAGCCGCGGGGACGACGTCCGCCTCGCAACCCCCACCTACCTCGCACTGTAAGGAGGCCACTGTGGCCGAGAGCTACCCGACGTTCCTTGCGGGCCAGCGGATCACCGCAAGCCTCCTCCGTTCGGCGCAGCCCCAGTCGCTCCGCAAGACGTCAGACACGCCGCGGTCTGCGACGACGACCCAGACTGCGGACCCGCATGTGCAGATGGACGTGGTAGCGGGCGCCGTGTACACGCTCTGGGGCTGGCTCAAATACGACGCGCTGGCCGCCGCGGACATCACGATCGGCTTCTCCTACCCGACCGGAACCCTCGGCGAGTGGGTGGGTGAGGCGGCCGGTACGACGGTGACGTCCGCGACGGGCGGCGGCGGCACACAACAGGACGCGGTGTCGACGTGGGGCTACAACGTCCGTTTGGAGTCCACGGACATCACGGCCACGCGCACCTATGGCGGGCTCGGGGTGGGGAACACGCTGACCATCCCCGTGTATGCCACATTCCGGATCGGGTCGACGGCCGGAACTCTGGCGCTGACGTGGGCGCAGGCCTCGTCGTCCGCGACTGCGACGACCTTGTACACGGATTCCTGGATCAACGTCCTCCGGACCGCGTGAGGAGCACCCATGGCGAGCTATGTGATCACCGCGAAGAACTCCAGTGCTGAGCCGATGGTGTCGGTGCAGATCTCCGCGATCAGCCAGGAAGGGACGGTTGTCCCGGAGTTGGACGTCGTGAACTCCGTCCGGACGTTCCTGTCCGGCGTGTCCGGGGTCGTGTCGGTGACGGCACAGAAGTACGAGCAGGTCATAACCGTTGTCTGAGCCTGGAGGGCACATGACGCAGCACAAGTACGGGCGCCGCGCCCCCAGCCGACGGCGCGCGATCCCCTTCTCCCGCATCTTCACCGGCAAGGTCCCCGCACACCCGGCCGCAGCCGACTACCTCGCGCGGCTCACCGCCTGGCAGATGCTCGGCAACAACGTCGCAGGCGACTGCGTGGCCGTGACCTGGGCCAACTTCCGGCGCCTGCTCACCGCGGTCTGTGGCGCGGAGAGCTACCCAACGCAGGACCAGACCTGGGCGATCTACAAGACACAGAACCCAGGCTTCGACCCGAACGGCACCGCGGACACGAACGGGCCGGGCAGCGAGCACGACCAGGGCATGGACATCCAGACCCTGCTGGAATACCTCGTCAAGCACGGCGGCCCGGACGGCGTGAAGGCCCTGGGATTCGCCAAGGTTGACCCCACCAACCCCGACGAGGTCAAAGCCGCGATAGCGATCTTCGGCGCAGTGTGGACAGGCATCGTCGTCCAGGCCGCGAACGAGGAGGAGTTCGCCGACAGCGAGCCGTGGGACTACCACCGCAGCTCGCCGGACGAGGGCGGCCACTCCGTCCTCACAGGCGGCTACGGCCCGGCCGGCACAGGACCGCTCGGCGGCGACGAGCGGTTCATCACCTGGGCCGAAGAAACGAGTTTCACCGACCGGTATTGGAGCCGCAAGGTCGAGGAGACCTGGGTCGTGATCTGGCCCGAGCACCTCCAACATCCAGCGTTCCTGGAGGGCATCGACCTCGCGGCTTTCGCCGCCGCGTACACGGCCATCACCGGCCGCCCGTTCCCCGCGGTGGTACCGCCGACCCCGCAGCCGGCGCCAGCAGATCCGGATCTGGCGATGGCGCTCGCCACCCGCACCTGGCTCACGCAGAAGGGGCTCTGACCATGACCGTCAAGGGCGTCGATGTCTCTTCCTACCAGTCGACGATGTACGACACGACCGGCCTCGCGTTCGTCGTCGTCAAGCGGACCGAAGGCGTTGGCTACGTCAACCCCAAGGCCAGCGTGCAGGCCGCCCACGGCCGTGCCGCGGGCCTTCTCGTCGGCCACTACCACTACCCCCACATCCACGACGGCGCGGTAGCAGATGCCGACTACTTCCTCGCCAAGCTCGGCTCCGACCTGCACGCAGGCGACATCCTCGTCCTCGATTGGGAGTGGTACGGGCAGGCAGGCGTTACGGCATCCGAAGCCAACACGTACAAGGATCAGTGGCTGGCCCGCGTGAAGGCCAAGGCTCCCGGCCACAAGGTGGGTCTCTACTCCGACGTCAGCAACTGGAAGCATGTCGATCAGAACAGCAACTGCGGCGACTTCCTGTGGATCGCCACCGGCGGCAAGGCGGCCGGCCAGCCCGGCATCCAGCACCCGTGGACCATCCACCAGTACTCCACCGCAGGTGGCATAGACCACGACGTGGCCAACTTCGCCGACAGGGCGGCGATGCTCGCGTGGGCCAACCCGGAACCGCCCAAGCCGCCGCCCCCAAAGCCGAAGGTTAGTCTCGCGCACGTGGTGGCCGCGGCCCGCAAGGACGTGCCGGCCGCGCAGGGCCACACCACCTACCGGGCCGAGGTGCTGCTGGTGGAGAAGGCGTTGCGGGCCGAGAAGCTCCTCGCCGGGCAGTACGTGGACGGCTCGTTCGGGTCGCTGACGAAGAACGCCTACGCGCGCTGGCAGAAGCGCCTCGGCTACTCGGGGACTGCCGCTGACGGCGTCCCCGGCATGACCAGCCTCAAGAGACTCGGCGCGAAGCACGGCTTCGAGGTGGTCGCGTGACGGCGATTGACTACGACCTGGAATTTCTGGAGGACGGCCGCCACATTGAGCTGATCTCCATCGGCATGGTCTGTGACGACGGCCGCGAGTACTACGCGGTCAACTCCGATGCCCCGTGGGACCGCATCCGAGAGTGCGACTGGCTGGTCCGGAACGTCCTCCCGTCGCTACCGATCACCGGGCGGACCTCGCTGGACAGCTATCTGAAGATGCCGGAGAACAGCTACCCCAAGCCGCTGCTGTCCATGGTCGGCGCGGACACCAAGGACACGCTAGTCAAACCGCGCTGGGTCATCGCCAACGAGGTGCGTGACTTCATCCAGGCTGTCGGGCCGGACGTCGAACTGTGGGCGAACTACGGCGCCTACGACCACGTTGCCCTTGCGCAGCTCTGGGGCCCGATGATCGCGCTCCCGGACGGCGTTCCAATGTTCACCAACGACATCCAGCAGGAACGCGCTCGGCTCGGCCTCCGCTGGGACGAGTTGCCGCAGCAGGAGTCCGGGGAGCACAACGCGCTCGCCGATGCCCGCCACAACCAAACCGTCCGGCGCTGGCTCGCCGAACAGAAAGCGAGAACCTCATGACCGTCAACCTCGACGCCGCGTACTGGCTCGGCCTCGTCACCTCCGTCGTCCTCCCCCTCCTCGTCGGCCTGGTCACCACCCGCGTCACCTCGGCTGGCGTCAAGGCTGTGCTACTGCTGGCTCTGTCCACGCTGAACGGGTTCCTCGTCGAGCTGGCCGGCCCGCACCCGTCCGGGTACAGCGTGGCCACGGCGGCCATCCTCGCCCTCGTCAGCTTCGCGACCGGTGTGCTGGCGCACTTCGGGCTGTGGAAGCCGACCGGGGTGTCCAGGAAGGCGCAGGACAGCCTCGTCACCGCCAGTCCGCGGGAGGCGTAGTGGTGTGCCGTGCGGTCCGGCGGCTGATGCGCATGCTGGGCCGCCGCGGCGCGTTCCTCATCTCCATCGGCACAGTGTGGGGCCTCATCGGCTACGGGCAGGTGACTTCGCCGCCTCCAGACCAGCGTGGCCTGAGGCTGCTGCTGGACCGGGTGCCGTTGGAAGTGTGGGGTTGGCTGTGGATCACGGCTGGGGTGGTGGCGATCGTGTCGGCGTGGCTACCGCAGGGTTCCGACCACTTCGGGTTCCTGGCCTTGTCCTTGATGGTGACGCCGTGGGTCATCTCCTATCTGGTGGCCTGGTGGCAGGGCAACTTTCCGCGGGGGTGGATCGCCGCAGCCCTGTATGGCGGGCTGGCGATCGGAATCATGGTCGTGGCCGGGTGGTCGGAACCGCCGAGGCCCAAGAGAGCGGAGCCGCCGTATGAGCTTTGACAGCATCGCGTCGGTCCTTGGGACCGTCGCGACTGGCGGCCTCGCGGCGTGGGCAGCAAGGTCGGCAAAGCGCACGAAGCGCCAGGAGAACAGGGACGACTTCACCGAGATCAAGAAGGCTCTCAACGAACGTATCGACGACCTCAAGAAGGACATCGTCGGCCAGCAGGTCCAGATTTCGGGCCAGCAGGAGCAGATCACCGGGCAGGGCGCGGCGATCAGTTGGCTTGTGGTGGACCGGCGCAGTCTGGTCGGCTACATCCGCGGTGCCGGCCTAGAGCCGCCGTTGCAGCGGCCGATACCGGAGCGGGCAAGGCCGTACTTGGTGGACAGCATCGACGTGTGAGAACTGGAGTGCGCCCGAGGCCCCGTCCGCAACCAGCGGGCAGGGCCTTCCACTCAGCGCTTGTCGAGCCACTTGCGGACGGACATCCGGTCAACGTGGGCGACGCGCGAGAACCCGGCCTCGCTCAGCTTGCCCTCGGCGACGACGGTCCGGGCAGCCTGCTGCAGAGCGGCGGACGCGGCGGAGATGATGGCGCGCGCGTCGGAGCGCTGCTTGCCGTAGTCGGCGAGAACGTCCTCGATGGGCTCGGTCATAAGGCGGTAGGCGGCAGAGAGGGCGGCGTCACGCTCGGGCTGGTCGTCCGGGTCGGGGTAGCGCTCTTCGATCTCGTTGGCCTGGTCGAGGAGTTCGGTGAGCTGGCTCTCGTTGAGTCCGTGGTCGTCGCCGAGCCAGGCTGCGAGTTCGTAGCGCTGCATGGTGGTCCTCTCCTGGAGCGCCCTTCGCTCCATCTGTAGACCACTCTGCACATCACCTGTAGACATGTCTACAGGGCTACGCGGCCTGCTCGCC
Source organism: Streptomyces sp. NPDC107581 (assembly GCF_055657175.1). Classification (NCBI taxonomy): domain Bacteria; kingdom Bacillati; phylum Actinomycetota; class Actinomycetes; order Kitasatosporales; family Streptomycetaceae; genus Streptomyces; species Streptomyces sp. NPDC107581. Next base: position 619,595 of record NZ_JBVKBH010000004.1, read on the forward strand.
CTCAGTCCGGCGCGCGGTCTCATACTGAGCGACGAGCCGCATGTAGTCGGCGTGCTGCTCCCCAGAAAGCGGCACCGCCGGGTGCGCGCGGGGCCCCAGCCAGAACGCGCGGATCTGCGCGTTCAGCTCGGCGGCAGAGCGCACCGAGCCAGTGCTCACGAGATTGGGGGACATGGATCAACCTTACGGGCCTGCACTGTCACGGCACCATCCTGCAGACGGGCACACGAAAAAGGCCCCGCCCCATACCCTGGCAGTGCGACCTGTTCAGAGTGAAGGGGCGAGACCGTGCCATCTGATGCTACCCCCGACCCATACGCCGACCCCCTCGCATTCGGGCAGAGGCTTCAAATCCTCCGCACGCGCCGAGGCCTCACCCGCGACCAGCTCGGTGGCCTCGCCAGCCGCTCGGCGGAGTGGGTCAAGGCCATCGAGAACGGCCGTCTGAAGACTCCTCGCCTGGAGATCATCCTGCGTCTCGCTGAGATCCTCCGTGTCCGGGACCTCGCTGACCTCACCGGAGACCAGTCCGTGCACGTCGACCTGTTCACCGGCCCCGGCCATCCCCGCCTGCCCGCGGTGAAGGCTGCGGTCGATGCCTTCCCGCTCGGCGCCCGGCAGGAGGTGCCGCCGGCCGCGCACCTTCAGGCCCGGCTCGCCCGGGCGTGGTCGGCGCGGCATTCGGCGCCGAACCATCGGGACGTCGTAGGCGGTCTGCTGCCGGACTTGATTCGGGACGCGCAGGCCGCGGTACGAGCATCGGACAGCGGCGCCGAGCGTCGGGCCGCGCACGCGGTGCTCGCCGAGGTGTACAGCCTCAGCCAGTTCTTCGTCGCCTACCAGCCGGATGCCGCCCTACTGTGGCGGGTTGCCGAGCGTGGGCTGATCGCGGCGCAGGAGTCCGAGGACCCGCACGCCATCGGCGTTGCCGCATGGCTGGCCGCGCAGGCCCACCGGGACAGCGGTCCGGCGCATTTCGACGCTGCGGACGAGGTGAACCAGCAGACCCTCGCGTACCTGGAACCGCTGCTGCCGGATGCCCCGGACGGCGTCCTCGCTATCACGGGCGCGTTGACGTTCGAGGCCGGTTACACGGCGGCGCGCCGCGGAGAGACGGGCACAGCGTGGCGGTACTGGGATCAGGCGCGGGAGATGGCTGAGCGGCTACCCGCGGACTATTACCACCCCATTACCAGCTTCTCGCGGGCCATCATGGGCGCCCACGCCGTCACGGTGGCGGTCGAGTTGCACCAGGGCGGCGAGTCCGTCCGGCAGGCCGCGGCCGCGGACGCTGTGACGATCCCGTCCCGGCCTCGGCGGGCCCGGCACCGGATCGAGGAGGCCCGCGGATACCAGTTGGACGGGCAGCCGGATGTGGCGCTGGCGACGCTGGACAAGGCATTCGAGGCTGCCCCGGAGACGATTCGGTACAACGGGTACGCCAAGCGGATTGTGCTGGAGGAGACCGGGGCGAAGAGCCCGTCTCGCAGGCAGCGCGCTTCGGCGCTTGCGGTGAAGCTGGGCCTTCTCGCAGCGTGAGCAAGGGGGTACAGACTGTACCCCTGGCCCTGCTACCAGGCCTCTACGGTCAGTTGCGTGAGACGAAACGCGCTGATCGTGGAGGCCTAACTCATGCCAGGGACAGACCGGTTCATCGTGGAGTGGCTGGCGCGAGCAGCCGACAGCCCACAGCAGGCCTACCGCGAATGGACCGAGCGGGGCGTCGCGCTCCTGCCATGCGGGAACACGTTCGCCGCGGTCCGGATCCCTGCCCCGCTGGTCCACGCCGCCATAGGCACAAACGACCCGACCCGCGTACCTGAGGCACTGGCTGCCACGCTGAACGGCGCCATCCTCCACGACGGTCGCGTCACCTCCCCGTACTACGTGCTCATTCAGCCGCACGCCGGCCTCGTGTGGGACGGGGAGGAAGACACGCCCGCGCTCGGCCCCGAGTCGTACCTTGGCGTGCCGCGGCTGGACTGGCGGGCGCCACCCGGCCCGCACTGGGTAGTCGCGCCCTCCCGCGAGGGCCATATGTGCCGGCCGTCGATCCTGCGGGAGTTCATTGCGCAGGGGCGGCAACGGCTCGCTGACGCCGTGGTGGAGGCGTGATGGACGGCAAGAGCAAGCCCGTGCTGGCGTCCCTGGCGGCTGGTCGGGCGGCCGGGTACTGCTGGGAGCCGTACAAGGACGGCAAGGCCCGCTGTACGCGGTCTCCGCATGCCGACAAGAGGCACGTCGACCACTACACCGGCCGGACGTCCATCACGGACGTCAAGGGCGTCGAGTGGATGTCGCCGTAGTGGCATAGATGTCCAGCGGGCTCTGGGGAGCGTCACCGCTGGCATGGGTCGCCCGGACGGCTATTGAGGGTGGCCTGGGTCCGCCGCCGGAGCCACCCCGTCCCGGCGGCGGGCCTCGATAGCCCTCGGCATGTCGCCCCAATGACGCTCATAGACTTACGCGGTCCCGCCGCCACGAGAGGAAATGATCACAATGCGTCCGGAACGATTCCGCCCGTTCATCCTTGAAGCGCTCGCCAAAGCGCCCGAGGTCCAGAGCATCACCCCCTGGGACGGCCGCCGCACTGGGCTGCACATCACCTTCACGACCGGCGCGCAACTCTGGATCGGTGCGACCTACGCTGGCGCCCCCGGCGAAAAGTACGAGAACCCCGAGGTCCCGATCCACGCAGAGCCTCCAGCTGAGGTCCCCTACCCGGACCTGTACGAGGACGGGAAGGTCTCCCCGGACCGGGCCAAGCGCTACCTGGCAGCCGCGATGGCGAACGCCGGCTGCGACGAGATGGAGAAGGCCTACCCCTACGCCGACACCAGCATGGATCCTGGCTTCGGTGTGATCTTCCACAACGGCGCCAAGGCGTTCTGCCTGTTCGAGGCAACCGCACGCCCTGGCCAGGGGTTGGGCAGCCGGAACGCTGCGCTGCAGGACGCCTTCTAAGTTCTCCCCGCATGCCAGGGCCCGGCCGCGCGGCGGAGTAGCACAGCACCACCCAGTCAGCACCATCACAACGACGTGAAGGAGCACCACATGGAAAAGTGCCTGCACCCCACCGCCCACCGGTTCGACCCGGGGCTCGTCGCGGGCAGCTGCCCGGTCTGCGGGGCTGGTGTCGGTAGCGAGCCCGGCACCCCGACGACGATGCACCAGCGGGCTGGCAGCGGGACGGAGATGTGCCCGGGTAGCGGGCAGCCCGCGCAGTAGCCGCACATGGCTGGCCCCGCTCGTCTGCTGCCCTCGTGGTGGATGGGCGGGGCTTCGTGCTGGCTGGGTCAGCGGACGAGGTCTGCGAGGGGGACGTGTAGGGCGTCGGCGATGAGGAGCAGGTCGGTGAGGTCGGGTGCGGTGAGGGCGTTCTCCCAGCGGCTGATGGTTTTGTGGTCGCGGCCGATGTGTTCCCCGAGGGCGAGTTGGGACAGGCCGGCGTGGCGGCGGGCGGCGCGGATCTGTAAGCCGATTTGGGCGCGGCGTTTGGGTACCCAGGTGGGGAGGGGGTCGTGCACCCGCGCATACTGGAATGATCTTGTCCGAAAGTCTTTACCACCCGTGGTAAATCTCGCAGGGTGGGGTACTAGGTAGATAAATGCAGGACAGCGTGTAGCGGACAGCCATCACAGTGTGCTCAGATAGGCATATGCCAGATCGCACGGCCGTTCGATTTGGCTTGATCTTTGACGTTCCACACAACCCCAAGAGCCCGGCACGGGCGGCCTCCAACGTCGCCCGCGCCGGACAGGCCGTCCGCCTGCCGCAGGTTCGCGGCTCGCCGTGAGCACCCCCCTACGCGCAGGCGGGCGGTCCTATCACACACCCTGCACCCTCGACTCAATTTGTGCACAACGTGTTCAACAACTGCTACGCATCTGCCCGTGTCACATGCCCGGGTGAGATCGTTAGATGAGATGGCCAGGGCGGGGGCTGGTCCCACCCCCCAGGTGGCGCTCCCGTCCTGGTCTGAGCGCCGGCACGAGAAGGCCCCCACGATTTCCTCGTGGGGGCCTTCTCGGCGTTCAGGGTGGGAGAGTGGGAGACGACTGGGAGACGATCAAGGAATCGGGGCGGGATTCAACGAGAGTTTCCGCAACCTAACGGGAGATTCCGCTAGCGCTACCCAGAGATCACATTGCCCGGTCAGCTCGCCGATTCCGCCGCGTGCGGGCTCAGCACGCCCGCCGTGACCAGCGCGATGATGACGATGCCGAGGGCGATGCGGTACCAGACGAACGGCATGAAGCTCTTGTTGGAGATCCACTTCATGAACCACGCGATCACCGCGTATCCCGACACGAACGCGATCACCGTCGCGAACAGGGTCGGCCCCCAGGCCACTTCACCGTTGCCCACCGAGTCCTTGACCTCGAACACGCCTGACGCCAGCACCGCCGGGATGGCCAGCAGGAAGGAGTAACGGGCCGCGGCCTCGCGCCTGTAGCCCATGAAGAGGCCGCCGCTGATGGTGGCGCCGGAGCGGGAGACGCCGGGAATGAGGGCACAGGCCTGGCACAGGCCGAAGATCAGACCGTCCTTCACTCCGAGGTTCTCGAGGGTCTTGCGCTGCTTGGGCGCGCGGTGCTTGCCGCCGGTCTCGTCACGGGCCGCCAGCCGGTCCGCGATGCCGATGACCAGGCCGACGACGACGAGCATCGTGGCGGTGATCCGCAGATCGCGGAACGGCCCCTCGATCTGGTCCTTCAGCGTCACGCCGAGCACACCGATCGGGATCGACCCGACGATCACCAGCCAGCCCATCTGGGCGTCGTGGTCCCGCCGCATGCCCTTGTCGAACAGGGACCGGAACCAGGCCGAGACGATCCGCCCGATGTCCTTGCGGAAGTAGATCAGGACCGCCGCCTCCGTGCCGATCTGGGTGATCGCGGTGAAGGCCGCCCCCGGATCCTTCCAGCCCGAGAAGGCGGCGGTCAGCCGCAGATGGGCGCTGGAGGAGACGGGGAGGAACTCGGTCAGCCCCTGGACGAGTCCGAGGACGAGCGATTCAAACCAAGACATGGAGGTACGACGTCCAAGCGCTGATGGGATACGTGGTGATCATGTGACGGACGCAGCGTATCGGGCTGCGGTGACCGCACGGCCACAGGGGCCGGACGCCCTCCCCGGCAACGGGCACGACCACCACGGGCACAACGGCCTGCCACTCACCCGGACCTCCGCAGGCCTGGGGCGGGGACCGGCCAGAACAGCTAGCGCAGGTGAGGCGGGCCCAGCCGGATGGTGTCGCTGCACACCTGGGTGGGCAGCCGGTGCCCCTTCGCGTCGGTCACGTGCACGAAAGAGCCGTAGTCGCGCTTGGCGGGGTGGGGCGGCACCACGTCGCTGGACGCGTGGTCGTCGCCCGTGATCCAGCAGGTGCCGCTCGCGACGCGGTGCGGCTGGTAGTAGAGCGGGAAGTCGACCGTACGGCCCGGGTTCAGCACCAGCCGGACCGGCTTGGCCTTCTTCTCCGGCTCCGACTGCACGTCCTGCGCCTTGCCGACCCAGGCCTGGAGCCGTGGGTAGCCGTCGAAGGCGCACGGCCGTGCACTTTTGTTCCTGGCGCTGAGCGTGGCCGCCGGTGCGCCTGCCGGTCCGTCGGCCAGGCGGGTCCATTTCCAGCGCAGCTGGGATGATCCGCAGGCGCCGGCGCGGTGGTGGCCCGGACCGCAGGCGGTCAGCCCCAGCACCACCACCAGGCCGAGCATCAGGACCGCTGCTTTTCGCTGTGCCATCACGACATCCCCCCGTGGAGAGGCCCCGTGCCTCCGCGGACGGATAGATGCAGCCTCCACCCGGAAGGTTCCGGCGGACGGCGACCGCTAAGCAGACACGCCCTGGGCGGCCGTCGGGCCGGCGACGGTCCAGCCCGGTGCCTGCGGGTGGGCCGTCAGGTCCTCGTGCCGGACGGGCTCGCCGCAGGCCCGGCAGGTGACCTGCGGGACCAGTTCGTTGCCGCAGCTGTGCTCGATGACCATGGGGAGGTCGGCGCCCTTGCGGAGATGGCGGTCGCCCCACTCCTTGAGGGTCATCAGAACCGGCTCCAGCTCCAGCCCTGCCGGTGTGGGCCGGTACTCGAAGCGCTGCGGACGCTCGCTGTAGGCGTGCTTGGTGAGGATCCCGGCGTCCACGAGCCGGCGCAGCCGGGCGGCCAGGATGTCGCGCGGGGCGCCGATGTTGCGCACCAGCACGTCGAAGCGGCCGTTGCCCAGGCACACCTCCCGCAGGACGAGCAGGGAGTACTTCTCGCCGACCAGGGCGAGGGCGTCGGCGATGGAGCAGGGGCGCGGATCTTTCGTGGCGGCCATGGCGGCCAGTCTAGGAGGTGGTGAGGGAGAGACCCAGGGATGGGTTTGATTTTCCAACTCTAAGAGTTATCGTGAGTTTGGATTTCCTACTCACTGGTAGCACCCGCTCTCTCCGGCTGCTCTCCTCTCGCGCTCGTTCTTCTTTGCGCTCCGTGCGGGCAGCCAGGCGGCCAAGGAGGCTCACAGCATGCGCGACGCAGTCATCGTCGAAGCCGTACGCACGCCCATCGGCAAGGGCAAGCCGAACGGTTCCCTCGCCCACGTCCACCCGGTACAGCTCCTCGCCCACACCCTGCGCACCCTGGTCGAGCGCTCCGGTGTGGACCCGGAGCTGATCGACGACGTCATCGGCGGCACCGTCGACCAGGTCGGCGAGCAGGCCATGAACACCACCCGCTACGCCGTCCTCGCGGCCGGGCTCCCCGAGACGGTCCCGGCGACCACGGTGGACCGCCAGTGCGGCTCCTCCCAGCAGGCCGTGCACTTCGCCGCGCAGGGCGTCATCTCGGGCGCGTACGACCTCGTCGTCGCCTGCGGGGTGGAGTCGATGAGCCGGGTGCCGATGTGGTCGAACGTGCCCGCCGGGAAGGACCCGTTCGGCCCGGGCGTCGCCGAGCGCTACCCGGAGGGCCTGGTCCCGCAGGGCGTCAGCGCCGAACTCATCGCCGCCAAGTGGTCCCTCACCCGCGCGCGGATGGACGAGTTCGCCGTCTCCTCGCACCACAAGGCCGCCGCCGCGTGGCAGGCGGGCCTCTTCGACGCCGAGGTCGCGCCGCTGGACGGGGTCGCCCGCGACGAGTGCGTACGGCCCGGCAGCACCCCGGAGATCCTCGCCGGCCTCAAGCCCGCCTACTACGACGCCGCCTTCGCCGAGCGCTTCCCGCAGATCGAGTGGAACGTCACGGCGGGCAACGCGAGCCCGATCAACGACGGCGCCTCCGCCGTCCTGATCACCTCCAGCGAGATTGCGGCCCGCCTCGGTCTGCGCCCGTTGGCCCGCCTGCACGGTTTCGCCGTGACCGGCTCCGACCCGCTGCTGATGCTCACCGGCGTGATCCCGGCCACCGAGAAGGTCCTGCGCCGGGCGGGCCTGACCCTCGACGACATCGATCTCTTCGAGATCAACGAGGCCTTCTCCAGCGTGGTCCTGGCCTGGCAGCAGGAGACCGGCGCCGATCTCGCCAAGGTCAATGTGCACGGCGGTGCGATCGCCCTCGGCCATCCGCTCGGCGCCAGCGGCACCCGGCTGACCACCACGCTGGTGCACGCGATGCGCGAGCGCGGCGCCCGCTACGCCCTGCAGACCATGTGCGAGGCGGGCGGCCTTGCCAACGCGATGATCCTGGAAGGCGTCTGACGGATCACCGGCCGTTCAGCGGCGATCACTGGCCGGTAAGCGGCGATCACCGGCCGGGCCGCAGCCGGTCTGCGGCCGGTCCACGGCCGGTCCGCAGCCGGTCAGCGACTGCGCAGGTGGTGGCGCTTGCGCCAGGCCACCACCGTGCCTGCCAGCGCCGGTAGGGCGATGGCGGCCATCGCGATCAGGAAGGCGGGCGAGGTGGGCGCCGAGGCACGGGCGCCGGCGACCGCGTACGCCGCCGTGTTCGGGATCGAGCCGAGCGCCGTGGCCAGCAGGAACGGCAGCCAGCCCATGCGGGAGACGGCTGCGCAGTAGTTCGCCGCCCAGAACGGCACCCCCGGAAAGAGGCGGGCCGCCAGCATCGTGCGGAACCCGTGCCGGCTGAGCTGCCCGTCGGCCGCCTTGAGCCAGCGGCCGCGCAGCAGCGGGCGCAGCGCGTCCTGCCCGAGCATCCGGCCCAGCCCGAAGGCCACGCCAGCCCCGAGCACCGTGCCCGCCAGTGCCGTGCCCAGCCCGAGCTGGGAGCCGAACAGCGCGCCCGCCGCCAGGTTCAGCAGCGGGCGCGGCACGAACGCCACCGTGCACAGCCCGTACGCCACCGCGAACACGAGCGCCGCCGCGGCCCCGCCGAGCTGCGGCGGCCATCCGTGCGTGAGCAGCCGCTGCGGCTCGAACAGCAGGACGCAGGCCGCCGCTCCCGCAAGCAGCGCGAGCAGCAGGGACAGCCGCGCGTACGGAGACAGCAGCGCACGCCGGAAGCGGGCGGCAAGACCCGAGCGGGGCAGGGGCGCAACGGCGACGCGGGCGGCGAGCTCCGTGGCGGCGGCCCGGGGAGAGGCCGTGGCGGTGCCAGAGCGGTCGGCATCGAGCATCCGGTGACAGTAGCCGACCGCCGTGTGTGATCGCCGTATGGTTCACCCCATGACCGTCAGAACCCCGGGAACACCGTCCGGGTTGCGAGGTTGCCCGACCGCGGGTCGGCGCACGCGCAGGCCGGGGCAGCGCACGACAAGCCAGGTCGGCACACGCGCGCAGGGTGGGCCGGCACCCGCGAACCGAGTGGTACCGGCTGCCACTCCGTCACGCTGACCTGCGGGGATGATCCGAGCAGGCGGCCTTTGCCGAGTGGATGTGCGAGGCGGCCATTGCTGGACAGAGTCGTCTCGTCACAGGACTTCCCTCGGCAGGTCTCCGCGGCGTACGACTCGGCAGCGCGGCAGCCGGTCCCCGGCTGGGAGCTCCCCCGGTACGGCGTGATCCCCGATGCGCAGGCAGCGCGTGCGGGTCGCAGGGTTGCTGAACAACCAGGCGCGCATCGACGGCCTCGTGCCTGGCCACCACTACCTGGTCGCGGTCGCGACCTGGAACAAGGCCGGCGGCGGCATGCCCGGCGTGGCCCGGTCGGTGACCGTCGGCGCGGGGACACCACCGGTCCCGACGGACGTCACGGTCAAGTCCGTCGACGCCACCACCGTCCAGCTGAACTGGAAAGGGGCCCCGGAGGCGGCCGGATACCGGGTGTGGGTACGCAACGTCAACGCACCCGAAGGCTCGAACACCCAGGGCCCGTACACCACGGACAGCCCCGAGCACCAGATCGCCTTCCTGTTCCCGGGCAACTGGAACTTCGAATTCTGCATCACTGCGTTCAACGGCCGACTGGAGTCCGGCACATCCTCCTGCGTCCACGTGCCGATCCCGCCCCCCTCGACCGGCGGAAACCCACCACCGTCCAGCAGCAGCCGCAAGGCGCCGAGTGCGACCGAAGAGCCACTGCTGGAACTGGGGCGGGCCGCCGCCGCGCAGAGGAACCTGGACGCGGCCGCACCCAACGGCTGAAGTCAGGAGCCACGTGACGTGCTCGCGGGCCGATCCGGCCCGCGAGCACAACCACGGTGCGAGAGCGAGCAGGCTCTCCAAAGGGCTGCGGGCGAGATCAAGTCAGCTGTCCGCGGCTGATGTCTCATGAGCCATCAGGAAGTCCGGAGAACCCGGGCGGCGGCGTGGACGTCGACGCGCTGGATCCGGCACCGATGCGTTGCGGCGAGATCGTCGTACGGTGCGACCGGGACTTCGTCCTCGGCGGCAAGGGCTGCACGGGCGGCCTGGAAGAACTCGTCGTGGACTACGAACGTGGAAGTGGACCAGTGCGCCCTATCCGCGTACCGCGGCGACCGCCTCGTCGAAGGCCTGCTCCATGTCGACCGTCCCGTTGCTGCGGACCCAGGCTTCCGTTGCGATGGCGGAGCAGGCCAGGGCGCAGGCGACGAGCGCGCGGGCCCGCATCTCGGTCATGGGGTCCGCGGCGGCACCCAGTCGTCCGGCGATGTCCGGCACGAGCAGGTCCGTCCACTGCTGCTGTTTGTCCAGCTGGCGCGCCCGGAGTGAGGGCGAGGCATGGAGCATGCGGGTGATCTTGAGGAAGTCCTCGGGAGAGTAGGGGAGGGACTCGAAGAGCGCCTTGAGGGCCGCCCGGAGCGCTTCCCACGGGGCCTCGTCCGCCGGACGGGCTTCCAGTGCGGCCTGCAGGACCCTGCCGCTTTCGGCGTGGTCGCCCAGCACGATGTCTTCCTTCGTGCCGAAATAGCGGAACAGCGAGCGCCGCGAGATGCCGATCTCGCCCGCGATCTGCTCCATGGTCGTGGCCTCGAAGCCGCGCTCGAGGAACAGCCTCATCGAGGTGGCCACGATCTCGGCCTGCACTGCACGCCGGGTGCGCTCCCGCAGTCCGGCCGGGCGGCCCTCGTGATCGCTCATGAGCACACAGCCTACCACCTTCTACACTCGGTGCCACATTGACACCGGGTGACAGTTTAGGCCTACAGTGCCATCACGAGCACGCCCGCCGTCTTCCAGGAGCAGCCATGAGCGCCGTCGACTACCGCGGTCAGACCACCCTCATCACCGGTGCCAGTGCCGGTATCGGTACAGAGTTCGCCCGCCGGCTCGCCCAGCGCGGATCACACGTCGTCCTGGTCGCCCGGCGCCGGGAACGCCTCGAAGAACTGGCCGCCGAACTCACCGCGGACCATGGCGTCCGAGCGACCGTCGTACCGCTCGACCTGGCCCTGCCCGGTGCGGGGCAGACCCTCGCCGAGGAGGTGGCACGGCGCGGCCTGACCGTGACGAGCGTCGTGAACAACGCGGGATTCGGCACCTACGGCCCGTTCCACCAAGAGGACCCGCAGCGCCTGCGGGAGGAGATCAGCGTCGATGTCACCGGCGTCGTCGACATCAGCCGGGCGTTCATCGGGCCGCTGCGGACCGCCGGCACGGGGGTGCTGATCAATGTCGCGAGCATGGCCGCGTACCTGCCCGTCCCCAACATGGCCGTCTATGCGGCGGCCAAGGCGTTCGTGCTGAGCTTCACCGAGGCCCTGTGGCTGGAGTCCCGCGGCACCGGGCTGCGTGTGATCGCGCTGTCCCCCGGCGCGACCAGCACCGAGTTCTTCGACGTCATCGGCACCGACGCCGCTGACAGCGGCTCGAAACGCCAGTCCCCAGGGGAGGTCGTGGAAACGGCGCTGCGGGCCCTCGACCGCCGCACACCCCCGCCGAGCGTCGTCTCCGGCCGGCTCAACCGCGTGATGGCGACCCTGGGCCGGGGGCTGAGCAGGCGTCGTGCGGTCATGCTCATGGGATCCATGGCCGCCGCACAAGGAGGGCCGGCGCACTCGGATACGCCGGCGGAATCGCGGGCCTGACGGCGCCGGGGCATCCTCGTCGCCGTTGCGGAATCGCAGGCCTGACGGCACTGGGGCATCCGCGTCGCCGTCTGAGCCGCCTCGCGCCGGGCTCGGTCCCGGCGCCCCCCCGCCGCCGCACACGATCGGTCAGCCGGACACCCCCGCGGCCGGAGTGGACAGCGGCCTGGGGCCGATCCCGGACTGCGCGGTCGTGATCAGGTGTCTTCGGGATCCAGCTCGAACGTGAAGTAGATGCTCAGGCAGTAGGGCTCGTCCTCGTCGCGCAGGACGTCCCACGACACGTCCGACAGCCGGACCTCGTGATCCCGCACCCACTCATGGGCCTTCGCGAAGGCTTCCGCGGCCGTAGTGGCGAGGAACAGCTTCCTGGCCATGGGATGCACCCCGGTGTCGTCGTCCGAGTCGTCGAAACCCTCCGGAACGTCCAGGCAGAAGCGGGGATCCAGAACCATGGGGCGCAGCCTTCCCGTCGGCTTTCGAGTACGAGTCGGCAGAGGCCGGTCCCCTGAGCGCGACGCCTGGTAGGACCGCCGCGCGTAAGGGAAGGGTTGCCTGCGCCCAAAGGCCGAGCGGCCCGCGCTGCGCCAGGATCACCGTGCTTCTGCGCCCTGAGCTGTGCGAAGACGAAGTCGGTCGGGACGCCGAAGCCCGCTGTGCTCGTTGCCCCGTCTTCGGCCGTGTCCGGCATTGCGTCCTCTTTCGCCGGGTCCGGTATTGCGTCGTCCTCGGCCGGGTCCGGTATTCGGTCGGCACCTCCTCAACACCGTGTCACCGGTGCTGCGGGCGCCATTCGAAGAGCAGGATGGTCACGTCGTCCCGCAATTGGTTGCGCTGGTAGTCGAGGACGGCGTGGATGAGCAGCCGCAGCACCTCGGCCGGGCGCTGTCCCGCGGAGGAGGAGCGGATGATGAAGTCGGTGAACCGGTCGAGGCCGAACTCCGCACCGTCCGCATCACGAGCCTCCACGACACCGTCGGTGTAGAGCAGGACGCAATCGCCCGGTTCCAGTGTCGTCTCGTGGACCTGCCGGGCCGCCGGGGCCAGTGGACCGGCCAGGCCGATCGGCGGCTGTGGGGGGCTGTCGAGTGCCCCGGCGAGCACCCGCTCGGCACGGATCAGCAGCGGTGGGGGGTGACCGCAGTTGACCCAGCGCAGCACCCCGGTCTCGGCATCGAGCCGGCACAGCACGCCGGTGCAGAAGTAGTCGGGCAGCCACTGGGCGAGCGCCTGGTCGACGGAGCCGACGACATCGGCCAGCTCGCCGCCGCCCCGGCGGGCGTTGCGCGCCGCCGCCATGGCGACCGATGTGGTCAGGCCGGCGGTCAGATCGTGCCCCATGGCGTCGAGGATCATGGTGTGCAGCACGTTCTTGACCACCGAGTGATCGAAGGCGTCGCCGGCGATGTCGTACGCCGGTTCCAGGACCGCGGTCGATACGCACCTGCAGCTGCCGATGGTGCGGGGTGGCAGGAAGGCCCGCAGCATCTCGGCGGGCAACCGCATGGTCGCCGTGCGGGTGCGGGCGGCGAGCCAGTCGCTGTAGGCGCGCTTGGAGGTGATCAGCATGGCGAACAGATGGGCCAGTATGCGGCTGCGGCGCATCCGTTCCCGGTCGAGCGAGGCGGTCCGCACCGCCAGCACGCCCAGCCGCTCGGCACCGTCGACCAGGGGGATCCAGAGGATCAAGCCGTCGTCGGCTTCCACCACCCGCTGGGAGACCGTGCGGTACGCCCAGCCGGCCGTCGAGCGGTCCACCGGCAGCGGCTCCAACGCCTCGTCGAGTGGGAGGAGCAGCCGTTGTTGCAGGTCGACGAGGTAGATCAGCGCGGTGTCCAGGCCGAGGGACGAGGCGCACCGGTTCGCCAGGGCCGGCAGTTCGACCGGCAGGGCGGTCTGCGCCTCGTTGATCAGCTCTTCCAGTCCGCTTTCGTCGACGGCCGTGTCGGGACCGGAGGACACGCGTGGTGGGTCCGACACGGAGATCACCCCTTCCGTGCCCAGTTTCACACCGATCCCGTGCTCTCTCACGTCAGCCCGTGTCGAGGGCGGGAGCGGCGGCCAGGGCTGTCGGCCGGGCTCGACCGGGCACGCCCGATGCGCCGGCCACGTGATCGGCCGGTCCGGTGTCAGGATCACCGCTCTGCCGCCGAAACCCCGTCCGAATCCTCCGCGAAGGCGGCCCGCTCGATCGCCTTTGCCTCGACCTACGCATCCGAGAACGACCGCTGAGACAGGGGCACGGGCGATCCTCGCTATGCTCGGGGGCGGTGTGAACCCACCACCGCAGCCTGTCGGAGGACGTGACCTGGCTTGATGTCCATGCCCATGGAGCTGGTCGCCGTCGTCGCCGTCGCCGTGCTCGTCACCGCGTGGCTGCTCCGGAGATTCTCACGAAGCACCACCACCGCCTCGGGCGGGCACCGTGCGCCAAGCGCCGCGGCAGTGGTCGAAGTTCGGCCCGAGCTCCCTCCCGCAGGGCTTCTGGTCCCCGAAGAGGTTCTGCGGTCCGTCGGCTCGACGTCCGCCGCGGTCTGGGACGCGCTCGAAGCCGCAGCGGCGCCGGTCGCCGTCGAATACCGCCCGGTCAGCGAACCGGAGCTCGCGAAGTTCCGGACCGTGCCCGTGAACGCGGCGGCTCAGCAGGCGTTGGCCGGGATCGTGGAGGCCGTCAACCCGAAGAGCCCGACGTTGTTCCGGGTGGTGCTGCCCAAGGGTGCAGAGCTCGTCAAGGCCGTCGGAACTTCCGGGTTCAGGGGGTTCTCCCGCACCGGCGGCAAGACCGTGCACGGCGTTCTGAAGCCTGTCGCTGCCGGAGGAGCGATCGCGGCGGGCTGGCCGGTGCTGGCCGTCGCCGGGACCGTCCTGGCGGTGGACATGGTGGCCCAACGGGAACAGCGGGCGCACCAACGCCGGGTCGAAGCCTTCCTGGGCCGCCAGGAGGAACGCCACTACACCGAACGGATCAAGGATCAGCGGTCGGCCGATGATCAGTTGTCCCGCGCGATCAGCCTGATGCTCGACGGCCACCATCCGAATCTCGAACTCGCCCTGAAGTCTGCGTACGACGAGTTCCATCGCGCTCAGCAGTTTCTGGAGAAGCACCGCGGTGTCGTCGACGAGCTGGTGGACGACGACGGCAGGGTCGACTATCGCCGCCTGGAGGAGACCCTCGGCGGCAAGACGAAAGAGACCGACCACTTCATCCGTGAGCTTCACTTGGCGCGAGCGGCGATTGCGATTCGGCGCAAGGCCATGGTTGCCGACGCGGCGGCGGTAGCGCTCGCGGATCCCACCCATCCCTACGCCGCACTGCGGAGGTTCGTGGAGTCGCAGGTTCATCAGCTGGAGGACGCTGATGCGGTCGCGACCGAACTGACCGAACGGCTCACCCAGGTCGAGCTCAAGGGCCGTTGGCACGACTCCGACAAATCAGTGGCCGCGCGACAAGAGCGGCTCCGCGCCCAAGTCTCCCCGCCCAGAATCGACGGCGACACCGAGATTCACTACGTCACGACGTCTTCCGGCGAGATCCTCCAGGTACTTCCGCCCGACGAGGACGAGCCCGGACAGCTCGCGCAAGACGAGTAGATCTGTTTGCTGCGGACGCCGCGGCGGAATCCGTCCATCGATGAAGTCGCCGTCGTCGTCACGCACCATCGTCAGGCGCGCGGCTTGACGACCCGTCGGCAGCACTCGGAATGATCAGGTCGTTCACGGGCACCCAAGTGCCCGCATGCGCAGTGAGAGCCACTGGTGTCGGCCCGCCGTTTCGGACAAGCTGCGGCAGATGGACTTGATGCCCCTGCTCTCCACGCTGGCCGGTGCCGCCATCGGTATCGCAGCCACTCTGATCGCCGATCGCAACCGGTGGCGGCGGGAGGAGGCCAGGCACGCGCTGGAAATACGGCGCGAGGTGTACACCGAGTTCGTTTCCGCCCTCAAAGCCGCAGGTGAAGAGATACGGGCCGTCGCCCTGGGCGATCACATGTCCACGTCGGCACGTGACGCGGCCGTGCGGGAGGCCGTCCGTGGCACCGGCATCTACACAGCAAGCGAACGCCTTTGGCTCGTGGGTCCGCCGCAGGTCGTGGCGGCGGGAAACGAGGCGTTCCACCGTCTGCGCGCGCTACGCGACGCCTACGCCCGGGGAGTGGCTGTCGGCTCCGCCGAGGAAGCGTCCCTGACAGCGCAACGGCGCGCGGCCATGGCCCAGATGCGTCGCATCATGCGCGAGGACCTGGGTATCGGTCCGCTGGGTATCGAGTGATCGTCACCGATCCCCTTGCGAACTGCCCTTTCCCGCCGCGGCCTTAGGCCCACGCCGGTCCGACACCGCCAGACGGCAAGAGGCAGGCGGCAGGCGGCAGGCGGCAGGCGGCAGGCGGCAGGCGGCAGGCGAGAGCGAGCTTCACGAACCACCCGGTCGGCAATCGTGATCTTTGCCTCCGGCCGTCGCTCGAAAGTCGACACCGTCTGTCGCCCGAAGGGCCGAGCAGCCTGTGCGTCACCCGTACGGCGGCCCCGGCGTGCAGCCGGTTGCCGCAGCCGGAAGCCTAGGATCCGTCACTGGACAGCGAGGAAAATATCCGCCTTGCCCTCATATAGGCGGACTCGCACCATGACCGAAGGAGACGGGATGTCGCACCTCGCCGGCAAAACCCGCTGGCGGCGCTTCGCGGCAGTCCTGGTCCCCAGCGTCGCAGCCTGCGCAACCCTCGCCATCGCCATGGGACAGGGGGCACTGGCCGCGTCGTTCCTGATTTCCGGCCAGAAGTTCCACGTCACCGCGCGCACGCTGACCGCTCGCGGACTCAGCATCTACGGCATGGTGGACGTGACCAGACAGGGCGAGCGTGTGCCGGTCCAGGTCAACGGGGCCCGGCACGCGACGATCAGCCGGCTGTGCCAGTCCGTGGTGATCGAGGTCCCGGTGCTGGGCCCGCAGACGCTGAAACTCACCGGTGGAAGAGAACGACCGATCGAGGCGACGAACCTGTTCCTCGACACGACGTTCCAGTCGGCCGGGGAGGCGGATTTCACGGGTCTCGACCAAGGTATCGCGCAAGGGGAGATCACCAAGGGGCCGATCAATCCGGGCGACAGGCACGCGCGCTTCTTCGACCCCAACGGCTTCGGGCAGCAGGCCACGTCGGTCGTCCTGACCGACGTGCACGTGACCGCGGTCGCGCTCTCCGCCGGGACGTTCGACATTCCCGGCCTGCGCGTGCAGATCGAGCAGGGCCGCCACGAATGCTCCTGAGGCCTGGGCGGGCCGAAGCTGCCGAACGCCCCCGCATCCGCCTCACCCGGCGTCCGCGCACGCCGCACCGCTGATCAGGAAGACACGTGATCACTCATATCTCCGGCGGACGACCCCGACTGCGCGTCACCGCGGCGCGCTCCCGGCACAGGTTCAGAGCCTGGCGCGGCGAACGTCCCTTCTGGGCCGGGCTCTTCACCTCGACGGCGGGTCTGCCGATCCTGTACTGGCCGTACGCGCATCTTGACCTGGGCGGCATTCCGCTGGCCATGTCGACCGCGTCCGGTGCCGGAGCCCTCGTCATCGGGGTCCTGCTCATCACCCTGGGACTCACCCTCTGGTACAACTCGCACCTCCGGGTGTTCGCCGGGATCGCCACTCTCCTGCTCACCCTCATCTCCTTCCCCGTCGCGAACTTCGGCGGCCTCCTCCTCGGACTGATCACCGGCCTGATCGGCGGCTCCCTGGCCTGCTCCTGGACTCCCGCCGCCACCGAGACGCCGACGGCGCCGGCGGACTGCGCGTCCACCACGGCCGTTCCGGCCGGGGAAGGACGACGTGGCGACTGACCAGGCCGACCGGACCGCGGACTCCTCCGCCTCCGAACCCCGCCACGCGGGTCGCACCCGACCGCCCCACCACAGGCTCGGACGAGTACCACGGCCCCTCGCCTGCGCGCTGGCCGCGGCCGCCGTACCCCTGCTCCTGCACCTCCCCACGCCCTGGCCGGCGAGCCCGCCCCTCACCCCGGTCGACACGGGCACCCCCACGGCACCGGTGAGCACCGGCACGGCGACAGCACCGGCCCCGTCGAGCCTCGTGCCGACCCCCACGAGCACCACCCCGCAACCGGCCGGGCCCGCGCCACGGCTCGCCGGCAGCGGGGCGGCACCCGCGCACGCCGCGCGGCCGTCCGCGAGCACCGCACGAGCAGCCACGAAGGCCTCACCGTCCTCCCGGGACGCACCGCTCGACCCGCCGCCGGCCCGCCCCACGACGATCTCCTGGGTCCTGCGCGCCGACCGACTCGTCCTGCGTTCCGCCGGTTTCCGTGGTGTGGTCACCGTGCGCACGGCGGCGGGACCCCTTCGGGCGCTGAAGTTCGTCGCCCGGTCGGTGGAGGCCGTCAACCTCGACGCCACCGCGGGCCGGGGCCGTGCGGCGGTACGACTTCGGGCCGGGTCCAGTGCCGCGCTCACGGGCCGGGGCGGAAACGGCGTGGTGACCCTCTACATCCGGGACCTGTCCGGCACGGTCACCTCCCTCGGCGGCGCCCCCCTCCCGGCGCACCGCACCGTCACCATCACCCCCGACGCCGTACCTGCCTGGCTGGCACACCCGGCCACCCCCACACGCACGATCACCTGCGTCGACGTGACCGTTTCACCGGTCGCGTACTTCGGCGGCAACCTGTCCATCACGAAACCGCTGCTCCGCGCCACGGCCGGGTGACCGGCGCCGGCCCCGAGCGGCTCCGTGTCCGGCAGCCGCACCCGCCGAGGCCTCGTCGTCACCGGGTGCGGCTGTCCCCTTCGTCGCATGCGGTGGGCGCCGCCATGGCACTCCCGTCGAGGCTCCGGGCCGAGCCGAAGCCGTGGGCCGAGGGGAACGGGACAGTCGCGGACGGAACACGACGGGAGAGTCGCGGACCGAGAACGCAGGGAGGAACATCGGAGGCGGAGGCAAGGTGGTGGCTATGGGGTCGCCGTTGATGCATTTCAGCGAGAGTCCCGAGGATCCTTTCGCCCTTGGTCGTGGCGCCTCGGCCGTGCTCGACGATCAAGGCACCGTGGTCGGCTGGAGCGCTCGTGCGCGGGAGTTGCTCGGCTATTCGGCCAAGGAAGTGATCGGACGCGCGTGGCAGGATCTCCTGGTCGACGCCCGTGATCTGCCCGTCGCACGGTCCGTCGTCGTGGACGCCACGAAGGCGGGGGGATGGTTCGGTGTCCTGCCCGTCCGGCACCGCGAAGGACACCGTGTGGAGATGGGTTTCCGGGCCCGTGCGGTCACCCGGGAGGGCGGCGGTCAGGAGTGGTTCCTGGTCGGTGCTCCTGCCGCCGAGGTGGTGGCCTGGCAGCGGGACCGTGCGCTGCTGGACGGCCTGTACCACCGGTCCCCGATCGGTCTGGTCGTGCACGGTCCGGACAGAAGGGTGATCCGGGTCAACCGTGCGGTCGAGAAGGCGAGCGGCGTCCCGGCCGAGGCGCCGGTGGGCCATCGCCCCCGCGAGTTCATGGTCGACGAGGACGCGGGGCTGGCCGAGGAACGGGTACGGCACGTCCTGGAGACCGGCGAACCGTTGATCTTCACGGAGCAGTCCGCCCGGGCACGCCACAATCCGGGGCGGGAACGGATCGTGTCCGTCTCGGCGTTCCGGATGGAGGACCCCTCGGGCCGCGTTCTCGGCGTGGCCGAGACGATCGAGGACGTGACCGACCGCCACCGGGCGCAACGCAGGCTCGCGCTGCTGAACGAGGCGAACGCCCGGATCGGAACCTCACTGGACGTGATCCAGACCGCTCGGGAACTGGCCGATGCGGCCGTCCACGGCCTGGCCGACCACTGCTCGGTGGACCTCCTCAAGCCGGTGACACTCGGTGACGAACCGGTATCGGGTACGACGGGTACGCTGCTCCGGGCTGCCCTCTCACCACCGGAACCCCGTGTCCCGTACCAGGAGGGCGATGTGGTCCCGCTGCTCCCGGAGTCTCCGCAGTCGCGGTGCCTGGCCGAGCGTCGCCCGATCCTCGAAGGGCTGCTGTCCCTCCGCCCCGAGTGGTACGCCTTGGACCGGCGGCGGGTCGAGATCGCTCTGGGGCTCGGCGTTCATTCGCTGATCGCGGCGCCCCTGGTCGCGCGCGGGCTGGTCCTGGGCGTGGTGAGCCTGTGGCGGTCGCGCCATTCGGAGCCTTTCGAGGACGACGATGCTGCGGTGGCCCAGGAGCTTTCCTCGCGTGCGGCCGTCTGCATCGACAACGCGCGCCGCTTCACCCAGCAGCAGAGCGCCGCTCTGACCCTTCAGCGCAGTCTGCTGCCGAGCGCGGCGTCCGACCTGCCAGCCGTGGAGGTGGCGTGCCGGTACCTCCCGGCCAGCGGTGAACCGGGCATCGGCGGTGACTGGTTCGACGTGATCCCCTTGTCAGGGGCCCGGGTCGCCCTCGTGGTGGGAGACGTGGTCGGCCACGGGATCCACGCCGCGGCCTCGATGGGCCGTCTGCGCGCCGCCGCGCTCACCCTGGCCAGCCTCGACCTGGAACCGGACGAGGTGGTGGCGCGGCTGGACGATCTGGTCAGTCTGCTGGCCACCGAGCTGGAGGCGAACGCCGACGGCAGCGGGGCGGCGATCGAGCAGGTGCTCGGGGCCACCTGCCTCTACGCGGTCTACGATCCGGTCTCCCAGCGCTGCTCCCTGGCACGCGCCGGGCACCCGGCGCCGGTGGTGTCCACCCCGGACGGCGAGGTGACCGTGCTCGACCTGCCCGCGGGTCCACCGCTGGGCCTGGGCGGACTGCCCTTCGAGACGTACGACCTGGACCTCCCCGAGGGCAGTCTGCTCACGCTCTACACCAACGGCCTCCTGGAGGCACGCGACGGCGACATCGACGCCGCGCTGGAGAACCTGCGCGCATGTCTCGCCCACGCCGCGGAGCCTCTGGACCACACCTGCCACACCGTGGTCGAAGCGCTGCTGCCCAAGGGCCACCTCCCCACCGACGACATCGCGCTGCTCATCGCCCGTACCCGGGTGCTTCCGCCGGAGAACGTCGCCTCATGGCAACTGCCCCTGGAAGCGACCGCCGCCGCCCGTGCCAGGGAGCTGGCCACGGCCAAACTGACCGAATGGGGGCTGGCCGAACTCAGCTTCACCACCGAGCTGGTCGCCAGCGAGCTCGTCACCAACACCTACCGGTACGCGGCCGGCCCCGTCACCCTGCGCCTGATCCGTACGCACTGCCTGGTCTGCGAGGTGTCCGACACCAGTCACACCTCCCCCCATCTCCGACGGGCCCTGAGCACGGACGAGGGCGGACGCGGGCTCTTCCTGGTCGCGCAGCTCACGGAGCGGTGGGGCACCCGCTACACCCACGACGGAAAGACCGTCTGGACGGAGCAGTCCCTGCCGCCCGTATGACCCGCGACCTCCACGACCGCAGCCGTGTTCACCGAGGGTCCAGTGGTTGCCGGCGACATCGAGCGGCCGGTGCGGGCCGCCGGTCTCCTGGCGGTGGGCCCGGTGGACGGTGGCCGTGGGCTCGGTGCGGCGGGCCCGGATACGGAACTCCGGTTCGGCGTCATACGGGGGTTCGACTGAAGGAACGTTCACGAGAGAGGGTTCGGCTGCCGTCCCCGGCCCGGACCCCCGAATATCCGGCGCGCCTCTTGGCACTCGGCGCCCGGTGTCCAACACTGTGCCGATGACGCAGCGTGTGGAGCTCGCGACCGTAATGGACCGGCTGGCCGTGGATGATCTGGTCACCGAGTACGCCGGGGCGGTGGACGACGGGGACTGGACGGCCTACTGCGGGCTGTTCACCGCGGACGGGCGGGCCGACTACCGTTCCGCCGGCGGTATCGAGGGCGACGCCGGCCGGGTGGCCGGGTGGCTCGCGGAGAGCCTGGAGCTGTTCGCGATGCGGCAGCACCTGATCGTCAACCGCCGCCTGCGTTTCGGGATGCTGGAGCACGACACCGGGGACACCGCCCGGGTGCGGGCCGACTACATCAACCCGATGCGGTTCGCGGGCGCCGGTGCCTCGGGGGCTCCGGACCTGGTGTGCGGCGGCCGGTACGACTTCGGGCTGCTGCGCACGCCGGAGGGCTGGCGGATGCGCGAGGTCGTCGTGCACGAGAAGTGGCGCCGGATGCCGGACCGCAGCCCGGCGGCCGTGCCCCAATGACCCTGCCGGGCACCGCAATGCCCTCTGTCGGAGATCGCTCCCGGCGCGCACACTGGAGTCAGCGCTGGGTAGGGAGACTCGCTATGAGGACGATCGACCGCTGGCTGACCTCCCCGTGGCGGCGCTCCTGCGCCGCCGCCTTCGCCGGTGCTCTGCCCCTGCTCGCCTTCCCGGCGCCCTCGCTGTGGTGGTTCGCCTACGTCGCGCTGGTGCCATGGATCCTGCTGGCCCGCGCGGCACCGACCGGCCGGCGGGCCGCGTACGACGGCTGGTGCGGCGGCTTCGGGTTCATCGTGGCGGTGCACCACTGGCTGCTGCCGAGCCTGAGCGTGTTCCTCTTCCTGATAGCCGGGCTGCTCGGGCTGCTCTGGGCCCCCTGGGGCTGGCTTGTCCGGCGGTTCCTGGGCGGTGTGCCGACGCCGGGGCGGGGCGTGGCCGCGCTGCTCGTGCTGCCGTCGGCGTGGCTGGCGGTGGAGCTGGTCCGCTCCTGGCAGGCCCTCGGCGGGCCCTGGGGCATGCTCGGCTCCAGCCAGTGGCAGGTGGGCCCGGCGCTGCGGCTGGCGTCGGTGGGCGGGGTGTGGCTGCTCAGCTTCCTGGTGGTGGCCGTGAACGTGGCGGCGGCGGTACTGATATCGGTGCGCGAGGCCCGGGTGCCGGCGGTGGCCTCACTGCTCGCCACGGCCACGGCGACCTCGGCGGCCTGGGTGTGGGCGCCCCGCCCGGACGTCGACGGTCAGGCGCGGATCGCCGTCGTCCAGCCGGGCATAGTGGACGGGCACGACAGCCCCGAGAAGCGTTTCGACCGCGAGGAGCAGCTGACCCGGCGCCTCACCGGGCAGGGCGTCGACCTGGTCGTGTGGGGCGAGTCCAGCGTCGGCTTCGATCTGAGCGACCGGCCCGACCTGTCCCGGCGGATCGCGGCGCTGTCCCGGCTGACCGGCGCCGACGTGCTGGTCAATGTGGACGCCCACCGCTCCGACCGGCCCGGCATCTACAAGAGTTCGGTGCTCGTCGGCCCGAACGGCCCGACCGGCGACCGCTACGACAAGATGCGGCTCATCCCGTTCGGCGAGTACATCCCGGCCCGCTCCCTGCTGGGCTGGGTCACCTCGGTCGGCAAGGCGGCCGGCGAGGACCGGCGGCGCGGTACCGAGCAGGTCGTGATGAACGTCGGGCACGGGCTGCGGATCGGCCCGCTGGTGTGCTTCGAGACCGCCTTCCCGGACATGAGCCGCCACCTCGCCGCGGACGGCGCGGACGTGCTCCTGGGCCAGTCCTCCACCTCGACCTTCCAGGGCAGCTGGGCGCCGGAGCAACACGCCTCGCTGGCCGCGCTGCGCGCCGCCGAGACCGGCCGCCCGATGGTGCACGCGACCCTGACCGGCGTCTCCGCCGTCTACGGCCCGAGCGGGCAGCGCCTGGGCCCGTGGCTCGGCACCGACGCGAGCACCGCCCGCGTCTACGACGTACCGCTGGCGCACGGCGTCACCCCGTACGTCCGCTACGGCGACTGGCCGGTGCACGGCGCCCTGCTGGTGCTGGCCGCCCTGTGTGTGACCGAAGGGGTGCGGGCGTTCAGGCCGCGCCGGACGCAACCGCTCGTACCACGTCCTCGCAGAGTTCATGGGTCGCCAGTGCGTCCCGGGCGCTGAGCACCTTGCCCGCGCGCACGGCGTCGAGGAAGGCGAGGACCGCCTGCTCGATGCCGCGCTGCCGGGCCACCGGCACCCAGTCGCCGCGCCGGCGCAGGGTCGGCTGCCCCTTGTGGTCGATCACCTCGGCCAGGTTGAGCACCTGGCGCTTGGTGTCCTGACCGGAGACCTCCAGGATCTCCTCGGCCGAGCCGCTGAGCCGGTTCATCATGCCGAGCGCGGTGAAGCCGTCCCCGGCGAGCTGGAGCACGACGTGGTGGAGCAGCCCGCCCTCGCCGCGGGCGCGCACGGTCACGTCGTCGACCGGCCCGGGCACCAGGAACCGCAGGGTGTCGACGACGTGGATGAAGTCGTCCAGGATCATCGAGCGGGGTTCCTCGGGCAGCCCGATCCGGTTCTTCTGCATGAGGATCAGCTCGCGCGGATGGTCCAGGCACTGCGTGTAGGCGGGGGCGTAGCGCCGGTTGAAGCCGACGGAGAGGCAGACGCCGCGCCGCTCGGCGAGGGCCACGAGCCGTTCGGAGTCGCCGAGTTCGTAGGCGAGCGGCTTGTCGACGTACGTGGGTACGCCCGCTTCGAGCAGCCGGGTGACGATCTCCGGGTGCGCGGTGGTGGGTGCGTGCACGAAGGCCGCGTCGAGCCCCGCGGTGAGCAGGGAGTCCAGGGTCGTGTGCCGCCGGTCCGCCGGCAGGTGGAGCGAGTCCGCGACCCGGGCGAGGGTCTCGGGCGTGCGGGTCTGCAGGTGGAGGTCGATCTCCGGCTGCGCGCCCAGCACCGGCAGGTACGCCTTCTGCGCGATGTCCCCGAGTCCGATGCAGCCGACCTTCACGTGCTCTCCCCTACCGGTTTCCTGCGGGTGCCTTCCCGGCAGCATACGGGGGCCGCCAGTCGGCGATGCCGTCGAAGCCGCGCAGGAACAGTACGGGACCGACCTTCGACAGGGCGGCGATCGTGGTGTTGCGTACGGCGACGGCGGCGCGGCTGCCGGCCATGTCGAGGCGGGCCACCCCGACCGCACGGCGGGCTGTCGCGGTCGTACGCGGCAGCCGGGCGGCCGTGTAGGCGGCGAGGCCGTCCGCGCTCGGGATCCCTTCGCGCGAGCGCGGCCGAGCGAGGATGCCGGGATGACGACCGAACGCCAGGAGCCCGCCCAGAACGCCGGGGAACGCGCCATGCTGGAGGGCTGGTTGGACTACCACCGCCGCACGCTGGCCTGGAAGTGCGAAGGCCTGACCGACGAGCAGCTGCGGACCGCGTCCGTACCGCCGTCCGAACTGTCCCTCATGGGCCTGGTGCGGCACATGGCCGAGGTGGAACGGGGCTGGTTCCGCAAGGTCCTGGTGGGCGACGACCCGGGCTCGATCTACTGCACCGAGGAGGACCCGGACGGGGAGTTCCACCTCACCGGGGCGGACACCTGGGCGGACGCGTACCGCACCTGGCAGACGGAGACAGGGACGGCCCGCCGTACCGCGGCGGGCTTCGCGCTCGACGACCTCTCCCGGGGCAGGAGCCGGTTCGCCGAGGAGCCGTTCAGCCTCCGCTGGATCTACACCCACATGATCGAGGAGTACGCCCGGCACAATGGCCACGCCGACCTCCTCCGGGAGCGGATCGACGGCGCCACCGGCGACTGAACGTCACCTTCGCGACCGCACGATCCCCCTTGCGGGGCACGAGATCACCCGTTGGGGGGCATCGGTCTCCGGCGTACGGTGCCAAGGCGGCTGCCGACCAGCAGAGTTGCCCGGGTGTATCGAACGACGACGACCGCAGCGCTCCTGGTCACCGTGGCCGTCTCAGCCCTCGCCGGCTGTGTGACGGTACAGCGCCCCCCGGCTCCCGGTCCCCCGCCGGACAACACGGCCGCGAAGCCGACGGCACCCCGGCCGGACGGCACGGTGCGGCCGCGGGTGGTGCAGGCACCGGCCCGGGAGGCACTGGAGATGGTCGGGCCCTTCCGGCACCCCGGACACCACGAGCACACCGGGCACACCGAACACCGTGAGCACACCGGGCACACCGGTCCCGCCGATCCGCACCGGACGGTCCCGGCACCGCCGGACGCACCGGCCGCGCACCGCCCGCCGGCTCCGCCCGGTGCCGCCGGCCACCCCGCACGGCCGCACCCGGACCATCCCCGTGGGCCGCGCGCCGGCACCGCGCACACATCGCCGCCGGGCGCGAAGGACCCGGGCGTGTGCGCCCTCGGCAGGACGTACGGCGGCTGGCAGAAGGACAGCCCCGAGGCGACGATCTGCGAGCGGACGTACGGCCATTGACCCGGTCGTACGGCCATGGCCGGTGCCCCGGCCGGCCGGGGCGTACGCCCGCTACGGGGTGGGCCGCTGCCGCGGTGGCGCCCACCCGTCGCCGTCCGCGGCGCCGTCCTCCCCGAGCCGCAGCTCCAGCCGGCCGATCGCCGCCCGTACCCCGGCGCCGTAGCCGTCGTCGGCGAGGGCGTCGGCCGCCCGGCGGGCCCGGGTCAGATGGATGCGGGCCGCCTCGGAGCGGCCCAGCTTCAGATAGTCGGCGGCGAGGTTGAGATGCAGGGAGGGATAGAAGCCGCGGACGGCCGAGGGGTTCGCCCCGGACCGCCCGGCCGCCAGCTCCTCCGCCGCCGACAACGCCCTGAGATCCCAGGCCAGTTCGTCCGCCGGGTCGTCCTGGGTGTCGGCCAGGTAGTGCGCCAGCGTGCAGCGGTGCAGCGGGTCCCCGGCCTCGCCCATCTCGACCCACAGTTCCAGGAAGCGGCGCCGGGCCTCCTCGCGGTCACCGCCGTGATGCAGCATCACGACCTGCCCGATCCGCGTCAGCACGGCATCCGGCACCGCCTGCTCCTGTCGCTCCGCCACCGCGTCCTCCGGGCCGTCGTCGGCTCTGTCGTCAGCCGTCTGCCCCGACGCTAGCCGCACGCACCCGCAATCCCGGGCAGGCGGCCCCGTACGACACGGGGCCGCCCGGACTCGGTCCGCCAGTCCGGCCGTGCGGCTGCGGGTTTTCGCGGGTCAGCCCAGGTCGGGGATCCGCCAGTCGACGGCCTCGTGGCCCTGGCGGGCGATCGCCTCGTTGATCTGCGTGAACGGCTGGGAGCCGAAGAACTTCTTGGCGGACAGCGGCGAGGGGTGCGCGCCCTTGACCACGACATGCCGGCTCTCGTCGATCAGCGGGAGCTTCTTCTGCGCGTAGTTGCCCCACAGCACGAAGACCGCCGGGTCGGGCCGGTCCGCCACCGCGCGGATGACCGCGTCGGTGAACTTCTCCCAGCCCTTGCCCTTGTGCGAGTTGGCCTCGCCGGCCCGCACGGTGAGCACCGCGTTCAGCAACAGCACGCCCTGCTCGGCCCACGGCACCAGATAGCCGTTGTCCGGGACGGGCAGGCCCAGCTCCTCCTTCATCTCCTTGTAGATGTTCCGGAGGGAGGGCGGGGTCTTCACCCCCGGGCGGACGGAGAAGCACAGGCCATGGCCCTGGCCCTCGCCGTGGTACGGGTCCTGGCCGAGGACGAGGACCTTGACCTTGTCGTACGGCGTCGCGGCGAGGGCGGCGAAGACCTCCTCGCGCGGCGGGTAGACGGGACCCTTCGCCCGCTCCTCCTCGACGAACTCGGTCAGCTCCTTGAAGTAGGGCTGCTGCAGCTCGTCGCCCAGAACCCCGCGCCAGGACTCGGGCAGCATGGCGATGTCGGTCACGTCAACGTCCTCACGATGTCTATCAACTACGGCGTGCGGTCACTTCCAGGCTTCAGAACCTACAGGCGACCACTGACAACCGGTGCCGCGATCCCGTCTCACCAACTGGTCTTGCGGTGCAGCTCCCACATCATCATGATCGTCGACGGGTCCAGGGCCTGCTCGCCGCCCGAGATGTCCTCGCTGGCCGCCACGAACTGCCTGCCCTGCCAGAGCGGGAGCAGCCGGGCGTCGTTCACCAGGATCTGCTGGGCCGACTCCAGGTCCTTGACCACCTTGGCCCGGTCGCTCTGGCCGCGCGAGCGGGGCAGCAGCACCGTGGTGATCTCCTTGGACGGGTACGGCGTGCCGAGCGCGTTGTGCTCGCCGACGAACGGGGCGATGAAGTTGTCCGCGTCGGGGAAGTCCGGGAACCAGCCGCGGCCGAACACCGGGTACTCGCCCTTCTGGTAGCCGACCACGTAGCTCTTCCAGGGGCGGCTCTTGAGGGTGATCGTGAACAGGCCGGAGTTCTCCAGCTGATCCTTCAGCTCGCGGAACATCAGGGCCGTCTCGGAGCCGTAGCGGTCGGTGGTGTACCAGAAGGTGAGCGGCACGGGCTTGGTGATGCCCGCGTCGGTGAGGATCTTGCGGGCCTTGGGGACGCTCGGTTCGCCGAAGTCGTCGAAGAACGAGGTGGTGTGGCCGGTGAGGCCCTTGGGAACCATGGAGTACAGCGGGTCCACGGTGTCCTTGTAGACCTTGTGCGCGATCGCGCCCCGGTCGACGACCTGGGCGACGGCCTTGCGGACGGCGGGCTGCTTGGCCCACGGGTCCTTGGGGTTGAACACCAGGTAGCTGATGTCCGTGCCCGCGCCGTCCACCAGCTGCAGGTCGGAGTTGCCGTGCCGCTGCAGGGCGAGGATGTCGTCGGCTCCCAGGCCGCGGTAGGTGACGTCGATCCTCTTGTCGCGCAGCGCCTTGACCATGCTGGACGAGTCCTGGAAGTAGCGGATGGTCACCGCGTCGTTCTGCCGCTGGGCGAACCCCTCGTAGTGGTCGTTGCGGACCAGGACGGCCTGCTTGTCCTCGTCGTAGGACTGGAGCCGGTACGGCCCGGAGCCGAACACCTTGTCGTCCTTGCGCAGGGAGTTCGCCGGGTAGTCGTCGGGGTCGACGATGGACATGGCCGGGGTGGCCAGCACGAACGGGAAGGTGGCGTCGGGCTGGTTGAGGTGGAAGATCACCTCGCGGGCGCCGACCGCCTCCACGCGGTCCAGGCTGCCGAGCAGTCCGGCGGGTCCGCTCGGGGCGTTGATGGTGCGGATGCGGTCGATGGAGTGCCGGACGGCCTCGGCGTTCAGCGGGTCGCCGTCGGCGAACTTCATGCCCGCGCGCAGCTTGCAGCGGTAGGTGCGGCTGGTGGTGTCGGTGAAGGCGCAGCTCTCGGCGGCGTCGGGCTGGGGGGTGGTGGCGCCGTTCGGATAGGCGAGGAGCGTCTGGTAGATGTTGCGGAACAGCTCCCAGGAGCCGTCCCAGGCGCCGGCCGGATCCAGTGTGCTGGGCGCGCTGGTGGTGCCCACGACGATCGGCCCCTTGTCGCCGGAACCGCCGTCGGACAGCAGACCGCAGCCGGCCACCAGGGATATGGACGCGATCGCCGCGACTTTCCGCAGGAATCGGTTCCGCTTGAACACGCGCACGCTCCTCGATCTGCCATACCAAGGGTCGGCAGACCATACCGCAGCGTTCGGGCCCCTGAACCTCCTCGGGAACAGGCCTTCTTGATCGATTGCGCTATGACGACGTTGTCATTCCGCTGTGCGGACGGTCAGGCGCGTTTCGGGCGCCGTTCCGCTGGGAAACGGCGCCCGAAAGAGACGACCTGACCGACGGGGTCAGGCGCCCACGCCGGCGTTGAGGAAGATGCCGCCGTCCACGACGAGCGTCTGACCGGTGACCCAGTCGGACTGCTCGCAGGTGAGGAACGCGGCCGCCCCGCCGATGTCGGCGGGCACGCCGAGCCGGGCGAGCGGGTAGGCGGCGGCCGCCTCCGCCTCCCGGCCCTCGTACAGGGCCTGGGCGAACTTGGTCTTCACGACGGCCGGGGCGATCGCGTTGACCCGGACCCCGGGCGCGAACTCGTGCGCCAGCTGCTGGGTCAGGTTGATCATCGCGGCCTTGCTGACACCGTAGGCGCCGATGAACGGCGAGGGTGCGAGGCCCGCGATCGAGGCGATGTTGACGATCGCGCCGCCGTTGTCCTTCTGCCAGGCGTGCCAGGTCTTCTGGGCGAAGCCGAGCGCCGAGATCACATTGGTCTCGAAGACCTTGCGGGCGACGTTCAGGTCGAGGTCGGCGATGGGCCCGAAGACCGGGTTGGTGCCGGCGTTGTTGACCAGGAAGTCGACGCGGCCGAAGGCCTCCATGGTGCGCTCGACGACCTCGCTCTGGTGGTCGAGGTCGTGGGCCTTGCCGGCGACGCCGATGACCCGCTCGGCGCCGAGCTTCTCGACGGCCTCCTTCAGGGCGTCCTCGTTGCGGCCGGTGATGCACACGCGGTCGCCGCGGGCCACCAGGGCCTCGGCGACGCCGTAGCCGATGCCGCGGCTCGCGCCCGTGACGAGCGCGACCTTGCCGGAAGGCTCCGGAAGTTCAGTCATGTCCGTGTTTCTCCGAGTTCTCCGCTTTCCGCGGCCTCAGTTGAGCGGGCCGCCGGCGACGTACAGCACCTGGCCGGAGACGAAGCCGGCCGCCTCGCCGGTGAAGAAGGCGATGGCGTTGGCGATGTCCGCGGGCTCGCCGACACGCTGCACCGGGATCTGGGTGGCGGCGGCCTTCTTGAAGTCGTCGAAGCCCATGCCGACGCGGTCGGCGGTGGTCTTGGTCATCTCGGTGGCGATGAAGCCGGGGGCGACGGCGTTGGCGGTGATGCCGAACTTGCCGAGCTCGATGGCGAGGGTCTTGGTGAAGCCCTGCAGGCCGGCCTTGGCGGCCGAGTAGTTCGCCTGGCCGCGGTTGCCCAGGGCCGAGGAGGAGGAGAGGTTGACGACCCGGCCGAAGCCCGCGTCGACCATGTGCTTCTGGACGGCCTTGGTCATCAGGAACGAGCCGCGCAGATGGACGTTCAGGACGGTGTCCCAGTCCGAGACACTCATCTTGAACAGCAGGTTGTCGCGCAGCACGCCCGCGTTGTTGACCAGGATCGTCGGGGCTCCCAGCTCCGCGACGATCCGCGCGACGGCCGCCTCGACCTGCGCCTCGTCGGAGACGTCCGCGCCGACCGCGACGGCCGTGCCGCCGGCCGCGGTGATTTTCTCGACCGTGTCCTTGCAGGCGGCCTCGTCCAGGTCGATCACGGCGACCGCGCGACCCTCGGCCGCCAGTCGTACGGCGGTGGCCGCGCCGATGCCGCGCGCCGCGCCGGTGACGATCGCGACCCGCTGTTCAGTGGTGGACATTGCTGCTTCTCCTCGCCCTTGAGAGAACCTGCGGCGCGGTGAGCGACCGCTTAGTACCTTCAGCACACGTGACGCTAGAAGCCCTGGCACCCGGTGTCAACGGGACACCGGGCGGGTGTGATCCATTACCTCACCAGGAGGTCGAGCAGACGCTCCGTTTCGGCCGCCGGATCGGTGGTCAGACCGGTGTGCACCGGACCGGGCTGGACGACGGTGGAACGGGGCGCGATCAGCCAGCGGAAGCGGCGCCCGGCGTCGTCGCGGGCCGCCTGCCCGGCCTCCTCCCCGCCCCCGCAGTGGCGCTCGATCGCGCCGAGCGCGGCCCGCACCCCGGCCGCATCGGCGTCCGGGTCGAGTGCGAGCAGCCGGGCCTCGTCGAGGTGGGTGCGGGCGCCGACGTAGCCCTGGGCGCGGCAGTAGAGGACGACGCCCGCGTTGATGCACTCACCGCGCTCGACCCGGGGCACGACCCGCAGCAGGGCGTACTCGAACACGTCCCGGTCGCCGCCCTGGCCCGCCCGGGTGATGTGGCGCTCGGTCACATGGCCGGCCACGTGGACATGGGTCTCGCTCACTTGCCCTCCTCGAGGCCGGTGATGCGCTCGGCGATGGCGGCCGCCCGGGCGAGCAGCGGCCGCGCGTAGGCCCGGCGCAGGTCGTCGGGGGTGCCGAAGCCGGGCTCGTCGGCCAGCCAGGCGTCGGGGATCTCGGCGGTGACCTCCGCGAGCAGGTCCTCGGTGACCCGCGGGGCGAGCGCGGCCGCGGCCGCGGTCACGTCAGGGGCGAACCGGGCGAGAGCGTGCTCGGAGGCGTCGTAGGGGCGGGCCGCGGAGGCTTCGGCGGAGGGCCAGTTGTGGTGCCAGATCATCGTGGCGCCGTGGTCGATGAGCCACAGCTCGCCGCGGTGCACCAGGAGGTTGGGGTTGCGCCAGGACCGGTCGACGTTGTTGATCAGCGCGTCGAACCAGACGATCCGCCCCGCCTCCTCGGGGCTCACCGCGAAGGCGAGAGGGTCGTAGCCGAGGGCGCCGGAGAGGAAGTCCATGCCGAGGTTGGTGCCGCCGCTGGACCGGAGCAGCTCCTGCACCTGCGGCTCGGGCTCGCCGAGTCCGAGGACCGCGTGCAGCTCGACGGTGACCAGACGGGGCATCCGGAATCCGAGCCTGCGGGCGAGTTCGCCGCAGACGACCTCGGCGACGAGGGTCTTGCGGCCCTGTCCGGCGCCGGTGAACTTCATGACGTAGGTCCCGAAGTCGTCGGCCTCGACGAGTCCCGGCAGCGAGCCGCCCTCACGCAGGGGCGTGATGTACCGGGTCGCGGTGACTTCCTTGAGCATCGCCCCAGGTTACTGGGCGGCGAGGCGGAGATTGCCGGGGCTGCGGGCCGGACGTTGCCAGGGCAGCGGGCCGGACGTTGCCAGGGCAGCGGGCCGGACGTGGCCGGGGCAGCGGGCCGGAGGTGGCCGGAGCGGCGGGCCGGACGTTGCCGAAGCAGCGGGCCGGAGGTTGCCGAAGGGGTGACCGGGCCCGGCCCACAGCTTCCCGACAGGCGTGGCTCACGACCCTCTCATGCCCGCCCGGCAAGGATCTGGGTGCCCGTCTGAACAGGTGGTGCCCCAACGCCGTACCCCTGGACGGATCACGAACAGCTTCGCGGAAGGGAACCCTTCACATGACCAGCGCAACGCCCAAGCCCGAAGCGGGACCGGCCCGTCGTACCGTCATGGCGGCGGCCGGAGCGGCCGGGCTCGCCGCCGCGCTGACCGCCTGCGGTTCGGGGGACGGCTCGTCGGACACCGTCAACACCGGGTCCGGCTCCTCCGGTACGACCGGGTCCACGGGGGCCGGCGGGTCCTCGCAGGGCAGCGGCTCCTCGGCCGCGGGCGGCTCGGCCGGCGGCACGGCCCTCGCCAAGACCTCGGACATCCCCGAGGGGGGCGGCAAGATCTTCAAGGACCAGGGTGTGGTGGTCACCCAGCCCACGGCGGGCACGTACAAGGCGTTCTCCTCGAAGTGCACCCACCAGGGCTGCGCGGTGGGCAGCGTCGCGGGCGGCGTGATCGTCTGCCCGTGTCACAACAGCCATTTCTCGGCCGAGGACGGCAGTGTGAAGCAGGGTCCCGCGACCCAGGCGCTGCCCGCCGCGAAGATCACCGTCTCCGGCGACCAGATCAAACTGGCCTGAACGCGTCACCTCTGCCGGCGCGGCCGTCCGAAGCAGCCCAGCACCTCGTCCGTGCTCGTGACGGTCGCGACCAGTGCGAGGGTGTTGCGGATCATCGCGGGCGTGTAGTCGGCGGGCACGCCCGCGATGGCGTCGGCCGGGACGACGGCGGTGTAGCCGCGGTTGACGGCGTCGAACACCGCGTTCGGAATCGCCACATTGGCGGAGACGCCGGTGACGATCAGGGTGCGGCAGCCCAGGTTGCGCAGCAGGGCGTCGACCTCGGTCCCCTGGACCGGGGACAGGCCGTGCAGCCGTCGTACGACGAAGTCCTCCTCGGTGACCTCGATCGGGGGTGCGATCCGCACCGCGAGGGTGCCGGTCAGCTGCTGGACGGGGAGCCGTTCGGCGGCGCGGAAGAGGCGGGCGTTGCGGCCGGCGCCGCGGCCGTCCGGGCGGCGCTCGGCGACGGCGTGGATCACCTGCACTCCGATGTCGTGCGCGGCGCCCACCAGGCGGGCCACGTTGTGCAGCGCACCGCAGGAGCGGGCCTCGCGGGCGAGTTCGGGCAGCGCGCTGTCCGGGCCGACCACCCCTTGCTGGCACTCCACGGTCAGCAGGACCGTGCTCGCGGGATCGAGCAGGTCGCCCAGCCGTTCGTACGACGGCATGACGCCCCCCTTTCGCCGAGGTGTGGGGCGGCGAGAGTAACCATCCCGGGGCGGGAGGGGAAGACGAGCAGGCGGACGGGCCATTCCCTTTTCTGACGTGATGTCAGAGGATCAGCCGAGCAGGGACATTCCTCTGGCACGACGTGAGAGAAGAGGGGGCCGTATGACCGTCACTCAGCAGCGCCGGGGCCGGAAGATCATGATGACACCCGGTGAGCTGGACGCATTCCTGACCAGCCAGCGCACCTGCCGGGTCGCGACCGTCTCGGCGGACGGCACGCCGCATGTGAGCGCGCTGTGGTTCGCCTGGGACGGCACCGCGCTGTGGCTGTACTCCGTGGTGCGCAGCAGGCGCTGGACCCAGCTGCGCCGCGATCCGCGGGTGGCGGTGGTGGTCGACTCGGGCGAGGAGTACGACGAGTTGCGGGGCGTCGAGCTGTCCGGGCGGGTGGAGTTCGTGGGCGAGGCGCCGCGGACCGGGGAGCTGTGCGCCGAACTCGACACGGCCGAAACGCTGTTCGCGCGCAAGAACTTCGGTCTGGACGAGATGCCGCACGACGGCCGGCACGCCTGGGCCCGGCTGACCCCGGAGAAGATCGTCTCCTGGGACTTCCGCAAGCTGGGGGCGTAGCGGTCAGCCGAGCTGGCGGGCCGCCGCCCTCAGCGCCTCGACCGCCGCGCGGATCGAGGGCCTGCGGTCGGCGTCCGCCCTCCAGACGACGTACACATGCCGGCGCACCCGCTGCCTGAGCGGGATCATGACGACGCCCGGCGGTACGGGGTGGCGGCCCAGCAGCGGAGCGATGCAGACACCCAGCCCGGCCGCCACCAGGCCGAGTTGGGTGTGAGTCTCGCCCGCACGGTGTCCGACGATCGGTTCGATGCCCTTCGAGCGCAGCGTGAACATCAGCCACTCGTGGCAGAACTCGCCCTCGCCCCAAGTGATCCACTCGTCCTCCGCGAACTCGGCGAGGTCCACCTCGTCGCGGTCCGCGAAGCGGTGCCCGGCGGGCAGCGCGACCTCGGCCGGATCGTCCAGCAGCGGGGCCTTGACCAGGCCGTCGGGCACGGGCATCGGCTTGTTGTACCAGTCGAGGACGACCGCGAGGTCGAGGTCGCCGCGGACGACCGCGGCGATGCCCTGCTCCGGCTCCAGCTCGCTGGAGCGCACGCGCAGCCCCTGGTGCTGGGCGCGCAGCACGCCGAGCGCCATGGGGAACAGGCCGCGGGCCGCGGTCGGGAACGCGGACAGCCTCAGTTCGCCGACGACCTGCCCGCGGTGCGCCTCCAGGTCCGACTGGGCGAGTTCGACCTGCGAGAGGATCCGCGCGGCATGCTCGGACAGCAGCCGCCCTGCGTCCGTGAGGCGCACCCCGCGCCCGTTCCTGGCCAGCAGCTGCTGGCCGGCCTCCCGCTCCAGCTTGCCCAGCTGCTGGGAGACCGCGGACGTGGTGACGTGCAGCGCCTCGGCGGCGGCGCTGACCGAGCCGTGCCGAGCCAGGGCGTCGAGGGTGCGCAGGCGCTCGAGGTTCAACATGTAAGTGATTCTAAGAGATACCCGGTGAGAAATCTCGATTGTGCTACGAGGTCGAATCCAGCATCGTTGCCGTCATGAGCACGGTCACCGCAGCCGCAACCCGGTCCCCCGCCCAAGCCCCGGCTCCTCCTCGTTCCCGCCTCGACTGGCGGCTGCGCTTCGGCGCCCTCTCCCTGATCTGGGGCTTCAGCTTCCTGCTGATCAAGGTCGGCACGGAGGGCTACGCGCCCTTCCAGGTCACCCTGGGCCGGCTGGTCTTCGGTACGGCGGTGCTCGCGGCGGCGATGGCCGTGAAGCGGGAGCGGCTGCCGCGCGGTGCGCGTGTCTGGGGTCATCTGGCGGTCGCCGCGTTCTTCCTGAACGCCCTGCCGTTCTCCCTCTTCGCCTACTCGGAGCTGACCATCCCGTCCACACTGGCCGGCATCTGCAACGCCACCTCGCCGCTGTGGGGCATGGTGCTGTCCCTGGTCGCGCTCTCCGAGGACCGGCCGACGCGGGTGCGCTTCGCCGGCCTCGGCGTGGGATTCCTCGGGGTGCTGACCGTGCTGGGGGCATGGCAGGGCTTCCACGGCATGGACGCCACGGGTACGGCCATGGCGCTGCTGGCCTCGCTGAGCTATCCGATCGGATGGATCTACGTGCGGCGGACGCTGGCGGGTACGGGGAGCTCGCACCTGTCGATGACGGGGGCGCAGCTGCTGCTGGCCACGCTGCAACTGGCCGTGGTGACACCCCTGTTCACCGGCGTTCCGGCACACTTCTCCCCCGTCCCGCTGCTGGCGATCGCCGCCCTGGGCGCCCTGGGGACGGGGCTGGCCGTGCTCCTCCAGTACGGGCTGGTCGCCGAAGTGGGGCCCACCACGGCGCAGATGGTCACGTACTTCATTCCGGTCATCGCCACGGCCGCGGGAGTGGCGATCCTCGGGGAGTCGCTGCGCTGGACCACGCCGGTGGGGGCGGTGATCGTCCTCGCCGGAGCCGCGCTGACTCAGATGCGGCGGGGCACCCGGACCCGACCGGCGGATCAGGCCGGCTCCGACCAGCGGGACCTCGCTACACATAGGTCCTGACCGGTACCGGGCCCACCGCCGCCGCCACCGCCGCCGCCAGGGGTCCGGTCTCCTCCGGGCGGAGTGTCGAGACCGTGATGCGGATCCCCGGCGCGGCGTTCAGACGGAACCGGGCGCCCGGGGAGACCGCCCAGCCCGCGTGCAGGAGCCGGGCCACCGCGCCCGTCTCGTCGGGGACCGGTACCCATACGTTCAGGCCGCTGCGCCCGTGGGCCGTCACCCCGCGCTCGGACAGCGCCCCGATCAAGGCGTCCCGGCGGCTGCCGTACGAGGCCGCCACCTCACGGGTGTCCACCGCGCCGTCGCTCCACAGCCGCACCACGGCCCGCTGCAGAAGCCGGCTGACCCAGCCGGGGCCCAGCCGCTGCCGCCCCCGCACCCGGTCGACGGTGACGGCGTCCCCGGTGAACACCGCCAGCCGCAGATCCGGACCCCAGGGCTTGGCGACGGAACGGACGAACACCCAGTGACGGGTGGCCCCGGCCAGGGGGTGCAGCGGCACGTCGACGATGCCATGGCCGTGGTCGTCCTCGATCAGCAGCGTCTCGGGGTACTCCCGGAGCACCGACCGCAGCGCACGCGCGCGGCCGGCGGTCAGCGCGGCGCCGGTCGGGTTCTGCGCCCGGTCCGTGACGATCACCGCACGGACACCGGACTCCAGCGCGCGACGGACTTCGTCGGGACGCGGTCCCTCGTCGTCGACGCCGACGGGCACCGTGCGCAGCCCGAGCGCCGGGACCAGGTCCAGGAGGCTGCCCCAGCCGGGGTCCTCCACCGCCACCGGGTCGCCCGGCTTGAGGTGCGCCATGAGGACCCGCTCGACGGCGTCCAGGGAGCCGGAGGCCACGGCGACGGGTCCGTCGGGCACTCCGTCGTCGTCCAGGGCCGCGCGGGCGAGACGCTCCAGGTCCGGCTCCACGGGGTCGGCCCCGTACAGCACGGGTTCCCGGTCGCTCTGCGCGGCGGCCGCCGCGAACGCCTCCGCCAGCCGTGGCAGCAGCGCGGGGTCCGGATTGCCGTCGGCCACGTCCCGCACGCCCTCCGGCACGTCCACCCGGATCTCCTCGCGGCCCG
The DNA here is from genome assembly GCF_055657175.1 of Streptomyces sp. NPDC107581. Lineage (NCBI taxonomy): Bacteria > Bacillati > Actinomycetota > Actinomycetes > Kitasatosporales > Streptomycetaceae > Streptomyces > Streptomyces sp. NPDC107581. Next base: position 656,439 of record NZ_JBVKBH010000004.1, read on the forward strand.
TGGTGGCCGGCTTGGGCCGCACCCGGCTGCCCCGCCGCCCGGCGGTCTCGATCACCCCGCGCTGGCGCAGGGTGCGGTAGGCGGCCGCGACCGTGTTCGGGTTCACTCCGAGCCGCGCCGCCAACTCCCGCATGGGGGGCAGTGGTTGGCCCGGCGCCAGCTCACCGCCGCCGACCGCGCGCTCGATGCTGGCCGCAATCTCGGCTGCACCGCTTCCCTGGATCGGATAGTCTCCTAGCACAAAATCAATTATGCACTAGTGCAATGGAGAACGCCATGCAGGGGACCCAGGAGACACCGCCGCCCGCCGCTTACACCCCGACCGACCGCACCGTGCCCACGCGCTCCGCCGACCGGGCCTCGTACGACCGGGAGCTGGTGCACGCGATACTCGACGAGGGCTACGTCTGCCACCTCGGTTTCGTCCGCGACGGCGCCCCGGTGGTACTGCCGACGCTGTACGGCCGGGTCGGCGACCGGCTCTACGTCCACGGCTCCACCGGCTCGCGCCCACTGCGGATGACCGGCGAGCAGGACCCCGGTCTCGCGGTGTGTCTGACGGTCACCCATGTCGACGGGCTGGTGCTGGCCCGCTCCGCCTTCCACCACTCGATCAACTACCGCTCCGTGGTGGTGCACGGCGTCGCCCGCCAGGTCACGGACCCCGAGGAGCGGCGGCTGGCCCTGGACGCCCTGGTGGACCATGTCGTACCGGGCCGGGCCGCCGACTCCCGGCCCGCGAACAAGAAGGAACTGGCCGCCACCGCGGTCATCCGCCTCGACCTCGACGAGGTCTCCGCCAAGGTGCGCACCGGCGGCGCGAACGACGAGCCCGAGGACCTCGCCCTGCCGCACTGGGCCGGGGTCGTCCCGCTCCGCAAGGGCTACGACACCCCCGTCGGCAACGCCGACCTGGCGCCCGGCATCGGCCTCCCGGACTACCTGACGGCACGGTGACCCTAGGGCCGAGGCGTCACACCGGGACCGGCTCCCGGCACCCGCGGGCCTCGCTCGACGCGGGGCCCGCCGGGGCGTGGTGCGCCGGGGCGTGGTGCGCCGGGGCGTGGTGCGCGCCCGCCGGCCGGACGGGCGCGTTCCTCCCGCAGAGCCGCCTCAGGCGGCCGGGACCGGAAGGAGAAGTACGCCCGACGGCATGACCGGCGTGATCGGCATGACCGACATCACCGGCATCACCGGCATCACCGGCGTCCTAGGCAGCGGTGCCCCGGGCGGACAGCTCACGCTCCGGGCCGCCCGCCGCCACCGGCTCGGCCGAGCCCTTGGCGGGCGCGGAGGACTGGGCGATGAACGCGCCGACGAGGACGACCGCACCGCCGAGGATCTGCGGAGCGGACAGGTGCTCGCCGAGCAGCACCCAGGCCAGGACGGTCGCGATGACCGCCTCCAGGCAGGCGACGACACCCGCGACCTGCGGGGACAGCCGCCGCACGGACGACACACCGGTGATGTACGCGATCACCGTGGCGACCAGCACGATCCAGGCCAGCAGGGCGGCGGCCGGGACGGCGGTGCCGTTCATGTCCACGGAGCCGGCCAGCACCGACCAGTGCATGGTCCAGGGGCGGGCCACGGCGGTGAGCACGGCCGCGCCGACGAGCAGGCCGTAGGCGATCACGCCGAGCGGGTCCGGCGCCTCGTCGCCCGCCTCGCTGCCCTGGTCGGACAGGACGAAGTAGCCGACCTGGCAGCAGGCGGCACCGAGCGCCAGCAGCAGGCCGAGCACGTCGAAGCTCAGCCCTGCCCACACCTCCACCACACAGGCGAGCCCGCCGGCCGCGAGCACCACTCCGAGCGCCGCCGCACGCGTCACCGGCCGCCGCTGCACGAACCGCACCCAGCCGAGCACGAGCGCGGGCGCGAGGTACTCGACCAGCAGCGCCACGCCGACCGGGATGCGCGAGAGCGCGGCGAAGTAGCAGGCCTGGACGCCGGCGACGGCGAGCAGCCCGAACCCGGCGAGCAGCGCCGGGCGACGGCGCACCAGGGCGCGGTGCCGCACGGCGAGCGGCAGCATGACCGCGGCGGCGCCCGCCACGCGCAGCCACACCACGTGGAGCGGGTCGAGGCCGGCCTCGATCAGCGGCTTGGCGGCGACTCCGGACCCGCCGAAGGCCAGCGCCGAAGTGAGCGCGAGACCGAGCCCGACGCCCTTGCCGTGGCTGCCCTGACTGCTCTCAGACATATGCACCGGCACATGATGACAGGGGACGACATGAGCGTCATCCCCTTTGACACCTGTCTCACGGGCTGGACGGGAGCGGTTGCGTGACGCCCGGTTTCAGCAGGCAGCCCCGCCGTCGGCGGGCTCCCCGGCACCGGCCTCAATCCGGGTGCGCAGCCCGTGGACGGGGATGCCGGCGCGTTCGAGGACCTCGGCGGCCCGGGACCCCGGGTCCACGACGAGCGCGGCGAGCAGGTCGGTGCCACGGGCACGGACCTCGTCGCGTTCCGCGGCGCGCCGGCGGGCGTCCTCCATGGCGGCGGCAGCGGCGGGCGACCAGCACCCCGCGTCCCTGGCTTCACCGCCGTACAACGCGGGGTCGGGTACGACGGCGATCACGCCGGAGTCCTCCACGGTGCTCTGCCAGCGCAGCCCGTAGCCGATGCTGCGCTGCACGAGATAGCCGAGCAGCCGGGCGAGCTGGGGAGCGTCACCGACGGCGGCGCGGACCTCGGGGTCGGACTCCAGCAGCGAGTGGAGCAGATGGGCGGTGTCGATCTGCCGGTCCCCGTCCCGCACCGCCCGGCGGCGGGCACGGGCGACCACCGCCGCCAGCTCGGCACCGAGCCCGGCAGCGTCGTGCGGGCGCGGACCGCCCAGGTCTTGGGCGGACTGGCGGGTTGGACGGCGTTGCACATCCCCTACCCCATCAGCCTCAAGGGGCCGAGTCATCCACGGGGGGAACCATGTGCGCGTCCCACGCAGAGTGGACATCACCCACCGGGATCTCATCCTTGCGGAGGAGATCAGGCCGATTCCGGCCAAAGGGCGCGCGCCGTCTTGCCAGGCACCTCTGAGGGGCCATGGAGGGCGGCCGCGCGCCAAGCGGTGGCCCGCCGGCCGTCGACACATTTCCTGACGGTTCATCAGTATTGAATGTTCGAGGCCCTGCGGCTACGTTCCGCGACACCGTAGCCGGACACGAAGGGGTGGTCACATGGCCGAAGTCAGCGCGGAGGCACGCATCCAGGCGCCGGCCGAGAAGGTGTGGGCCCAGCTCACCGACTGGTCGGCGTACGGCGAGTGGAACGCCACCCACACCAGCTTCCCCAAGGGCGGCCCCGAGACCCTGGCGGTGGGCGGGACGTTCCAGGAGAACATGAAGCTGATGGGCTTCCCGGCGGAGGTCGACTGGTCCATCGAGGAGCTGGAACCGGCCAGGGTCTTCGCCATCCGCGGAAAGGGCCCGATGGCGGTGACCGTCGCCACCCGCTACACACTCACTCCCGACGGCGACGCGACGACGGTCCGCATCGACGGCGAGTTCACGGGGGCCGCGGTGTCGCTGATGGCGGGCAAGCTCAAGGACTCGGCGACGGCCGCCCTAAACGAGTCGCTGCGCAAGCTGGACGGCCTGGTGACCTGAGCCCGGACACGGACACGGACACGGACGTAGACGTAGACACAAAAACCGACACGGGAACCGACACGGGAAGGCGCCCCGCGGAGGACTCCGCAGGGCGCCTCGACCGCCGTACCGCTGCCGCTGCCGCTCGTCAGTGCTCGTCGGCCAGGATGAGGTACAGCTTCTTGCGGGCGTCGTTGATGACGGCCAGCGCCTTCTCGCGCTGCTCCTTCGTACCGGTCTTCCAGACCTGCCCGAAGGCCTCCATCAGGCCGAAGCCCGCCTGGCGGATCTCACCGAGGGCCTCGAAGTCGACCCCGCGCGAGGCCTCCTCCCAGGGGGCGTCCGGCCCCTCCCCGGCCGCGCTGCGGCCGCTCTCGGTCAGGGAGAACAGCTTCTTGCCGCCCTCGCTCTCACTGGTGATCATGCCCTCGTCCTCCAGCAGCTGGAGGGTGGGGTAGACCGAGCCGGGGCTCGGCTTCCAGGCGCCGCCACTGCGCTCGGCGATCTCCTGGATCATCTCGTAGCCGTGCATCGGCCGGTCCTTGAGCAGGGCCAGGATCGAGGCGCGCACATCGCCGCGCCGCGCCCGCCCCCTCGGGCCTCCGCGCCCTCGCGGCCCCCAGGGTCCCGGTCCGAAACCGGGCCCGCCGGGCCCGAAACCGGGGCCACCCGGGCCGAAGGGCCCGAAGGCGGCCCGCTGCCCGTCGAACCCGCCGAATCCGCCCCGGCCACGCCGGCCCGGGCCGCCTTCACGATGTCCACGCTCGAATCCGTGGGTGCGCATCGCGATCACCCCATTCCATCGTTGATCAGTCACGTATCAATCGCGTTCCTTACGCGATGCCTCAACGATATATCGGAACCGATCGCATGACAAGCCTCTTCCCGGGGGCGGATGTTGTCCTCGCTCGCTCAACCGAGTCGATCCAGATGCCGTCCCAGTGAGCCCAGGCGCGCTGCTGGGGATGCTGGACGGCCGTACCCAACGGGGTGGATCAGGCAGGGCTGTGCATCGAGTTGTCGTACGTGGATGCGGTACACGCGCCCCGACGTGGTGGGATCGGCTCGCGGCCGTTCTGGCCGCACTGGCATGACGGTGAGCGGGAGCGTCGGCATGCCCCGGACTTGTTGCCGAGGAGATTTGACCGGTGGCGGTGAAGAGGCGGGTGCCGCCGACGTCCAGGATCGCGAGGTTCCCCGCTACACCCGGCTGTGGCAGAACGCCGACCCGTTCCATCTGCTCGGCACTGGACGCCGCACCCTCATCGACGGCACCGGGCAACCCCCTCTCCCGGCCTGACGCTCACGATGGTCGTCCACCCGCAAGTTCGCCCCTTCCGCCGAGGCCGGAGGGTCTACGACGCGTGTTTCCCCCGCGAAACCATCCCGCCCCCGCGTCGGCCCGGTGAAGCCGACACGGAAGCACGGTGGAGCCCGTTCCCTCGCCCTGTCATCCAATCGAGGCGTCTGACACCGGACTCAGGCGTCCACGCCCTCGCGCCGCCCCCGATCGCCGAGGTACCGCCGATGGCCGGTACCGCGGCGATCGGGGGCGGCGTGCATCTGCCGGACACCGCCATCGAGGAGGCCGGGACCTGTCCTCGATGAGCGGCGTACTGGCCGACGCCGGCCTACCGACTGCTGCCGGCCCGACGGCCCGGCCTCACTTCAGGTGCCGGCCGAAGAACCGGTTCCCGTCGTCCACCTCGAACCACGGGGTGCCGGCGTGCCCGCCCGTATTGGCGTGCAGCGTCTTCTCCTTGGTGCCGAAGGCGTCGAACAGGTCCAGGGCCCGCTGCCGGGGGTTCCCTTCGTCGTCCCACTGCAGCAGGAACAGCAGTGGAATGGTGACCTGTTGGGCCTCCTCGCGCTGGGCGCGGGGCACGTAGCCCCCGGCGAAGAAGCCGGCGGCCGCGATGCGCGGCTCGACCACCGCCAGCCGAATGCCGACGGCGGTCCACCCCGAGTACCCCACCGGACCGCCGATCTCGGGCAGCGACAGGAGCGCGTCCAGGGTGTTCTGCCATTCCGGGACCGTCTTTTCGACCAGCGGGCCGATGAAGGATTCGAAGATCTCGTCGACCGGCTCACCGGCCTGCATCGCCCGGCGGAGATCGGTGCGGGCCTGCTCATCGACGGCGGAACGGGGCCGGTCCCCGTGCCCGGGGGCGTCGATGGCGGCCACCGCGTAGCCGTACGCCGCGGATTGCCGGGCCCGGGCCACCAGCCGGGGTTCCCGCCTGTGCAAGCCGCCGTTGTGGCCGGTCAGGATCAGCGGGGCCGGTGCGGCGGATTCAGGAATCCACAGGGTGCCGGGGATCTCGCCGATGGTGAATTCGCGTTCGAGGACGCCGTCGTCGAGGCGCTGCTCGGAACTGAAGTGCATGGTCGTGCCTTTCGGGAGTGCTCTTGAGCGGCGCTCCCGGACGACCTACCGCCCGACCGTGACCCCGGAGGGGAGCACCCATGTCGATACTGCAGTCACGGGTACCACCTCCTCGTTCTCTCGCACGGCCTCCGGAACGCTAGCAGTGGCCGCCGCGGTCCGCCAACGGCTTTTACGGAGGCTCCGTGGCCCCGAGTTCTCACCGATCTCGAAGCTGTCCACGATCCCGCTCAACCCTCAGTCGTGGCCGACGACCCCAGGCGTGATGTCCGTTCGGAACCGGCCGCGTCGGCCGGCCGCAGCGGGCAGCCCGTGCCGACGCGGGAGGCGAGGTCGGCGCGCAGGTGCGCCAGGCCGGCCATGCGCTCGTCGATGATCCGGATCTTGTCCGCGAGCAGCGCGGACAGCGCCTCGGCGTTGTCGGGGGCGTCGCGCAGGTCCGCGCCGTGCCGGGCGATCTCCGCAAGCGTGAAGCCGAGCTGCTGTGCGGTGCGGACGTAGTGCAACCAGTCCAGCGTCTCGGGCGGGAAGTCGCGGTAGCCGTTGGCCAGCCGCCGGCCCTCGATCAGCCCGATCCGCTCGTAGAAGCGAACGGTGTCCTTGGACAGCCCCGCTCGCCCCGCCAGCTCTCCGATGCGCATGACTCCCCCGCCCACTGGACTTGACCTTGGAGCGTACTCCGCTGTTTAGCGTGATCCGCGCCGGTTCGAACCCACTCAAGGAGTCTTCGGTGCAGCTCTCCCCCGCCCCTTCCCGCCCCGCCTATGTGCGCCTCGTCAGGGCCAGTGCCTGGTACGACCTCGTCGTCACGGCCGGTTTCGCGACACCGTGGACGTACCGGCTGGTGCACCGTGCGCTGTCGGCGACGGGGGATGCGGCCGGGCTCGGGCCGATGCCCGCGCTCGATGCGATGCAGACCCTGTACGCCAACCTGCTGGGCTCGGTCGTGGTCGTCTGGGCCGTGCTGCGCATCGTCCGGCCGCTCCCGCTGCACGGCCTGCTCGACGCGGCGGCCCGCACGCTCTTCACCCTGTGGCAGGCGTACGCCCTGGCGCACGGCGGTCCGCATGTGCTGTGGCCGTTCCTCGTCGTGGAGGCGGCGTTCGGTGTGGCCCAGTTCGTCCCGTGGGTCACGGCGGGCCGGGCCGTCGCCCGGAAAACGGTCCATGACTCGTGAATTGGCCTTGGTCCACGGCGCGTCGCGGCCCTAGCGTCGGCGCCATGCGTATCCGAATCGTCGACGCCTTCACCGACCGCCCCTTCGCCGGCAACCCGGCCGGGGTCCTGCTCCTGGACGACGTCTTCCCGGACGACGACTGGCTCCAGAACGTCGCCCTGGAGGTCAACCACGCCGAGACGGCGTTCGCGCACCGCCTGCCCGCGGGCGGCGCGGCGGACTGGGCGCTGCGCTGGTTCACGCCCGTCACCGAGGTCGCGATGTGCGGGCACGCCACGCTGGCCACGGCGCATGTCCTGCGCACCACCGGTGTCCATGAGGGCCCGGTGCGGTTCGCCACCCGCAGCGGTGTGCTCGTGGCCACGCCCGGCGCCGACGGCTGGATCACCCTGGACTTCCCGACGGCGCCGCTCACCGAGGTCGGGATCCCGGCCGGGGTCGGCAGGGCGCTGGGCGCCGAACCGGTCGTCGCCTACGACACGGGCCCCCAGGTCGGCGATCTGCTGGTGGAGCTGGCCGACGAGCGGACGGTGCTCGGGCTCGCCCCCGACCACAAGGCGCTCGGCGCCCACTCCTCGCGCGGCATCATCGCCACCGCCCGTGCCGAGGACCCCTCGCTCGGCTACGACTACGTCTCCCGCTGCTTCTTCCCGAACGTCGGCATCGACGAGGACCCGGTCACCGGCAGCGCCCACACGGCGCTCGCCCCGCACTGGTCGGCCCGCCTCGGCCGGGACGACCTCACCGGTCTGCAGGCCTCCCGCCGCACCGGGCTGGTCCGCACCGGTCTGCGCGGCGAGCGCACGCTGCTCACCGGCCGCGCGGTCACCGTCGTCGAGGGCGAGCTGCTCGCCTGAGCGGACGGGCCGGTCTCAGGCCGTCGGCAGCCAGCCCACCTTGCCCGCGAGCAGGGCGTAGCCGACGAACGCTCCGATGTCGAGCAGGGAGTGCGCGACGACCAGGGGGCCGACCCGGCCCCAGCGTCGGTAGAGCCAGACGAAGACCACGCCCATGACCATGTTGCCGAGGAAGCCGCCGACGCCCTGGTAGAGGTGGTACGAGCCGCGCAGGACCGCACTTGCCACCAGTGCGGTCCCCGGGGTCCAGCCCAACTGGCCCAGCCTGCGCAGCAGATAGCCGACGACGATGACCTCTTCGAGGATCGCGTTCTGCAGCGCGGACAGGATCAGCACGGGGTACTTCCACCACACGTCGGGCAGCGCCTCGGGCACCACCGTGAGGTTGAAGCCGAGGCCGCGGGCGGCGAGGTAGAAGGCGATGCCGGTGCTGCCGATCACGGCCGCGATCCCCGCCCCGCGGCCGAGGTCGAACCAGGGGCGGGTGCGGTCGAAGCCCAGCGTCCGCAGGCTCCCGCCCTCGCGCAGCAGCAGGTGGGCGACCAGCGCCACGGGGACCAGCGCGGAGGCGATGCCGAACAGCTGCCAGGCGAGGTCGAGCCAGGGGCGGCCGGGCGCGGCCGAGGCGTTCAGGGTGGCCGCCTGGTCCTTGAGCCCGCCCGGTTTGGTGACCGACCCGATGAAGCTGATCAGTGCGGACACCCCGCTCGCCCCGAGCGAGAGCCCCAGGACGAGCAACGTCTCGTCCCGCAGGATCCGCCGCGGGAACCGCTCCTGCGGATAAGCACCGGCCACCGGGTCAGCCTCCACCTGCGCTCCGACCGACAGGCAGCTCACCGGCCCCCTGCGTACCTTCGTCCGCAAGGATCGCAGAAGCACCTCGGACCATCGCGCACCGGGCCGCCGGGAGACCGGCCGCGAACGGTCCGGTGCGCTCTTCGGCCCGGTGACCGGCCTGCCGTCGGCGGGGTCTCAGCCGAGCGGCACCGGCTCGGGCAGGCCGACCGGCCAGGTGTGCACGGGCTCGCCCATGTGCATCAGCTCCGCATAGCGCCGGGTCGTCGCCGCCAGGGCCGCCGGGCGGCTCAGCCCCTGCTCCAGGGCCCGGTGGAAGGTGGCCGCCTGCCAGGACGCCCCGTTGACCCGGCGCCGGCAGCGTTCCTCGATGACGCCCAGGTAGAGGTCCCGGTCGGCGGCCTCCACGCCCCACGCGTCCAGGCCCGCCGAGGCCAGCGGCAGCAGTTCGTCGCGGACCAGGGTGACCGCGTCGACCTCGCCGGTGCCGCCGTAGCGTCCCCGTCGTGGCCAGAGGAACCGCGCGTCGATGCCGTGCCGGCAGGCCGCGTCGAAGTTGGCCTCGGCCGCGGCGAACGGCAGCCGGGTCCACACCGGGCGCGCCTCCTCGGCGAGGGCGCGGACCAGTCCGTAGTAGAAGGCCGCGTTGGCGATGACGTCGATGATGGTCGGGCCGGCCGGCAGCACCCGGTTCTCCACGCGCAGGTGCGGGACACCGTCCGCGATGTCGTAGACGGGCCGGTTCCAGCGGTACACCGTGCCGTTGTGCAGGACGAGTTCGGCGAGCCTCGGTATGCCACCGGCATCGAGTACCTCCAGCGGGTCCTCCTCGTCGCAGATCGGCAGCAGGGGCGGGAAGAACCGCACGTTCTCCTCGAACAGGTCGTGCGCGGAGGAGACCCAGCGCTCGCCGAACCAGATGCGCGGTCTCACCCCCTGGGCCTGGAGTTCCGGCGGCCGGGTGTCGGTGGCCTGCAGGAACAGCGGCGGCCGGGACTCGCGCCACAGCTCGTGTCCGAACAGGAAGGGCGAGTTGGCGCCGACGGCGATCTGCGCGGCGCAGGCCACCTGCGCCGCGTTCCACACGTCGGCGAAGCGGGCCGGGGTGACCTGGAGGTGCAGTTGCACGGAGGTGCAGGCGGCTTCGGGCACGATCGACTTGGAGGTGCAGACCAGGTGCTCCACCCCCTCGATGTCGAGGCGGAAGTCCTCGCCGCGGGCGGCCACGATCTGGTCGTTGAGCAGGGTGTAGCGGTCCGCCTCGGAGAGATTGGCGGAGACCAGGTCATCGCGGTCGAGCGTGGGCAGAATGCCGATCATCACGATCCCGGCGTCCACCTCGCCGGCTTTCCGGTCGGCGTACGCCAGGGAGGTCCGCAGCTCCTCGGCGAGCCGGTCGAATACGCGGCCGCCCAACCGGTGTGGGGCTATGTTCACTTCCAGGTTGAACATGGCGAGTTCTGTTTGGAAATCGCGGCTCGCGATGCGCTCCAGCACCTGCCCGTTCAACATTTTCGGCATACCGTCGGGGCCGGCGAGATTCAATTCGATCTCCACCCCCATGAGGTTCTTCGGGCGATCGAACCGCTTCTCGACCAGCAGTCGCTCCAGTCCCGCCAGGCACTTCTGGAGCTTTTCGCGGTAGCGCTGGCGATCGGACAGATCGAACCGCCCTGCCACGACCTTCTCCCCCATCGAAGTGTCCCTCCTCGGATGGGCGCGCCGCAGATCCGGCCGCCGGGGTCCCGGGTCAGGTGGGATGATGCCCAGTGAATGCGATCGATAACGTCCCGCGCGGACCCGGCACCCGCTAGTCTGTCGGAATGTTCCCCGCGGCACATTCACGGGGCATGCCGCACCATGCACGTTCATATGCCCCGAGAGCCTCGTGAAAAACGCCGACGACAATCGGCCGACCGCGGCGGCGGCATATTGCGAGGTCAGCGGCGTCCACCCGCACGGGAAATCGGGATGTTCACCGCGAATCAGCGGCTGAATGACGCCTTGACCGGGTCACCGGCATCGGATAGATGAAACAAGGTCTGAACACCCGTCGTATAAACTTCGCGTACAAGGCAGAAGGTTGGCGCCCGCAGTCTTGGTTCCTGCCGTGTTCCTGCCGTCAAGGTGACGGACGGCAGGGCTCAGCCCTCTTTCACCGACCCGGGCCCCCACTTCTCTGGCCACCCCCGTGAGCAGACAGCGTCGTCCGCCCCACCCTCCTCGCGCCGCCGCGCCTGTCGAACGAGAGGCGACCCACCATGCCGCTGCACGTGCCCCCTGCCCCCGCGCCCGCACTGCGCTCCGTCCTCACGGCCCTCGGTTCCCCCACCGCGGTCCGCGAGGCCCGAACCCCGTCCCTGCGCGTCACCCAGGGGCCAGCGACACCCGAACTCCCGCTTCCCGTGCACGTGCTGGACCGGATCACCGCGCAGGGCCTGTCCGCGACGCGGCTGGCGGGCTGGCGCTTCCTGATCCGCAGCGGGGACCGCGCCGTGGCCGCGGCCGACACCATGCTCACCCCGGACGGATGGGCCTTCTCGCATTTCTTCGAGGGCCCCTACATCGCCTCCACCGAGCGCGCCCTGCAGCAGGCCGAGGCCCTGCAACAGCCGTACCAGCCGCGGTTGCTGTCCGTGCCCGGCCTCTACATGCTCACCCTGTGGCTGCACGGTGACACCGCCGCCGACGGCGCCGAGGGCCACCCGGCCGCCACCGACCTGCTCGTCCCGCTGGCTCCGGCACCGCCCGGCATCTCGGCGCACCGGCCGCACCGGGTCGCCGAGCTGCTGCCGGTGCTGACCCTGCGGGCGACTCCCGTCCCGCTGCTCGGCTCGCCCGCCTGAACCGACGCCCGCGTACCCCGCTGCCCTCAGGGACAGCGGGGTACGACTGTTTTCCGGTACGGCCCATTCCCGTGCGCCCGCTTTCCCGGGCGGATTCCGCTCGTACGAGCAATTGCCCGCTCCTACGAGCTGATAGTGGATCCCTTCCACTCGGACTAGCCCTAATCGGCTACTCCGAACCACCCAAAGGGACAGTGCAGTTGAAATGAACCGTCCGCGCGGGTGACGCGTCATGAACCTGTGAGAAGCGGTGCTGCGAAATCCCTGCGGAATGACGCCCAGAGGACAACACTGGTTCCGACCGACCAATGACCACGGGGGACGGACATGACCACAACAGAGCGAAAGATCCCACCCATGTGCCAGCACCAGCCGCCGTGTCCGCCAGCCGAGTCCGCCGACCGGGAGTCCGCCCGTCTCGTGGCGCACCACCCGGAGCAGGGATGGAGTCTGCTGTGCAACGGCGTCCTGCTCTTCGAGGACACCGGTGAGCTTCTGCCCGACGGCCGGGTCATCGCCCCGCACCGCCCACTCGGTGCGGACCATGTGATGACCGCCGCCTGAGCCGTCACACCCGGGCGGACCGCCGCTCCGTCCGGTGATCCGAGGGGCCGGCCGCACACACACGGTGCGCACCGGCCCCGACGCGTGTCCGGGCTCGGCTACGCCCCGTAGCCGAGCGCTGCCGCAGCGCCTCCCGCGGGGGGAGAGACGACCGGTGGTGGGAGAGGTGGTCGGCGGACTTGAAGCCGGACAGCCGCGCGTACGGGACAGGGCCCGGACGGGCCGGCCGGCGAGGGAAGGAAGGCCGGCCCGCCCGGGGGTCGGGGTGCGGCGGAGCGTCAGAGACCCACGTCCCGGCCGCGCAGGTCGGCCAGGGACTCCCGGCGGACCAGCAGCCGGGCCCGACCGGCGTGCACGGCGACCACGGGCGGGCGGCCGACCAGGTTGTAGGCGGAGGCCATGGAGAGCTGATAGGCCCCGGCCACGGGAACGGCGAGCAGGTCCCCCGGGCGTAGGTCGCCGGGGAGTTCGGCCTCGGCCAGGACGTCACCGGCCTCGCAGTGCCGGCCCACGACGGTCACCGGGGTCAGGGGCTCGGCGGCGGGCCGGCCGATGAGGCGCGGCGCGTACCGTACGCCGTACAGGGCGGGCCGTGGGTTGTCGCTCATGCCGCCGTCGACGGCCACGAAGGTGCGGGTGCCGGTGCGTTTGACGGCCAGCACGCGGTAGACGGCGACACCCGCGGGCCCGGCGATCGCCCGGCCGGGTTCGATGATCAGGCGGGGCAGCGGGAGTTCCGCGGCCGTGCAGGCCGCGATGAGTTCGGCGCGGACCCTGCGGGCCAGGGCGGCGGGGGTGAGGGCCGGTTCGCCGGGGCGGTAGGCGATGCCGTGACCGCCGCCGAGGTCGAGTTCGGGCAGCGCGAGGCCGTGCTGGTCGCGTACCCGGGCCATGAGGCCCACCATGCGGCGCACGGCGGTGACGTACGGCTTCACGCTGGTGATCTGCGAGCCCAAGTGGCAGTGCAGTCCGGTGAGCCGGAGCTGCGGCTGGTCGAGGATGCGGGCGATGGCGTGCTGGGCGTGGCCGTCGGAGACGGAGAGGCCGAACTTCTGGTCCTCGGTGCCGGTCCGGATCTTCTCGTGCGCGCCCGCGCCGACCCCGGGCACCACCCGGACCAGCACCCGCTGCCGGCCGTCGGGCCCGAGGGCGGCGGCCAGCCGCGCGATCTCCGAGGGGCTGTCGATCACGATCCGGCCCACGCCGAGGCGCAGCGCGGTCTCCAGATCGTGCGGTGACTTGGCGTTGCCGTGCAGCACGATCCGCTCGGCCGGGAAACCGGCACCGACCGCCAGCTCCAGCTCACCGGCCGAGCAGACGTCCAGGCCCAGGCCCTCCTCGGCCGTCCAGCGGACCATGGCCCGGCACAGGAACGCCTTGGCCGCGTACACGATCTCGGCGTCGGGGAAGGCCTGCCGGTAGGCGCGGCAGCGCTCGCGCACCTCGCTCTCGTCGAGGACGTAGACAGGAGTGCCGAAGCGGTCCGCGACCTCCGCCAGCGACACACCGCCGACGGCCGGACCGCCCGGCCGGGGCTCGGTGGTGGAGGCGGGCCAGACGGAGAGGTCCGCGGGTGCATGGTCCGCGGGTGCGGTGGGGGCCACTGATGCCGTAGAGACCCCGGGTGTGGTGGGAACCATTGATTCCGTGGAGACCGCGGTCCCGTGCAGGGTGGTCATCGGGCGCTCCCTTCGGTGACCCGGAAGGCCGGGAGCTGCACTGCCTGCGCGGCGGGTCCGGGTGGCGGGGCCGACAACGAGGGGTCGACGGTGAGGGCGGTGACCCCGAGCGGCGCCGTCAGCGAGCGCAGCGCGGGCTCGGCGAGCCGGATCCACGGCTGACCGGGGCCGAGCGTGCCGGCCAGCCGGTGCACGGAGGTGAAGGCGACGGCCGTGCGGCCGCCCAGGGGGGTGCGGAACAAACGGGTCGCACACCCCGCGGGACCCGGCCGGACCGGCACGAACAGCAGTCCGGCCGGGGTGCGTTCGGAAGGCTCCGGATCGTCGTCGCAGAGGAGTTCGGGCATGGGTCGCCTCCTGGGCGGATGGGCTGGGCCGGCCTTGAGGTGCCCCGGACGCGGGGAGGCGGAGCCGGGGCTGTCTCGACGCTATGCCCGTCGGTGCCGGTCCACCGACATCTCCTGACGCGATGCTGACGGGGACGGGGGCGACGCTGACGCGATGCTGACGTGAGCCCGTGCCGAGGCGCCCGAGTACGTCAGGAACCTGCCAGGAATTCGGTCCCCCGGCTGGTCGAACCGCCTGCGCAGGAGTGGGATGAGAGGGAGGCCCCGCAAGCGGGTCGGTCCGCGGGAAGCGCCCGCGGGCACCCGTGAGGAACGGTGAAGTCATGTCCGGTTACGACGCCTCGGCGGCCGCCCGTGTGGTGGTGGGCGTGAGCGGTTCCCTGGGCAGCGTCACGGCTCTGCGCCGGGCCACCGCGCTGGCCCGGCGTCTGGGAGCCGAGCTATGGCCGGTGCTGGCCTGGGAGCCGCCCGGCGGTGATCCCGCCGCGCGCCGCTCGCCGGCCGGCGGCCTGCTGGTCGAGGAGTGGCAGCGGCTCGCCAAGCAGCGGCTGGCGTCCGTGCTCGAGGAGATCTTCGGCGAGGACGGCCCGGGCGTGCCGATGCACGCCGTGATCGTGCGCGGCACCCCGGGCAGGGCCCTGGTGGCGACCGCGGACCGCGAGAACGACGTCCTGGTCGTGGGCGCCGGACGGCGCGGACTGCAGCGCGCCTTCTCTGGCCGGGTGTCCCGGCACTGCCTCGCCCACGCCGTCTGCCCGGTCCTCGCGGTTCCGCCGTCGCCGCTGCAGTCCGATCTGGTGGCGGTCCACCGGCGCAACACATGGCATCTGCGCATGGACACCCGGGGCCTGTGACGGCCGCGCCGGCCGGCCCGACCGCGGCCTCGTCCGACGGCCCGGTCCCAGGTGCGTGCCATCAGGGTGCGGTCAGGTGCCGGCAGAGTGCCGATGCGCTGCCAAAGTGCCGAGGCGCTGTCACAGTGCCGTGAAGCACGGCCCGGGTGCCATGAAGCACGGCCGGTGTGCCCTGAGGCCCGGCCGGTGTGCCCTGAGGCCCGGCCGGAGTGCCCTGAGGCACCGTCAGGGTGCGGCGGAGTCCCTTCGGGGTGCCGCGCGGCCGTGTTCCGCAGGCCCTGCCGCTTCCCGGCTCGGGCACCGGGGCCGAGGCCGGGCACCGGTGCCCCGGGCGTGTCGCTGCGGCTGCGGATTCGCGTCGACCGGGGCAGCATGGAGACGTCGTACGAGATGACGCACGGTGTCCGGTACGAGGTCCGCGGCCCCCGCTGCCCAGGACATTCCCTCATACAGCCCAAAGCGCCCGACCGGCCTCCGGGCCTCCGTTTCTTGATGCGTCACCTCCTCCTGCCGGGTCATTCTTAACGCAAGATTGACGCCCCCGGACCACCGATCCGCGGGCCCTGACGTCACTCTCTGCATACGCTGGTGCCGCCGTCCGCGTGATGGCTTGAAACAGCTGAGCCACACACCAGGAGCACGCCGATGGTCACGACCGAGCACCCCCCCAGTCGCCTGCGCGCCTGGATGCTGGAGGGGCTGTCCGACATGGGCAAGCACGGTGGCCACACCGGACCGCACGCCGAACCGGAGCCCGCCCACAAGGGCCAGCGCTGGTGGCGCGTGATGTGCCTGACGGGTGTCGACTACTTCTCGACCCTCGGCTACCAGCCGGGCATCGCGGCCCTGGCGGCCGGTCTGCTCTCGCCCGTCGCCACCATCGTGCTCGTCATAGTCACCCTGGCGGGCGCCCTTCCGGTGTACCGCCGGGTCGCCGAGGAGAGCCCGCACGGCGAGGGTTCCATCGCCATGCTGGAGCGGCTGCTCTCCTTCTGGCAGGGCAAGCTGTTCGTGCTGACCCTGCTGGGCTTCGCGGCCACCGACTTCCTGATCACCATCACTCTCTCCGCCGCCGACGCCTCCACCCACCTGGTGGAGAACCCGCACCTCACCAGCACGCTCCACGACCACCAGATGATCATCACCCTCTTCCTGGTGGCCCTGCTGGGCGCGGTGTTCCTCAAGGGCTTCCTGGAGGCCATCGGCGTCGCCGTCGCCCTGGTCGGCATCTACCTCGCGCTCAACCTGGTCGTAGTGATCGTCGGCCTGTACCACGTCGTCACCGCCGGGCACGTGATCACCGACTGGACCACCGCCCTGACCACGGAACACGGCAATGTGTTCGTCATGATCGGCGTGGCCCTGATCGTCTTCCCGAAGCTTGCGCTCGGCCTGTCCGGCTTCGAGACCGGCGTCGCCGTCATGCCGCACGTCCAGGGCGACGCGGACGACACCGAGGAGCGCCCGACCGGCCGGATCCGGGACACCAAGAAGCTGCTGACCACCGCCGCTCTGATCATGAGCTGCTTCCTGATCGCCACCAGCTTCATCACCACGCTGCTGATCCCGGCGGACGAGTTCAAGACCGGCGGCCAGGCCAACGGCCGTGCGCTCGCGTACCTCGCGCACGAGTACCTCGGCAACGCCTTCGGCACGGTCTACGACGTCTCGACCATCGCCATCCTGTGGTTCGCGGGTGCCTCCGCCATGGCCGGCCTGCTCAACCTGATGCCGCGCTATCTGCCCCGCTACGGCATGGCCCCGCACTGGGCGCGGGCCGTCCGCCCGATGGTCATCGTCTTCACCCTGATCGCCTTCCTGGTCACCTGGATCTTCGACGCCAACGTCGACGCGCAGGGCGGCGCGTACGCCACCGGCGTGCTGGTGCTGATCAGCTCCGCGGCGATCGCGGTGACCATCGCCTCCCGCAAGGCGGGCCAGCGGGGCTGGGCCATCACGTTCGCGGTCATCTCGGTGGTGTTCCTCTACACCACCGTCGTGAACGTCATCGAGCGCCCGGACGGTGTGAAGATCGGCGCCTGTTTCATCGCGGGCATCATCCTGGTCTCGCTGCTGTCGCGGCTGGCCCGCGCCTTCGAGCTGCGCGTGACCAGCGTGACGATGGATCCGATGGCGGAACGTTTCGTCAGGGATATGGCCAGCCGCAAGATGCGGTTCATCGCCAACGAGCCCGACCGGCGCGACAAGGCCGAGTACCGCGACAAGGTCGAGCAGATCCGGGCCGACAACGAGATGCCCGAGCAGGAGGACTTCGTCTTCGTCGAGGTCACGGTGACCGACCCCTCCGAGTTCGAGGCGTGCCTGACCGTGCGCGGCGAGGTCCTGCACAACCGCTACCGCGTCCTGACCGTGGAGTCCGCCTCCATCCCCAACGCGCTGGCCGCGCTCCTCCTCCACGCCCGCGACATGACCGGCTGCACCCCGCACATCTACTTCGAGTGGACCGAGGGCAACCCGTTCGCCAACTTCCTGCGCTTCTTCCTCTTCGGCCAGGGTGAGGTCGCCCCGGTCACCCGTGAGGTGCTGCGCGAGGCGGAGCCCGACCGCGACCGGCGCCCGCGCGTGCACACCGGCTGAGACCTGCACCGCCGCCGATGACCGGCGAACAACAGGACCGGCGCGCACCGGCCCGGGCGAACCCCTGGGCCGGCGCCCCGGCCCGGGAGAAACACAGGGCCCGTCTGAGGCGGGGGAATCGCAACGTCCGGGGTTGATCACTAGACCCGGGGGAACCACAGAGCCCGCGAGACCCGCGGAGGCACCCCGGGCCGTACGGCCGCACGCGTCTCGGCCCGTCGCCGTCCTCCCGCCGAACGGCCGCCGCGACGGCCCCACGTCCACCCATCCCGTGCCGTGGCCCTATCGTGACCTGCATGCAGTCCTACACGATCGGCCAGGCCGCACGGCTTCTCGGCGTGAGCCCGGACACCGCCCGCCGCTGGGCCGACGCCGGCCGGATGACCACCCATCGCGACGAGGCCGGGCGCCGCCTCATCGACGGCAAGGACCTCGCCGCGTTCTCGGTCGAGCTGGCCAAGGGGGGCAACGTCGAGGAGGACGCCTCCTACACCTCGGTCCGCAACGCCTTCCCGGGCATCGTCACCGCCATCAAGCTCGGTGACGTCGCCGCCCAGGTGGAGATCCAGGCGGGCCCGCACCGTCTGGTGTCACTGCTGACCCGGGAGGCCGTGGAGGAACTGGGTCTGGAGGTCGGGATGGAGGCCACCGCGCGGGTGAAGTCCACCAACGTGCACATCGACCGCGTCTGACCCGGCACGTTCACCGGCACACTCACCGCCACGTTCAGCGGCACCTTCACCGGCACCTTCACCGGCACTCCCACCATCACGTTCACCGGCACAGCAGCGCCGCCCACAGGTCGAGCCGGTCGCTCAGCCGGGACAGATCCCGCCCGGTGAAGTGCTCGATGCGCTGAATCCGGTAGTGCACGGTGTTGACGTGCAGGTGCAGGGCCTGCGCGGTACGCGCCCACGACCCGTCGCAGGCGAGGAACGTCTCCAGGGTGCTCAGCAGTACGGCGGTGCCGGCGCGGTCGGCGTCCAGCAGCGGGCCGAGGACCGTACGGCTGTAGGCGGCGCGGACGTCGGCCGGCACACCGGTGAGCAGGGTGTCGAGGCCGGTCAGGGCGGTGGCGTCGGTGAGGCGGGAGGCGTCCGGCGCGGTGGTACGGGCCGAGGTCAGCGCATAACGGGCCTGGGCCAGCGCCCCGCCCAGCCCCTCGGGACCGGCAGCCGTCCCGGTGCCACCGTGCAGGGTCACGCCGGACACGGAGTCGGCGACCAGCGCCCAGACCTCGTCCAGGAGTCCGTCGGGCACGCCGGCCAGCACCGCGAACGCGCACCCGTCCGGCAGCGCCCCCACGACCGGGGCACCCGCCACGGCCTCCGCCGCCCCGAGCCCGGCAGCGCCTCCGTCATCCGCCGCCTCCGGCGTCACGTCACCCGCGCCCGGCCCGGACCGCTTCACCCCTCCCGCAGCTCCCGGCCCGGACCGCCTCAGGTCTCCCACCACACCGAGCCCGGACCGCTTCGCGTCTCCCGCCGCACCGGGCCCGGCCTCCGCCACCACATGCCCGGCCACCTCCGCCAGCGCCGCCTCGGAGGCCCCTGGCGGACGCCGCCCGGCATCGGCGACGACCACCCGGTACGGCCCGGCCTCCGGGACTCCGCACCGGCGCAGCGCGGCCTCCACCTCCCCGGCCCCCGGATCCGGCGCGGCGAGCAGGGCGCCCAGCTCGTCCGCGGCCCGGCGCTCGGCCGGCCGGCGCCGGACGGCGGCCTCCTGGCAGTGGCTCAGGACCGTGGCGACCTCGTGCAGCATGCGCGGCGGGGCGCTGTCCGGGTCGGGCAGGTAGAGCAGCCAGCGCTCGTAGGGCGAGGCGCTGTCGGACTCGACGGACACGGTCACGCCGGTACCGTCCGCCATGAGCGCGACCGCCTGCCGCGCGGCGACACGCGGGGCGCCCGGCGTGGCCGCGACGGTCCGCCCCGAGGGCGTGAACACATGGGCGGCGACCGGTTCGAGGTGGGCGAAGGCGGCGGCGAGGAGGCCGTCGGGCCCGGTCTCCTGGGAGAGGAGCCGGCTGAGCCGTACCCGCGCGTTCTCCGGCAGCGCGTGCTGGAGCAGCGCATGACGGCGGCTCAGCTCGCCCCACTGCCGCAGGTACACCGTGTCGGTGATCGCCCGGAACATGATGTGCGCCGGCACCCCGGCCACCGGCACCCCGTGCCGCACGCATGCCTCGACCAGGTCGTCCGGCACGTTCCCGTGCGTCTCCTCGCCCGCGAGCAGCGCCGCGGCCCCCGCCCCCTTCAGCGCGGATACGAACCGTTCCGCCTTGCCCGTGCCGCCGTCCGGCGACCACCACACCAGCCCGCTGAGCACGACCTCCCCGGGCCGTACGAACCGGGCCGGGTCCTCCAGGTCCGTCACGGTCACACCGCTGATTTCACGCCTCAGCAGAGCGTCCTCCGCCCACAGCAGGCGCAGCCCGAGGGAAGCGTCCCCCAGGAGGTGTTCGACGTGCATGTGCTGGCTCCTCGTACGGCTGCCGGGCGGCGGACAGAACGCCCGGCCTCTCGCATTCACGAGGTGAGTACGAGAGAAAACATCGTAAATGCAAGCCGCAGGGAGTGGAATGCTTCCTGGTTGATCCTCCAGTACGGGCACCGGGGACGTCGGAGTTTCCGTGCTCCGCACCAGTCGTCCGGGCGGGGTACGCGTTGGTTCACTTCAAGCCATGGACCTGAACACGGTGACCGGCATACGCGATGCCCGGCAGCCTGCGCCCTGGCGGCCCGGCGACGCCTGGCTGGGCGGCGGGACGTATCTGTTCTCCGAGCCCCAGCCGCATCTGCGGCGCCTGGTCGACCTGAGCCGCATGGGCTGGACACCCGTGCAGCAGCTGCCGGACGGCTCGCTGGAGATCGCCGCCACCTGCACCATCGCCCAGCTCTCCCGCCACGCACGGACGCTGCCGGCTCCCGCGGCGCCCCTGTTCGAGCAGTGCTGCCGCGCGTTCCTGGCCTCGTTCAAGATCTGGAACATGGCGACGGTCGGCGGAAACCTGTGCAACGGCCTGCCCGCGGGCCCGATGATCTCCCTCACGGCGGCCCTCGACGGTTCCTGCCTGCTCATCGCCCAGGACGGCGCCCGGCGCCAGGTCCACGTCACCCGGTTCGTCACCGGCGCGGGCCGCAAGGACCTCGCCGAGGGCGAACTGCTGCGCTCGGTGACCCTGCCGGCCCGCGCCCTGGGCTGCCGTACCGCGTTCCGGCAGGCCTCCCTGTACGGGCTCGGCCGCTCCGGGGTCCTCGTGATCGGCACGCTCGACCCGCTCGACCACTCCGTCGCCGTCACCGTGACCGCCGCGACGGTCCGCCCGGTGCGGCTGTGGTTCCCGCTGCCGCCGACGGCCGGGGATCTGCGGGCGGCGATCGAGGCGGCGGTCGCGGACGACGAGTGGTTCGACGACATCCACGGGCTGCCCGCGTGGCGGCGCCACATGACCTTCCGGCTGGCGGAGGAGATCCGCCGGGAGCTGGCGAAGGAGTCGCGATGAACGTCGAGATCAACGGACGGTCCTTCGGGGACGAGCCCCGCCCCGGCCAGTGCCTGCGCACCTACCTGCGCGAACGCGGCTGGTTCGGGGTGAAGAAGGGCTGCGACGCGGGTGACTGCGGCGCCTGCACGGTCCACGTCGACGGCGCGCCCGTGCACAGCTGTCTGTACCCGGCCTTCCGGGCCGACGGCCACAGCGTCACCACGGTCGAGGGCCTGGCCTCCCCGGACGGCGAACTCCACCCCGTCCAGCAGAAGTTCCTCGACGCCCAGGGCTTCCAGTGCGGCTTCTGCACGGCCGGCTTCCTGATGACCACGGCGGCCCTCGACGAGGACAAACTGGCCGACCTGCCGCGGGCGTTCAAGGGCAACCTGTGCCGCTGCACCGGCTACCGTGCCATCGAGGACGCCGTGCGCGGGGTCAAGAACACCGAGGAACCGGCGCCGGGCGAGTCCGTCGGCCGCAGCCTGCCCGCACCGGCCGGCCCCCAGGTCGTCACCGGCACCGCCCGGTACACGTTCGACATCGACGTGCCCGGCCTGCTGCACATGAAGCTGCTGCGTTCCCCGCACGCCCACGCCCGCATCCTGGCGATCGACACCTCCGCCGCCCTGCGCGTCCCCGGCGTCCAGGCCGTGTTCACCCATCACGACGCCCCCGAGCGGCACTTCTCCACCGCCCGTCACGAGCACCCCACGGAGGACCCGGACGACACCCGGGTCCTGGACGACACCGTGCGCTACATCGGTCAGCGCGTGGCGGCGGTCGTCGCCGACAGCGAGGCGGCCGCCGAGGAGGGCTGCCGCCGCATCGAGGTGACGTACGAGGTGCTGCCCGCCGTCCTCGACCCCGAGGAGGCCATGCGGCCGGGGGCTCCGGTCGTCCACGACAAGGACGCGGCCACCGCCCGGATCTCCCGCCCCGAGGCCAACGTCGTCGGCGAGGCACACGGCGAGATCGGCGACGTGGCGGCCGGCTTCGCCGAGGCGGACGTCGTCTACGACGAGACCTTCCGCACCCAGCGCGTCCAGCACGCCAGCCTGGAGACGCACGGCGCGGTCGCCTGGATCGACGAGGACGGCCGGCTGAGCGTGCGCACCAGCTCCCAGACCCCGTTCCTCACCCGGCGCGCCCTGTGCGCCCTCTACGACCTGCCCGAGGATCAGGTCCGGGTGGTCGCGGGCCGGGTGGGCGGCGGATTCGGCGGCAAGCAGGAGATGCTGGTCGAGGACATCGTGGCGCTGGCCGTACTGGAGCTGCGCCGGCCGGTGAAGCTGGAGTACACCCGCGCCGAGCAGTTCTACGGCGCGACCACCCGCCACCCCTTCACGATCCGGGTGAAGGCGGGCGCCCGCCGCGACGGCACCCTGACCGCCCTCCAGCTGCGCGTGGTCGCGAACACGGGCGCCTACGGCAATCACGGCCCGGCCGTGATGTTCCACAGCGTCGGCGAGTCCATGGCGGTCTACCGCGCCGCGCACAAGAAGGTCGACGCCTTCTCGGTGTACACGCACACCGTCCCGGCGGGTGCCTTCCGCGGCTACGGCCTCGGCCAGGTGCTGTTCGCGGTGGAGTCCGCGCTGGACGAGCTGGCCCGCCGACTCGGTCTGGACCCGCTGGAGTTCAAGGCGCGCAACATCATCGGCCCCGACGACCCGATGCTCACGCCCGGCGGCCACGAGGAGGACCTGCACATCGCGAGCTACGGCCTCGACCAGTGTGTGGGCATCGTCCGCCGGGCGCAGGCGCAGCCGCCCGCCGAACCCGTCCCGGACGGCTGGCTGGTCGGCGAGGGCGCGGCCCTGGCGATGATCGCGACCGGCCCGCCCGGCGGCCACATCGCCGACGCCAAGGCCGCCCTGCTGTCCGGCGGCACCTTCGATCTGGCCGTCGGAACGGCCGAGTTCGGCAACGGCACCACGACCGTGCACAAGCAGATCGCGGCCGGTGAACTCGCCACCACCGTCGACCGGATCACCATCCGCCAGTCCGACACGGACGTCGTGCGGCACGACACCGGTGCCTTCGCCTCCACCGGCACGGTGGTCGCCGGCAAGGCCACCCTGCGCGCCTCCCGCGCCCTCGCCGACCAGCTGCTCGACTTCGCCGCCGCCCATCTCGGCACGGCCCGCGAGCACTGCCGGCTGGCGGAGGAGGCGGTGCTGCACCCGGGCGGCCGGCTCCTGCTGAAGGAGGTGTACGCCGCCGCCCGCGCGGTCGGCCTGGACCTTGCCGCCGACGGGCACTTCGGCGGCACCCCGCGCTCGGTCGCCTTCAACGCGCACTGGTTCCGGGTGGCGGTCGACCCCGGCACCGGGGCGATCCGCATCCTGCGCAGCGTGCACGCCGCCGACGCGGGCAAGGTGATGAACCCGATGCAGTGCAGGGGGCAGGTCGAGGGCGGGGTCACCCAGGCGCTCGGCGCCACGCTCTTCGAACAGGTACGGCTGGACGAGCGGGGCGCGGTGGACACGGCCGCCTTCCGCCGCTACCGGCTCCCCCAGTACGCGGACGTGCCGCGTACCGAGGTGCACTTCATGGAAACCGCCGACGCGATCGGACCGCTGGGCGCCAAGTCGATGAGCGAGAGCCCGTTCAATCCGGTCGCCCCGGCCCTGGCCAACGCCGTGCGGGATGCGACCGGCGTGCGGTTCACGGAGCTGCCGCTGACGCGCGACCGGGTGTGGCTGGCGCTGGACGGCCGGGACGGCAGCCCCCGGCCACCCGGATCGCGGTGATCCCGCTGCCGGTGGCGGGACCGTACCCGTGCCGGAGAGCCGTACAAACGCACATGCCAACCGCACGTCCCATGTATGCAGCTCATGCAATGTGACAGGAGACTTACACCTGGCACATGCGGCAGTATCATCGCCGAACGGCCGGAAACCGGCTGTGGCAGGGCGCGACCGATGTTCCAAGATCCTGAGGAGTAGATCCGTGATGACCCGTTCCGTGCGCCGGACCCGCCGAATGCTGCAGCTGGCCGGGGCGGGAGCCGCCGCCCTGATGGCACTCAGCGCCTGCTCCTCCTCCGACGACTCCTCGACGAAGTCGGACAAGTCGGACTCCTCGTCCTCCGCCTCCCCCAAGCTCTCCGGCGACATCAACGTGTTCGCCGCCGCCTCCCTCAAGGAGAGCTTCACGACCCTGGGCAAGCAGTTCGAGAAGGAGCACCCCGGCACCAAGGTCAACTTCAACTTCGGCGGCAGCGACACGCTCGCCGCGAGCATCACCAGCGGTGCCCCGGCGGACGTCTTCGCCGCCGCCAGCCCCAAGACGATGAAGATCGTGACCGACAAGCAGGACGCGGTCGGCACCCCGGCCACCTTCGTCCGCAACCAGCTGGAGATCGCCACCCTGCCGGGCAACCCCGACAAGGTGGCCTCCCTGAAGGACCTCACCAAGTCCGGTCTGAAGGTCGTCCTGTGCGACAAGACCGTGCCGTGCGGCGCCGCCGCGCAGAAGGCGCTGGACGCCAGCAGCCTCAAGCTCACCCCGGTCTCCTACGAGCAGGACGTCAAGTCCGCCCTCAACAAGGTGGTGCTGAAGGAGGCCGACGCCGCGGTGGTCTACAAGACCGATGTGAAGGCGGCGGGCGGCAAGGTGGAGGGCGTGGAGTTCCCCGAGTCGGCCAAGGCCATCAACGACTACCCGATCGCCCAGCTGAAGGACGCCAAGAACGCCCAGGCGGCCAAGGAGTTCATTGCGCTGGTGCAGTCCGCCGAGGGCCAGCAGGTCCTGAGCCAGGCCGGGTTCCTCAAGCCGTGACCTCGCTCGACAAGCCCGGCGCCGCGGCCGACCCCCGCACGGGTGGGCCGCGGCGCCGTCGCGTCCGGACGGCACGGCACGGAGCGCCCCTCCCGTTGCTCGTGCCGGGCCTGGCGGCCCTGGCGTTCCTGCTGCTGCCGCTGATCGCCCTGCTCGTCCGCGCTCCCTGGCGCAGCCTGCCGGACCTGCTGACCAGCGCCGAGGTGTGGCAGGCGCTCCAGCTGTCCCTCATCAGCGCCACGGCCGCGACCGCCGTCAGCCTCGTGCTCGGCGTACCGCTGGCCTGGCTGCTGGCCCGTACGGAGTTTCCCGGCCGGGGCCTGGTCCGCGCTCTGGTGACCCTGCCCCTGGTGCTCCCGCCGGTGGTCGGCGGTGTGGCTCTGCTGCTCGCCCTGGGCCGCAACGGAGTCGTCGGCAAGTGGCTCGACTCCTGGTTCGGGATCACCTTGCCGTTCACCACCACGGGGGTCGTCATCGCGGAGGCGTTCGTCGCGATGCCGTTCCTGGTCATCAGCGTCGAGGGCACCCTGCGTGCCGCCGATCCGCGCTTCGAGGAGGCGGCCACCACGCTGGGGGCCTCCCGCTTCACCGCCTTCCGCCGGGTCACCCTGCCGCTGATCGCCCCCGGCATCGCCGCGGGCGCCGTCCTGGCCTGGGCCCGTGCGCTCGGCGAGTTCGGGGCCACGATCACCTTCGCCGGGAACTTCCCCGGCCGCACCCAGACCATGCCCCTCGCGGTCTACCTCGCCCTGCAGAACGACCCCGACGCGGCCATCGCCCTCAGCCTGGTCCTGCTGGCCGTGTCCATCGCCGTACTGGCGGGACTGCGCGACCGGTGGCTGACCGGCTCCTGACGGCCGGACGCGCATGGGGGACCATCGGACGTGTACGACGGCACACCGCCCCGCCGACCACGCTGTACGACCAGACCACGCCCCCGACGAGACCCCGCTGGACGTTCCCTTCATGACCGACATCGACGCCCCCGAGGCGGACCTCGCGCCCAAGGCCGTGGGCGAGCAGGGGCTGGACGCCCACCTCGTCGTGGTCCAGGGCTCCTTCCGGCTCGACGTCCGGCTGGCCGCCGCACCCGGGGACGTCGTCGCGCTCCTCGGTCCGAACGGCGCCGGCAAGACCACCGCGCTGCGCGCCCTCGCCGGTCTGGTCCCCCTCAGCGACGGCCATCTGCGGCTGGACGGCGCCTCCCTGGAACACATCCCGCCGGAGTCCCGCCCGGTCGGCGTCGTGTTCCAGGACTATCTGCTCTTCCCGCACCTGTCCGCCCTGGACAACGTGGCCTTCGGGCCGCGCTGCCAGGGCTCCACCAAGGCCGAGGCCCGCGCGCAGGCCGCGGCCTGGCTGGACCGGATGGGCCTCGCCGAGCACGCCGGCGCCAAGCCCCGCCGTCTCTCCGGCGGCCAGGCCCAGCGCGTAGCGCTCGCCCGCGCGCTCGCCACCCGGCCCCGGCTGCTGCTCCTGGACGAGCCGCTCGCGGCCCTGGACGCCCGCACCCGGCTGGAGGTGCGCGCCCAGCTCCGCCGCCATCTGGCCGAGTTCGAGGCGGTCGCCGTTCTGGTCACACACGATCCGCTCGACGCCATGGTGCTCGCCGACCGGCTGGTGGTCGTCGAGCACGGCCGGGTCGTCCAGGAGGGCGCTCCGTCCGAGATCGCCCGCCGCCCGCGTACCGACTACATCGCCCAGCTGGTCGGCCTCAACCTCTACCGGGGAGTGGCCGAGGGGCACACCGTACGACTCGGGGCGGGGCCGTCGATCACGACCACGGAGGACCTGACCGGGCCGGTCTTCGTGGCGTTCCCGCCGGTCGCCGTCACCCTCTTCCGGGACCGGCCCACCGGCAGCAGCGCCCGCAACCTGTGGCGCTGTGAGGTCGCGGGGCTCGAGACCCACGGCGACCAGATCCGCGCCGACCTCACCGGCGAGCTGTCCCTGGCCGCCGATCTCACCACGGTTGCCGCGGCCGAGCTGGACCTGCACCCGGGCGCAGCTGTCTGGGCGACGGTGAAGGCGACCCAGACGCACGCATACCCTGCCTGAACGGACACGCGCTCTACCGTGGGTGCCCATGACACTGAGCATCCGCAACCAGCTCCCCGGCACCGTCACCGAGGTCCGCCCCGGCGAGGTCATGGCCACGGTCAGGCTCCGTCTGGACGGCGGGCAGGAGCTCATGGCGGCCATCACCACGGAGGCCGTCGAGCAGCTCGGCCTCGCCCCGGACTCGCGTGTCCGCGCGCTGGTGAAGTCGACGGAGATCTCCCTCGCCACGAGCGGGGTCGACGGCGTGTCCATCCGCAACCGGCTGCCCGGCGCGATCGTCCATCTCGTCCTCGGCGGAGCCATGGCCTCCGTGAAGATCTCCGTGGCCGGCGGCGAACTCACGGCGGTGATCACCAAGGACGCCGCCGAGGCCCTCGGCCTCTTCGTGGGCTCGGACGTGATCGCGCTGATCAAGTCGACCGAAGTCGCGCTGGCAACGGCGTAGAGCATGCGTGAGGGCCCCCGCCCGTGCCCGGACGGGGGCCCTCACGCACTCACTCAGTCCTCGTACGCGTCCAGCGGCGGGCAGGAGCAGACCAGGTTGCGGTCGCCGAAGGCCTGGTCGATGCGGCGCACCGGCGGCCAGTACTTGTCGGCGGCCGAGACCCCGGCCGGGAAGACGGCCTCCTCGCGGGTGTAGGCGTGCTTCCACTCACCGCCGAGCGCGGCGGCGGTGTGCGGCGCGCCGGCCAGCGGGTTGTCCTCGGCGGGCCACTCGCCGGAGCCGACCTTCTCGATCTCGGCGCGAACGGCGATCATCGCGTCGCAGAAACGGTCCAGCTCGGCCAGGTCCTCGGACTCGGTCGGCTCGATCATCAGCGTGCCGGCCACCGGGAAGGACATGGTCGGCGCGTGGAAGCCGTAGTCGATGAGCCGCTTGGCGACATCGTCCACGCTCACGCCGGTCGCCTTGGTCAGCGGGCGCAGGTCGATGATGCACTCGTGCGCGACCAGGTTGCCGGGGCCGGTGTAGAGCACCGGGTAGTGCGGCTCCAGGCGCTTGGCGATGTAGTTCGCGGAGAGCACGGCCACCTGGGTGGCGCGCTTGAGGCCCTCGCCGCCCATCAGACGGACGTACGCCCACGAGATGGGCAGGATGCCCGCGCTGCCCCACGGCGCCGCCGAGATCGGGCCGACGCCCGTCTCCGGACCGGCCGCCGGCTGCAGCGGGTGGTTGGGCAGGTACGGCGCCAGGTGCGCGCGGACCGCGACCGGGCCGACGCCGGGGCCGCCGCCGCCGTGCGGGATGCAGAAGGTCTTGTGCAGGTTCAGGTGCGAGACGTCACCGCCGAAGTGGCCCGGCTTGGCGAGGCCGACCAGGGCGTTGAGGTTGGCGCCGTCGACGTACACCTGGCCGCCCGCCTCGTGCACCTGGGCGCAGATGTCGGCGACGTGCTCCTCGAAGACGCCGTGCGTCGACGGGTACGTGATCATCAGCACCGCCAGCTCGTCGCGGTGCTGCTCGATCTTGGCCCGCAGGTCCTCGACGTCGATCTCGCCGTCCTCGGCGGTCTTCACGACGACGACCTTCATCCCGGCCATCACGGCGCTGGCGGCGTTGGTGCCGTGCGCGGAGGACGGGATCAGGCACACCGTGCGCTGCTCGTCGCCGTTGGCCCGGTGGTAGCCGCGCACGGCCAGCAGACCGGCCAGCTCGCCCTGCGAACCCGCGTTCGGCTGGAGCGAGACCTTGTCGTAGCCGGTGACCTCGGCGAGACGCTCCTCCAGCTCGCGGATGAGCGTGAGGTAGCCCTCGGCCTGCTCGGCGGGGACGAAGGGGTGCAGCTGGCCGAACTCGGGCCAGGTGACCGGCTCCATCTCGGTGGTCGCGTTGAGCTTCATGGTGCAGGAGCCCAGCGGGATCATGCCGCGGTCGAGCGCGTAGTCGCGGTCGGCGAGCTTGCGCAGGTAGCGCAGCATCGCGGTCTCGGAGCGGTGGTCGTGGAAGACCGGGTGGGCGAGGAAGTCGTCGGAGCGGAGCAGGCCCTCGGGCAGGGTGTCCGCGGCCGTCACGTCCAGCGCCTCGATGTCGCCCGCGACACCGAAGGCGGCGAAGACGGCGTCCAGCTGGGCGCGGTTGGTGGTCTCGTCGCAGGCGAGGGAGACGTGGTCGGCGTCGACCAGGCGCAGGTTGACACCGCCCGCGCAGGCCGCGGCGACGATCTCGGCGGCCTTGCCGGGCACGCGCGCGGTGAGGGTGTCGAAGTAGGCGCCGTGGACGATCTCGACACCGCCGGCCTTCAGGCCCTCGGCGAGGATCGTGGCGTAGCGGTGGGTGCGGCGGGCGATGGCCCGCAGGCCCTCGGGGCCGTGGTAGACGGCGTACATGCCGGCCATCACGGCGAGCAGCACCTGCGCCGTGCAGATGTTGCTGGTGGCTTTCTCGCGGCGGATGTGCTGCTCACGGGTCTGCAGCGCGAGGCGGTAGGCCTTGTGCCCGTCGGCGTCGACGGAGACGCCGACGAGACGGCCGGGCAGGCTGCGCGCGAACTTCTCGTGCACCGCCATGTAGCCCGCGTGCGGCCCGCCGAAGCCCATCGGCACACCGAAGCGCTGGGTGGTGCCCACGGCGATGTCCGCGCCCAGCTCGCCCGGCGAGGTCAGCAGGGTGAGCGCGAGCAGGTCGGCGGCGACGGTGACGAGGGCGCCCAGCTCGTGCGCCTGGTCGATGACCGGCTTGAGGTCGCGTACGGCGCCGGAGGCGCCCGGGTACTGGATCAGCACGCCGTTGATCTCGCGCGCGGCGATGTCGGCCGGAATGCCGTCGCTGAGGTCGGCCACGACGACCTCGACACCGGTCGGCTCCGCACGCGTCTCGATGACGGCGATGGTCTGCGGCAGCGCGTCCGCGTCGACCAGGAAGATGCCCTTCTTGTTCTTGCCCATGCGCCGGGACAGCGACATCGCCTCGGCGGCCGCGGTGCCCTCGTCCAGCAGGGAGGCGCCGGAGGTGGGCAGGCCGGTGAGCTCGGCGACCATCGTCTGGAAGTTCAGCAGGGCCTCCAGGCGGCCCTGAGAGATCTCCGGCTGGTACGGCGTGTAGGCCGTGTACCAGGACGGGTTCTCCATGACGTTGCGCAGGATGACCGGCGGGGTGAAGGTGCCGTGGTAGCCGAGCCCGATCATCGAGCCGAGGACCTGGTTGCGGTCGGCGAGCGAGCGCAGCTCGGCGAGCACCTCGGCCTCGGTGCGGGCGCCCGGCAGGTCCAGGGCGTCCGCGTTCTTGATCACGTCCGGGACCGCGGCGGCGGTCAGCTCGTCGAGCGAGCCGTAGCCGACGTGCGCGAGCATCTTGGCCCGCGCCTCCTGGTCGGGCCCGATGTGGCGCTGTTCGAAGGGGATGCCCGCTTCGAGCTCGGAGAGCGGAATGCGATGGGCGGTCATTGCGGAGGCCTCCTGGTCTGACGCGACCTTCGAGGGGCACCACGGCGCGGTTACCCCGACGGCCTCCCCCTCTGTCATCTCAACCTGAGAGTTTCACCGGGCGCCCGTGGGTCCCGGCTTTCACCGTCGGTGAGGGCGGGTGCCGTCGACACTCGCCCTGCTTTCCAGAGTGACCTCGTCCGTGCGGTACGTGAGCCTGAGAGATTCCGGGGAGGATTTGCTCCTTCGGCGCCTCCGAGGTGGTCGGAGGACTCTCCCGCACGGGGTCAGCAGCCGCTGTCAGCGTACCAGCGAGGTCAACGCCCGAGCCCTCGAGTGGCCGCCTCCTTGAATGTGCTCTTTTGTAGTGCTTACGGATGAGTTGCGACCAAGTGGAGGGAGAGGGACCGTGCAGACCGACATCGATCCGCGCAACCTGATCGGCCGCAAGGCGTTCGACCGCAGTGGCACCAAGATCGGCACCGTCGACGAGGTGTACCTCGACGACGCGACGGGAGTGCCGGAGTGGGCGGCCATACGCACCGGCCTGTTCTCCCGGGACGCCTTCGTCCCCCTGGAGCCGAGCGAACTGGTCGAGGGCGCCCTCCAGGTCCCCTACGACCGCGCGCTCATCAAGGACGCCCCCGACTTCGGCGTGGGCCGTCACCTCTCTCCCGAGCAGGAACTCCAGCTCTACCACCACTACGGCCTGGACGTGGCCCCGCCACCCCTCCCGGACCACGACTTCGGCAAACTGGCAGGCACCGAGGAAACCTGAGATCCCCCCACGACCGCCCCTCCAGGGGCAGCGGGAAGCTGCGCAAACACCACAACGAACCCCACCCCACACACGAACCAGCACCCCCGCCCCCAGGGGCGCGGGGAGCTGCGCAAAACCACAGCCAACCCGCACCCCACACACCAACCAGCACCCCCACCCACCCCAGGGGCGCGAGGAACCGCGCAAAACCACAGCCAACCCGCACCCCGCAGCGAACGGGACTACAGCTCGGCGTCCACCCCACCCGGCACCAACGGCAGCGGCTCCGCCAACTCCAGCTCAGGGTCCTCCACCCGAAACGTACGCACCCGCCCCGGCCCGGACTGCGGCGTCTCGAAGCGCACGGTGACCCGCCCCAGGCCACTGCCCTGCACCCAGCCGTGCCCGTACTCGGCATGCCGCACATCGTGCCCGGCACGCCAGTGCCGCTCCGCGGGCTCCGGCTGCTCAACGGCCTCGGGCACGGCCTCCTCCGGCGCCTGCGCGGATGCGGACCGCTCGCCCGCCGCCTGCGCGAACAGGTCCTCCTGGGTGTAGTCGGCGAGCCCGGAGACCCCCACACCGAGCAGCCGCACCCCGCCCGTGGTGTCGACGGACTCCAGCAGCCGCGCCGCCGCCTCCCGGATCACCGCGGGGTCGTCCGTGGGGCCCCTGAGCGTCTCGGAGCGGGTCAGCGTCGAGAAGTCGTATCGTCGCACCTTCAGCACGATGGTCCGCCCGGACAGTCCCGCCTCGCGCAGCCGGCGCACGCACCGGTCGGCGAGCCGCTGCACCTCCAGCCCCACCCTCAGCCGGTCGTGGATGTCCACGTCATAGGTGTCCTCGACCGATACCGACTTGGTCTCCCGCTCGGCCACCACGGGCCGGTCGTCACGCGCCAGCGCCATGGCGTGCAGCGCATGCCCGTGCGCCTTGCCCAGCAGCCGTACGAGTTCGTCCTCGCCCGCCTCGGCCAGCTCCTCGACCGTGGTGATCCCGGCCCGCCGCAAGTGGTCCCCGGTGGCCGGTCCGATACCGGGCAGGGTCCGCACCGGCAGGGGTCCCAGCAGCGCCCGCTCGGTCCCGGGCTCGATGAGCACGAGTCCGTCGGGCTTGGCCTGCTCCGAGGCGATCTTCGCGAGCATCTTGGAGGCGGCCAGCCCCACCGACCCCGTGAGGCCCGTGAGTGCCCGTATGTCGCCGCGCAGCCTGACTCCGACCAGGCGGGCCGACTCCTCGTCCCAGGCGGCTCCTGTGGCCTCCAGATCCACGAACGCCTCGTCCAGGCTCAGCGGCTCCACCAGCGGCGAGAGCTCCTGCAGCAGCGCCATCACCTGCTCGCTGACCGACCGGTACAGGGCGAAGCGCGGCACCAGGTAGGCGGCGTTCGGCGCCAGCCGACGGGCCTGGGCCATCGGCATCGCCGAATGGACTCCGAACACCCGTGCCTCGTAGGACGCCGTGGCCACCACCCCGCGCGGCCCCAGTCCGCCCACGACGACGGCCTTCCCACGCAGGCTCGGCTTGGATGCCTGCTCCACCGAGGCGTAGAAGGCATCCATGTCGAGATGCAGGATCGTGGGCGCGTTTCTCACATCTCCGATGCTGCACCACGCCACTGACAATGGACCGGCACGGAGCGGCCCGGAACAGGGCTCCGACGCCCGGACGGCCCCATGAGGGCGGCAGCCGCGTTCAGGACGCTCCGGGTGCGGGCCCCGCGTTCAGGACGCCCCGGGTGCGGGCCCCGCGTTCAGACGGCCCGGTTGCGGCGCCGTGCCAGTTCGTCGGCGGGATTGTGCCCGACCAGCGTCTCAC
Source organism: Streptomyces sp. NPDC107581 (assembly GCF_055657175.1). NCBI lineage: Bacteria > Bacillati > Actinomycetota > Actinomycetes > Kitasatosporales > Streptomycetaceae > Streptomyces > Streptomyces sp. NPDC107581. The sequence goes on from NZ_JBVKBH010000004.1 coordinate 689,407, forward strand.
CGGTGTCGATGCGCTCGCCGTGCAGCTGGGAGAGCGCGCTTTCCACGTCCCGCCAGACCACGCCGACGGCGATCCCGAAGATGCCCTGACCGCCCTGGAGCAGGGCGTGGACCTCGTCGGGCGAGGTGCACTCGTACACCGTGGCACCGTCGCTCATGAGGGTCATCCGCTCCAGGTCGCGGAAACCGCGTTCCCTGAGGTGCTGCACGGTCGTGCGGATGTTCTGCAGCGAGACCCCGGTGTCCAGGAACCGCTTCACGATCTTCAGGACGACGATGTCCCGGAAGCTGTAGAGGCGCTGGGTGCCCGACCCGTAGGCGGGCCGCACGCTGGGCTCGACGAGACCGGTGCGGGCCCAGTAGTCGAGCTGCCGGTAGGTGATGCCGGCGGCCGCGCAGGCCGTGGGCCCGCGGTAGCCGATCTCTTCGGACGTCATCGCCGCCGCCCCTCCGCCGTTCGGCACCGCCGTCGGTCGCTGCTGGGCGTGATCGGCCGCGCTGCTGTGAAGCGGGTACGGACCACTGTCCCCGAGACCGCGTCCGGGGGCACCCCCAACCGTACCGTCGCCGCTGGTTCTCACGCCGACCTCCGTCCTTGACCTGCCTTCTCGACGGTAGGCAGTCACCAGGGGTGCGTCAACGATCGCCACACTCGGCACGCCGAGTGATAATCACCCCAGGAGTGGTTTCCCGTGCCCCACCGCGGGGAAAGGCTAGCCGAATGCTTTCGCGGGAGACCGTAGGACGCTCTCAATGGCCGGTGGCAATTGCCATGGCGCCGGAGGCGTCGACGTACCGCCGTCCGGCCGGTCACGGCCCCTCGGACCGCCCGGCCGGACCCGCCTCACTGACTGCTGGTGCCGAAGTCCTCGGGCGAGATCTGGTCGAGGAACTCGCGGAACTTCTCCACCTCGTCCTCCTGCTCGTCCGGAATCGCGATGCCGGCGTCGTCCAGCACCGTGTCGCTGCCGTAGATCGGCGTTCCGGTCCGCAGGGCGAGCGCTATGGCGTCGGAGGGACGGGCACTCACCTCGACCCCGCTGGCGAAGACCAGCTCCGCATAGAAGACGCCCTCACGCAGATCCGTGATGCGTACTTCGGTCAGCTCCTGGCCGACGGCCTCCAGCACGTCCTTGAACAGGTCGTGGGTCAGCGGTCGCGCGGGGGCCATGCCCTGCTGGGCGAAGGCGATCGCCGTCGCCTCCCCCGGCCCGATCCAGATGGGGAGGTAACGGTCGCCTCCCACTTCGCGCAGGAGCACGATCGGTTGGTTGGAGGGCATTTCGACCCGGACACCTACGACATCGAGCTCGTTCACACAGCAACCCTAGGCCGTGCCCGGGACGTTTGGGTAGTCGGGCCGGGAACAGGTGCCCGATCCGGCCGACCGCTCGCCCCGCCGCTCAGGGCAGCCGTACGCCCAGTGCGGTCTGTACCAGTGCAGCGTGCAGCTTCACCGTGAGCTGCGCCAGCTCCTTCGTACGGTCCTCTGCGTGGGCCCTGGTCTGCGGGTTGCGGTGACGCTTGAGGGGGGCCACCACCTGGTCCACGAGCCCCGCCTCACGGTCGGCCGCGGCCTTCATCACCCGCAGGTGGCGCGGCTCGATCCCGAACCGGCCCAGCTCGGCGACGAGCGCGACCACGGTGACGGCCTCGGCGTCGTACGCACCGTCCTCCAGGGGAGCGACGAGCCCGTACGACGCCCACTCCTCGAGTTCACCCTCGTCGATGCCGGCGGCGGCCAGCAGCTCGGCCCTGCCGACCCGGGCGACCGTGGGCCGCTCGGCCGGCTCCGGCGCCTCCGCCCCGGTGCGCTGGCGGCCCACCACGGGCAGCTGGACGGCCTCGCCCCGCTCCATGGCCGCCAGGTGCTCGCGGATCACCTTGAGCGGCAGATAGTGGTCCCGCTGCATCCTCAGGACGTGACCGAGGCGCTCGACGTCCCCGGCACTGAACTTGCGGTACCCCGACGGGGTCCGCCGCGGCTCGATGAGCCCCTCCGACTCCAGGAAGCGGATCTTGGAGATGGTGACTTCGGGGAACTCGTCGCGCAGCGCGTTCAGCACCGTGCCGATGCTCATCAGCCCACTGTCCGCGGCGGCGGCACCGCTTCGGGCACCGCCGCTCGGTGTTTGAAGCATGGACCTTCCCTGGGGTCCCCCGGACGGGATCCGGGGGGTCAGATGCCCTGCCGGCTCGCGTAGAAGACCAGCCGGTACTTGCCGATCTGCACCTCGTCACCGTTCGAGAGAGGGACCTGGTCGATCCGCTCACGGTTGACGTACGTACCGTTCAGGCTGCCGACGTCGGCCACCGTGAACGAGCCGTCCGGGGAGCGCCGGAATTCCACGTGGCGCCGCGAGACCGTGACGTCGTCCAGGAAGATGTCGCTCTGCGGATGGCGGCCGGCCGTGGTCAGGTCGCTGTCCAGCAGGAAGCGGCTGCCCGAGTTCGGCCCCCGGCGCACCACCAGCAGCGCCGAGCCCAGCGGCAGCGCGTCGACCGCGGCCTGCGCCTCGGGCGAGAGCATCGGCACCTGGGTCTGCCCGGTCACCTCGGCGTCGTAGGCCTCGAGACCCGAGATGGAGATCGTGGACGTCGTCTCCGAGGCGCGCTCCGGCGCCACCCCGGCGCGCAGCGGCGCGCCGCAGTTGGAGCAGAACCGGGCGCTCTCCGCGTTGCGGTTACCGCACCTCGTACATACCAGGACCGACATGGACGGATCCTCCTGCCGCGACTGTCCCGACGGGGCATTGGACGCGTACGGGCCGGAGGCAAACCCTCCACCCGCACCTGAGGTTGACGGTTGCCCGAAACCTATGCCGCCGGACTGTGCAGGGTCAACAGACGCCGCGCCCTGACCTCCGGAAATGTCACCGCCCGGACCAGCGACCTGGTCACGGAACAGCGGGCGCTGACCCTCTGCGTCAGGCTGTGCGCGATGGCGAGCGGTCGCATTGTCGCTGCCCTCTCGCGCGCTCTTGCCGAACAACTTCGCAAACAACTTCACGGGCGATTCCCCTTGACCGAAACAGACCCGCCCGTGGGGCAGGACGAACCCTGATTGCCTACACCGGCCGACCCGGACATTCTCACAACGTCCGTATCCGCCAAACAGTTTCCACCACGCACCGCCCCTTCGGTGCGCCGACCCCCCGCAACCTCATGCCCCTGCCGGACGTCCCCCATGCACCACCGGTTCACTGGGAGGACGACCGAGCGTAGTCAGGCTGCTTCGCCTGTCGCAAGGCGTCCACAACGATCTTGCTCGACCGCTCCACGGTCACCGTGGCCTGCTCCTTCTCCAGCGTCTGCACCACTCCGCCCGGAATGTTCAACGCCGGCTCGAGATCCTGCGGCTTGCCGATGACCTGGAAACGATAGGGGGCGTCGATCTTGTTCCCGTCGACGCTCACACTCTTCTCCGAGTCGGTGAAGTAGGTGCTTGCGACCACGCGTACCCCATTGACCTGGATCGCCTCGGCACCGGCCGCGCGCAGCTCCTGGATCGCGTCGAGCAGCATGTCCGCTTTGACCGTCCCCTTCGTGTCCTGGATCGTCATGGTGATGCCGGGACCCTGCGCCGCCACGGTGCCCGCCAGGATGCCGAGTTGTCTCTTCTTCTCGGCGGTCTGCTTGCGTGCCTCCGCGGCCTGGTCGGAGCTGCTCTGCAGTTCCGACCGCTGCTTTTCGAGTCCCTGCTTCTCGTCCTCAAGACGCTGAGTGCGCGAATCCAGTTCATCGAGAATGCGAACAAGATCTTCCTGACGTGCGCCGCGCAGCGCGCTGTCGCTGTCGCTGTTCGACGCCACCTGCACCGCCAGCCCGAAACCGAGCCCGAACAGCAGCAGGGCGACGATGAGTTGGGCCCGGGTGAGGCGCAGCGGCCACAGCCCCTTGACCAGCCGCTCGCGCCCGGTGAGCTGCGGCTCACCGCTCTCGGCGGGGGCCGGTGCGGACTCGGCCGCCGAAGCCGGCACCTCGTCGGGCAGTTCCTTGCGCAGCCTGTTCTCCGGCTGCTCCTCCTGGTTGCTCATCGCTCTCACGCCCGGAAGACGTGCCGCCGGATCGCCGCGGCGTTGGAGAAGATCCGGATGCCCAGGACCACGACGACACCGGTGGACAGCTGCGCGCCCACACCCAACTTGTCCCCCAGGAACACGATCAGCGCGGCCACGACCACGTTGGACAGGAACGACACCACGAAGACCTTGTCGTCGAAGATGCCGTCGAGCATGGCCCGCAGACCGCCGAACACGGCGTCCAGCGCCGCCACGACGGCGATCGGAAGGTACGGCTCGACGACCGCCGGAACCTCGGGCCGGACCAACAGGCCGGCCACGACTCCCACGACGAGGCCCAGTACGGCGATCACGATGTGCCCTTCTCAGATGTCTCGGCGTTCGGCTGTGCTGTGCGTACGATCACACTCGGTGCGGCGGGCAACCGGACGTCGCCCTGCGCGGAGATGCTGGCCCGGATCCCGTAGTTCTGCTCCAGGGCGTGCAGGTACAACCCGTCGGCACTGTTCTGGAACCTGGTGCTCAGCCGTTCCCCGTCCCCCACCGCCAGCACCGTGTACGGCGGCACCAGCGGCCTGTTGTCGACCAGTATCGCGTCACCCGCGGCCCTGACCGCGGACAGGGCCGTCAGCCGCTGCCCGTTGATCGACACGGCCTCGGCCCCGGAGGTCCACAGTCCGTTGACCACGCGCTGCATGTCCCGGTCACGCACCCGCCCGGTGTCGGAGAAACCGGAGGTCTCGCGCGGGTTGGTGCCGTCGCCGCCGGTGCTGGCCTCCTTGGCGTCGTTCACGACGAGCTTGACCCCGGGACCGTGCACCTCGGTGGCGCCCGACAGGACACTCACCAGATCCGCCTCGGCACCGGCGCCGCTCTTCTTCAGAGCCGCCCGCTGCCGTGCGCTCACGTCGTCACGCAACGTGTCGACACTGCTCTCCAGCTTGTCCGCGCTCGCGGTCTCCCGGTCGATGCGGTCGATGAGCTCCTGGCGCTCCTTGGCCACCACGGGTGCCGCGACACGCGCCTGCGCCGCCCCCACGGTCACGACCAGCGCCGCGAGCACCAGCCCGGCCGCCAGGCCCAGCTTCGCCCTCAGGGTCTTGGGCAGCCCGCCTTCCCCCTGGGACTTCCTCCGGGCGGCAGCCTCGGCGTACCCGTCGTCGAGGCTGTGGTCCATGACGTTGGTGATCAACGACATGGAGGCGTCCGGACGCTGCGGCCGCGGGGGGCTGCTCCGAACGGGGGGTTGCTGCGGCATGCCGCACATCGTCGCATGTCGCGAGCAGTACCTCCGAATGGCCCCACCGGCGTGCCGGACAGGCCCCCCGGAGGACACTTGTCCGGCACGCGTGTGTGCCAGTGGTTCGGGCCGTCCGGCCTGCCTGCCCTACCGCCCTGCGCTGTCCACCACGGCGGACCACTCGTCCAGCAGGGCCTGCGCCCCGGCGTCGTCGGGACCCTCGGCCCACAGGTGGGTGACGGCCTCCGCCGGGTCGGGCAGCACCATCACCCAGCGGCCGTCGGTCTCCACGACCCGCACACCGTCGGTCGTGTCGACAAAGCGATCCCCGGCCGCCTCGACGACACGCCGCATCACCAGGCCCTTGACGGCCCACGGGGTCGCCAGGTCCCGCTTGAGGACGTGCGCCCGCGGAATCCGCGCGTCGATCTGGCTCAGCGTGAGCTGCGTACGCGCCACCAGCCCGATCAGCCGTACGAAGGCCGCCGTCCCGTCATAGACGCTGCTGAACTCGGGGACGATGAAGCCGCCCTTGCCGTCGCCGCCGAAGATGGTGGCCTCTTCACGCCCCACACGCGTGAGGTCGTCGGGAGAGGTGGTGGTCCATTCGACCTGTGTGCCGTGATAGGCGGCCACCTGTTCGGCGATCCGGGTGGTGGTCACCGGCAGCGCCACCCTGCCGCTGCGCCGCTCGGCCGCCACCAGGTCCAGCATCACCAGCAGCGCCCGGTCGTCCTCGATGATCCGGCCCTTCTCGTCCACGAGCGACAGCCGCTCGCCCACGGGGTCGAACCGGACGCCGAACGCGGCCCTCGAGGACGCCACTATCTCGCCGAGCCGCATCAGCCCGTTGCGGCGCATCTCCTCGGTCTCCGTGGGCCTGGCCTCGTCGAGACCGGGATTGACGGTCAGCGAGTCCACACCGAGCTTGCCGAGAAGGCTCGGCAGGACGAGGCCGGCGCTGCCGTTGGAGGCGTCCACGACGACCTTCAGACCCGACTCCGCGATCCCGGTGGTGTCGACGTTCCTCAGCAGCGAGCCGGTGTACGAGTCGAAGACGCTCGCCGGGAAGTACAGATCGCCGATCTCCCCGGGGAACGCCCTGCGGTACTCCTGCCGCGCGAACACCCGGTCGAGCTTGCGCTGACCGCCCTGCGACAGATCCGCGCCCTGCCCGTCGAAGAACATGATGTCGACGGAGTCCGGCACACCCGGCGAGGTACGGATCATGATGCCGCCGGCACTGCCTCGCGCGGTCTGCTGCCGCGCCACGGGCAACGGCACGTTCTCCAGGTCGCGTACGTCGATGGCGCTGGCCTGGAGCGCCGAGATGACGGCCCGCTTGAGCGCACGGGCGCCCCGCGAGTGATCGCGGGCCGTGGTGACCGTGGCACCCTTCTTCAGCGTGGTCGCATAGGCGCCGGCCAGCCGCACGGCCAGTTCGGGTGTGATCTCCACGTTCAGGATGCCGGACACACCTCGGGCGCCGAAGAGTTGCGCCTGCCCTCTGGACTCCCAGATGACCGAGGTGTTGACGAAGGCACCGGCCTCGATGGTCTTGAACGGGTAGACCCGGACATTGCCCTGAACGATCGATTCTTCACCGATCAGGCACTCATCACCGATGACCGCCCCGTCCTCGATCCGGGCAGCCCGCATGATGTCGGTGTTCTTGCCCACGACACAGCCGCGCAGATTGCTGTGCTGGCCGACATACACGTTGTCGTGCACGACGGCGCGGTGCAGAAAGGCACCGCTCTTGACGACGACGTTGGACCCCACGACGGTGTGCTCGCGGATTTCCGCGCCGGCCTCCACCTTGGCGTAGTCGCCGATGTAGAGCGGTCCGCGCAGTACGGCATCCGGATGCACCTCGGCACCCTCCGCCACCCAGACGCCCGGGGAGATCTCGAACCCGTCGATGTCGACGTTGACCTTGCCCTCCAGGACGTCGGCCTGCGCCTTCACATAACTCTCGTGGGTGCCGACGTCCTCCCAGTAGCCCTCGGCGATATAGCCGTAGATGGGCTTGCCTTCCTTCATCAGCTGTGGGAAGACGTCTCCGGACCAGTCGACGGGCACATCGGGCTCGACGTAGTCGAAGACTTCGGGCTCCATGACATAAATGCCGGTGTTGACCGTGTCGGAGAAGACCTGACCCCAGGTCGGCTTCTCGAGGAATCGCTCGACCTTGCCTTCCTCGTCGACGATCGTGATGCCGAACTCCAGCGGATTGGGCACCCGGGTGAGACAGACCGTGACGAGTGCGCCCTTCTCCTTGTGGAAATCGATCAGGTCGGTGAGGTCGAAGTCGGTCAGGGCGTCACCGGAGATGACGAGGAAGGCGTCGTCCTTCAACGCCTCTTCGGCGTTCTTGACGCTTCCGGCGGTACCGAGCGGCTTCTCCTCGTTGGCATATGTGAGCTCCATTCCGAGCTCTTCGCCGTCGCCGAAGTAGTTCTTGACGAGCGATGCCAGGAACTGCACGGTGACAACGGTCTCGTTGAGCCCATGCCTTTTGAGCAGCCGCAGCACGTGCTCCATGATCGGGCGGTTCACCACCGGCAGGAGCGGCTTGGGCATGCTGGAGGTCATAGGGCGAAGGCGTGTGCCTTCGCCACCGGCCATCACGACGGCCTTCATGTCGGAAGCGTCCTCCTAAAGAGACGACGGTCTAGCCGACTTCACCCGTCATGATTGTCCCGCAGATGTGGACAGCGGGCCATCGGGCCACCATGTCCGGACAATCAACGAGCTCAATCGGCCGCGGCGTCCGCACGAACCAGACGGCGGACCTGTACCACGTAGAGCACTCCTGCCCACCAGTAGAGGGTTGTACCCCACACTGCGAACGCCCATCCGAAAATGGCAGCGAGTGACGCGATCCATCCCTTTCCGTCACTGAGGAGCAGGAGAGGGAAGGCGTACATCAGGTTGAAGGTCGCGGCCTTGCCCAGGAAGTTCACCTGCGGGGGCGGATAGCCGTGACGCCTGAGGATGCCCACCATCACCAGCAGGACCAGCTCTCTCACCAGCAGGAGGCCGGTCAGCCAGAGCGGCAGGATCTCGCGCCAGGTGAGGCCCACCAGCGTGGACAGAACGTACAGCCGGTCGGCGGCGGGGTCGAGGAGCCGGCCGAGGCTGCTGATCTGGTTCCAGCGCCTGGCGAGCTTGCCGTCCAGGTAGTCACTGATCCCGCTGAAGGCCAGCACGAGGAGGGCCCAGCCATCGCTGTTGGGACCCCCGAACTCCGGCCTGAGGATCAGCCAGAGGAAGAGGGGTACGCCGACGAGCCGCGCCATGCTGAGGATGTTGGGGATGGTGAGGACCCGGTCTGTCTGGACACGGGTCTCCTGGACCTCCACCCGGGGGCCTCCTGTGCGAAAACGAGCCAACGATGCCCCCTGACCCTACCTCAACGCAAAAAAGCTCCGGCCCCTGGGCTGTATGCCCAAGGGCCGGAGCTGTAAAAGAAGTTCGGCGGCGTCCTACTCTCCCACAGGGTCCCCCCTGCAGTACCATCGGCGCTGTGAGGCTTAGCTTCCGGGTTCGGAATGTAACCGGGCGTTTCCCTCACGCTATGACCACCGAAACACTATGAAACTGAACGCCGCACCACGTGTGGCAACGTGGGGCTGTTCGTGGTTTCAGAACCAACACAGTGGACGCGAGCAACTGAGGACAAGCCCTCGGCCTATTAGTACCAGTCAACTCCACCCGTTACCAGGCTTCCATATCTGGCCTATCAACC